>CAYMGE010000011.1:0-41081 GCA_964389925.1 uncultured Ardenticatenaceae bacterium
TCAATCGGCCGCTCCTACTTCCCAACAACCAATTCAACGTCAGGTTGCTCAACCTACCATTCAGCGGCAACCCGCCCAACCTCAACCTTTTGCTGGTCAATCGGCCGCTCCCACTTCGCAACAACCAATTCAACGTCAACTTGAGCCAACTTTTGCTCAACCGATTCAGCAGCAATTTGCTCAACCTCCTATAGATTCTTTCTCGCCACCACCTTCTATTCAGCGTCAAGTTGCTCAACCTCAGCCTTTTGCTGGTCAATCGGCCGCTCCTACTTTCCAACAACCCATTCAACGTCAGGTTGCTCAACCTTCAATAAATTCTTTCTCGCCGCAACCTAACATTCAACGGCAAGTTGCCCAGCCTCAACCTTTTGCTGGTCAATCGACCGCTCCTACTTTCCAACAACCCATTCAACGTCAACCTGAACCAACTTTTGCCCGACCAGTTCAAAGTCAGGTTGCACAATCACAAACAGATTCTTTCTCTCAGCCCTCTTCCATTCAACAACAACCAGTTCAACAACAACTTGCACAACCACAACCTTTTGCTGGTCAATCGGCCGCCCCTACTTCCCAACAAACAACTCAACGTCAAGTTGAACCAACGCTCGCTCAATCTGTGCAGCGACAACCGACTCAAGCTACAAAAAGAGAGCAGCCAACAACACAACAAACAAATCGGCCGTCAATCGCAACGCCAGCGGTTCAGTCACGCCAAGACACATTCATACAACGACAGCCTCAGCTAAGAAATTCGCCTCTCGACTACTCGCCAGACCCAAGTAATCTACAACCATTGCCCTTAGAAAAAGTTTGGCCTGTGAAAATTGAACCAGCCTCCGTCGTTGAGCAAATGGCTCAACGCGCTCCAGTTGAACGACATACAGTTAGCGCAAGCGACGATCAGATTAAAACTGTGTTGCGACAAGCGGATCAACAAGCAGATAAACCATCGCCACCACTCATTCCGCCACGTCGCAAACGACCGACAACACCCCCGCCACGCATCCAGCGGCAGCTATCTGAGCCAACAGCGGTGCAGACTGAGATCGGGGAGTTGCCATCTGATTTATGGGATTTGGTTGGGGAACCGCCACCCACAGAGGCTCCCGCTGCACAGTTTATTCAGCGGATGCCTGAATCAGGCGTGGCAGACAATACGCCCGCCGATCTTGCGCCAAAGGCAGCGGCCGATAGCGCAGCCGGCACATCAGACGAGGACAAAGAAAAAGATGACATCGATCTAGACGAAATCGCGGAAACAATCTACCATCAACTTAAACGCCGTTTAGTTGTAGAATATGAACGCGAGAATCGTCATTAGGAGCAACCATGTCACTCAACAAACTAACCAAAGCACGTATGTACTGTACGGACAAAGAAGGGTCAGGCCAGACAGGCCCGGGCGTTAACTGTTATTTCAATCCACATGAATACACCATCACAAAGACCAACACCTTTGGCGAAGACCCCGAAAACTCCAGCACAGTTCCAAAGGTCTATCTAAAGAAAATGGGGCCTCAGAATCTCAAGCTCAAGCTGATATTTGACGGGTACGAAAGCGGCAAGGATGTTGGGGATGAGATGCACAAGATGTGGGAGTTGATGAACCCCAAGCACTCACCTGAATACAAAGAACACAAGGACAAAAAGGTTCCTCCCCCTTATGTTGCATTTGAATGGGGGCCATTTAAGTTTATTGCCGTCATTAAAACGATGTCGCAGAAGTTTTTGCTGTTTAAGCCAAACGGCACACCTGTGCGGGCAGAAGTGACAGTGACGCTGACCCAGTATCTCGATAATTACAAGTATGGGGCGCAAAATCCAACGTCTGGCGGCGGCCCGACAGAGCAAGTTTGGCGAGTTAAGCAAGGAGATCGCATCGACCTAATCGCGGCGCATACCTATGGAGATGCGACTCGCTGGCCGCAAATCGCCAGCTATAATGACATCTCAAACCCGCATCTTCTGCGTACAGGGATGATTTTAAACATTCCTGCACTCGATTAATGGCTACCAAACAAACGCTTACGACACAAATTTTTGTCTCCGTTGATGGACAAGAGCTACCTCCCCACCTCTCAAGTGCGATTCAGAGCGTCGTCGTGGATCAACATGTCCATTTACCTGACATGTTCACGATCACGCTCTCTGATACACGCTCGTTAGAAGTCCTCGACCAAAGCACGCTCAATCTGACAAAAAAGGTGAAGATTGAGGCCAACGATGAGCAGGGTAAAAAATTTAAGCTAGCGGAAGGAGAGATCACGTCGTTAGAGCCAGAGTTCAACGATGGCATGAATGCCCGCATGAAGGTGCGCGGGTATGATAATTCTCACCGCATGTTTCGTGAGCTGAAAAGCACCGCGCATTTGAATAAGAAAGATAGCGACTTGGCAAACGAGTTTGCGAGCAAGGCGGGTTTATCAGCCCAAGTCGAAGCAACCTCTATTGTTTACGAACATATCTATCAGGACAACCAATCTGACCTCGCCTTCCTGACCCATCGAGCATGGCGCATTGGCTATGAATGTTTTGTCGATGAGGGCAAGCTGTTTTTTCGTGCGCCACCAAAAGGGGGTGGCGGGATGGAGATCACGTGGGGATTTGAGCTACAAACGTTCTATCCACGTGTGACGCTGGCAGAACAGGTTGATGAAGTCTTTGTCAGAGGATGGGATGTAGCCAAACAAGCCCCAATCATCGGTAAAGCCTCTGGGAACAGCGGAAAACTTTACCCACAAATTCCGGAGAAAAAAGGGCCTCAATGGGCTTCTAGCTTTGGCAAGGGCAAATTTGTCGTGGTCGATCAACCCGTGATCTCTCAGGCTGAGGCGAACGTCCTCGCGCAGGCTCGGCTTGATGAGTTTAGCGGTGCGTATGTGCAGGCAGAAGGCTCGGCTTTCCGTCGGCCGGATCTCAAAGCCGGCCGATTTCTCAAAATAAAAGCACTCGGCAAACGACTCTCAGGCGACTACCTAATCACCCGCGCTCGCCACACCTACACCACGACAGGGCTACGCACAAACTTCGCCGTGCGCGGCGCACGCACAGGCACGCTGTCTGAAGAGATCGCACCCGAACGTAGAATCCATCGCTGGCCAAGCGTTGTGATCGGCAAAGTCACCAACGTCAACGACGAGAATAAATGGGGGCGTGTCAAACTGAAGTTTCCATGGATGGCGGATGATGTCGAAAGTGATTGGGCGCGGGTCGTCAGCGCGGGGGCAGGTCCAGAGGCGGGTGGCTACATGATCCCCGATGTCGATGATGAGGTGATCGTCGCGTTTGAACATGGCGACATCAACCAGCCGCTCGTGTTGGGCGGCGTGTGGAATGGTAAGCATCCATTGCCGCCGGAAGCCGGCACGGACGGCGATCAGCCCAAAACGCGCATCTGGCAATCGCGCTCTGGGCATAAAATCTCGCTCTTTGAAACGTCAGAGAAAAACAAAATCGAAGCCGTGACTGCCGCCGGTCACATTATTACCGTTGATGACAAGGAGAAGAAAATCCTCATCAAGTCGAAGGGGGGACATGAGATCGAGATGGATGACAACGGCAAGAAAATCACGATCAAAAGCACAGGCGATATTGAGGTGACAGCAAAAAAAAGCATCAGCGTTAAAGCGGGAACAGAGATGAAGCTAGACGCAAAGAAAATTGACATTACGGCTACCGGCCCCATCAATATCAAAGGTAAGCCCGTCAATATCAACTAGGAAACATTATGACTTTAACAGTTGTCAACAATGCAACACTGACTTGCTCATTTGGTACAGTTCCATCCGCATTGGGCGTTTTGCCAAAAGCAATGGTCAATGCCGGTAGTCAACCTGTGGCGACGATCATGGATCACAAGCCACAGGTTAACATTCGGCCGTTTGGCCTCTGCGTCACGCCCAGCAATCCAGCAGTTGCAGCGGCACAGGGTACGCCGCAACCTTGCATCCCGATGACGATGAGTCCATGGTTTCCCGGAACACCACTTGGTACGATTGGCACGATTCCTATCGTCAATCAATCCTGTAAAGTTATGTGCAATTGGGGAGGAGTCATCACTGTGGTAAATCCCGGTCAGCCAATGGCGCACAACAACTAACTATGTTTGATAAATTAATTGGAAGAGGCTGGGCGTTTCCGCCCGAGCTTGATGCACAAGGGCGAATTGCCCTCGTCGGCAATGAAACAGAGATCGAGCAGTCTCTTCGCATCATTCTGACAACCTACATTGGCGAGCGCGTGATGCGCCCCACCTTTGGCTGTCAGCTCAACGAGCTGATATTTATGCCCAACAACTTGGACACGGCAACCCGCGCTCGTGAGTATGTCGAAAAAGCGATTGGCATGTGGGAGCCACGAGTTGATGTAACCGAGGTGCGCGTTCGGCCGAATCCCAACCGCGAAAATGAACTACTAATCGAGATCGACTATCTCATCAAACATACACGCGATACACGCAGTCTTGTGCATCCATTTTATCTAATTCCCGGCGAATAATTTATGAGTACGTTAGCCAACATTAAGCTCGATGATCGCTCCTTTCAAGAGTTGGTCGATGAAGCGAAGAAATTAATTCCACATTACACACCCGAATGGAGTGATCACAACGTCAGTGATCCGGGCGTGACGCTGATTGAACTGTTTGCGTGGATGACCGAGACAATTCTCTATCGCCTCAATCGCGTCCCGCTGCTGCACGCTGTCCGCATGATGGAAATTCTCGGCATCGCGCTCGCACCGCCTGAGCCAGCCCATACAAAGGTGACATTTTGGCTCTCGGCCGATCTCGCCCCTGTCGAGACCCCCATTCCGCTTGGCACAGAGGTCGCCACGACGCAAACAGAAAATGAAACGTCGATTATCTTTACGACAACGGCCGAGTTGCGCGTGATTCCACCAAAACTCACCGTCGCTGCGTCACGGATCGCGGCTCCGAAGGGTGGAAATGCAACCAAGCAGATTGTCAGGCATGACACCTTTGCTTTGTTGGCGAAAAAGTCGAAAGAGCTAGACGACACCGATGCCAACGCGATCAATGTCTTTTCCATTCAACCGGTTGCCAACGATGCTTTTTATTTAGGCTTTGAGTCAAATTTGAGCCATCATATTTTGCAGATCGAAATGGCGATCACGAAGGCACAAGGGGCGGGAGTCAACAAAAATTTTCCGCCCTATCACTGGCAAGCATATAGCAACGAGACAGATCGCTGGGTCGATTGTCTAATAGATGAAGACTCAACCGGTGCGTTGACTGAAAATGGAACGACTCGCATCCATCTCCCAGAAATGTCGCTCAAACTAGAAAAAGACATTTATGATGAGAAGCCGCTGTACTGGATACGACTCTTGCTCGATGAATTGACAGAGCGGCAAGAGCGACAAGGGTATCAGCCTTACACCGTCTCACCACTGCTGCGAAAATTTATCATCAGCACACGTGGCGGCACTGCCCCAGTGACGCACAGCAGCGTGATTAAAAGCGAATTTCTCGGCCGCAGCGATGGCTCCGCCGGACAAAAATTCTTCTTGCAAAACACGCCGATTCTGGAACGCGACCCAGAAAAAGAGTATCTCGAAGTCATTAGCCTTAATGAGGACACAGAGGCCGCCACCACCGAACGCTGGCATGAAGTGCCTGACTTTGCTGACTCTTGGGATGAGGAGTCACAGCGCGGGTATAAGCATTACGCGATTGACAGCATCAACGGCGAATTGCGCTTCGGCCCGGCCGTTCGACAGCCCAACGGTCAGCAGAAGCTCTATGGCGCGATTCCTCCGCGCAACGCGACGCTACGCTTTGTGCAGTATCGCACAGGGGGTGGCATCATCGGCAACGTCCGCGCCGGTAGGATTAACACGCTCAAAACAGCTCTGCCTTACGTGGAAAAAGTTCTCAACTTGGAGGGCGCAATCAACGGCAAGGATGCCGAAACGGTCGAGGATGCAATTGTCCGTGCGCCGCAACTGTTGCGTTCACAACAGCGTGCTGTCACTGAGTCTGATTTTGAATTTTTGGCAAAGGAGGCACTGCCGGGCGCAGTCGGCCGCGTTCGCTGTCTGCACCCAAGACCAATTGACGATGGTCGTGTGCAAGATAATCGCGTCTTTGTGATGGTCATTCCCGACATCCGCGAGCCGCGCCGCCGTCTATTCCCGGCCGATCTCGCGTTACAGCCCGAAATTATCGAGCGCATCACCGACTATCTCGACGCACGTCGTCTCTTGACCGTTCATCTGGATGTGCGGACACCAACCTATCACGGGGTGGCAATCCAAGCTGTTTTGGGCATACAGCCCGAAGCAGATGGCAAAGTCGTTCAAGAACAGGCGCTAGACCGTCTTTATAGCTTTATCAATCCCGTCATCGGTGGCTACGATGGGAAGGGCTGGGAATTCGGCCGCACCATCAATCGCGCCGACATCTTCTATGCGCTACACGGGATTGACGGTGTGCGCTCCGTCGAGTTCAAGATGTATCAAAGCAATATCGCGGGCGAGGCACGCGGCCCCGATGTCAAGCTGATAGACGTGGTGAAACCCTACGGTCTCGTTGCATCTGGTTTCCATACTGTTGAGATTGAATATGTCTAAGCTCAAATTCACGTTTCAGCTTAATATCTACCACAGTAAGAAGCTGTTTAAGACCGTGCGTTTGCCCGTTGGCAGCACGACGATCGGCCGAGAAGATGACAACGACATCACTCTGCCAGCCTCCAACGTTTCTGGTTCACATGCTCGAATCGACTGCACCGAGAATCGTTGTTATATCATTGACGTAGGCAGCAGCAACGGTACGCGCGTTGATCGGAAGCCTATACCGCCGCATCGTTCAATCGAAATCACAGAAAAGTCACGCATCTCGATTTTGGCTTTTCACATGACGATCTCTGTCATTAATGTTGAGCGGCCGAAGCCACCCAAACCGCCGCCCTCGGACAATGATTTGAGAACGATCGCTGACGATGCGGAGTTATCTCAAGCCCCACCGCCCCCTAAGAAACCAGAACAACAAGTTGCGGATGATAGTAGTGAGCCTACAACCGATGGCGCGACATCCGAAAAGCCACCAAGCAGTGCATCACCGCCTGACGATATTCCCCCGCCAGACCTGCCAATCTCTGAGCAAGTAGACGAGCCAGAGCCATTTGAACCGCCGCCGGGCCTAGACCGCGAAAGCCAGCGGCTGATCAACTATCTGCCACAGATTTACCGTGAGTCGCCGTTCATCGTTAAAATGCTCGGTATGTTTGAGGCGATTCTGTTGCCGATTGAGTGGACGGCCGATAGCTTTGACCTGTTCCTTAGCCCAAATACATCACCGCCGGACTTCTTGCCATGGCTCGCGGCGTGGTACGATATCGTGTTTGATTTCTCGTGGCCAGTCGAAAAACGACGCATGTTTCTCCGTGAAGCGTATCAGCTATTTGCCCTACGCGGCACAAAGCAAGGGTTGACGCGCCTTCTGACAATTTACACCGGTCTCGAACCGATCATCATTGACATGAATGATGTCGGGCATCCTATCTTTGAGGCAAATCGCACCTTTTTTGCCGAACGCCCTGTCTCTTTTATTGTGCGTTTGCCTGTCACAGAGGAGGAGTACAATCCCAATTTGGTAAAGCAGTTGATCAATCGACACAAGCCTGCTCACACAAATTATAAGCTCCAATTCAAAGTCTGATGATCAGCGACCGTTTCACCATTGAGGAGCAAATTGCCACAGGGAGTATTGCCACAGTTTATCGCGCCATCGACCATCAATCACAACGTCTCGTGTCGGTCAACGTGTTGCACTCGAAAAACAAGGCTCTTCACAAATGGTTTGCTGAGGTCTCAAAAGCGGTTTCTGAACTAAAACACCCATCGATCATTCAAATCTATGGGGTGCAAAAATTTGAGCAAAGACCCGCTCTGATTGCGGAGTTTATCGAAACAGGCACGCTCGGCGGTTACATGACCCGCTCACGTCTCAAGTTAAGCGAGGCGTTACTGCTCACAGCGCAAATAGCTTCTGCGCTAGACCATGCTCATGCACACGACATTCTCCATCGGGAAGTTCGGCCGGAGAATATGCTGGTGCGGTTAGAAGAGGGAAATTCGCTAGGATTGCGCGTGATCCTGACAAATTGGGGGATGGCGCAGATGGCGCAGGCTGAACTTGATCCCGGCACAGTTGTCTTTGAGGGGACACTGCCCTACATGTCGCCTGAAGCCGTTTATGGACACACGCTCGACAGTCGTACTGATATATTTTCGCTAGGTGTTGTATTATACTTATTGACGACGGGGCATAAGCCGTCTCAGGCGCGGACAGAAGCTAAGTTTGTCAACGCGCATTTTGCAAATTCAGATGTCACGATTCCCGCACATTTGCCAGTGCGCGTCGGCGAGGTGCTTGTTCGTGCGCTGGCGGTAGAGCGTGAACAGCGTTTCCAAAACGGCATGGAGATGTCAGAGGCGTTAGAAGCAATCGCGGCAACGTTGACACAAGCAGAGCTAGCACAGTACGGGATGGGCAAGAGTTTAGTGCTGACAGTTCAAAAGAGAGCAAAGATGACCAAAAAGAGCAAGAATAAAAAAACCGTTCTAGTCGATAAAGATTTAATGGAAGAGTTTGATGAGCAATATAAAGATGTGGCTGATCCTTCGGCCGGTAGGCGCGTTGGTGAGGGTGATGGCACAAACCAGAATAAGACCTTGATTGACTTGCCTGACGGGTCACGGGTACGTGGCAGTGATGCGGTTCGTCAGAATGATTTGGTGGATGATCCACGCACAGATAGGCGGGGGGCATCGGCCGAAGAACGCAACCGGGTCGCCAGAATGCACGGTGCATTCCCCAAGCGTAAGGCCGCCCCTCCCCCTCAAGAGCGCATCCTCGTCCAACTGTTGCCCAACCAGCTACGTCTTGATCCCGGTGAGTCAGAGCAGATCATCGTCAATTTACAAAATCTTGGGCCGATTCACGGCGACTACAGTCTGAAGGTCAAAAATAACAGTGAGTCTATGCGCGTCGATCTCTCACATCGCACCGTTGCACTCGCTCCAAAAGAGCGCACCAGCGTGACGCTGACCGTACATGCGCCAAAGCATAGCCGCCTACACGCGGGAGAGCATCCCTTTCGTGTGCTTGTAGCATCCAATCGTTCACGCAGCAAGGTCGGCGAGATGGATGGGCGCATCATTGTCACACCGTTTGAACAGTTCTCATTTCAGATGCAGCCGCAGCGTGTCAAACAAAATAAGACGACGCAAGTGATCATCAAAAATGAGGGGAATGTTGCGGTTAACTATCGCGTTACGGGGCGCGACCAAACGGCCGCTATCGACTATGACATTGTAGACCCTGTTGTGGAAGTTGCCCCCGGTGAGGAGCAATCTATCCCCGTCAAATTGTCTGTGCATGAGCGCAGTTGGTTTGGCAAAGAAGAGCGTTACCCATTTGATATGACGGTGCGAACAACAGCAGGGGACAAACGCAAACAGCGCGGGACGTTGCTCGTTCAGCCCAAGTTGCCCACGCTTTATCTAGCTATCGGGGGTGTTGCGCTCTTGTCGTTATTGATCTTGTCACTTGTTTTTAGATTCTCCGGGTCTTCCGATACAGTGAATTATGATAGCCAAAATTTGACTGCTGCACAGATCGATCAAGAACTCAGCATCGTTGATGGAGAGCTACGACAGGCCGAAACAGCCTGTTCACTTATCCAGTGGTTGCCGAGAGCGGTCAAAAATGTGGTGACGCAGGCCTGTCGCAAGGTGCGAACGTTGCAAGCCGCGCAACGAGAGCTTGAACGATTGAAAGGAACGGGGCCCGGCTCATCAGGTGCAGTTGGTATCTCTTCAGATGGAAATACATCTGACCCTGCTGTGGGGGATAACAACACTACAACAGGTGACGATCCAGATGTTGTTCTTGAAGGTGTAGACCCTGTTGACACAACGGACGATAACGCGGCAGCAACGACACCAGATGATGCAAACAGCGGCACAGACAGTGGTACTGTAAACAGTGGCGCAGACAGTGGTACAGGGGCGGATACAGGAACCAATTCAGGGCTGCCAGAGGTCGGGGAAACAATTGTCAGTTGGGAGCCAGTCATTGACGAACCGATTGGGACAACGTTCGGCGGACAGAGTCTACTTCTCACCACGTTGGGCAGAGGCGAAAACGCTTTTTTACTGATCGGAGGAATCCACAGCGGCTCTGCCCCCAGCACAGTGCAGATTGCGGAGGCCGTCGAAACGCATTTCGACGCAAACAGAGAGCTTGTGCCAGAGGATAGCACGCTCTATATCATTTCTGATCTAAACCCAGATTCACCCTCCGACATAGGCGGACGTGATGGACGCTACAATAGCAGAGGCGTTGACCTCAATCGCAACTTCGACTGTCAATGGGTGAGGAACCCCAGTGGTTTAGCATCGGGAGCAGGTGGTGGCGAGCCGCTGTCAGAGGCTGAATCACGTGTTGTAGAAGATCTGGTCAACAATAATTCACTAAAGGGGGTTATCGTGCTGGGTGCAGCGGGAGGCAGCGTGATACCCGGCGGCTGTGGTGGCGCAACCACAGAATCTCAGCAATTGGCGACCATCTATGCGGATGGCGGCAACTTTGCGGTTAGCAGTGGTGGTGGTGTCACTGGCGATATCACGGATTGGCTGGCAAGCACAAAAGGTGTTCCTGCTGTTTACGTGCTTGTGTCGAATCATGCGGATGGCTCGGCCGACATAGACTCCACCATACGAGCAGTCACGGCTGTGCTAGAAAACTATCGCTAATAAATTATGAGTTCCTATCAAGTCAGCCCACGCAGAATTTTTCGCATGGGCATCAACCCAACCGTACTTGAAGCTCGCGTCGGCCGCACGCTGACCGTTCGTGTCGGGCTTGAAAATCTGACCGACACGCTACAAACTTTACAATTGGCGGCTGACGGCGTTCCTAGCGAGTGGTTATTATTTTCGGAGGAGGTTGTCACGCTCTCCCCGCGTGAGCGATTTGTTATCCAGATAGAAATCTGGCCGGCTGGGCAGCGACTTTCCGGCTCCCAAGCACTTGGCATTTTGGGATACATGGCGGACGATCACAGCGAATCTATTACGCTGCACGCGACGCTCAACTTTCCCATCGTTGAAAAGTTTGAGGTGGAGATGCAGTCGCCATCCACGCTGCGACATGGCAAGCTATGCCGCGTGCAGGTGAGCAATCAGGGAAACACTGACAGCGAGTATGAAGTCACATTTGAACCAGAGGAGGAGGTCACGTGGGAGGCAACATCGGCCGAACCGTTTGCCGTCGCTGCGGGCAGTCGCGCCCTGCAAGCGTTCAAGTTGAAAGCCCAATCGCGCCCTTTTTTTGGCAAAGAAAACGACATCCCATTTGTTCTAATCGTCACCTCGCCCAAAGGTCAAAAGAAGCGCAAATACGGCACGCTCAATGTGCCACCATTCATCCCGATCTGGCTACCATTTGTGACCATTTTTGTGATTTTGGGGCTGATTATTTCGCTGTTTCCAAGCACATTTGCACCCCCTCCCTATCGTCGCCCAGCCTACACCGACTTTCCCGCACGCGGCGCGGATTGTGATGAGAGCCGCGTGATCGCAACCTATCCTTCTGTGATTGTGGCAACCCCACGTGTTGAAGCGGCCGATTCAGCAATTGAGGTGGGCGAGCCTGTTGTCAGCGCACCAGACGTTATCGTAGAAGGCGCACCAACGGTGGAAGAAGCACCACCAAGCGTCGCGGCACCAACACCTTATCAGTTTCTCGACTTGCCTTTTCCTTACAATGGCACGAACGATGAGCCGGGCGGAACGGCCGAGCAGTTTCGGCTCGCCAATCGTTCAAGCAGCAATGGCGGCCGCATCAACTCTTACTTCGACCACTTTTATCCTCTCTACCCTGCCCCAACGGCTGGCAATGTGACGCAGGGGAAGGAGGATGCAGAACCATTGATGGGTGGCCATGTGTTGCCTTATTTTGGCTCATTGCGCCCCACATCATACAGCGGTCACCCCGGCATTGACTATTCGCCTGTCGCCTACGACAAACCGACAACACCTATTTTGGCAGCGGCTAGTGGAACAATTCTCGATGCCAAAAGAGATGAGACATCGGGGGGGCTGTTTATTTGGATCGAGCATGAGATTCCAGATGTGGGAAAGTACTTAACTGCTTATTGGCATTTGGAGGACGACACGTATTTTCAAGAAATGCGAGGTAGGAGAGGTCAACGGATTGAGCAGGGAGAGCGAATCGGCACAATGGGGAATACTGGTTACAGCACGGGTCGCCATCTGCATTTTGAGGTGCGTTTTGATGCAGACCGAAACGGCCGATTTGATAAGTATGAGAAGGTTGATCCATTTGGATTTATTCCATCGGCCGAATATCCCTTCGACCCATGGGCCGAAAATTCCGATAAGTTTGGCTACACAAATGCTGGCATGGTCAGTCGCTATCTGTGGATTCATCCAATGGGTGGATTCTCTGGTGAGATACCCAGCAATGGGGGTGGCATTTTCCCATCTGGTGGAACAGGCGGAACGGGTGGCGCGGGGGAAGCTCCTTCTGGCTGTGCGCCTTCCCGCGCGTTGCCACGTAACGGAACGATCAACTGGGTTTGGGCACCCGACCCGGAGCCGACGGCCGAGCGGGCAGGGTTAGGGCAAGGGTGTGCGCTGTCCGTTTTTGATGAAGAAGGCACACCAGTGAAACAGTTTAATAAACCAATTCGCATTGAGTTACCCTATGCCGACGAAAACCTGCTTCGTTTGAATAAGACAACAGGGCAGATGATTCCCTACCTAGAAGAATCAACCCTGCAAATTTGGTGGAAGAGCAGCGAAAGAGAACCGTACAAACCGCTTGAAACGACTTTGACCACACAGGAAGGAACAGGCAAAAAGTTCGCCATTGCCTACACTGAAAAACCGGGACACTGTGCGCTCATGGGAACACCAATTGCCGACTTTGTCGCCCCCGAATCACATATTAGCGTGCGTGGCGATGCGTTCGATGCGTATAGCTATCTGGGCGATGTCGTCGTTTTTCTATCCTCCCGCGCACCTGACCTAGCCAAGATTGAGTATAGTCTAAATAGCGGGGAAACATGGGATACATACACAGACCCGCTTGTGATAAAAGCAGGCGAATCCCCGCCGCGCCTCAATGATGATTTGACGGAGGGGTTGCCCGCTGATGCGGAGGGGTTACATCTGTTGTTAGTCGCAGCCATAGATGAGTCTGGTAACCGCGAAGAACCTCCCAATTCAAAACTCATCATCATCGATCCAAATTTTGACGAATCACAGCGCGTTGTGCCATCTCCATGTTGCGATGATTAGTTACGTTACTATGCTAAAACGGGCGTTTGGTCTCATTCTTTTATTCGGACTCATGATTGGTTGTCAAACGGAGGAAGCTGTTGTGGCAACGATTGCACCAACCACTGTTCCAACGACGGCTCCTCCAACGCCATTACCCACCTTGACCCCCACGCCTATTCCAACTATCACACCAACACCAATTCCTTCGCCGATTCCTTTCTCGCGCCCATTCACGTTGGGCGAATCGACGGGGGGACACGAGATTGAAGGATGGCAGTTAGGCAACGGCGAGCGACATCTAATCCTTGTGAGCGGGATTCACGGCGGCGCAGAATGGAACACTATCCTATTGGCATACGATATACTCGATCACTACACGAACAATCCTGAGCAGTTGCCACAGACGGTGACATTGACCATCATTCCGGTTGCCAATCCAGATGGGCAGATGGCAGTATTGGGAACAATCGGCCGCTTCACCCCCCCCGTCGATACGCCCTTCGTAACAGCAGCAGGTCGCTTAAACGCCAACCAAGTAGACCTCAATCGTAACTGGGACTGTCTCTGGCGCACCGATGCGGTTTGGGCCGGTCGGCAGGTGAGCGGGGGCAGCGTTCCATTTTCAGAGGTAGAAACCGTCTTGTTGCGTGACTATATCGAAAGCATCGAGCCTGAGCTGGCGATCTTTTACCATAGCTCGGCCGATGGCGTTTACACAGGACAGTGCGACAGCGAGCAGCATCCAGACACATTGCGCTATGCGAGTGACTATGCAGAGGCAGCCAACTACACGCTAAACAACACATTTTCAGCCTATACGGTGACAGGAGACGCATCAGATTATCTCAACAAGGTGGGCATCGCAGCATTCACAATCGAACTGAACACCAAGCACAATATTGAGTGGAATCGTAATTTTGCTGCGGTACAATTGCTGTTGGCACACATTGGAGAACAATAAGGGGCATCATGGCTTCCAGAGAGCAAAAAATTGGTCGTTACACGATAAAGAGCGAAATCGGACATGGTGGGATGGGTATGGTCTATCTTGCCCAAGATACGCGGCTAAATCGCCTCGTCGCAATCAAGATAATGAACGCGCCGACGGGGGATTCACGCAACTTCGCACGACGATTTATACGCGAAGCAAAAACGCTTGCTACGATCAACCATCCCGCCGTTGTTCACATTCATGAATTTGAGGTAGAAAATGGACGGCCTTATCTCGTCATGGAATATGTCGAGGGCGGCAACCTCAACGCCCATCTTCGCAAGATCGAAGGAACAGGCAAAACGTACGATCTGCGGCAAACGTTGAAAATTATTGCGGATGCGGCCGAAGCATTAGCTGCCGCCCATCGCAAAAACATCATCCATCGTGACATCAAGCCTGACAATATCTTAGTCAAAAAGTTTGACATCAATAATGAGCTAGGCGTACAGGGCGTTGTCACTGACTTTGGGCTGGTTAAGATCGTTGAAGATGACAACAAAATGACCGCGCTCGGTACGGTGCTTGGCACACCAGACTACATGTCACCCGAACAATGTTTGGGGGATGAGGTTGACGGGCGGACAGACATTTACTCGTTAGGCATCGTGCTGTTTCAGGCGGTGACAGGGATACTGCCGTTTCGCAGTGAAAACCTCTCTATGGCGGTGCGTAATCATACAGAGGTTCCCCCCCCACAGCCAACCATCTATCGGCATGACCTGCCCATCTCCATTGTCCGCGTCATTGAACGCTGCCTCAAAAAAGATCGAGAGGATCGGTATCCGTCGGCCGAAAAACTCGCTCGTGAACTACGTGGCATTATTGAAACGCTCGGCCCTGAATTAAATGCCGTCCGCTATTTCGCACTGGGCGAGGTTACGCCCACTCCACAACGAGCGGAGCGCAGCGTTGCACAGTTGGTCATCGAACACCCCACGAAACCAGCGAAGACCGTTCCGCTTGATAAAACCAGCTTTGTGATTGGTCGGGAGTTTGACCATGAGCAACAGTCTGTTGATATACCTCTAGCCAACCACAAGGTCTCGCGTCAGCACGCACGGATCGCCTATATCAATGATGGTTGGACAATCACCGATTTGGGCAGCACAAATGGAACCTATCTCAATAGAGGTAAGATAGCACCTGACCACGCTCAACCCATCAACGATAGCACGCGCATCAGAATCGGCCCCTACAGACTACGTTTTATCGATGTCACAAAAGAAGAAGGCGAAGAGGCAAAACCGGGTGAGGGGCCGAGTATCGTCATCGTTCCCGGTGGTGGTGAGCCATTATCTGGTGGCTCACAAGAGCAAGGCGGCCCGCCACCGACACAAGTTCTTTTGCAGGCCAATCCGCTCAATTTCGGTGTTAAGCTGGAAGAGTTTGGTGGATTGGGGCAGAACATCGACGTTAAGCTCACCAATCGAACTGAAATCACAGAGCATTTTACGCTGGAAGTGTTAAGCATTCCGGATAATTGGGTTAAACTTCGGCCGAAAGAGATCAAACTCAACGCTGGTGATAGCGGTGATCTGAAAATTATCGTCAAGCCCCCCTATAGTTCACGAACAAAGGCTGGACGACACAAATTCCAGATTGGCGTGCGGGCGCGTACAACAGGAACGCAAGTCGCCGCGCTCAATGGAACCATCACCGTTGCGCCATTTGAAAAATTCTCGGTTGACATTCATCCAAAAACGATCAAGCATGGACGCAAGATGAGCCTATTCCTCCTTAACGAGGGAAATGGTGAAATTAGCTACAACATCTATGGAAAAGATGACGCGGATGAGTTGCGCTACAGTCACAATGGCTTTAATGGAACGCTTGAATCGGATGACCAGATCGTGCTGCCGATCACGGTCGAAATGAGAAAACGTCCTTGGTTTCGCTATATCGATCCGAGAGCATTTGAGTTAGAGGTGACGAGTGAATCTACTGGCCAAGCCATTTCAAACAGAGGAACTTTAGAGGTCAAGCCAAGAATCGCACGCATCTATCTCTATCTAAGTGCGTTTATTGTCCTGTTTGGCATTATTTGGTTGGCATTTTTATTTGCCAGTGATCGGCGCGTGGACAATGCCACAACCGCAACCGCAGTAGCGATTGCACAGGCAGAGACATCTGATGCTAGTGCGACGGTCGTCAGTGCAAACGAGACGAGTCAAGCTCAGACGAGTGAAGCGCGATTTATCGCTTTGACAAACGACAAGATCACAGAGATTGAAATTGCGACTCGTGAGAAGCAGGATGAAATAGCGACAGAGATTGCGCGGGCGGCAGCGGCCGCTGCGGAGGAAGAGGCAGCTAGGCAGGCGGCCGAAGCAACCATCATGCAACAAACGGTTGAAGCCAGTGCAGATGTAGATGGCGACAGCCTCTCTTTTATTGATGAAACGACAATTTACAACACGGATCCGAATAAATTTGATACAGATAATGATGGCCTCAATGACTTTGACGAGGTAAATCGCTGTACCGACCCACGTAATCCGGATAGCGATGCGGATGAATTGACAGATGGGGATGAGGTGTTGCGCCTCTTTACAAATCCATGTCGGGCCGATACTGACAACGACGGCCTGCTCGACAATGCAGACCCACAGCCGCGTTCGACACCTCCACCCACCCCAGCTCCGATCCCAACCGCTACGCCCGCTCCCCCTACTCCTGTCCCACCCCCTCCAACGGCGATCCCTCCGACCGCGGCTCCCCCCAGTGGCAATTCGGGTAACGCCAATTCTGGTAGTGGCAACTCAGGCAATGACAACGCCGGCAGCGGCAACGCCAATGCAGGCAGTGGCAATACCGGCAACGCGGGGAACGAAAATGCAAACGCTGGCGGCGGAAACACGGGTAACAGTGGTGGCAATGACAACGCTGGCAGCAGTGGCAATGATAACAGTTCTGGCAGTGGAACTAGTGGGACACCTCTCAACGTCAATCTGTTGCCAAACCCCTCGTTTGAGGAAGGTTTCTCACTCCAAGATAACGTACAAGAATATCAACTACCAGATGGATGGCAATTGATAAACGTCAGAGACAATGAAGAGTCCATTTATAATGAGACCTATTTCAGACCTGAAGTTCGCACGTTGTCGCGTAACAATCTACCAGAAGATGAGCGAGGTGTCTTTATTTTGGATGGTGATCAGGTTGTGAAGATATTTAAGGGGGGTGCGCCGATGCGTTCTTCTTTTGTAACGGCCGCACCGCTCTCGCTCTCGGCCGGAGAATATGCCCTGCGCGTTGGGATTTATGCCGACATCGTGGCACATTACAATGATGGCAATAAACAGTTTGCGACCGACCCCAATTCAGCACAAGTGCGCCTTGTGCTAGGCAATCAAGAGACACGGTTTTCAAAGGTCATAATGGGTGGCGATCACGCCAACTATCTGACATTTACATTCACCGTGCCGAGCAACTTTAATGGACAGGTGGGGCTTGAATTAGACGCACCGCTTTTACAGGCAAACAACGGTTGGTTTTTGGATGACTGGTCGTTGACGCGGACAAAGTAGAAGACATCTCTGCCTGCGATTGGCTCGCAGATAGGGATGTCTGCGGTACGTTCTTAATAGTTTCCTACTTGCTTCGCTGCGTTTCTGCCCGTATCAAAATCTCGCCTACACTTGTGCCGGCGAGTTGTGCATGTGTGTCTGCATCTTCAAAAGCGGGGTCAGTTGGCGGGATTGCCCATTTATTTGAGCCATCGATATGGTTTTCAGCAAAGAGCAGTTCATAGCCTAGAATGCCATAGGCGGGTTCGGTCAGCGGTCGGCCGTTTGCCTCATGCGCGAGAATGCGCTCATCTTTCAATTCAGGGTCAAGCTCAATGACCAAATCGGTCTCGACTGGCGTTATGGTTTCCTCATCGACTTCTTGCTGTGTGAGCATCGGCCGAATTGTCACCGTATCCATTTCCTCATACATCAAGCGCAAGAGTAAAGCGCGACCCACCGGCCCCGAAATCAACATGCCAAGCCGTTCCAATACTTGCGCCTTGAAACCATTATGTGCTACGCCAGCGGCATCTTTCTCATCGATCACAATTTGTCCACTGTCGTCCTTAAACGCATTCCACATCTCCTCGACCTGCCTAAAGGTCGTTTCTGCGATCTGTTCCCCATCTGCCTCGTAGCTCTCAGTTGTATTGTCCGGCACGATCCAGTACTCGCCAAACTCTGTCTTTTTGGCTTGGCCTTGTGGCGATGATGCCTCACGCTGTATCAAGGCAGAGGTTTGTCGATTGCCAAGTAGCCGCTGCATCTGTAGCATCTCTTGGGGAGATGCGCCAGCTAACTGTAAGCCTACGGGTGTTTTTGGCGCACGCTTTGTCTCTGTTCTTTTTTGTCGTTTGTGTTTTTGTGGGGAAGATTGTTGTTTGTGTGTTCGCATGAATGCGCCCTCCTACTCTAAACAATTGGTGCAACTTGTAGTTGAAATGGGCTGTTACAGTAAGGGCAAACCGTTCCAGCAATGATTGGTTGCGGTGTGTTGATACGCTGATATAAGTCCTCTAAATAGGCAAGGTCAATCGCGTACAGTTGCTCAACCACCTCAGTGGTGACAGATGGCAGTTGCCCAAGTTGTGTGATAACACGTGACAGTAGAATGATGGGCAAATAACGCTCATTTTGCTGCACGCGAGGGTCGTTGCCCGGCTGAATCTCATCTAGTGCGGTCGCCATTCGCATTCGGCCGTTCCGATGCAACTGACCGCGCTCATCCACGTACCCCTGTGGTAAAACAAATGTGTACTCAATCATTCCAGCATCGCTTCCTCATCTAAGTCTTCGCGTTGTAACGCCATCTCCTCTTCATCTAATAACTCCTCACGTTGCAATGCCATCTCTTCCTCATCTAATTCCTCGCGCTGCAACGCCATCTCCTCCTCATCTAACTCCTCGCGTTGCAGCACCATCTCTTCCTCATCTAGCCCTTCACGTTGCAATGCGATTTCTTCCTCCTCACCAGTACGTTGCAGAGAAAACTGTTCTGCTTGAGCTGCTTGCTCCATTTGGCTGCTAGACTGTGTTGCCATCGCGCCGACTGAATCAGCATACTCTTCGTAAGATGTATTGGCAGCGGTGACGGTCAGTCCCGACGCTTGCAGCGCAGGGGCATTGCCAGTCTTGTTTTGGGCGACATGCGCGAGTTCATGTCCGACGGTCTCGGCCGAATCATGACCCGACCCCACAAACACAGTATCCCCAACCGCCATCGCTTTGGCTCCAACTTGGGCAGGCAGATCACTGTCCATCTGCATCTTTGCATCGGTTACATCAACACCGGTGAGCGTGCTGACATTTTGCGCGACAGACGTATCGCCGACAGTTGACCCACTGCCAACTTTGGACTGAATTTGGCTTGAAAGTTCGTCCTCAACGACAAAGGATTCTTCCCCTGCAAGACGCTGGACGAGAAAACGTTGCACCGCCTGATTGCCTAGTTCACGCTGCATTTGTAGCAATGTTGGCGTATCCAATTTTGTCTGAATCGTGTTGAGCGTCAACGGCGTTGGTGTTTTCGCTGGTTTACCGCGAGAACTCAGCTTTGGTTGAATGCGTTTTTGGTCTTTTTTCTGTTTCATGATCCACTCCATTGAAATAGATGTTCCTTGATAAGTCGGCCGATTTTCTGATGTTCACGGCGAGCTGCGTGCAGAATATGCTGCATTTCGACTTGTGCCGCGCCTGCTTGGGCTGCGATAAAGGCGGAGGCCAAAACGATGTTGCGAATGCTACCGCCTGCCAAGCGAAAACGCCTCGCCAACAGCGAAAAGTCGATGTTCGCTGCCAGTGGTGTTTCGCTTGGAAATGTGACGCGCCAAATTCGTTCACGATCTTCAATGTCTGGGAAAGGAAATTGGATCGCAAAGTGCAGACGGCGCGTAAATGCTTCGTCGATGTTAGCGCGTAAGTTGGTGGCGAGAATGACGACACCATCAAATGTCTCCATTCGTTGCAGCAAATAGCTAACTTCAATGTTGGCGTGGCGATCATGGCTGTCTTTGACCTCTGAGCGTTTGCCAAAAATGGCATCGGCCTCGTCAAAAAAGAGAATGGCGTTGCTAGTGGTCGCCTCGTCAAAAACGCGGCCGATATTTTTCTCTGTCTCGCCAATATATTTGCTAACCATCATCGAGAGATCGATTTTGTAGAGATCGAGGCCGAGATCATTGGCGACGATCTCGGCCGACATCGTTTTCCCTGTCCCCGGATCCCCAACAAACAGCGCGTTCATCCCTTTACCCAACGACTGCTTGCGCTCAAATCCCCACTGTTCATAGACTATCGGCCGCTGCTTAACCATCGCCACCGCCTCATGCAGTTGTGCCAGCGTATCGGCCGGCAAAATGATGTCTGACCAGCCATAGCGCGGCGTGATTTTGACCGCCACAGACGAAAGTCGCTGATTAGAATGAAAGCGACTCGCCGTTAGCAAATCTTGCTGCCGAATGACTTCATCGCGCCACGTCGCCGTATCGCGGGCGGTGGCAACCGCGTCAATGATCTGTCCCGGCGTGAAGCGGAAATGGGTTGCAACGTTGTGCAAATTAACATCTTTTGCCAGCTTGTCTGCTGAGGTCAGCCGTTGCCACAGCGTCAAGCGTTCAGCAAAGGCAGGTGGGGTCAGGGTAAGGGCGAGGATCGGCCGATTAATCTCTCTCTCGATGGGCTGCCACTGCGACTCCCCCGCTGTAATAACACAGTACGGGTACGTCAACAGCATGTGCAAGATCGCGCTGGGTGGCTTGTCATCCTTGAGCAACGTATCCCACCCCGCCACATAGACAACAGCTTGGTTGAGACGTGCATCACGTAGTGCAAGCTGCAATCCTTTGTAGAGACCCACATCACTTTCATGTAACGTCGTGACATCAATCCGCAGTAGATCGCTATCGATTGCATCGGCAATAAGTTGCGCGGCCGCCCATTTGCCAACCCCATATTTGCCACGCAGGGCAAAAAGCGGGGCGCGTTTGGCCGTTTGTTGCAGATACTGGGTCAGTGCGGGGGAAAAATAGTCGGCCGCGAGTACCTCAAATGGTGCAGAATGTAGTCGTGCATGGCGTTCAATCGCCTCATCAACACCATCATTTTCTAGCAAATAGGCTGTAATGCGAGGGGTCGGCCGAACAAATTGTGATAGCAGCGGCTGCCCATCCTCCCCATAGCACTCAATCAAGCCAAAACGCACCAAGCGGCTGTTGCTCTCAAACAAAGTTCGCAGACGCAACTGCTCTGCAAATGAAGTCGTCAGCAAATTGAGAATTAGGTGAACGGTCGGCCGTTTACGCGTCACGTCATCTTGCAAAAACGCATAGAGCCGCTCATAGCGCAGATCAACTTCGGGCGCGAACGCAATCAGCAGCGCATCGACCTCTGCATCACTCAACTCAAACTCATCAATCAACGCCTGTAATCGGAAGAAGCCATCACGGGTGCGAGCCACCCATTCGGCTCGTGCTGTCGCAACCGCGGTCTCTCCTTCTGTTAGCCCACGTCGCATTGCATCAGTTGTCTGCCCATTGACTGAAGACCACACGTGATGCCCGACTTCATGCGCTAAGAGTTGGTCGATCTGCTCATCAGTTACGAACAATCCGCGAAATTGATTATCAGGGTTTAATCCATTGGCGCGTGCTCGCACGACAGCCCAGCGTACACGCAAATCAATGCTGTTTAGTGCAGCTAGCAAATGTTCCATGCTGCTACGATAAGGAGAGTCTACTTCACGAACGTTCGTTATCATATTGAATACGCCAATGGAAATCTTACGACTATTTTAAGACAAATCGGACAATGACACAAGAGCGAACGACTTGCAGCGGCTGTTTTTTCAGAAGAGCAAAATGTGCTGGTGTGCGTTAAAATGGTCGGCATGAGTATAGAAGACGAGACCTCTTTGCGTTATACCGCACTTACACCTGAATTGTGCCAACCAGTTGCAGACCTAATCACCCTTTGCTTTCCAGATATGCCGCCCAGCGAGCAGCATGTAGCAGAGGATTTTGAGGAGCTGGTTGAAATTTATCCAATGGGGACGGTGGTTGTCCTTGATGGAGAGCAAGTCGTCGGGATGGGGACAGGCATTTTTACCAACATTGACTTTGACAATCTACCCTCCACAGAAAGCGACTTGTTGTACGATGAGAATGATGAGTCACGCCACGACAGCGCGGGCGCATATTACTGGGGCAGCGACATCGCCGTGCATCCTAACTATCGCGGTCGCGGCATTGCGCGAGAGATTTATCGCTGGCGTAAAAATCAAGTGACAGAGAGTCACAAAAAAGGATTTGCAGCGGCCGCCGTTCTGCCCGGCTATGCTGACCATCGTGACCGCCTAACCATTCACGAATATGTTGACAAAGTAATCATCAGAGAGCTATTTGACCCAACACTCTCCGTTCAGCTTCGCAATGGCTTTCGCGTCGTCAAACTGCTACACGAATTCTTTATTTTTCCACGCTCCGACAACTGGTCGGCACTTATTTTGTGGGAAAATCCGCTTAGTTGAATAGGCCAATGGAAGTTCATTCGACGTTCTCAATTTTTTTGCAGCGCGCAAATTGTACTGACAAGCACAATATCCTCCGCCTTGCAGCCACGTGACAGATCGTGCATTGGTTTTGATAGCCCTTGAATGAGTGGCCCCAAAGCCTGTGCATTCCCGATGCGCTCGGTGATTTTATAGGCGACGTTGCCCGCATCGAGATTGGGGAAGATAAAGACATTGGCTCGGCCGGCAACATCCGAATCCGGTGCTTTTCGACTGCCAACTGCCGCAACAAATGCCGTATCGAATTGTAGCTCACCATCAATCGTTAACTCAGGGTTGCGTCGGCGAGCGAGGGCAGTTGCCGCCCGCACTTTTTGGACACTGGCACTCTCGGCCGACCCCAACGTACTAAACGACAGCATCGCAACAATTGGTTCTTCGCCCGTTAGCTGTTGATGGGTCTCGGCCGATGCTAGCGCGATGGTCGCCAACTGCTCGGCTGTTGGATCGGGAACCATCCCACAATCAGCATACGTCACCGCTCGTCCATCGGGCAGAATCATCAAAAATGTGCTGCTAGCAACAGACACGCCCGCACGCATTCCCAAAATCTGTAGCCCGTTACGTAGAACATCACGTGTTGAATGCGCCGCTCCCGCCACACACCCATCTGCCAAGCCAAGATGCAGCAGCAACGTCGCAAACGTGAGCGGCTGTAGGGCTTGCAACTCTGCCTGTGGCAACGTCATGCCTTTATGTTTGCGCCGCTCATAAAGCGTATGGGCGATCAGTGCAGATTGTTCAAAGTTGGCGGGATCAATTACGTCGATTTCGTCGGGCAGATCGGGGGATTTGTTAGTGATGAGAATCGGCCGAATTGCCCCCTCACTCGCCAATATCCGCGCCGCCGCAATCACACGCGGGTCGTTTCCTTCTGGCAGCACAATCCGCGCATTCGTTTTTGCCGCCCGATTCTTTAGCTTTTTAATAATTGTCATTCAACCGTTTTTCCATGTAAACTCGCTTCAAGCCCATCACCGTGCGTCGCTCAAACTCGACATACCCCATTCGGGTGTAAAGCGCGATATTTTTGTGCATTTTTTCGTGCGTATAGAGATAGATGGTATGGTAGCCACGATGGGCTGCTTCGGCTTCGGCAAATTTGAGCAGTTTTCGGCCGATGCCCCGCCCCTGATAATCTGGATGCACGGCGACATTATCCAAAAGCAGGCGTTCTGGTTTATCGATCAAGACCAAAAGCCCTACCACACGCTCGCCATCTCGCACCACCCACACAGAATGTTCTGCCAACGTTCTTTCATAATCTTCGCGCATCGGCCCCGGCACCATGCCAATACGCGCCACATAATGACCATAGGCAGCCGCAACGCATTGTGCGACACGCCGTGCATCTGTGGGAGTAGCGGGAGTGATTTCCATAGAGGTAAACTATATCTATTTATGGGTCGCGTGCAAAATGATCGCGTCGTTTGGAGTCACGTACCCAGATATTGTCGGACCGCATTGCAGGCTAGAAGTTTGCACACCAGTTGATTGTCGGTATACTTACTTGACGCGAATATGCGGGATTATACAACAATTAATTTGGAGTGGTGATGAAAGTTACTGTTTTGCAAGAAAATTTGGCGAAGGGGTTGAGCATTGTAGGGCGTGCGGTCAGTACACGTTCGACATTGCCTGTGTTGGGAAACGTACTGTTGGCGACAGATGGAGGGCGGCTCAAGCTGTCTGCAACAAATTTGGAAATTGTAATCACGTGCTGGCTCAACGCTAGTGTGTCACAGGAGGGCGCACTGACCGTTCCTGCTCGTATCCTCAACGATTTGGTGAATAATTTGCCCCAAGAG
Source organism: uncultured Ardenticatenaceae bacterium (assembly GCA_964389925.1). Taxonomy (GTDB): domain Bacteria; phylum Chloroflexota; class Anaerolineae; order Promineifilales; family Promineifilaceae; genus CALECP01. The sequence goes on from CAYMGE010000011.1 coordinate 24,715, forward strand.
GCGATTGACCTCGAAACAACCAATGAGTCACACACATTACATTTAGAATGTGGGCGGACAGAGGCAAATATGCGTGGGATCGATGCACAAGAGTTTCCGCTTGTGCCAGAACCAGATTTGCTACAAAGTTTGCGCGTCAGTGCGGGTGCATTTAAGCAGATGATCAATCAGGTTGTTTTCGCGGCGGCGACGGATGAAACTCGGCCGACGTTAACAGGCGTTTCGATGCAGCTCGACGGCAAAGGGATCAAGCTAGCAGCGACGGATGCGTTCCGTTTATCGGTGCGGACAGCATTGTTGGAAAGTTCGGCCGAAGTAAAATCGATCATTGTGCCTTCTCGCTCATTGGCAGAGGTGGCGCGCGTCATCAGCAATGATGATGAAATTTTGCACATCACATTGCCAGAAGGACGCAATCAGATCATCTTTAAACTGGACAACATCGTTGTTGTGTCCCAGCTAATCGACGGCAACTTCCCCGACTTCACACCCATCATTCCAAAACGCCATACGACACGCGCCGTGATGGGGACATCCGCGTTGCTGAAGGCATGTCGTATGGCGGCTATCTTTGCACGTGAATCGAGCCACACGGCGCGTGTCAAAATCACGCCTCAAACGGAGACGGCAGATGGATATACAACCATCTCCGCGACCAGTGCTGAAACGGGTGATAATGAGGCGCAGGTCGATGCAGATGTAACGGGTGAAGAGGTGGAGGTAGCGTTCAATGTCAAGTATATGACCGACGTTTTGAGCATCATCAAGACACCACAAGTCGCGCTTGAAACCACCTCAGCCATGGAGCCGGGCGTTATTCGCCCTGTCGGGAGCGACGACTTCTTTCACATCATCATGCCGATGCACTTCGGCCGATAAGTTCCAGACACTGATAGAAAAGCGTTAATCCAGCTCATGCAAATAGGTCATTCGGTTCAATTGCCAACTGCGCCAGCACGGTTAAGTTGGCAATTGCCTGTCCTTTGGGCGGCACATAAAGAGTCGAAATCCGACTCAAATCCGCATTGGGCAGCTCGGCAAGCGACGTGTGCTGGATGAGGGGATTGCTTGTCGGGTATTGCGCCGCTTCGTAAATGGTGACTCGATGCTCGGCTCCATAGACGGGGATGAGACGTTGCAAAACGAGGGTGAGGCCAATGTTTGTATCGGCCGATTCCGTCCCTAAATTCCCCACCACCCCAATTTGCCACAAAATCAAATGCGACGCGGGATGAAACAGCCGCTCAAATACGAGAAAGTCGGTCGCCTCGTAGGAGAGGCAACCGTTTTGGGCGGGATCAAAACCGAGATCAGCGAAGAGGCAATCTTCGGCCGAAATGCCCGGCAACATCTGCGCCGCAAACCCTTCTTCTCGTGCCAACCCAATCATCTTGTGTGATGGGGTGACGAAGACACCCGGATGTCCATAGAACACCGCGCAGACCCGCTTGCCCTCGCGCACGGCGGCGAGGACAGTGTCAACCATCGCGCTATAGGTGTCGAGGCGGCGCGTATGTTGCTGGTAAAGCGGTTGCAGAGAGGTCGCGTTCGGGTTGAGCGATGTAAGCCACGCTGCGCCGACCTCGCCAGGGACGACGAAGAAGAGTTGATCGGCCGAAATGATATGCCCACGCGCCTGCGCCGTCAGATGGGCAAGTTGCTGAATGCCCGTCCCAACAACGGTCAACGATCCCTTACTCATCTGTGGGGGCGGGAATACGCAGCACAATTTTCTTTGTTTCTGCGCCGTGATACGTTTGCTGCTGGATATTGTAGACGTAGAAAACCTGACCACCCCCGACAGTCACTTTGTAATGGGTGTTTTGTCCTGTCCCCTTTTCGGGGCCGAGTAGCCCGTTGAGCCATTGTGAATACTCGTCTATCCCATCCACCTTGCTAACTAGCGCGAACTGTTCATCACCAACTTGGATTTGCACTGTTTTCTGGAGATCGATGGGTTCAGAAGCAACATTTTGCTCGATGGGTCTATCCAATATCTTCAATGTTAATTTCTTAATCTCAACACCTTGTGTTTCTTCCTTTGTAAAGGCGTGCATGATGTTCAGCATAGGTCGTTCAGATTCATCATCATTTTCAAAGGTGTACAAGCGTGCGTCATACCCTTCGATTTTGGCTTGTTGGAATGTTCCTAGCAGAACGTTATCAGAGCGAAGAACATTGATATTGGTTGAGCCGTCACGCGCCTCCAAGACAGAAAATTGATTGTTTGGTGCGCTAGTAGTTGCATCACCCTCAGACAAATTTGCCTCCTTTATGACAGCTTCTGGCGTGTTTTTGAACCTTTCTAACAATACGGGATCATCGACTAATGTTTGTAAAAACTCAACTAAACTCATGGTGATTGTCCTTGTTTGGCACTTCTGTTAGGCAAGTAAGTGCATAATTTGGCTGGTCGGTAAAATGGCCGATTGCGATGCCATCGTTAAGGCAGGCAGATGAAGCTGCTGGGCTAATTTCTCGACCTTTTTGACCGTCATCGTCTGCATCGCATCATGGCCGTGAATATGTTGAATCAGGGCTTTGGCGCGTTCGGGCTGTTGTAAATGCAGATAGGTATCTGCTAAATCGGTCACTATATCGAGCGCATTGGCAGTCAGCTTGGCTTCAACAGCCATCTTGAATGCGGTTTTTAGATAGTGTTGGGCATGACGCGGGTTTTCGGTGATCTGGAAACAGCCCCAATTTTGATAGGTCGTCAGCTTTTCGATCACGAGTTTGCTCTGCTCACACTCTGCGATGGCTTGCTCAAAATAGTATTGTGCCTTTGCGGGTTCGCCCGTTGCATCTGCCAGTGTGCCAAGCCCGTTGAGCGCACGGATCGTCGCCGACTCAGACCCCGTTAAGCGGCTCACGTACAGGCTTTGCGAGAGATACTGCTCCGCTTCCTCATACGCACCGATTTCAATTGCGCCTGTCCCCAGCAACCCCGCAGCCGTGGCGATCCCCCACTGATATTGTTCCGCTTCGTAAATCGCAAGACAACGTTTGTGGACAGTTTGTGCTTGCTCGAAATTGCCGAGTTTGCGCTGGACTGCTCCTACTGTGAGCAATATCTGTGCCAACATCGTCGGTGCGCCGTGTGACCCTAGTTGTTCGGCCGCAACAGTCAGATAGCGACCCGCTCGATTGAAGTCCGCTTGTGTATAGGCAATGATGCCCAGAAGATTGTAAATCATCGCGGTCTCTTTGGACGGCGGGTGATCGACACAGAGGGGAATGGCTTGCTCTAAAATTTGTTTGGCGGTCTCTAATTGAGCTTGGCTATAATGAAATTCGGCTAACCGCGAATGCAAGATGATTCGTAGCTCTTGATCGCAGTTGGGTAGATGGGTTGCCATCTCCAACGCTTGTCGAAAGAGCGGGATGCCTTCATGCGGCCGATCCCGAATCGAGAGCAACTGGAACAACGGTTGCGCCGCCATTTGCAAGAAATTCTGGTCTTTCTGTCGCACAGCCCATTGCCATGCCTGTCGGACGTTGACAAATTCGATGTCGATTTGCTCGATGACTTGTGCCTGTTTCCCATTCGCATAATCGGGGTGATTTTCTTGCAAAAAGTTGGCGAAATAGGTGGCGTGGTTGCGCTCTAAGGTGATGGTTTCGAGGGTGGATTGAGCGCGTTTGATAATCGTAAACTGATGAAGGAGAGGATGCAGATCGTAGCGTGTGCTGTTGATGCGGAGGAGGGATTTGTTGATGAGGCGATAAAGGGTGAAGAGGTTGGCGGAGGTGACTGTTTCGGCCGATTCCCGCGTAAATCCCCCCTGAAAAATCGACAACTCACACAGCGTTTGCCGCTCATCCTTTGTCAACAATTGCCACGAATGTTCAAACACCACCGTCATGCTGCGATGGCGCGGCTCGACATCGCGCCGCGTACTGGTCAGCAGTTCAAGCCCACGCGCAATCTCATCGGCGATCTGTTCACAACTCAATACGACGCTCCACGCGGCCGCCAGTTCGAGCGCAAGCGGCAACCCTTCCGTCAACTCACAAATGCGCCGGATCGCTGATTGTTCCGTCGCGCCAGAAAAGTGCGGCTGTACCAGTCGTACCTGACGCACAAACAGATGCACTGCGTCGCTGTAAATCGCCAACCCCGACAAGGGAAACCGCTGTTCCCCTGCGATATTCAAACTTTCCCGCGAGGTTGCCAAGACGCGCAACTGTGGCAGCGCGGTCAGCAGACGCGAGATATGATGCACGCCGTCTAGCAAATGTTCCAGATTGTCGAGAACGAGCAAAATCCGTTTGTTCTGCCACTGGTCGATCACGGCTTGGAGTGGGTCGTTGCCCGTTTTGATCTGGGCTGTGTTGGCGATCTGTGTCGGGATGTTTTCGGCCGATCCCACTGGCACCAAATCGACCACCCAAACCCCATCCCCAAACACGGGCTGCAATGCGTGGGCAACCTCAATCGCCAACCGCGTCTTGCCCACACCCCCCTGCCCCAAAATTGTCACGAGGCGATTTTCCGCGATCAACGCTTGCAATTCGACACTTTCAGCTTCGCGCCCAATCAGCGATGTGGCGGCGGCGGGCAAGTTATTGCTAGCTTGTGTCGATTGGGTGACTTTGGGTGTGTGGTTGAGAAAATCGCCCGAGCCGATTTCACGGTAGAGGGTCTTTGTCTCTGGGCTGGGGTCGAGACCGAGTTCGTCACTGAGGATTTGGCGGCATTGCTCATATTGATTTAGGGCGGCCGACTGCTGCCCTTGCTGGGCATAGGCCAGCATAAGGTGGCGATGGGCGGGTTCGTGAAGGGGGTCGTGGGCAAGCCACTTTTGAGCGTAGGCGATGACGTGTGACCAATTTTCGGCCGATTGATGCCGCTCGATCAACTGCTGTAACGCTTGAATATGTAGCTGGGTAAATTCTTGTGCAACAAACCGCTGCCACTCGTCAAAGGTGGGGCAGTCGGGGAGGGTGAAATCTTGTAGGAAGGGCGTGTTGTAGATTTTTTCGGCCGATTCCAACGCCTCAATCGTCCCTTCAGTCACCAATGTGCGGAACTGATCGACATCGGCCGAGACGCGCTCTGTGATCGTCACCGTCTGGCGCGTAATCTCTAGCGCATCCTCCCCCACCACACCACGAATCAAGCGCAACGCATAGCGCAACGATCCTTTCGCCTTTGACGCATCGACATTAGGCCAAAAAAGCGTCGCCAACGCATCTCGACGATGCACCTCTTTCGTCACTGCCAAATAGACCAGCAGTGCCAATGCCTTGCGTGTGCGAATGAGTTTAACTTTGTGATCGACTTCTATCTGAGGAGTACCGAACAGAAACAACTTGATCGATGATTGCACTACTTCACCCCTAGAATTACTTGAATACCCTGTTGTTAATTAAATTATAATCCTGCTTCCACAAACCGCAATAGCAATGTGATCGATTCGTGATCTGCATATTTTCCAGTTTGTCGTGCATTTGCTGATGTATCGTGGGTGGAGGTTTCGTGAGGTCGTAAGCGGTAATCCGCAATCCGACAATGACAGATCGGATTACGGATTATGAAGTGACAGATTACGAAAGATCAGTCGTTCACAACGAAGACATTTGCGGGGATGTTTTCGGCCGAAACCACCCCATTATTCGCAATCACTTCCGCCAACGTCTGGCGATAGTCGATGCCGAACTCAACCTCAATTGTGTCTAGCACAGGGTCGTTGAGATAGAAGTAGCGGTCACCATCGCGCAAGGCGGTGAACTGCGCCGTCCACATCGCCAATTGCAGTTCGCCAAACTCCGTTCCCGCAATGTGTTGTTCTGAAATCATGCCCGTGAATGGGTCGAGTGCATCAACCGTACCGTAAATTGCCTTGAGCCGCGCTGCCAGCGTTGTGCGCCGTTCCATCCGCACAGGTAGTTCGCCCGCGTCAAATTGCGCCTGTGTCATGACGTTGCCATCCACATCATAACGGGCGATTACATCGAGGATGTTGGGGTCATTGATCGGGTCGTCTGCGTCGATCAGCGGATCATTGGGGAATTCTTCAGTTGCCTCTCCTGTGATGTCGGTGAATCTGCTGACGGGCTCTAATCCGTAGGCGACGCGCAGCGCGTTGTAGCTGGGAATGCCGTGATCGTAGGCTCGCAGCATGTCGAGAACGCCCAAATCGTTGACCAAGCTGTAGCAATCCGGCAGGTCTATGCCGTCGAGACAGACGGCGGGATTTTCGGCCGTCGGCGACGGAATTTGGAACAGAACGCTGCGTAACTGATTGTCGATTGTCTCGTCGTTGGAGTACTGCGGCTCAGATGCGAGGCCAAGCAGCACCGTTTCGAGGCCAAGCTGGGGCAGCAGTTCGGGCTGACCAAAGGCGATGTTCAACGGGATGGCAAACTCAACGATGTCACCGTCAATTTCTACCTCAATCCCTTCCGCCTCAAACGCGGCGAGTTCGGCCGATGTGTAGTCGTCCAAATCGGCCGACATCTCAAACTCGCCGTGAATCATCGAGTGGGCGCGATAGCCGACTGTCGCAAATTCGTTGGTGATACTGGGGTCAACGGTGGGATCGTAGCCGGCGTATTCGTCAAGCTCGATGCCAAACGCCGGCAAAAACTCCTCGTAGGTGATGAACTGTTGGGTCGCGCCCACGACGCGCCGTGCGATGGCAAACTTAACCTCTTCGGGCATCTCGTCGGGCAGCAGCGCGACGATGCGATTGTGTTCGCGCACAAAGAGGGTGTGAACGGCGGTGAGGCCGAGATTTTCGTTGGCACGCACGTCGCCAGCGACGACCATGTTGGACGGATCAAGCCGCTGTGCGCCGATCATGTCCATGTCGGGCGCGTTGGCGATGTTGCCGCGCTGGGTGACGGTGGGGAGATAGCCGCCTTCGCTGGTGAGGAGTTCGGCCGAATTGTTCGCAGGATCACCGTCAAGCGACCCCACGCGCAGCCAATCGAGCCGTTCGTTCGTCCCGCCATAGACGGCGTATGCGTCGATGTAGGAGTTGACGGTATTTGTCTGTTCACGTGCGCTGTCGTCACCCGTGCCAGCGGCAACCGCCGAGCGCGTGAAGGCGATTGCGCCCAAGTCATTTTGGAAATCTTCTAGGGGATCGGCCGAATCAAACGCAACCATCATCTCCTCATCCTCCCCAGCTTCACGCAACCCAAAGGTGTGGTCGAGAAACTGCCCCCACACAAACCCCCAATGGGTCACGCCACCCTCTGAAAACATGTTCTCGGCCGCGTCGTTGTAGATGCGATTGCTGACATAGCGCGGGTCGGGTGTCTCGACCATCTCCGATTCGCCATCAGCGTAGACCGCATCGGCGACGCGAGTAAACGGCAGGTCAGCCATGCCGAGCCGCCAGTTACGCAGGTTGTTGCCGCTGCCGTCGAGCGTGCGGTCGCGCAGATATTGGCGATAGTTCATCCAGTCGCTCACCTGTTGTGCGGCGGCGGGTTGTGCGAGCGCGATGGTGGCAAATGCCGCGACTGCAAGCATCATCCACACGCGCCATTGTCGTAATTTATTCATCATTACCTCGTTGTGTGCAACCGTTGCACTATGTCAACGGATCGCTATTAAGTCGTTGGGTTCGACTCAAATGTTAAGAATCGGTTGTAGGGAGATTGTGAAGATTTAGCGATGGAGATGTGAAGGGATGATGATGGGAGTGTGAGTATGCTATTGAGGATATTCTTGAACGGCAAGCGCAATTGTAATGATCGTGCCGCGATGGGGTTGTGATTCAGCCGAAATCTCCCCCCATGCGCCACCACAATCGCCTTGGCAATCGCCAACCCCAACCCCGACGACCCCGCCTCATGCTCGCTGCGCCCACGCGACTTGTCGGCGCGATAGAAGTCGTGTGCAACGATGCACTTCTCAAATCTTGCTGTCGTGCGTAAAATTACGCAAAAATCTATTTAGAACGAATAAAATACCCTCTGATAAAGATCGTTTTGCATTGTTCATGCCTAAACGCTAACAGCTTATTGACGATCCGTTAATTTTCCTGTAAATTTAGTGCAACGTTACACTAACGCAAAGAAAGCTACTGGCGAGTCACAAAGACATTGTTTTGTGATCTATGCGCTTTCATAGAATGCCATTGAATTAATTAGGAGAAAAATGAACATCAGCAGTTTGAATTACAGAAGTATCGTTTTGTGTGCGATTTGCGCTGCCACAATCGCGCTTGGAATGGTTTTCGCCGTTCCAGTCATGGCAGAGAACACCCCCATACCAGCGTACATCACAGACGGTTCATTGTTCGAGTTAGAGGGAGATACCCCCCACCCGCTCATCAACGACACAACGCTCGAATTTCTGCCACTAGAGGCACAAGTTGCCACGGCAAACGGAAACGGATGGCGACACGAATATAAAATCGACCAGCCCCATCGTCTGCCAATGGGCGCAACTTATGAGTCATTTACAGCCACGTACACAATCAGTATGTCAGCTGGGGCTAAATCGATCGTCTCGCAATATCACGGTGACAGCCCAACCTTGATGAAGCTGTATTATGCTGACTCAACCGAAAAGTACGTTGATGAGAATAACAACCCTGTTGGCGACAGTATCGGCAAAAACGGCATCTTTGACCTGTACGTGCGGCTTCGCACAAAAGGCCTCCCTAACTTTGGAGAAGACGTATTTCACTTCGGCACGCTTGTAGCGGGTGATACGTTCGATCTCGTTGTGGTGAACAACTATGGGACGGTCAGCGTCACCGCAATGGGGAAGACGGTGACACGCGAGTTAGAGGAAACCGCTACAGATTACCTCAAATTTGGCAACTACCTACAAGCCCAGCGCACAGACGATGAAAATCATCAATACGGTGGTGATAAATGTAAAGATTTCGAGCCGCCGCTTGGCTTCGCCGAGTGTTACGAATATTTGGGAATCACCGAGTCGTCCGTCATCTTGACAAACGTCGCCTACGAGCGCACGGTGGATCCAGATTATGAGTTGCCGCCTCCCGATGCGAACCTAGAACTTCTCAACGGTGGTTTTGAAGAGTCGCCGTCTCTCACTAAATGGACGCAAGAAGAACCTGTTTCAATCTCGTATCATTTTAACAGCGGCGCACAATCGGCAAAAATTAGTGATGCGCCGGGTCGTCTCTACCAACGGGTCGAAGTTGCAGCGAACACAGAGTACGAACTTTCCGTCTACACGAAGGGAGAAGGCGCATTTGGTGTCAAAGGCACCGAACATATCAACGATGACGCTACCACTGAGATAGACATCATGAAAACGTTCGCTGATCTGGGCGAAGTTTGGACAAAGCAGACGATCACGTTCACGACAGGTACAGACCCCTTGCCCGTCTACGTGTATGGATTACACGGCAGCAGCGGCGATGTTCGATTTGATGATTTCAGCCTAGAAACGGAAACGTTGATAACGGACAGCAACTTCTGCCCCTCTGGGAACGCTGCCCCCGCCTCGACGTTTGATCTCGCTAACTGGCGCATTAAAGTGCCAGATGTGGATGGAACAACTTACAGCCCAAGTGAACTGGCGACACTCAATAACGACTTTTTCTGTTTGAACGATGACGGTGCGATGGTGTTTTACGTGCCTGTCGATGGTGGTACGGATGGCTCGACCTATCCACGCAGCGAGTTGCGTGAAATGATCGACCCAGATTCCAGCAGTGTCGGGTGGGTTATCAGCGGCACGCACACCATGAGCGCGGAGACGACCGTTACCCTCGAACCGAGCAACGGCAAAATTGTTATCGCGCAAGTCGATAGCCTGACCGATGATATCTTGGCAAAAATCCAGTGGGATAACGACCGAATTCGGGTGCAATTACGACAAATCGAGCCAGACGGCTCTCCCGGCTCTTATGAAAATTACTGGTTTGACGATCAGAATGCGTCGTTCCCAGTCGGAAAGACGTTTGACTGGGAGATGTCCGTTGAGGATGGTGTGTTGTCCGTCACCGTAGACGGTGAGACCGTGACGCACGACTTCGTCTCGATACCAGCAGCAAGATCACTTTCTGACTATGTGGACGATGAGTTTTACTTCTCAGCCGGTTCGCAGCCACAAGACAACACCTTAGATGCAGCGGGAGAAGCTGGCGAAGTTCTCTTCCACGCATTTGATTTGACTCATCTGGAACCACTCAACACCAGCAGCATCTACTGCCCCTCTGGCAACGCTGCACCGGCAACAGCATTTGACCTCGCCAACTGGCGCATTAAAGTACCGGATGAGGCGGGAACAACCTACAGCCCTACTGAGTTGGCGACGCTCAACAACGAATTCTTCTGCTTGTCGGACGATGGCGCGATGGTGTTTTACGTACCAGTTGCAGGTGGCACAGGTGGCTCAACCTATCCCCGTACCGAGTTGCGCGAAATGATTGACCCCAGCGATTCCAACGTCGGCTGGGAGATCACTGGCACGCACAAAATGAGTGCAGAAACCACCGTCACGCTCGAACCAAGCAACGGCAAAATTGTCATCGCACAAGTCGATAGCTTGACGGATGACATCTTGGCAAAAATCCAGTGGGACAATGACCGCATCCGAGTGCAACTGCGCCAAATCGAGGCAGACGGCTCCTCTGGCTCGTATGCAAATTACTGGTTCGACGATCAGAATACATCGTTCCCAGTTGGCACGACGTTTACATGGGATATGACCGTTACAGATGGTGTGCTGACCGTCACCGTCAATGATGAAACAACGACGCACGACTTTGGTTCGGCCGAATCTCCCTCCGACTATTCAGACGATGCGTTCTACTTCTCTGCTGGTTCACAACCGCAAGACAACGTGCAGGATGATCCAGAAGGCGCAGAGGAAGCGGGTGAGGTTCTGTTCCACACATTTGAGGTGTCGCATGGGGAAGCGGCCGAACCCACAAGCTGCCCTGGCTCAAACGGCGCACCGGCCACACAGTTTGACCTCGCCAACTGGCGCATCAAAGTGCCAGATGCGTCTGGCACAACCTACAGCCCATCTGAGTTGCAAACACTCGACAATGAATTCTTCTGCTTGTCGGATGATGGCGCAATGGTCATGTACGTGCCAGTCGAAGGCGGCACAGGTGGCTCAACCTACCCACGCACCGAGTTGCGCGAAATGCTTGACCCAAGTTCGAGCAGCGTCGGCTGGCCGATCAGTGGCACGCACACCCTGAGCGCAACGACGACTGTGACCCAAGAACCGAGCAACGGCAAAATCGTCATCGCACAAGTGGACAGCACGACCGATGACATCTTGGCAAAAATCCAGTGGGACAACGACCGGATTCGCGTACAACTGCGACAAATCAATCCAGATGGCTCGCCGGGATCGTATGAAAACTTCTGGTTTGACAGTCAGAACACATCGTTCCCACTCGGCACACAGTTCAGTTGGGAGATGACCGTCGAGGATGGCGTGTTGTCTGTCAGCGTCAATGGTGAGACAACGACGCACGACTTCGCATTGTTAGCGACCGCTCCCTCTGACTACGCGGACGATGAATTCTACTTCTCAGCTGGTTCACAACCACAGGACAACACCTTGGATGCGGCGGGAGAAGCGGCCGAAGTTCTGTTCTACTCGCTCGATGTGACTCACCTTGAGCTACCCGCCACTGGTGCATCGGGCAACGTGAACGAAGGCCAAGATGGTTCGGTTGCATTCGACCTCACGAACAGCGGCGGTTCCGAAATGACGTATTCCATCACGGAAGGCAGTTGTGCTGGTGGTGAAGATTACGCATGGTTGACGAGTATCGACCCCGCGACAGGGACGGTTGCAGCCGATGACTCCGCCTCTATCTCGGTGAATATCGACGCATCAGGTCACACAAAAGGGGATACGTTGAGTGGCATGGTTTGTGTCAATGCCAGCGGGAGTCGTGCGGCCATTGAGGTTGCGATTGAGGTCGTTGTCTTTGGACCAAATGCCGTGAGCATGAGCAACGCCGATACGGTCACAACGACGATGTTGCCAATGTTAACTGCATTGCTGATCGTGCTGCTTGCTACGAGTGCGGCTATTGTGCGTCGTCAGAGCTAATTGCATTCGTTGATCTGCTTCGATTAGAGAGTTGATACACTCCTAAATAAAAAAGCCCGATTTCAAGTTGAAATCGGGCTTTTTCATAGAGAGAGGTTATCTATCGTTTATGCGTCGTTTGTTGGGTCGGCTGGCGCGTCGTTGTTACGTCCACGTCCACCGTTGCGCCCACCACTGTTGCAGCCATCTTCAAACTGCGCGGCTTGCTCGGCCGTCAACGTCCCGTCCGCAACCGCATCGGCAACCAGTTCAGCGTAGACCGCTTCTTCCGCGTCGTTGACTTCAGCGCGGGTCAAACCAAGCTGGTCGAGCAGGTCGCTGTACGCCAGATTGTCAGCACGTGCGGCAGCGAGTTCAGCATTGCTGATACCGAGCGATTGCGCCAGCACTACGTCTTTGTCGATGGTGTCGCGGAATGCGTCAAGCGCGACATGGTCGGCGGCCTCTGCTTCGGTCAGGCGGCCTTCTTCAACGCGCTCGGCAAGTTTGGCGGCATCGGCGGCAGCTTCGGCCGATTCCAACTCACCCATACTCACGCCCAACGCATCGGCGATGAACACATCTTTATCGAGAACGTCGTAGTATTGACCGCGTCCGATGTTGGCGAAGCGGGTGAGTTCGGCGGCTTCGTCGGCCGAAAGCCAGCCCATCGCCACCAACTCATTATTGTAGGCAACCGCTGCCTCATCCTTTGCCAAGTCGTACTCTTCTTCCGTCACGCCGAGTTGTTCCAGTTCCGCCTCGCTAGCGTGAGCGGCTGCGATCTGTGTGCCACCAATCACAAACGCTGCCAACAGCGTCATCATAATTGTCGTGAGTCGTCGTTTCAAAGTCATGCTATTTGCTCCTAAATTCAAATTTGTTGTGTCGAATTGACACTCAGAATGATAGGGAGCAGATGCGGAGAAATTATGTCGATGATGTGAAGAAGTTGTGTTGTGTTGCTGAGAAGGAGATGTGTGGCGATTCTTTTAATTTTTTCCGAAAATTCAACAACTCCCTACAAATCCATTGGTCAAACGATTTTGAGAAGCTGGCGTTAACGATCCGCTCCCGTTCCGCTCCCGTTCACTTTATATAGTGATTGCAACTGACCTGCAGCCCTAATAAAGGGGAAGCAAAACAAACAAAGGATTAAACATGGCTATTTACGAAATCGTTTCTGTAACTTGTATCTCACCATCTACAGGCGTTGGTGGTTATGCTGATGGATTGATTGATGCTATTACTGTTAGTCTTGGCGTAGCGATTGGTGGCGCGATTGGTGGCGCGGTCGGCACAGAAGTTGGCACGGCGGTTGGCGCAGCAGTTGGTGCATCATTCGGTGGATTGACAGGGCCTGGTGCGGTCGCAGTTGTGCCGGCTGGTGTGATAGCGGGTGCAGGCGTTGGAGCAGTTGTTGGAGGATTAGCTGGTACCGTTGGCGGGATTGCGACTGGCGCGGCTGGAGGCTGGTTTGTCGGCACGGCCTTAGGGGAGTTAATCGACACACTTGGGCAACTGATACCTGATAATTTGTATATTGAGGTCGATGGCGACAAAGTTTGGCCTAGTGACTCATACGACAGCATCTCAGCAGGCGACGTGGTTAAACCAAATGTGCGCGACTCGTTTCGCAATTCAATCACCATCAAGCTCAAAGAATGGGATGTTGGGCCTGACGATAATCTAGGGGAGCTTATCCTAACAGAACAGATGATGGGTGTCGCGCAGATGTACTTGCTTACCAATCCTGATGAGGGAGATGTTTATCAGGTGACTTTGAGTGTCTATAATGAAACCTCTTTGGATACACTCCCCCACGATTATGCCGATACACCAGCCCTCTACAAGTCTGGCTCAAATTATCATCTGTTCTGTAACGGTAGATCGACAAACAAGGTTTATGTGTACACTTCTGCTGATTACGAAACGCTTGACAATGTGGAACGCCGCACAATTATTGTCGATGGAGAAGAGATTCGCACGGACAAAACGACAGCACCGATCACATTAAATGGAAATTTATTCCTGTTCTACAAAGACAGAGACTCTTCCTTAGTTCGCGCTGTTTACAGCACAGATGGTGGCAGGTCGTGGGATGATGATCCGGCTGGGGTCATTCCAGCCTCAAGCACAGACCAACAACCCGCCGTAGCCATCTACAATAATACGTTGTATGTCGCATTTAAGCGCAAAAACAGCGATGACGTATTTTATGTCACGCGCACAGGTAACGGCTGGTCTAGCCCTAGCAAAATTGATCACGTTTCTACAGATGTCGGCCCCAGCTTATGTGCTTATGACAACAAGCTCTATCTAGCGTTCAAAAAGGCCGATTCACACTCAATGTACTATGTGAAATATAAAGCGGGCGAGGGCTGGTCAGATAAGCACAAAATCAGCCACGACAAGACAACCAGAACGCCACAGATGCTTGCTAAGGGCAATATGCTGTATGTCGCATTCAAGGGGGGCAGCACATCGCGTCTGTACCTCAAACGTTATGACGGCGATGATTGGGCACTACACCGCAAACTAGAAAGCGAAATGCAAACGGATCACTACCCAACCCTGATTAACTCGGATGATCCTAGTCAGATTTACATGGCCTACCGAGAAGAAGGAACAAAATACCCCAAATTGGCAATCGTGAACGGGCTGCTCTATTAGAGTGAAGTTTGTGTCACATCTGTAGCGAGGCTCAAAGAGTGGATGTATCGGGATTTTGAAATCCCGATACACGCCTTCTCATTCCTGATTTTTTGCCGAAAATTCAACAATCCCCGACATATCCAACTGGAGAAGTAATCATGCTATTGAGACAATCAACTCGCTGGCTCGGCCGAGTCGCCATTTTCTGTTTTCTACTATTAACATGTATCGGATTGCAGCATACACCTCATATCACGGCTGCGACACTCACCTCCTCCGCAAACACATTTACCAGCACGGATGGGCCGATTGCTATCGCCGAAAACGGCTCCTCCCCAAAAGCAAACCCCTACCCATCTGAGATTACCGTCTCTGGGCTGACTGGCAACATCTCCGACATCAATGTGACCCTAACAGACCTTCGGCACGCCTCCTTGCGCGATACATTATTTCTGCTACAGAGTCCAGCGGGAACCTATGTCAACATTCTCAATCGTAGAGGCGAAGACTTCGTCAACGTTGATGTTGACCTAACGTTTGATGACGAATCTGCTAACGGGCAAATTCCAGCGTCACAACCTGTTGCCTCTGGAACGTATCGACCCAGTGGGAATACCTGTACAGACCCATTTCCTGCCCCTGTCACCTCATCTGGCTCAGGGTGTGGTGCGTCCGGCTCAGGGCCATGGCCAAAAATTCTCTCAGCCTTTGATGGTGAGGATCCAAACGGTACATGGAAACTGTATGCGATGGATTGGTTTCCCGGCGATCATGATGGTTCACTGGCGGCGTGGTCTCTGGGCATTGAAACACAGCTCCCTGTTAACCTCTCTGTCAGCACAAACAGTGCCTCTGAAGCTGCTGGCACAACTGTTACCGTGTCAGCAGTGGCATCTGATCCAGTTGATGGCGCTCAAACGGTGGATGTAACCGTCAGCGGTGTCGCGTCTGGGGATTTCACACTCAGCAATGACACAATCACAATCCCCAGTGGGCAGAGTAGCGGCTCAGTCACGTTCACCGTCGTTGATGATGACATCTATGAAGGTGATGAAACGGCAACCTTGAACATCAGCAACCCGACATCTGGTATTCAGATCGGGGCGACCAACAGTCAAGCAATTACCATTGCTGACAATGAGCCGCCACAAGCTCGCATCAACGGCAGCGATTGTGGTTTAGCAGACGCGATCACGGCCGCCAACACCGACAGCGTAACAGGCGACTGCAACGCAGGCAGCGGCGACGACACAATTACGTTGTTGACCGATGTCACGTTGAGCGCGGCGTTGCCAAACATTACAACCAATATCACGATTGAGGGGGACGGTCACTTTATCGACGGCAACGCCAGCGTGCGCGTTATGCAGGTGAGCGGCGCAGCGGGTGATTTGACGCTCAACGAGACAACTTTACAAAATGGTAAAACGACCGCAGACTCTGCCAGCGGAGCTGGCTTATATGTTCATACAAGTGGTCGTGCGACCCTAACCAACAGCACGGTCAGTGGCAATTCCACAACAGGGTTTGCTTCGGAGGGAGGGGGCATTGCTGTTGAATATGGAGGCGGCGTGACGCTGACCAACAGCACGGTCAGTGGCAATTCCACAGCAGATTCTGCTTCGGGGGGAGGGGGCATTTTTGTGCAAGATGCAAGCGTGACGCTGACCAACAGCACGGTCAGTGGCAATTCCACAGCAGATTCTGCTTC
>CAYMGE010000011.1:41181-94203 GCA_964389925.1 uncultured Ardenticatenaceae bacterium
GGAGGGAGGGGGCATTTTTGTGCAAAGGGGTAGCGTGACGCTGACAAACAACATTGTTGTGGGGAATTCGGCCGATGCAGCCGGCGACGAACTCTATTTCACTGGCTCCCCCACCCTCACCAACAACGGCGGCAATGTGCTAGGCAGCAGCGCGGGCAGTCGGGCAGCTAACTTCACTGGGTTCACACCCAGTGCCAACGACTTCGATGCAAGCAGCGATCAACAAAACACGGCAACTGCCGCGATCATCAACCCAACGCTTACCGATAATGGTGGGGCAACGCTGACACATGCGCTCGTCAACAGCAGTCCCGCGATTGATGCAGGTGGCGCGACATGCAGCGTAGCAACCGACCAACGCGGTCAGGCACGCAACGACTTGGGATGTGACATCGGGGCAGTTGAAGTTGTCTTTACAGATAGCCCCACCATCGTTGAAGAGGCACTGGACGATGGCGAAACGGCGACGTTCGGCCCCACACGAGTTCGCATTGCACGATCAGGTGGGGCTGCGCCCGGCAGCATCACGGTCACCAAAATCCTCACAGAAACAGAGGATGACCAAGCCTTTGACCTGATTTGGCAAGTGCGTGCAGACAACCCAACGGGGTTAAATTTGGACATATCATTCTGCTACACAGAGAGCGAAATCCCAGAGGTCATTGTGGGAAATGAAGGGGGGTTTACCATCTATCGACAACCAGATAGCGGTGGTGCGTTTAGCGAACTTATAACGACGGTCGATGCACCCAACAATTGCGTCACGGCGGCTGTGAACGAGTTTAGCAATTTCGGCATCGGTCTCGCTGCACCGACGGCGGTTGTCCTCGACTATTTTGACGCAACCGCAAACAGCGATGGCACAGTGACAGTCGATTGGGAGACCGCGAGTGAAATCAATCACGCGGGCTTCAACCTCTATCGTCGCCCTGCCAACAGCCGCGACAATTGGGCAGCCATCAACACCCAACTGATCGCCTCACACGGGACACAAGCACAAGGCGCAACCTATCAATTTGTCGAGCAAGGTGTATTGGCCGGAGCGTGGGAGTATCTGTTGGAAGATGTCGAGAATGACGGAGACACCCATCGGCATGTCGATGCAACAGTGATGGTTGTTGTCGAAACACCAACAGCGGTCACATTGACGACGCGCACAGCTTTCGTCGGGTCGGCCTCTGGCTGGCTGGTGCAGTTTGTCGGACTGCTGCTGATCACGTTGGGGGCGATAGTGCGTCAGCGTGGGCATGTGGATGATGCGCCAACGCGCAAGCCAACCTACTCGCCACCCACCGTCACATCGTACACGGTTGCGGCGTTGCAACAACAGTTGGGGCCTGCACGGGCGTATTCAGAGAACAGGCAGTCGCTCGATGAAGCGTTGCTGTTTGGTGAAGCGTTTCGTGACCGCTAGGCTGTAATGAAGTGCAATGGATTACCTAGCACCTCCATAGCTTAACCGTAATAATCGTCCCATGATTGGGCTGAGATTGTGACTGCCGCCACCTTTGCGACTCGGCCGAAATCTCCCCTCCATGCGCCACCACAATCGCCTTCGCAATCGCCAACCCCAACCCCGACGATCCCGCCTCATGCTCGCTGCGTGCGCGGGACTTGTCGGCGCGATAGAAGCGGTCAAAGATGTGGGGCAAGTCGGCTTCTGCGATCCCATTGCCCGTGTCGCTGACCTGTAGCAACACACTTTGTCCCGCAAGGCGTGCCGACAAAGTGATTGTGCCAGAGGTCGTATGCTTGAGTGCGTTGGCGACGAGGTTGTTGAGAACTTGCGTCATGCGCTCCAAATCAACCGCGATTTCTGGCAGATCATCGGCCGCCTCAATCCGCAGGTCAACTCCCTGCCGTTCGGCTTGCATGACATAGGCAAGACCGCTGCGTTCGAGCAACGCCTTCGGATCAACCGCCTGTATGTTCAGCGACAGCTCCCCCGCATCTGCCAGCGACAGCGTGCGTAGCTCTTGGATCAAATGGTTCAACTGCTGCGCCTCGTCATACAGCAGGTTGTAGAGATGCGGGCTACCCGTCAGCTCCCCCTCTTTCAGCCCTTCGAGATACCCCTGCAAAATCGAGAGCGGCGTGCGTAAATCATGGGCAATGTCGGCCGTCATCTGTGTGCGAAGCTGGTTGGCTTGGGCGAGGTCGTGGCTCATCTGGTTGAAGGAGTGGGCTAATCGGCCGATTTCATCCCGCGAACGAACCTGCACCTGTGTGCCAAGTTCCCCCGCCGCCATCGCCTGTGTTGCGTCGGTTAGCGCGTTGAGCGGCTGCATCATGCGCCGCGCCAGCCATGCCCCCGCCAGCAGCGCACACACCACCGCTATCCCCGCACTCAACACGCTGGCAATCGTCACATCGCGCAAAAAATCGGTTTCTCGCGGCGGCAAGCCACCATCAGTAAACCATGTGGGCGGCGGTTCGTGGATGAGGGTGGCAATCGCTTCTCCTTCGCGGGTGATGGGGCTGCGCTCTGTCGGTTGATCGAGTCTAATTTGAACATTGGGCGGCCAGCGGATGATTTCATTTTCGCTCGGATCGACCAACACAATCCACGGACCCGGCAACGCTCGCCCACTCAACCCGCTCAAGAACGCCTCAACCGCCTCCCAATCCCCTTCAGCCGTATAGTGTGCCGCCAACTGCTCGGCAAGGCTCGTTGACTCCTGCTCAAAAATAAAGCGGTCAAAGCGGTTGCGAACCTGAATGTTGGAGATGACGGCGACGAGCAGCACGCCCAGCACGCCAATCCCCAAAAACGCCAGCGTCAGTTTGGTGGACAGTGAGCGCATCATGCGTTGTTGAAGCGATACCCCATGCCATACACCGTCTGGATGTAGCGTGGATCGCCGTCTTTTGGCTCGATTTTGGCGCGGAGATGGCGGATGTGAACGTCGATAGTGCGGACTTGGGTTTCAAGCGCATCGGCCGCGATGTGCGAAAGCAGATCAATGCGCGAAAAGGCGCGTCCCGGATTTGCCATCAGCAGTTCGAGCAAGCCGTATTCCGACGGGGTCAAATCGACGACTGCGCCATCGACCTTGAGGATGCGCCCCGCCCGATCCAGCGCAAGCGCACCCGCCCGCAAGATGTCCGATTCAAAGCTCTCGCCCCCCGCACGCCGCAGCACCGACTTGACCCGCGCCCGCACCGTCCGCACGACAAACGGCTTCGTGATGTAATCATCCGCCCCCATCTCCAGCCCGACCGCCTCATCGGTATCCCCCACTTTGGCGGTCAGCATGATGATCGGCGTGTTCGCCTCGCGCCGATAAATCCGCATAAACTCGATGCCGTCCATCTCTGGCATCATCAAGTCGAGCAGAATCAGGTCGGGCTTTTCATACCGCGCCACGTAAAGTGCCTCGCGCCCGTTCGCCGCCTCGATAATGTGATAGCCATCTTCCACCAAATACAGGCGCAGCATCTCACGCATTTTTCTGTCGTCGTCTACAATTAAAATCGTCTTGCTCAAATGACTTACGTTAGTGCTTCCAGCTTTGTGATCCACTGGTTAAAATGCCGACATTTCTGCCGTAGTATTGACAAACCAATTTTTTCAGCAACCAATGGGCCAACTGATGACTTGGAAAACTCGTATTCAGGAATTTGCCTGATGATACGTTTAGAAGGGGCTGTATTAGGATGGTCGTTGATTAGTTCAGGATTTTCGAATTCAGCCGCGACATCACTCAACTTTTGAATTGCACTATCATGTTCCAGAAACTCCCAGTCAAACTGAGAAGCATCTGCAAACAATAAAGCCTCAAATTCATGTAACTGAATATACGGAATAAATCGATGGGAAGCAATATCTTCTGCAAAGCCACGCTCAAGTATTTCTATACGAGCATAAGGATCGCGGTTACTCTTCGATTCTTGAAACATAGGGAAGTCATCTGGCAAGGCATATAGATCAAACATCGTTGTAAAGTATGATTCTGCTCGCCTATCACTACTCATCCACTGCACAACATCTTTTTTCGCCCTCGTGTAACTTGTCATGCCGCCTTTCATTTGCAATTTCCAATTTGTATGAACAACACGGGTATCTGCGACAATTCTGCGTGCTGCAAAAAGATGAGGCGTTAATATCTTATCGACAAATGCTTTCTCTGTTTGTCCTTCAACAATGAAGTGTAGGCGAATCATCTTGGGTTTCCCCCCGTCACATTCTTTTGCCACAATTCGCCTAGTGAATAATCTTCTAACCAGCCTTCCAAATCTTCAGAGCTTAAACGTGTATAAGTAGACTCTCGTTGAGAGCGTTCAACCACCACCACATCTTCTGGCTCAAAGTAGTTGACTAAAATTGGCGATTGTGTTGCTAAAATGACTTGGGTACTAAACGAGACGCGATGAATAAGTCCTGCCAAGATATCAATCGCCCGCGGATGTAACCCCAACTCTGGTTCGTCCAAAATTAAAACATTGGGTAAGGCATCTTTTGGCTGCAGCAGCAATGAGACAAGAGACATTGTTCGAAGGGTTCCATCTGACGCTTGATAGGCAGAAAAAATCATGTCTGAATCAAACTCAGTCCATTGTAATAAGATATTATCCCTATTTGGTATAAGGACAAAGTCTTGAAAGAAGGGGGCTATTTGCCTAATTGTTGAAACAATGCGTTGGTAATAGCGGGGGTGTTCTTCTCGAAGCCGATACAAAAACGGCGCGAGATTTGCCCCATCACTTTTCAAATTCCACCAATCATTCAACGGTTGATTGAAACGTAGACGAGCTTTTTCGGACGTGTTATGAAACTGATATACTACGCAATTTTTTAGCAACGCAAGAATATACTTAGCAGTCCGATCATAATTTGCTGTCACATCGTGTAGTCCAGATTCACGGTGACCTGCCCCCAACGATGTCCATAAAGCTTTTTGGTCAAAACTTGAGTCTGAAAATCTCAGCTTTTCTTCTGCAAAGATAAGCGTATCTGGTGCTGCATGAAACAAACGAGCAGAATACTCGTTAGAGCCTCGCTCGCTTTGAAAATCGAGTTTGGCTACTATTTGTGGGGTTGTCGCAGCACCATCATGCAGAATAGCGTTTCCTCCGCCCTCTATACCAATAAATCGCTGTAAATTATCGGAGGCAAAAGTCATATTATTCAGCAACTTGAAAAATGAAATCAGGTTTGACTTACCTGCACCATTGGCACCGATCAAAACGTTAAGTCGCCGCAACTCAAAAGACTCTAGATCTTTGATTGATTTGTAACCTTGAATGGTTATTGTATGTAAGTTACTCATTTGGCAATTTTACTTTACTTCTCGTAAAAGCTGAACTTCTGGATTTGCGTTAGTTATCGGTCAAGAATGCTTCAACCACATTGTTGCGTTCGGTGACGAAGTTGGTGATGGTATCAATTTGGTTGGTGAATGTTGTGCTGTCTGAGAGGTAGGGGGTGAGCAGGGTTTCCCATGCTTGTAGTTTGGCGGTGATGGCTTCGGCCGAAAACGCCCCCGCCTCAACCTCCGCAACATGCGCGACGTACTGCTCGTAATAGGTCGGCTCATCGAGCAGATAGCGGATCAGCGGCCATTGGTCAGTCACCCCCGCTTGGTCGAGCGAGGCCGTGCCGCCACGCCGTCCTTCTTGCAACGACTCGTTGTAATCCCAGCCAATCCACGTCAGCAGGTCGGTTTCTGGGTCGTGATAGAGATAGAAGTTGTGGGTCATCTGCCCGTAGGTGTCCCAGTTGACAATGACGCTGTTGACCGCCAGCCAGTGCAAGAACGTATCGACATCAAAGACCGCTTCGAGATCGCTACGCCACTGGTCGCTATTAGTCAAGCGCGTGTCGGCGTGCAGGGCGTTGTAGAGTGCTTCGAGATCGCTGTAGTCGTTTTCATCGTTGTTCTCTTTTTGGAAGCTGTCGGCAATTTGGTCAAACGTCCCTTCTGCCAACGTCACGCCCGTGCCGTCCCCTTCGTAAATGTTGCCGTCATCGTCGCCGAGTGCCGTGTCGATCACGCTGTCGTCGATCACCTCAATCACCGTGTACACGCCAAAGCTGACGGGGCCTTCGCCGTAATCGACAAACAGTTCGTACCACGCCGTCTCTGGAGCCATCAGGCCAGCAGCTTGCAGCACGTCGTAGGCGAGCGGGGCGCGGACGTAGGAATTATCGGCCGATGGACTCTGCAACGACAACTGCTTGAATCCATAAAACCGCTGGTCGTCGATTTCGGGGTAGTCGTCCTCAAATTCGTCAAAGTCGAGCTTGAACGGCAACTCTAGCGATCCGCTATTCCATGCGTTTCGCAAGGTCGAATTGCCCTTGAAGCGCACGCCGACGTTTGTCCACACGTCGCCTTCAAATTCAATCGTGGCAGCGACGTAATCGGGGTTTTCAGTGGCGAAGTTTGCGACAGGGCCGCCACCCCCTCCCGGGCGACCGCCGCCCTCTGGACGTGGTGGACGCTCTCCAACAGCACCATCGGCCGGTGGAACGCCACCATCAGGAGGCACAACCTCACCAGCGGGTGGGTCACCTGCATTGCGTCCACCACCAGCACCGCCGCCACCGTTGCCGCTTGGCTCGCCGTACAGTTCAGTCATGTTGTCGAGCATCGCCTGCCAATCCTCTGGCGCGATGGTGATGGTCATGCTGTTGACCGCATCTTCTGGGAAGACGACAGCGTAGTTGGGGTCGGCATCGTTGCTGTGGGTCGTCTCGCTCCAACCGTCGGGGCGGACGGTATCGGCCGATTCTTCAACCGCATCATTTTCTGCAACCATCACGACAGCGTCATCATTTGACGTTTCAATCACCGCGCTGTCTGAAATCGCTGTGCCAGTATCATCAGTTGTCACTTCTGCAACTGTCTCAACCTCGTTCATGCTGCTCGTCTCGACTTCTGTGCCTGATGTGCCACAGGATACGAGCAAAAATAGAAGTAGAAGAATGAGGAATTGTGTATCAATAAGTTTTGTCATGAGATTGTCCTATGTCATCTATGACCATGCGTTTGCGGTCATCGGTTCGTCTTGTAAGTTCGCGTCGCGTTCGCGCCCGTTGTTGAGTGGTGGGTAGAATAGTTTGATTTCGGCCGAATCGCGCAAGAAGTTCAATCGGCCGATCTCGACATGCGTAATCGGCAATCCCGTGCGCTCACGCAAATCTGCCAGCAGTTCCTCACGGCTGTCTTCGTGAATCAGGTCGATGCGGTCATACGTGATGCGCGTGGACTCCTCATATTGAAAGCCCCAGCCTCGTTCGAGCGCATACAGCACGCCAATCACGGCGATGTTGACCAACACCAAAACCGGCCACGTCACCCCGCTGTTGAGCGTCGAGTTGATGATTGGCAACCCGATCAAAATGAACAGATAGGTCATGTCACGCGGCGGCATTGGGTTGGTGCGATAGCGCAAGATGGAGAAGATAGCGAACAGGCCAAATCCCGCGCCGATGCTCAACTCAATCGAAGTCAATAAGCTCATCACGAAGAAAATCAGCGTGTTGAACGCCATAAACGTGACGACGTAATTTTTGTTCGGCTTGCTCGGATAGTAGATGCCGCGCACGATGAGCAGTGCAACAGCGAGATTGAGCGCAAAGCCGATGAAGAGGTTGGTGCTGGTAAGCATGAGTTTTCCTGAGATGGTGGCTAGTCGCTAGTTGCTAGTTTGCTAGTGAAGAAGAAGCCTAAACGCTCACTCTTACTTACTAGCCGCTAGCCACTAGCAACTAGCAATTTTGTCCAACAACCGCAACTGCGGCTTAAAGTTATTGTGTTTGACGTGCGGGTAAATTTGCGTCACGCCGATGCAGTATTTACTGAAACGAGTCGGCCGAATACGCCACTCACGAAGCTGTTGCGCGACGGGGGAGTGGGTCGCGTGAGGCGCACGCTTAATCTCCACAATCGCCACATCGTTCAACAGTTTGCGCCGATCTTCCCACTCAAAGCTGAGGTCGAGATCAATCGTCACGCGCTCCGCACTGTGGCGACTGACGAGCGTGATGCGCTTGTAGTAGGAAAACAGCCGTCCATAGAGCGCGTCGATGTTGTGGGGGCAGCGCGTGTGCAAAAATTCCCAGCTTGGGCGGTCGATGACGTGCAGAAAGTCGTCGGTCAGCGTGCGCTGTTTTTGCGTGCGTTTTTTGTTGGTCTTGTGTTTGAGTTCGAGGAAGGTTGTGCCAGTTTCGACGTATTCACGCGAGCGAATTTTGTAGCGATTGGTCGCGCCAGCCTGATGGCGACGGTAGAGGGCGAAATCGGCCGAATCGAAGTAAAGTGTCTTGTACCGATTGAGCCGCGTCCCTTCGATGGACAGCACGCGATAGTCGTCGCGGATAGCAGTCAGGAGGGCGGGGATGGTATCGGCCGAGACAACATATTTCGTCTCAACCCGATTGAGCAATGCCGCATCCCCAATCTCTGCCAACGTGATCGGCGTAAATGTGCCAATCACCTGCTCTGTCGCTGTCGGTGCTGCGATCCAATTTTCAAAATTTGTGTTTACCGTCGCTAACATCGTTACCGTCCTATCGTTTGTTTCAACTGATAGAAGGATACAGCGTGGGTATGTAGGAAATGTGGCTAGGCGATTAAGGGGATGTTGAGAGGTTGTTAGGGAGTTGTTAAGCAGCGAAACAACAAACGGTATCTATGTCATAAAAACGGGAAAAAGAGGACGTGTGTGCCTCTTTTTCTTTTTCACTTTATCTGGTTTCAAACGACGATATTGACCAATCGGCCGCGAATCACAATCACTTTACGAATCTCTTTGCCGGCGATGAAACGCTGGACGGCTTCCGAAGCCAATGCTGCTGCCTTTGCATCATCCTCGCTAATCCCTGCGCTCGCCTCAAACTTATCGCGCACCTTGCCATTGACCTGCACAACCAGTTCGATGCTTTCCTCTTTGGCAACTTCCGCATCAAATTCAGGCCACGCCTGTACATGCACGCTGTCTGTGCCACCGCGTTGCGCCCACAGCTCTTCCGTGATGTGTGGCGCAATCGGAGCCAGCAGCAAAACCATTGTCTCGGCCGCCTCTTGCCATGTCTCGACCGTGACGTTTTTCTTCTTCAGCGCATTTGTCAACGTGTTCCGCAATTCCATCAAGGCGGCGATAGCGGTGTTAAAGCTGAATGCTTCGATTTCTCGGCCGACTTTCTCAATCGTCTGGTGCGTTTTGCGGCGTACCGCTTTGCTCGCCTTTTCATTTGCCTTCTTGGGCTTGTAGTCAGTCGTCCCAATTCGCCACACGTCCCGCAGGAAGCGTGTCGTCCCTGAGATGCCGCGACTGTTCCACGGGCCGCCCTTTTCCCAATCGAACGCAAACATCAGGTATGCTCGCACGACATCCGCACCGTACTGCTTGACCAATATATCTGGATCGACAACGTTGCCTTTTGATTTCGACATCCGCTGAATTTCCAGATGATGCTTCAACTGGTTGACGGTGTTATCGCCGGGAATGGCCGGGATCGTAATGCTCGCCTCAGGCATGATCTCGACGATGGTTGTCGCGCCATCACCCGTGCTGACGTGCAGGACATTTTCGGTGCGGCGCATCAGTTCGCCTGATATGGTGTTTTCGGCCGAGTCCACAGCCTCATCAACCACCGTCACCGAAGACGCATACAGTTTCCCATCACGCATCGTTCCCATCGCCACAATAATGTCACCCTGACGCTCCTCACCCAAAATCTGACCCTGATTCCGCAACTGCATATACGGCTCGTCAAACATGAACTCTGGGTCACGACCATTTTTTGCCGCAACCATCGCGGCATCGTCAAACATGCCCAGATCACGCATCGCCTTGTTGAAGAATCGCGCATACAGCAAGTGCATCACCGCGTGTTCCGACCCACCCGTATAAGTGTCAACGGGCAGCCAGTATGCGGCCTCTTCCGCATCAAACGGGCCGTCCTCTTTCTGCGGACTCAAATAGCGATACCAGTACCACGACGAACACATAAACGTATCCATCGTGTCTGTCTCGCGGGTTGCTGGGTTGCCGTCACGGTCCACGGTTTGCAAGAATGGCTCGTGATAGGTCAACGGGCTACGACCAGTTGGCATAAAATCGACCTCTTCCGGCAACACGACGGGCAAATCCTCGTCGGCAACAGGTTCAATCTCGCCGTCGGCACGGTAGACCATCGGGATTGGACTACCCCAATAGCGTTGGCGGCTAATCAACCAGTCGCGCATCCGATAGTTAACCGTTTCTTTTCCAATTCGTCTGATTTCCAAGTGGTCAATCGCTTTTGCAATAGCGGGGTTTTTGCGCCCCTTCTCGGTGTTGACCTCTGTGCCATTCAAAATGCCGCTGTTGATCATCACGCCGCTTTCGACAATCGCCGCGTCCATATTCACCTCAACCAGCGGCTCTTCCATGCTGTCAGGCTGGATGACGGGAACAATCGGCAAACCAAATGCACGCGCAAACTCAAAGTCGCGCTGGTCGTGGGCAGGCACAGCCATGATCGCGCCCGTGCCATAGGTCATCAATACATAGTCAGCGATCCAGATGGGGATGCGTTTGCCGTTGACCGGGTTGATGGCGTATCCGCCCGTGAAGACACCGGTTTTCGGCCGATCCTCGCTCATCCGCTCAATCTCATTGCTCGCCGCCGCTGCCTGCCTGTACGCTGCAACCGCATTTGCCTTCTCATCCGTCGTAATCTTCTCAACCAGCGGATGCTCTGGCGACAACACCATAAACGTCGCGCCCCACAGTGTGTCGGGGCGTGTGGTGAAAATTTCGATTGGATCGTCGTCTTCCGTTTTGAAGGTGACGAATGCGCCTTCGGATCGGCCGATCCAGTTTGTCTGCATCAGTTTAATCGGCTCAGGCCAATCTATCTCCTCAAAGCCCAACAGTTCATCCGCATAGTTCGTGATGCGGAAAAACCACTGCTCCATCATCTTCTGCACAACCGGCTGTCCCAATCGTTCATCCTTGCCATCGATCACCTGCTCATTTGCCAACACCGTTTGCAACGCATCCGACCAGTTGACCATCGCTTTGTTGCGATAGGCCAAACCCGACTCATAAAACCGCTTGAAGAACCATTCCGTCCACTTGTAGTAGTCAGGCTGGCACGACACAGCCTCCCGTTCCCAATCGAACATATTCCCCATGCTTTTCATCTGATTTCGCATGTGTTCGATATTGCTGTATGTCCATTGCCACGGATGAATGTTGCGCTGTACGGCCGCGTTTTCGGCCGGCAACCCAAACGCATCAAACCCCATCGGGAACAGCACGTTGTATCCCTTCATTCGCATAAATCGCGCCCGTGCATCGCTGGGGGTCATCGCATACCAATGTCCCATGTGCAGATTGCCGCTCGGATAGGGCAACATTGTCAGCGCGTAATGTTTCGGCTTGCTCCAATCAACTTTGGCGCGATACAGGCCATCTTCTTCCCATTTGGCCTGCCATTTTTGCTCAATCTCTTGTGGATTGTATTGTTCACTCATCGTAAAACTCCATTGCAAGTGGCAATTTGCAAGCCGCAAAAGCCACCCATTATTCGTTATTCATTGTCCGTTTTTCGTTGACTATTAGGAAGGGATGCCCTGAGCAAATGGCACGCTGCGCCATACCTGTCTCAGGGCTAAATAAGGAGGAGATGGTGCGGAAAAATAAAATCGTTCATATTATCGATCAATCTCAGGACAAGCGATCAATCGTGCATCTGTCCTATATAAATCGCTGCGCGATGGAAATGATTTGCCTGCCAGCTCAATTTCTGCGTCTGGCAAATAGAGCGTAAAGCGTGTGCGCTCGCCTTCACCCACTGCGAGATAAATTTCACCGTTGGCTGGCGGTTGAAATGTTTGTGTCTCATTCATCGTAACACGCGCAACTTCCCGTGAATCTGTCGCTACAACGAGTGGGAAAGCACAATTGTTCGTGACCGTGTAGCCGTTGCCAAATGTTTGTTGCAAATTGCCAATCACGTCTAGGTTTGTTAACTGTGTCAACCCATAGAGCAGGCCAATCAAAATAGCAAGTACAGCCACATCTCGCTGCAATGTTGAGCCTTGCCGTGTTACTGTGTCTTCAGTACTCGCCTGTTTTTCATCCATCATTGCATCGTCGGGGTGAACCCCAACGCTAAGTTGTGAAGCACATTTAAGCGTGCTTGCCGACTTGTCCTGTGGCTTCAGTCACAGGAATAAGGATCAAAAAAGCCCATCTTCGTCCAGAGACGAAAATGGGCTTCCGCGGTACCACTCTGGTTAACAATATGGACCTAAAGGGACTCGAACCCTTGACCTCTACAATGCCATTGTAGCGCTCTCCCAACTGAGCTATAGGCCCTGAAAATGATGAAGGATGAAGGATGAAGGATGAGTCATATTTTCATCCTTCATCCTTCCGCCTTCATCCTTCCAACTTGTTCTCTCAACTGCGTAACGTGCATAAAACGGTGTTCATTACTGAGTAAATCATTTACTGTTCACTAAACACGGCTCTGGGGCGAGTTCGGCCGAAAATATCGCGCTCTCACCATCCGCGACTCGCTCAAATGAGTGGCTTACTACTCCCTGTCATTGCCTTTGACTATCAATTGTAAATGGTGGGTGCTGAGGGACTCGAACCCCCGACCCCTTCGGTGTAAACGAAGTGCTCTAACCAACTGAGCTAAGCACCCAAATTTGTAAGTGACGGAAATTGTAGCAAGCTATTGGGTGTTGGTCAACTTCGATTTGAGGCAATTACAAGAGCCATCGCAGTCTCAACGGCTCTTTATCGTAATTTATCGGCGTTCAGACTGCATCTTGGCGCACCATCACACAATCAAATTCGCTCAAGCGCAACGCATCATCGCGGAAGCCTGCAAACATACTGGAGATTTCATAGCCGCCAGCTTGATACTGCTCAATCGTTTGCATCCATGTTGGCATTCCATCATAAAGTGGCTGGATGCTCATTTCAGATTGCAAGGCCAAGATGCGGTCTCGGCATCCCTCTGTACCCTCAAAAACGTTGGCATCCCAGCCTTGGGTATCCATTTTTAAGTAGATGCGTGGGGTTGGGATATGTGCCATGATCTTATCGAAAATTGCGTCCAGTCGCTTGACGGGGACGGTCTGGACGGCCGTCGTTGCGATGTGGGGATTGGTCGCGTGACCATAGCTGCTTGGCTCGTGAAACGAGGAAAAATTCGTGTGCTCGCCTACATTGATGTCGAGCGTCGTTTCCACATTACCGAGACCCATTCTATGTACCTGCCAATTTGAGTCTTGGGCGGATAGCTTCATGAGGTGCTGATAGCTCTCTAGGACAGGTTCAAATGAGATGATTTCGCCTCGATAGCCATTATTGCGAAGCAAGGTTGCATACTCTCCACGATGACCACCGACATCAATAACACAATTGATGTCTAATGCCGCGAACAGTGTCCAGAGAAAGGTATCTAGGGATAGATCGGGGTCAAATTGGCGTACCTCGACACCGCGACCTCTTGTTAAGTTACGAACAATCGTTTTGTAGTTTTGCATAATACTGCCTTATTTTGACACTCTTTAATTTTTATTAACTGTCAATATAGAGGGACATTCTTAAGGGCAAACCTACAGCAACGCACCTAATGGCTCAAATCTCATGCGCTTACCCCGAAATTCACGACATATATTCTGTCAATTAGAATTTTGATCTACTAGACTTTTACATCGTATGCCTCTGATTTTGAGGCGTTTGTGTGAGAGTAGAAATAAATCTTTTGACGCAAGTTAGCTGTATTCGATAGAAGTGCGTAAAGGAGAATGGGAGTCTAACAATGAGAGAACGATTTTGTGCTGTACTGCTACATGGATTATTACTCTGTATAGTCGTTATGTTGGGCAGCGGTTGTACAAGACGCAGTGAGGCAGCAATAACCACATTTGATGAGACAGTTGACCTAGTGCCAGCTTCACCTCAGGCTTGGCAACCAATGAACTGGGATGTCACATCTCATAGTCGGAACAGCGCAAATATATGGCATGAGATCGATACGCTCTCGGCCGATTTCGGCCCCAACTGTACCCCACCACCCGACACCCATATCATCACAACTTACGAGGACTCCGTTTTTGTCTGTGATGGCACATTGCAGACAACGCTTGGCTCGGAAGGGTATCACATGACCTATCTCACGCCAGATCATCTCGTTGATTTTAGCGATGAGGAGGCAGTGATTCAGTTTGATGTCTCGACATTGCGTTTTCGCGGCCGCGACTTCCTGAACGTTTGGGTCACGCCGTATGAGGACAATTTACAACTGCCGATTCAAGGATGGTTGCCTGCCGCGACGGGCGAGCCAAAAAATGGTGTATTGGTGCGAACGGGGATGACGAAAGATCACACGCGCATTGAATCATCTGTTTTTCGTGACTTCGCTGCTAGCACGCTCTACGATAATTACACGACGATTGAATCCGTACTTGCACAAAATGGACTGTCGCCGAGCAATACACGCTTGGAGACGGTTGAGATGCGGCTCTCGGCCGATCATCTCTCAGTCTGTTTCACCGAATACGACCACTGCTTTCTCGACACGGCTATCAACCCACCACTCGACTGGACACAGGGAGTTGTGCAGTTTGGTCATCACGGATGGGGTCTTGAAGAGCCAAATACCTATCATTGGGATAACTTTCACATTGAGCCGGCCGTTCCCTTCTCAATCATCGGCGCAACCAGCCGCTCGGTCAATGCTGATGCAGATACCTTTACATTTCCTCAGCCTGCATTGACAGATAGCTATTTGCGCTTTGTGGGGATTGGCGAGAACCTCGAAGTCAGCTTTGATGAGGGTGTCAACTGGCAATCGGCCGAACAGCAAACGCACGATCCCGCTGAGTACAAAGCAGAGCAGT
The DNA here is from genome assembly GCA_964389925.1 of uncultured Ardenticatenaceae bacterium. Taxonomy (GTDB): domain Bacteria; phylum Chloroflexota; class Anaerolineae; order Promineifilales; family Promineifilaceae; genus CALECP01. The sequence continues at coordinate 56,043 of CAYMGE010000011.1, forward strand.
TCCGCACCTACTGGACAGCCGTTCCTGCCAATACGCAAACGGTCCAAGTCCGGGCAGATGACTGGTGGGCGGGAGAGTGGTTTGTGCATTCGGCCGCCTTTTGGTCGCTCGACGGCACAGTTGCCCCACCTGCGACACCAACGCCAATTGTTACAACCGAAACACCCACACCACAGCAGCCAATCGAAATTGAGGTGAGCAACCACTCCGGTGTCAGCGGCTATGAAATCGGCGTGTTTGGCGAAGGCTTTGGCACAAGCGGGACGCTGACCATTTTGGGCGCACCCGCAACAGTGGTCGAATGGGAAAATGACTTTATCCGCGCCATTGTGCCAGAGGTGGCAGATGGCAGTGGTGAAATACAAGTTGAGACGACGAGTCGTTCTGTGGCGACCGCACCATTCACCGTCTACTCGATCAACCCCGCATTTTTACAACCACCTGCGAAAACGTTTGAGGAAGTTTCATTTGACAAAACACTCGCGCTGGGCGGGCTTGAGTTTGCCTACTGTTACGACATTGAGACCGGGGCAGAGGTGGCCGCCGGGCGTTTCCTGACAAACTATCGCTGTGGCTCAGGTGGTTTCGTTGGGTCAGGTGAGGCGACATTCGCGGCCGATTCTGCTCTCAACACCACTGCAACAATCGCCTACCAGTCAGATACCGTTCTCGACGGCGAATATGCTTTCCAATTTGTCACTGATTTCTTCTGGGAACCCTATCTCGATGGGCAAACGTGGCGGAAGAGTCATCCGTACAACTACACGCTAGAGGTTTCAACCGACTCCACCGACGGCACAGACGGCACGTGGACGACGCTTGAGACGATTAGCGGCAATGATCGGCCGATGCGCTATCACACACTAGATATTCCAGCGGCTGGTGGCTACACGTGGCTGCGAATGCACGTGACCGATGGTAGCCATGATGGTTCTGGTGCGGCTGGGCGTGATTTCAACCTGCGTCAGGTGCGTGTTTATGCGGCCGATGGCACGGGTAGCCCAGATAGCGTCGCTGTCTATGGCGATGCGCTGACATATTCTGCATTTGAGATATTCGGCCCTCACGGATTCAGTTCTGGCGTAGAGAGCGGCCGCCTCGCTAATGGCGCACTGCCGTTGAGCGTCTATGGCTTGCCCGGCGCACGTGCAGATCGTCTCGCCGACGGCACAACGTATGGCAGTGATCTGTTTGACGCACTGACAATCGACAACATGAGCGACAACGCGCTCTATTGGACTATCGCACTCGGCACAAACGATGTCATCAACGCAGCCGGTCTCGCAACCGATCCAGCCGTCTTTTTGACCGAATTTGGCGATCAGCTTGATGCGGCCGTGCAGGAACTCGTTGGGCGTGGGCGTGTGCCAGTCATTGCGCGGATTCCCGACACCTTTGCGGCAAATCGCAACCTTGATACAACCGTCTATAAGCTGAAAGCACTCGAAGCAATTGACACTGTTGCAGCGACACACGGTCTTATTCCCGGAGCCGACCTTTACACCATCTTCCGCCGCAATATCGAAGCAGATGGTGCATCCTACCTAAACGGCGGCACACAACTTAATTATGCGGGGCGCGAGGCTGTGATTGCATCATGGATCAATACGTTTGTTGCGCCATTCCCGAAAGCCGTTGTGCCAACGCCAACCCCAACACCTAACAGCACGGTGACACCTGTCCCAACAAGTACGCCTGCACCGGGAACGCCGACACCAACGCCGACGACACCTCCCTCCGACCCGTCGGTCAACATTGAGGTAGCAAACAGTGTCGGCGTGATCGGGGCTGAGGTAGGCATCTTCGGGGATGGATTTGGTGAGACGGCGGGTAGTGTCACGATTCTCGATGTGCCAGCACAAATCGTGTCGTGGTCAGATAGCTTTGTCAAAGTCATCGTGCCAGCAGTGGCGGATGGGGTTGGGCATTTGCATTTGCAATCGGCCGACAACCGCAACGGCTACACTCCCTTCACCGTCTACACAATTGACCCCAGCTTCCTACAAGCCCCTGACGTGACCTTTGAAAACATCGCATTTGGGCAGCACGTTCATACACAAAATGTCGAGTCACACTTCTGCTTCCAGCAGCCTGAAAATGCGGCAGATTCTGTCTACAGCGCAGACCCCAGCGAATTCTTGGCCAACTATCGTTGCGGTAGCAGTGGCTTGACGCGCACAGGGTCGGCGCAGTTTATGGCTGATTCGGCACTAGGTGAGGTCGCCATCATCGCCGTTGATTTGCAACAAGAGCTATTGGGCGACTACTTCTTTAGCTATTTTGTCAACGGCAACTGGTATCCCCGTCCCAATTCGGGCAGCTATCCAGAGAGCAACCCGCGCAACTACGAGATGCAAGTCTCGGCCGATTCCACCGACGGTGTAGACGGCACGTGGCAAACGCTTCTCACCATCACCGACAACGACCGTAGCCAGCGGACACACAAGCTAACCGTTCCCGCGGGTGGCTACAACTGGTTGCGGATGCGCGTTACCGATGGCAATGCAGATGCGTCGCCCACCCCTGGTAATGACTTCGGGCTGCGTGAAATTCGCCTCTTTGCCCCGACGGGCAGTGGCAATCGCCCCGACTCATTCGTGATTTATGGCGATTCGCTCACGGCCTCCAACTTTGAGACGATTGGCTCGACGGGATTTGCGGCCGATGTCAAAGCGTTGCGCGGTGTCGAGCAAGATATGATGCTGACGACATTTGGCCTGTCAGGGCAAAACTCCAGCGGTCTTGTCAACCACGCAGGCATTGACTACGACATCTACGATGCGCTAGCACTCGACGACATGCAGACAAATGCCTATTTCTGGGGCATTGGTCTCGGTACGAATGACGCGAATGATCCCGAAGACGCAATTGGCGTGAATGGCTTTAACGTGGAGGAGTATGGCAGTCGCCTTGATGCGGCCGTTGCGGACCTGATTGCCTCTGGGCGCGTCCCAATCGTGGCGCGAATCCCCGACACCGATGAGTCCCTTGGCGGTTACGGCACGTTGGTCACAAAGCGCAAAATTTTAGCAGACATCGACGCAGTGGTGGCGAAATATCGCCTTGTGCCGGGGCCTGATTTCTACACCGCTTTCCGCTACAACATAGAGGAAGAGAATAGCACCTACTTTGGGGCAGATGGAACCCATCACAGCGATGCGGGGACGATCACGATGATCGACATGTGGGCAGAAGCGTTTACGAGCGCGGTTCCTGCTGTGCCGTCAACTGATCCCACACCAACGCCTATCCCAACCAACACCCCCGCTCCGACGAACACACCTGAGCCAACGACGACCCCACTTCCAACAGCCACGCCCGGTCCACAAAGCAGCGTTTCCGTCGCTGATTACACGGTTGAAACGAGTGAAGAGATCACAGTCAGCGTTCTGCTCAACCCAGAGGCTAACGCGATTGGTGCAGCGACTATCAATCTGACGTTTGATGAGCAGTTGCTTGCCGTCGAAAGTTGCGAAGCTGATCCCGACAATCAGTTTGATAGCGCATTCTGCAACCCTAGCTATGCGACTAATGGAATTGGCTTAACGCTCATCAGCAACGCTGGGGTGACGACTGCCGGCTCAGTTGGCGAGGTCGTCTTTACAGCAACTGGCGATGTGGGGAATGCAAGTGATCTACTGCTTAGTGTGATGACCAGCGTTGCACCAGACGGAAGCACCGTTGTGCTGGAAACCAATGATGGGCAGGTTCTCATCAACGGCAGTGTCGCGGGGGATGTCTCCTGCGATGTGCAGCGCAACATTGTCGATGCGCTCTTTATCTCGCAACATGTTGTCGGTCTACGCAGCGCAACGACGCAATGCCCATTGGGTGACGGTCAGCTCAACGTCTCGTACTGCGATGTCGATGACAACAGCACATGCGATGTCCTTGACGCGATGTACATCGCACAGTGTGAAGTTGGCTTTAGCAATGCGCTCTGCATCCAACGACTGCGTGAAAATCAGCAGCGTGGGACTCGTTCAGCCACCCTGTCACTCAACCAGTTAAACCAAGGCGAAGTCGAGATTGTCGCCGTTCTGTCAGATGACACACCAATTGGCGCATTGACTCTGGACATTGCGTATGACCCAACACAGATTACGCCTGTCGGCTGCTCGGCCGGCAACAACATCGTCGGCGCATGCAACATCACGTTTGGAGAAGGCGTTGTCCGACTGACGGGCGCGAGCTTTACGCCGCGTGCGGGCGTGGTCAGCTTTGGCAATCTCTATTTTACGGCAACAGATGGGGTTTCGTCAGCCGAAATCACTGCCTCCCCCGTCCAACTCTTCAGCAGCAACGGTGAGCTAATCGCGCACGCTGACGTGGTGCAAACACTTGAGTTTGCCGTGCCGACGGCGGTTGGGCTGGGATCGGCCGAGACAAGCACCCCAATCAACCCCATTTGGCTGGCACTTAGCGCAATTATGCTGCTAGTGACTTGGGTTCTGGTCAGACGAGTTGTCAAAAGCGATTAGGATAGACAAAAAGGGATCAGCTTCTCCAGTTGGTCCCTTCTAAATAGAGCGTTTGTACACGCGATTGAGTGCAATGTGGCTAGTTGACCCGTCATAGCTATTATCATCAAAGACAGATTTTTTCAACGTTAAGTAAATAGCTTGGAAAGTTCGTCATTTTCTCGCATAATTCAATTTATGTATGAAGAGATAGCACGCTTTTATGACGCGATTCACGCGCAGTTGACCGAAGATATTCCCTTTATTTTGGCGTTGGCGGCCGATGCAGGAGAGCCAATTTTGGAGCTAGGTTGTGGGACAGGGCGGGTTTTGCAGCCGCTGGTAGCGAACGGATTTGAGGTGGTGGGGGTCGATGACTCGGCCGAAATGCTCGCGCTCGTTGACCCAACATTCACCACCCATCATGCTGACATTCTCGCCCTTGATCTCGCACAAAAAGCATTTTCTTTTGCAATTTTTAGTCACAATACGGCGCATCACTTCGATACACAACAGTTAGACACCGTCTTAGCACGTGTGCGCTCACATTTGCGAGATGGCGGCTGGTTACTACTCGATTTGGCAAACCCGTTTCTGATGGCGCGTGTAGAAGATGAGGAGCGATTTGAGATTGAGAATGTCTTTATTGATCCAGCCACAAAGAAAACCGTGCGACAGTATAGCCGCTGGAAAAATGATGTCGCTACACAGACGCTGCACGCCGAGTGGCAATATAAGATGAAGGGCAGCCCGCTGATTGCCACCCAAACGGATTACCATTACATAGACGAAGAATCGCTACATAAAATGTTGGTGAAAAATGGATTTGAGGAAATGATGCTGTTTGGTGGCTACGATAGTTCAGATTTCAGAGAGGATTCACTGCGCATGTTGGTTATCGCTCGTTGAGTTTGCCGATGTTGAGAGCAGTTGATCTGATGAGTTGTGTGATGACTGTATCGGCCGAAATCCCCCTCAACGCACTCTCAGGGCTAACCATGCAGCGATGTGGCAAAATATCCGGCGCAAGTTTTTTCACATCATCGGGCAGCACATAGTCACGCCCCTGCATCGCCGCGTATGCTTGCGCGGCACGATAGAGCGCGAGCGTACCACGTGGACTGGCTCCATTGGCAAAGTCAGCATGGCTGCGCGTTGCCTGCACCAAGCGCACGACGTATTGACGTACCGTTTCATCGACATGAACCTCCCAAACCTGTTGCGCCAAGTCGGGCATTCGCGCTCCGTCAACCACCTGCCCCAATCCATCAATCGGGTGCGTTCGTTGCAGATTGAGCAACATCTGATTTTCCGCCTCCTCATCTAGGTAACCAAGCGACAACTGCATAAAAAAGCGATCTAGCTGTGCTTCGGGCAATGGAAATGTGCCTTCGTACTCGATGGGATTTTGGGTGGCAATCACGAGGAAAGGGCGTTCGAGCGTGTAGGTTGTGCCATCGGCCGTAATCTGCCGTTCACCCATCGCCTCAAGCAACGCCGATTGAGTGCGCGGTGTGGCGCGATTGATCTCATCAGCCAGCAAAATGTTGGTAAAGGCTGGCCCTCGCAAAAAGCGGAATGCTTGTTCCCGCTGATCATAGATCGAAACGCCTGTGATGTCGTTGGGCAGCAAATCGGGCGTGCATTGAACGCGCTTAAAGTCGATGCCCAACGAGATGGCAAGCGCACGAGCAAGCATCGTTTTGCCCGTCCCCGGCACATCTTCCAGCAAGATATGCCCCTCACATAGCAGAGCAATGAGCAATCGTTCGATGATGGTGCGTTTGCCAATGATGACATGTTCGATGTTGTCAATGACGGCTTTCGTGAAGGGCGCAATTTCTTTCATAGGTTTCGGTTGGGTTACTTAAATGGACAATTCTACTCTTTTAGCTTCAAAGGGCATTGACCTTAGTTTACCCGCAACGATCTTACCTCATAATGTACGTTTCAAGTATTCTTTGCCTCTTACAGTTTGTGGAGTAATAGACGCTTGCTAGGTAGATTTGAACTTCCTCAGACTAAGGCATTGCGTGTCGCGCACCGCGCCATATAATGTAGTCTGTGATTAAGTCGTTCAAACACAAAGGGTTGAAAAAGTTTTTCGAGACCGGCAGTGTTGCGGGCATTCGGCCGACCCATCAAAAGAACCTACGAATGCGCTTAACTGCATTAGACACAGCCTCCCAAATCGAAGACATGGAACTACCCGGTTTTCGTCTTCACGCCTTGAAGGGCAATCGACAAGGGCTGTGGGCGATTGATGTCAGCAAAAATTGGCGCATTACATTTGAATTTGTTGCTGGTGATGTCTACATCGTCAACTATGAGGATTATCATTGATGAGCATGTATAACCCACCCCATCCCGGTGAATTTATCCGAGAAGTATATCTCGAACCGCTTGAGTTTAGTCATCGTGTGGTTGCTGCTAAATTGAAAGTTTCGCCCTCGACGTTTACGCGCTTAGTCAATGGACAAAGTAACATCAGTCCCAAAATGGCCTTACGTTTATCGAAAACATTGGGGCGATCCCCAGAAAGCTGGCTGGCGATGCAATGCAATTACGATCTATGGCAAGCACGCAAGTTGTTTAATATCGATGAGGTTGAAGCGTTAGATTTCTCGCTCGCCACTAACCGTTAATTTGCATCCGTTACAGCTTATGCACTTTCTGGGAGCGTCGGCCGCGCCCGACGCGGCAAAATCAGCGGAATAGAAGAATCACTATCCTTTTCAGTCGAAATTTTCTCCAACACTTCAGCCACAACTTCGTCTGTCTCTGGTCGTTCTTGCAGGAACGGCCGATCCGTTTCAACGCCGTCGATATTCTCCAAAGATTCGTCTTCAGTTGCTGGCTCCACTTTGACCGGTACAGGCAGTTCATTACCCGTTTCCACATACGTCACTGCCCGACGACGCTTTAGCTCTTTTAGGTCAACCTTGCGCTCACGTGCTTCACGTTTGAGCCGTTGCTTGCGCTCCTTCTCTGCGTTGCGCTCCAACAATCCCTTGAGCCATGGCGATTTGATCTCACGCTTTTCATAAGCCTCGCCAGATGCTTTTTTGCGGTCATGCGCCAGCAAAATGGCATCTAGCTGATTCTCATTGACCCGTACAGGGGGCTTATAGGCATTCATAACCGGGTTATCCATCGGTTTGAGCGCCTGCTTCTTTGGCACATCGGGCGCTCTCTCCTCTTGAGGTGGCGGAGCAGTTGATGTTGCAAGGGGCGGTTGTTGCACACGGACAGCCATAATGCCGGCCGAGCGAAAGTCAATCCCCACGATTGGCATATTTGGATCGGCAATCGTGCCTTGCAAAGGGGTTGACCTGTAAATCATATCTACGTTGGCGTGTTGCTGTATTCGTCTCATCAAATGAAACATCATTCCTCCAATAACAAAAACTTCATCTCTACACGGCTCATTTGTAGCCGAATCATGTCTTCGTGTGCTAGCGAGCGTTGCTCACCCGGAACAAGTACCCTGTCATTGACAAACGTCGGGTTGTTTGGTGAAAGGCTCTCGATTAAGTATACGCCATTTTGCTCAATGATCTGAGCGTGTCGTCGAGAAACTCGCTTGCTGCGTTTGCCAAGCCATTCCAAGTTGACGGCTAGCAGACTGGTGTGGGTCGCGTCGTTGTCAGGTCGGCCGATGATCGCCGGTTGCCATTGAATCTCGTATGTTACTGGCGACTCGCTTTCAAGCCGCAACTGTGCTTTATAGGGCGCGTCAATACGTTTGCGTTGCAGTAACGTCGGCCGTGTAAAGTTGAGCTGGTTGTCGTTCTCGATTCCTTGGTCAGTGATGGTTCGCTTGGGGTCTAGCGGTTGCGAGCTGTCAACTTGATAGAGCAGATTTTCATCCTGTTCATCAATGTCAAACTGTCGCTGAATCTCCCTAATCAAATCACCGACAAGCAGATCGGGGCGCACCTGTGCCAACTGTGTTTTCTCAACACCCACAATGTCAAACTTTAAGGTCAAATAATCCATGACGCTTACTCCTCTAACATGCCCAGTGTCTTTGCCATGCTAATGATGTCATCTGCGCTCAGTTCGATAGAAAATCCGCTAAACGCTTCGATCTTGCGGCGTAGGTCATCGAGATCATACTTGACTTCTGCCGCAGGTTCGGGGGTTGTTTGATCGGTGGGAGTCCCCCAACTCGCGGCTTCTCCCGCCTGCAATCGCCTAACCCACGCATCCAGCGAGGTGGCAATCGCTTCATCAGCAGTATAGGGGGTTGCAAATTGAACAACGGTAGATTTACCTGACTTGACGACGTAGCCGCGGCCGATGGGAAGTTCATCCTGTAACAATGCCTGCGGAACGCGCCCATTCAGCTTTTCCAGTGCTTCACGGTCAAGTCCGATGCCAAAACGTGAGCTGTAAATCTGACGGATAAAACGATTGCCAACGATTCTAGTCACTTCGGGGGTTCCTGCCAAAATAAAGTGTAGGCCTTCCGGCCCAAACTCGCGTGCTAGCTCCGAAAGTGACACAAAGAGACCTTTGTTGTGATCTTGCAAATCCTGATCAATACGCTCGTAGTTGTCAATGATGACAAAAATGCGCTGCGGCCCTTTCTTCTCACGCATCTGTCGGCAAGCGGTGTTAAGCTGTTTCACGAATGCTGGAAAGCGGTCGATATTGGGCACCACGTCAACGACATGGGGCAAGTCGTCTAACATAAGCTCACCATCGTAGCTTGTTAGGTTGCGCTGAAAATCGACGATGGCAATCGTAACCTCGCTGGGGGGGTGGGTCGCCGCCAGTGAGAGAATCAATGTGCGAAGCAGCGTCGTTTTGCCTGTGCTAGGCGAGCCAGCGATCACGAGATGAGGCCCTTGCTTTTTCAAATCGAGATGCCATGAATGTAGGTTGAGATCATCAACGCCCAGTGCGGGTGCAATGTCGCTACGGCGAGGCGTATCTGCCAAAAGCGTTTTTAACTGGATGCGGCGTGAGAGCGTTTTGATGGGTGGTGCAATCGAGCGATAGCGTGCGCCGCGTCCCAATGCCGCCACAAACTGGCGCAGTTTTTCGTTTTCGCGCTCGTCATCTAAGTCCGTCTTTGTGCCAACGGGCAAAGCTGTTTGAAATTCAAGAACCTGCCGTCCCTGTCGCGTCACACCGCGACCGGGTAGCTCGACGTGAGTGGTGACATTTCGGCCGACAATGTTCGTATATTCGGTCGAAACAGCCAGCGTCAGCGCAAACCGCTCGGTCAGCACGCTGTATAACCGCGCACTGATGACGTGGGGGAGTTCGGCCGAGATCACAAAATGCACCCCATATGCACGCGACTCCCGCACAAGCGAAATCAATGGGGGCAGCAGCGTATCAAAATTGTCACGGAAGCCTGCAAAGTTGTCGATCAAGACGAGAACTGCGGGCAGTGGGCGAAACTCCGGATCGGCATTATAACTGTAAATGTCCCCATGATCGGTTTCGCCCAGTAGTTGTCGCCGCTCTTCTAAAGTCGCATCGAGCTTTCGCAAGAGACGGCGCGTGCGCTCACTTTCATCCGGTGTGATGACGGCACCGACATGGGGCAGATCACGGAAAATGGCAAACTGGCGCGAGCCGAAATCGAGAACGTAAACTTGCAGCACATCAGGCGAGTGAGTTGCCAAAAGCGTCGTCAGCGCCGTGCGGAGAAAGTTTGTTTTGCCCCAGCCAGATGCACCAAAAACAACGGCGTGACCGCGCCGCAAGTCGAGATAGAGCGGTCGCTGCTCGCTCCGAGCAGGATTATCGACCAGCCCAATCACGGCACGCATCGCAGCTTTTTCCCAATCCATGCGTGGCCACTCGCGTCGCTCCTCTGCCAGCCACCCGCTCACCAATGCGTTGAGCGGGACGGTGCGCTGTTCGGTTGTATCATCCGTTTCGACAAGGTTGAACTCATCTTCGAGATAGGATGTGTCAACGTGCGTTTGCAGCGACATGCGTTTGGGCAAAAAGTCTGGCCACGGTCGTCGCTGCGGCAGCGTGTTGGCTTCGGCAAGCTGGTTTAAGGCACGTACAACTTCCTCATAGAGCTTGGGCGGCTCGGCCGATGAGATGCCCCCTCCCTCAGTCGCACCATCAACCGGCCCTAGCCAAATCACATCTTTTCGTGCGCCAGCATATTCCCCACCCGACCAAGCGACTTGCATCAACTCTAAGTTATCAAAGCCAACCTGCAAATAGCCGCGTCCCGGAATGCCATTGGGCAGATAGGCTGCATCCGGACGACGCAGCACCTCCATGCTGTCGTCGCGGTCTTCGACGCGCAACGCGATGCGAAACTTGATATTGGCACGCATCTGGTCGGTCACGCCCGTCGGCTTTTGCGCCGCCAAAATCAGCGTCACGCCCAGCGCACGCCCTAGCCGCGTGATGCTCTCAAGCTGTGGCTTGTATGCCTGCTGGTTCATCTGCATCATCTCGGCAAATTCGTCAATGATGATGAACAGGTGTGGATAGGGAGCCGTTTGCAGTTGGCGATCTTTGACATTGATCGGCTGTCCATAGCGTCCATTTTCATCTGGCAAATGGAGGCCGCGCTCCCGATATTCAACGATGTCATTGATATTTGTATAGGTGTTGACGCGGGCGCGACGATCAAGTTCGGCGCGGATTGAAGCAAAGATGCGATCCACAGATGGCTCATCGAGGTTTGTCACAACGCTGACGACATGTGGTAGCGTTTCGAGCGGCTTGAATGCGCCGCCCCCCTTAAAATCGATTAGGACAAAGTTGAGGATGGTGGGATCGTAATGAATTGCAAGACTCAAAATCATCGTCATCAAGAGTTCTGACTTACCTGAGCCGGTGCTGCCCGCGATGAGGCCGTGTACACCGTCTACATCGGCCGATAACTTCAACGTCCGCCGATCCCCACCGGACAACACACCGACTGGAAATTGCAACCATTCAGCGACATCCGCAAGTTGAGATTCACGCCACTGCCGTTTTACAAAGTCGCGCAGATCATCCATCGTGCTAACGTTGGGCAACAGCTCAAATAGCTTTAATGGGAAGGGCATGTCTTGACCATAGCGTTTGCGAACGCGCAGAAAGCCGATCATCTTTGCGAAGTTTGTCAACTCTTCCTGCTGTTGCTGATAGTCAGCCAAGCCCAGATAGCGCGTCGCGTTGAGACCCGTTTCGGCATAACGAAAAGTGACTGGCTCCTGCGGGCTAGCGCGGTGTATTTCAAGAATCGCTTGGCAACCGCTAGGAATTTTGCCCGTGTGATTTACGAGAAACAGGACGGCCGCGCCGAGTTTATCCCCCTCTTCCATCAAGGTTGAGATGGCTGCATCCGCTTCGAGGTCGCTAAGACGCGAGTTAGGAAGCGGGGCTGATAGAAGATCAACGACGACGAGCAAAAATGGGTGGCGCACGCTGGCGGGGTCATTTTCACGTTCATCCAGCAACTGACGACGTTTGTCCAGTAGTTGGCGCACCCCTTTAAGAAAGTAATATACATTGCTCTCTTCTTTCGGGGCAGCAATATCGGCCGCATCCTCAAAGCAGGTCGTCATGTCATTTTGAGCTTCACAGTGGGGCAGTTCAGTCGCCCACTGCCACTGTCGCTGTGCCTGCTCTGTTCCCAGAATAAAAAGTCGTGCATCGCTCGGCGCGTGTAGGGCAGCATAGTTGGTAATCAGCGACCATGCCGAACGATAAACCCACTGGGTGTTCTCGCCCGCCATGCCAAGTGCATGGGCGACCTGCTCATCCTCAATAGCTGGGCGCAAGCGCACGGTGATTGGCACATCCGATAGATAGGTGGATTCGGCCGCAATGCGCTCTGCCTCTTGATAGAGCGGGTCGTCAAGCGTGTTGCTCTGTGATAGAGCATATTGCACAGTTGACGGGCGCGAGCCAATCCCAAGACGCAGGGTGCCAAAATCATGGTCACTCGGCCGACGCTCCCATAAACGCGGCGGATTTGTATATCTCTCATCTCGCGCATACTTATAGGCTGCTCTGGCGATATAAACTGTTTGCGTCGGGTTGGGATGTGTGTGATTATAAAATTGGCGTTGTTGGTTCTGCTGCTGCGCCAGCGTTTGGCGAATCTGGCTCAGACGCTCACGATAGAGCTGCTTTTGTGTTTCCCACTCACGTCGATTGCGCTGATTTGTCATCCATGCGACGGCCGAAGATGCCGAAGCGATCAGCAGCATCGGGAAGACGAGCCATGGGGTGCGTGTCCCACCAATCACGAGAAAAACAACATAGCCCAAAACGGCTAATGCCGGTAGCAATAGTTGCAACACCGACTGTTCTCTTTGCTCCTGCGTCGGTGGGGCGGGTATCGTGAACTCGCCTTGTGGTAATTCGGGCTGGATACGTGGCGGTCGATCAATGAATAACTTGTCTGACACACATTCCTCACTTCACAAAATAGGGGTATTCATATAAACTTTATTCTAATGTCTAAGTTAAGGCAAACATTTTCACGAGTGTACCTGCAAATTGTCAGCGAACTTAAGATCGTTTCAAACAGATTTAGGCTGAGACAACGTTGTAGGACTTCTCCATTTCGTGATTGAGTGAGGAGACACCACGCGCCGACAGCGCACCACGAAGGAATGAAAGGAGCAGGACTCAGACCTTATTTCATACTTCATAATTCATCCTTCATACTTTTTACAGAGGAGTAATTTTGGTTCAACAAAGATGTATTCAGTGTGGTCGCGTTGAGATGGGGGGGCATCTCTGGTGTCAACAACCAGATTGTCCAATTGGCAAAATGCCCGTCCTATTTGCTTATGGCGAATGTGTGGGGGATGTGCAGGTTGTCAAGCCGCTCGCGCTCTTGCCGACAGCAACATTTTATCAAGGACAGCGCAACGAAAAGACCGTTTTTCTAAAGGTCGCGCACAGTGGGTTTCAGGCTCGTTTGCAGCGCGAGGTTGACTTGCTTGGGACGTTGAGTGATGACAGACACTTTCTCAACCCACAGCCTGCCTACCACAACGTCCCTGACGCGCGTTATGGGCAGGTCACAAGATACAACAAAGTCTACTACTTCGCCGTGTTTGAGCAGATGGACGGGGAATCGCTGCGCGACTACCTGCTACGAACCCCCATCCCATGGTATCAACACACAGGTCAAATCGTGACCGAGATTGCCAACGCAATAGCCGTCCTGCACACGCAGGGGCTATTGCACTGCACGCTGTCTCCCGACTGTGTGCTTGTGCGGACAGACGCAAAAGGCAATCCTCGTGTGACGCTGCTAGACTTGGGCATGGCGGGGAGCGCGGCCGATGTCAAACGCGAGTGGAGCCGTCAGCAGGTTGCGCCTGCTTATATCGCGCCAGAAATGTTGACAAAGGCGATACAACCATCGGCCGCCACAGACACATACGGCCTCGGCCTCATTCTCTATGAAATGTTGATGGGGCAAGCGGCGTTTGAGAGCTTCGGCCGCACCAACGCCGAAGTGTGGCAAGCGGTGCGAGCAGGCGACGCGGCCTACGAGAAAATCGAGGTCTCTGAATGGCTACCCTTGCTGCGCCAAGCACTTAGCACAACCCCGCAAAAACGCCCCAAGAACCTGACCGACTCATTGACCAAAATTTTGCCGCCTATCAAGCCCGAACCGCGCTCGTTTGACTGGATGACACTTTATCCCTATGCCATCGGCGTGTTAGTTGTTGCGCTCCTGCTGGCGACAGTCGCCGCGTTCTGGAATTGGGGGGCGTAGGGATGAGACAATTCAAATTTTTTTTTGCGCTGTTGTTTGTCTTAGGGTTGGTTGGGCTTGGCAACAGTTCTGCACAAGAGAGTGATGATTTCGAGCTGGATAGTAGCGAACTGGTTATCATTGGTGTCGAAACAGAGCAGCAAGACCCTGCGCTGCTAGTGCGTGTCTGGTTTGCGTTGACAAATAATTTGGCGGATCGGAACGTCGATTCGGCCGAAATTATCCTCGATGAAGACGCATTCAATACGACGGCGGAACCGGGCAATCAACCCCTTTATGTCGGTCTCGTTCTCGATTTCAGTGGGAGTATGGCTGATTTCATCGACGATATGCTCGATGAGGTCGTTATAGCCATCAACAGCGCACCCGACCACGCGCAATTTTACATCATTCGCTTCAACAATCAGCTCATCCCCACACCGGGCTTTTTATCTAAGAGTGACGCAGTTGACTATGTAGAGGGCTTACGCAACGTGCAAGCGGGGCGGGGAACACGCTTCTATGACGCAACACATGCGGCTGTGCTAAGGGTACAAGCGATGTCGCGCAGCGTCGCTGGGCAGCGGGTTGTCGTGGCCTTCACGGACGGCAATGATGTTCAGACAATTGGCGATGAGGAGAGATACAGCACGGAGACCTACGAAGACATCATTTACCTCGCCACTACAGGCGTAGTCAGGTCTGAGGAACGAGGCAATGCCGACGCGACAGATGATCCGTTGAAGCCAACAGAACACGTCCGCATCCATACAATTGGGTTGGGCGATGAAATCGATTTAGCTCCATTAGAGGAAATTGCAGAGGACACGGGAGGGCTACATTTAACTGCGGCAACCCCCAATTTGTTGGAACAGGCATTTAAAGAAATTTTGGCAAGCATCGGTCAGGCTTGGCGGGCAGAAGCTCTCGTCTGTACAAGAGCGGGCGAGAGGCAGGGGCTGTTGCGCGTGATGGTCAATGGACTTGTCAAGGAAGCCAACTTTCCTCTCACGATACTGAGAGATTGCGATGACAGCCAGCCACCCCCAACCCCGATACCGGATGCACCAGAACTCAAGCTGTCACTTGTAGATGTCGTGTTGGATGCTGAAGGGATATTGACCAGTCGTCTGATCGCGGAAAATGATCAGGATGTCGTGCGCTATGGCTGGCGGATCAAGCAGATTGGCACGATTGATCCAGTTGATCTTGAGGATGCAGCAGTCACGTTTGATCGGCCGAGTGGCGCAATGAGCTATCCATTTGTCGCCGAGCTAGACCCGCCAGAAGGAGATTACGAACTATTTGTCATTGGGTATGATGCAAATGATGTTCCTATTGGAGATGCCGTTGGCAACCCCTTTACATACAAAATTCCCTCAAATCCATTCCCATGGTGGATTTTGTTGCTATTACTGCTCTTGCTGCTGCTCTTGCTGTTATTATGGCGTTGGAGGTCACGACCGGCCGCAGCCGTAGCCGCCCCAACACCGTTGCCACCTGTCCAACCAGTTCCGTTGCAACCCAACTTTGTCGTGCCAATTGTCGGATTGCGGGTCAATAAGTCGCCGGGGTGGGTTGACCCGTATGAGATTCTCTATGTTGACAAGGTTCCTTATACTATCGGCCGAAGCAAAGATTGCGATCTAACCATCGACAAAGATTTGCGAATTTCCTTTGAACATGCCAAAATCACCTACGATCAAGGTCATTTCATCTTGACCGATTTAGAGAGTTCCAACGGCACATATGTTGAGGGCGAACGGCTTGAGTCTGGTAGTAGTGTTTCTCTATCCCCGCAAACCATAGTTTATTTAGGGCCACACACCGAACTAGAGTTTGAGCCAAGCGAGTAATAGATGATCGATAAATTTCAGTACGAGTATGAACAGATAGAGGCAATCGCTAGCAAGTGCGCCCATCAGAGTGATCTGATCGAGGGCATGACGCAGAAAATGCGCCAGCATTTGCAGGCTGTCGAAGGGGAGTGGATTGGGCTTGGTCACACCGCTTTCTTCGACAAAATGGAAAATCAGATGTTGCCAGCCGGCAAAAAACTGCAAGAAACGTTTATCGATGCAAGCAGCATTACGCGCCAAATTGCTGAGGCACTACGCGATGCCGAGCAGGAGGCTGCGGGGGCATTTCAGGTGGTCGCATGAGTTCAGAAATCAAAATGAATTATCCCGTCGTGGAGGATATGCTGTATGCCATTGGTGATGCACTCGACGTTTTGCGTGAGTCACAGGCAGAAGTGATCAGAATGGCGGATACGTTACAAGAGGGCGCAATGATCAGTCGCGGTGGGATTGCGCTGGAACACGTTTTTCGCCAAACGCTCAACAACAAGCTGCAACGCATGATCGATGAATATGTCGAGCTTTGCCATGATGTGTCGGGCGCAATGGAAGAGATGCTCGCCTTAGAGCGTGGAGGACAGGCACGATGAAAATAACTCGTAGCAATGTCGATGTTGTTTTGCGACAGTTAACCGATCAAATGCAAGTGCTTGATGAACAAGTGTTGGGGCGTGTGCAGGCGATGGTGACAACAATTGAGGCTGGCGCGTGGCAAGGCGGTGGCTCAGAACGCTTTGTCAACGAGATGCAGCAGACGTATCTGCGCGATGCAGCGCGTTTGCGCGAAAGCTGTCAGTTGACGATCAACAGCATTATGCGCTCGCTGGAAATGATGGACTCGGCCGATACCCACTCCATCACCCTCGCCAGAGGCCTAGATGACCTCATCCGCCAAATCGCTTTATAGTAGCTAGTCGTTAGTCAATAGTGGCTAGTGCAAAAATCTGTTTTTGCACTAGCCACTTTTTACCATGAGCAACCAAATCTACATGAACACAGACGAAATCAAGCAGATGGCCTCGCAATTTATGGCGGTCGGTCAAGTCTTGAAACAGTCACAACAAACGCTGCTTGTCTGCATGACCATTTTGCAGACGGCTGGGATTGAAGGCTTGATCGGCGATCAGGCAATGTCGCGCTATCTGGAAGGGGTGCAGCCACTCGCCACCAGCTTATCCGAACGCAGCTTAGAGTTGAGCAACACCTTAAATCAAACGGTGACAGCACATGTCAACGGTGACATCCGCATTTCGACACGCTTTAATTAGATTTTAGCGGCGCGTCACGTAGAAGAAGTCACGTTCGCTCTCTTTGAGGTAGCGGTCGATGTGTAGATTCATCGTATCGGGAAAGAGGGCTTCGGCCGTCAAGCTGCCATCCTCATCACTCCGAATCGCAGCAAAATGCACCCAATAGGAATTGATGTCAAGCAGCATAGCATTGGCAGCGTCAAGGGCGAGAAATGTGTCCGCCAAGGCTGGCATCGTTAAGCCTGACCCAACTGCATAATAAAGAATGTCGCGGTCAGCATTGAGACCAAGCGCGGATCGCCATGTGACAATTTCGTTATCAATTGTGCCACCCCAATCGGCGATCTCGTTGTTGTAAACGTCGGGATTGATCGCGCTATTTGTGATGATGAGGCGAGCGTTCTGGCGATAGGCAACCCACTGGTCAGAGGGGAAAATATCGCGGTTCCATGCGCCGATATAGATTTCTCCTGTTTGGTCAATCACAATCGTCGCCAGTTCTGAACGCGCATCTAGGGCAACAAGTCCATCTGCCATTGCGCCAAAACGACCATGCGTGGACATAAAACCCCCATTGAACGTCGCCAACAGCTTATCTGGCAAACGATCACCAAAAGGAATCTCGCCTGCCCCGCCGAGCATGGGTTCTTGTGTCCCTAACATATAATGTAGCTGAACGGCGGTCAAATCAAATGCGACGATTCCCACAATGGTGAGTGGTCGCTCTGAGTCAGGCTGTAAAAAGGTGCGTTTGGCGAGAATCTGCCCATCATCAGCCACTAGATAGGGTTCCCAGATTCCCTCGTTAGGCAACGTTCCCAGTGGTGGTGAGCTTGTCAACTGTGACCAGTTGGAGGGTGGGAGAGGGGTGGGTGGCATCTCGGCCGCCTCCACAACAATCTCGCCCTCAACGATCATTGACTCAGCGGCAATTGGTTGTTGCTCAACTTCAAGGAGAACGGGGGGGGGCAGTGATGGTGTTGGAACCATAACCTCCCATGGCGCGACCGGTTCCGTCAGACCAACCTCATGTTGCCACTGTGTCGCTCGATCCTGCGTGCGAAAGACAATGGTTTGCAGCCGCGCAACCGCCTCATTGCCGATCAATGAGCGCAGTGGCGCGGCGACGGTCGCACCTAGCAAGGGGAAAAATCGCAGACCAAGCAACAAACAGATTAGGAGAACAGAGAAGATCATACCACGTCGTAGCCGGCGTGAATGCAGCCACTCTGATCGCCAAGGAATGTGTGGGCGCACGAATTGTGCGGTGCGGCGTGTCTGTTCGGCAATCTGCTGCATGATACGGGAGAGCGCATGATAATCTTTCTCGGCCGACGGCTGCTCAATCGGCAACACGCCAAAGTCTGACAGATAAAGATTGCCAGCCTCATCAAACAAAACTGCACTGGGCTTCAGGTTTTGATGATAGATCCCTTGTCCATGGGCAAAGGTGAGTGCCTCATTGAGGCGATTGCGGATAAATTTTGCTTCGCTGCGCGTGAATGTCTCTGTTTCAAGCCGCTGTTCGAGCGTTTTTGCATCGACATAGGGCTGAATCCAAAGTAAGTTACCTTGCACCTCGCTAGCACTTAGAATGGGCTGAATGTAGGTGTGGCGCAATTGACCGAGTTGTTGCAATTTCCGCTGAACGCTCGTGCGTAAATTGAGGTCGCTATATTTGTCATTGGCGAGAATTTTGATCACAACCGACCGATTTTGCTTGCGATCAAACGCCTTGTAGGTGGTGACAACCTCATCCTTGCCAATTGTGTCAAGAATTTGATAGCGGTTTAATGTCTCTTGTTGCGTCAGTGTGGTCATCTTAGTTGACAAATAAGAAGCGTAACAGGGTGCGATTACCTAATCCTATCATAGTATCAGAATCAAGCGAGATCAACTCTCCGCTAATAATTGGCTCCCCGTCAACAAATGTTCTGTTACGACTGTCGAGATCGATGACGTAAAAACGACCGTCTTGCTGACCTATCTCGATATGTTCACGTGAGACGTGTGGCTCGTTGATGTTGAGGTCGCAGTTCACACGGCCGACGATAAATGGAAGGCGCGTGATGGGTATCGGCCGATTGCGCTCCATTATCGCGGGTGTCTCGATGACAATTAACTCCGCCAAGGCACGATTGAGCTCTAGGGCATCATGAAGGGTGAGTGCGTGAGGGGGAATGATTTGTGTTTGCGGTCGATGCGTCGTTTGAGGAGACGGCGGGGGTGGTAGCTGCGTCGTCGTTCGCCCGCGCCACCAGATAACACCGCCGGCTATCGCCAACATAACGGCTAAAATTGGAAAAATAAAATACCAGTTCGCGGGCAGCGTGATTCTAACTGGCTCTGTGTTAACAGGGGTTGCCGTCTGCTCGACAACCGGTGCTGCGATTGTGGGTTCTTCATCTGATACGACGGATGGTATCTCGGTTGCGACAAATGGGGTTTCAGTTGGGTCGGCCGACACAGTTTCCGTGACAACGAGTGTCTCGATCAGTTGGGTCGGAGGTACATCCTCTGTGGGCGCTGGCAGCGTTACAATCGGCTCGATAAGCTGTTGCGGCCACGCCGCTTCGCTATCAATCACAAACCCGCCGCTGCCTGTTGCCAACGTATAAAACGTCATGTCCACGTCACCGATGCCAACCGTTGACAGCGCGGTGGGGGCTGACTCCCACTGGGCAAGCGTCAAAACATCTGTCAGCGTATGACCGCTACAAGCAGCGTCTTCATCTCTGCGTCGATCTTGCCCATTCGAGATAATCACTGCAACCCGCTGCGTCGTCACACGTTGAGACAACAAACGAATCCCCTCATAGGCCGCATCATACAGACAAGAGCCGCCCTGCATTTCATCTGTCGAAATAGCATTAATGCGATCATCTGCCATCTGTTTATCGCCAAAACCAGTTGCTATCTCGAAGTCGTTAAAGGTTAAAACACTGATTTGCGCGTCGGGAGGCAGCACGTCGACAGCACGACGCGCCATCGTTTGCATCTCAGGTAGCATGGGACGTAAAGCTACGCTGAGATCGAGAATGATGATGGCTTGAGTCGGCCGATTTTCCTCTTGAGCTACTACCTGTGTCACAGTGAGAAGCAGTAATCCAATCAAAAACCAGCAGATTCTCTGCACTTTTTTCTCCATAGTAATGAAATGCAATTGGTGTCATAAACTTTGTATATTTACAACTTCCACGTTACCATTATAAGCGATGACTAACAAAGAGAAAATGCTAAACAACATTATGAGGGGAGCCTTTGAGGTATACGGGTTTATGATGTTCTCAGTTTAGCAAGCGTTAATATAAAGATATCTGCGTGCCGGTTGGCATACTAAACAGAAGTAATCCGTTGAGGGTAAATCAAGGCT
Organism: uncultured Ardenticatenaceae bacterium; assembly: GCA_964389925.1. Classification (GTDB taxonomy): domain Bacteria; phylum Chloroflexota; class Anaerolineae; order Promineifilales; family Promineifilaceae; genus CALECP01. The sequence goes on from CAYMGE010000011.1 coordinate 76,682, forward strand.
GCATCACTTCGCAGTTTGAACAAAAAAGTGAATTGGAGGCTACGCATGATGAAGCATGTCGCATTTTTGCTACTTGCGCTCTTATTCGTTGGGACAGTAACTGCTCAGACACCTGTCGAGTCAGTTTTTGTCACGAACGTCAATAGCAACAACTTTCCGTTAATGAACATAAACATCCGCGCATTGGACTCAGACAATGTGCTGATGACAAATATCAGTCCCACCGACATTGATATTTACGAAAACAATCAACGTGTCGAGAATGTCACCATCTCGCGGGGGGAAGCCCTTCCTACCTACACCTATTTTATCGTAGATAACAATCAATATACTAATCTCGCCTCAGTCGATGATGATTTCTTGCGCTCGACGCTCGATAGCTTTATCACCGACGGCTTCTTTGAAGATGGCAAAGATCGTATTGCGTTGTTTCAAACCGACACATCCAGTGTCAATGGTGGGGAAGAAGTTTTAGCGTTTGTTGACTCTGGCAACACGTTTCGCAGTGCTTTGCCGACAGTCTCTTTTACGACGCGGCTAAACGGTGTGCGAGTTTATACACTTGAAGGGATCACCTACGTGTTTAACCAAATGATTCGGCTGGCAGACTCAGGGCAGGCGAATTTGTCTATCGTGTATGTTGGTGCAGGGTTTGACGGCGATGGGCAAAATAGATTAACAGAGGATTCTCAAGCACTTGCAGAACAGTTTGTCGAAGCGGGCGTGACGTTTCATGCTATTCATACGCGGCCGAATGATATTGTCTCACGCCCCGTAGAAGCCCTCGTTAACGGTACCGGCGGGAAGTACATTCCTTATCAAGGCGGCCGAGACAACACAATCGCTGTCCAGCAAGTCTATCGCACCATACAAAATCAAGCCGTGACGCTGCAAGTCAACTATCGCAGTCGCAACGATGATAGTGGTGTTAGGACAGTCTCGGCCGTTCCCGCTTCACAACCCATTACAGAGGCGGCCGCAACCGGCTCCTATGAGGTTGTTCTCGAATCTCCCGTTATCACAATCTCTGAACCAACCTCAGACAAGATATTTCAGCGGGAAGGTACTGTCAATGACGATGGCTCGTTTGAGTCTGCGCTACAGACAATTCCGGTTCGCGCCCGTCTCGAATGGCAAGATAATTACCCTCGTAACTTGCTACGCTCTGAGTTGCTCGTTGATGGGCAACCGGTTAGCACCATTGAAGACCCAGCCTCGCAAGAGTTTATTTTTTCGCTCGATGTGAGTGACATCACAGAAACAACAACCCGTTCTATCTCTGTGCGAATACGCGATGAGCTTGGCAGGCTAGAGAGCAGCGAACAACGCCCCTTGACAATTGAAGTGATTAAACTAGACAGGGCTGTTCTCACGCCACAGGTAACTGAGATCACAGTGGTTGAGACGGTTGTTGTTCCGGGTGACGATACCATCATCGTACAGTCACCATGCGAAGTAGACCCAACAGGCGCAGACTGTATTCGTACAAACTATTTGCCGTGGCTGGTTGGGTTAGGCTCGCTCCTCGCGCTGATTATCGTTACGGTCAGCTTCCGTCGTCAGTTGGCTGCATTGAGTCAGGGCGATGGCAACGTTGTCACAAATATCGTCAAGAAGGTGGCAGCGACAATCATCGGTGGCAAGACACGCGGTAAGAAGGTGATCGCAGAGATGCGCGTGTTGATGGCGCGGAACATGCTGATGGAGCAGGAAACGATCAAAATTTACACGCATACGACTAGCTTCGGCCGAGATCCAAAAGCGGTCGATGTGCAAGTTTATGATGAGGACGACATCAGCAGCGTCAGCGGCCTACACTGCACGCTGCAATTTGACCCGACGCATCAAATTTTCTATCTAACCGACAATGACTCCTCAGTGGGAACCACAATTAATGGTCGCCCCATTGAGCCGGACGACCCGCAACAGTTGCAGGACGGTGATCTCATCGTCATGGGTGATTTGGCGCGGCGTGGTGCAAAGCTACAGTTCCAGATTGCGGAAGATATGGTCGGCGTAACAGCACCACAGGAAGAGGGAATCATTGATGAGTTCCCGATATTTTCAACCGAAGACGAATCGACATCATTCCCCACAATTGACCTAAACGAGACAAGGTCTGGCATAGCGGAAGAACCATTTATAGAGGAACCGTATGATGGGCGCACTGTCCTCGACGAAAGTATGTTGGATGGTTTGTCAGGTGACACACTCATCTCAAACGACTCAGAGCAATTTGGGTTTGACAACAGCGATAACAAAAACAACGATATTGACGACTGGCTAAGTGATCTGTCATGACGATTAAATCAAACACACGAGTTGGGGACTACGTGATTGAGAGGCTGCTGTCTGATGCAGGCGGAATGTCCAGCGTTTATATAGCGCGGCATCAACGATTTGATGATCGCAAAGTAGCGATCAAAATTAGTGCAAGCGACAACGCGAATGCCTATCAAGATTTGCTGCGCGATGAAGCCAAACTCTTGAGCAAAATGCGCCATCCAGGGCTTGTTCGTGTCTTCTCACAGGAGATAAATCGCCGCACGATGTATGCCTCGCGTGCGATCCAGATGCCAGAGCGTCCTTGGTATTATGTGATGGAGTTGATTCCGGGCGAGACGCTAAAACAGGCTATTAAAACAAGAAAAATCAGTCGGTTGCCTCTCGAATGGAAAGTAGAGCTGTTCTATCAAGTCGTTACCACGATTGATTTCATGCACAAGTCGGGCTACGCGCACTGTGATCTCAAACCGGACAATATCATCTTCCGCACAACACCAAAAATTTCAGAAGTGCCATTACCCGTTCTCGTCGATTTTGGCAGCGCGTCGCCGGTCAAACAGGTGAAAGAAAAGATCGCCACAATTCACTATGCCTCACCTGAAGTGATCAAAGCGTTGTCCGTTGCAGATTCGCGTTCACACGTGGGCATTCGTGCGGACAAACTCGATATTTGGCAGTTGGGCGTTCTGCTCTACGAAATTGTGACCGGCGAAGAGCTGTTTCGTGGCAACTCGCGTCGAATTAAGACAACTATTTTGCAAGGTAGCATCAAGCGGATGCGTGACAGGCGGGTTGACATCAATCCATCGTTAGACCGATTGGTGGCAGTCATGTTGCGGCCGGATCCAAGCACTCGGCCGACGACAGGTCAAGTCATCCAAGCCCTTGAAGAACGTATCGCCGGTATGCGCCCTCCGCGCATCGTGCTAGGGAGTTATTAAAAAATGACAAAGATTGAATATGGTGTTTTCAACGCCCCTGGCGGGCGCGAAATCTATGAGGATCGCGTCGATGCCAAAGAGGTAAAAACAAAGGGTGGTCTTGTGCTGTCCGTCGCGGTTGTGGCAGATGGTGTTGGCGGTGAAGCAAAAGGGGAGCGAGCCGCGCAGTTAGGGATGGACAGTGTTTTTGAGTATATTGAAAGCTCAGAAGAGACAAATATCCCAAAATTGCTGTCATTGGCAGCGGCCGATGCCAATCGCAAGGTACATGCCGAATACGAGATGAACGAGGGAGCCAGTTCGACGCTGGCTGTTGCCGTCGTTGATAGCAATCAAACGACTTATGTCGCCAATGTGGGTGATAGTCGCGTCTATCTGTGTCGCGGCGACCGACTGACGCAACTGACAAAAGATCACACATTTGCCCAAGTGATGGTTTGGCAGGGCAAAATGAGCGCAGAAGTCGCGGCGAAAAATCCGCGTGCCGAGGCGATTATGCGTGCCTTGGGGCCGCGCCCCAATATTCCCGTTGACATTGGCTTCTATGTCGGGGACGATAATTATGATCAGGCACAGCAGCGCGGTCTGCGCGGGATTCCACTGCAAGAGGGGGATTCAATTCTCGTCTGCTCCGATGGCTTAATCAAAGATTCGCCAAGTGGGGTTCCCTATGCGAAGGACGATGAGATCAGTCGCATTCTAAAAACACAGCGTGGGGAGGATGCGGCAAAGATGCTCGTCTCGACCGCGTTAGGTCGCAACGCCGATGATAACGTCTCGGTTGCCGTGTTGCAGATGCCGAATCCGGCGTTGAAAGCAGCTGCATTCCGCAAACGGTTGATATACGGCGCATTAGGGTTGGTTGGGCTAATAGCAATGCTCTCAGTTGTATTCCTTATCGGAAGGAGTGGAAATGATGGTGAGATAAGCGAAGCGCAAGCGATGACGCTAACCGCGATTGCACAAGCGCAGTTAGACAGTGACGCGACGATTCAGGCCCTCCAAGCTCAGTTGGAAGCAGGTGGTGATGATGACGGGGAAATTTCGGCCCAATTAACGGCCGAAGCAGAGCGTGCGGCCGACCTTGAGGCACAATCAACTCAACAGGCAGAGATTAGTACAACAGTGGCTGATAGCGTGGTAGTAGAAGGTGATTCGGCCGATTGTCGCCAACCCGACAACTTCACCTTCACAACATTCGATCCTGTTTTAGACCCGCCACGCGGCAGCCAAATTGCTGCCGGCAGCTTGCCCTCCGTCGCTTACCCGATTGTTGTCACGGGGGCGTGTCCAATTCGGGTTGGTCAGCTCATCTCTGTGAAAGGCGGTCAAGATCGTTTGGCAACATTGCTTGATGAAAGTGGGGTGGCTGTCGATAGTTTGGGCAATGGTGAGCGGGGGGTGATTAGGATTATGTTTGATTCGGCCGCTGAAGTCCAAGAATTCGACGACGAGTGGCGCATCACGGTCATCGATGAAGATAACTTCCCAGTCGAGTTTACCCCCGACCAAGAGCCACCGACGCTCAAACTGTTTGTCAATGATGCACTTGGGGAGGGTTGGCTTGTACAAGATGTTGAAGCCCCCGCCGCAACACCTGTGCCAGCGACCTCTGAATCGAGCGCGAACAACAATTCAAACAACAACAATTCAAATCAGGTCAATACGCAGGCGACGCAAACTGCCAATGCTCAGATTGTCAATGCTCGCAATGCACAGGCGACGCAAACTGCTCAGGCTCAAGCTGCCAATGCTCGCAACTTCCAAGCAACGCAGACTGCCGATGCCCAAGCTCAGGCCGCCAATGCTCGTAATGCTCAGGCGACGCAAACTGCCAATGCACAAGCCGCCAATGCCCGTAACTTCCAAGCGACGCAAACCGCCAATGCTCAAGCCGCCAATGCTCGCAATGCTCAAGCTACTCAGACTGCTCAGGCTCAGGCTGCCAACGCCCGCAATGCTCAAGCCACTCAAACTGCCAACGCTCGCAATGCTCAGGCCACTCAGACCGCTCAGGCTCAAGCTGCCAATGCTCGCAATGCTCAGGCCACTCAGACTGCTCAGGCTCAGGCTGCCAATGCTCGCAATGCCCAAGCTACTCAGACTGCTGCGGCTGCCAGTTGGAGTGCCACGCAAACCGCTCAAGCAGTTCCACCAACAGTTAACGTACCACCTACAAATACGCCTCCTCCTCCTCCACCCGCATCACCCACCCCTCCAGAATTCCCTTGTGGCGATGTGCGCGGCAACCCTGCTGCTGACTTCGACAATGACGGCAAACCAAATGGCGTAGAGCTAAACGACGGCCTTGACCCATGTAACCCTGATACAGATGGGGATGGTGTCCCAGATGGTATTGATATTGGGCCACTCGATCCTAGCCGGCCGGGTAGTGACGACGGTGGACGTGGGTAAAACAACTCATCCCTAACTCACGTTACGCACCTCATTCCTAAGTACAAACCAGTAACATGTAAGGTGTCTCAATCGCCTTACATACAATCGATATTAAGGAGAAAGACAATGCAAATTCACTCAAATGTAAGTCGCCGCGTGGCTCTTCTGGTCTTTATGACAACCATTTTGGCCTTCACTGTATATTGGGGGGGGCAAGTCGTCACAGCCTCGGCGACTTCTGAGGTGATGATGGTAAGCGTTGACCCCATCATCACTGTCGTGGAAGGGGCAGGCACCGCCAACGTCCCCATCAGCAATACAACTGGTAGCCTCATCACCGTCACAGCCTACGCCACCACCGATGACACCGCCACTAGCGGTCTTGATTATGAAGCAGTTAGCTCAACCAGCCTACTCACCGTTGAAAATAACACCTCTGGCAATATCTCTGTCACCATTCTACCTGATAATTTAGACGAGAACGCTGAAACACTGACGCTCACCCTCACCTACTCTGATGGGGTTGCCTCTACCTCCCTATCGACCATCATCACCATCACCGATGATGACCCCTCTCCCACACTCACTCTCCCCGCAGCCAGTTCCTTTGCCGAGGAGGACGGTCAGGCTGCCATCACCGTCACGCTTGCCGTCACTAGCGGTCGTGATGTGACCTTTACCTACAAAACGGTCGTTGGCTCTGCCTCTGCCAGCGACTACGATACCATTTCTGAGACAGTCGGTACAATCTCCGCTGGCACAACTAGCGAAACCATCGCGCTCTCGCTAACTGATGATGACGTGTACGAACTGAATGAAGCCTTTCAGTTTGTTGTCGTGACAGCCACCCACGCTATCGTTCCGACAGGCGGTCTAACTCAGCAGGTAACCATTTTAGACAATGACCCTGCGCCTACATTGAGCGTGTCGCAAACACAGCTTGTCTCTGAAAGTGCAGGCGAGGTCGCCATCATGGTCGTGTTGAGCGGGACGACAGAGCTAACTGCCACGTTCGATTATGCAACTAGCGACATTACTGCACAGGCAGGCACGGACTACACGCAGATCGTCGGCACAGCCAACATTACCGTTGGCATGACCAGTGTGAGTTTGACTGTTCCAATCTTCCCTGATACGCTCGATGAGCCAGATGAGACGTTTGCCTTTGTGATTAGCAACCCACAGCTGGCTACGCTGGGTGATGCGGTAACTACCACCGTCACCATCACCGATGATGACACGGCTCCAACGCTTTCGATGCAATCGGCTACCTCCACCATCGGCGAAGATGACACACAACATGTCGTCGTGGTAGAGCTAGATAATCCCAGCAGCTTTGAGGTCACGTTTGACTACGCCACCAGCGACATCAGCGCGACCGCTGGTAGCGACTACACCAGCGCCTCTGGCACTGGCTCTATTGCCGCCGGCACGCTCTCGACAACGGTCACTATTCCTCTGATAGATGACATGCTCGACGAAGCTGATGAGACGTTTCAACTGACATTGAGCAATGTCAACAACGCCATTACGGGAACGCTTGTTCATACGGTGACAATCACAGACAACGATGAACCACCAGCCTTGTCTGTTGCTGACCGAAATGTCAACGAAGGTGATGGAACTGTTGATGTGATTGTTTCGCTCGATAAGCTGAGTGGTTTGGATGTTTCGTTTGACTATGCGACGGCCGACATCACCGCCACCAGCAGCTCTGACTATCAGGTAACGACCGGCAGTGCCACCATTTTGGCCGGTCAAACAGCCGTTACGCTAACTGTCGTCATCACCAATGATTCCATCAATGAAAATGCGGAAACATTCTCCCTAACTGTCACCAATGCACAAAACGCAACTGTTGTAGACGATAGTGGCGAAGTGACAATTATTGATAATGACTCTGAGCCATCGCTATCAGTTAACGATCTATCGGTCAATGAAGGGGATGGCACTGTATCTGTGGTGGTTAATCTCAGTGCAGTCAGCGGTTTGGATGTCTCGTTTGATTATGCGACGATGGCTGATGGCACTGCCACCGCTGGGGATGACTTTACCGCGACATCTGGCAACACTACCATTCCTGCCGGTCAGCAGTCTACGACCATCAGCATAGATATTCTGCCCGACTCGATTGATGAGTCTGATGAGACCTTCTCTTTGTCACTCACGGATTCCACTAATGCAGCTATTAATGTTGATACAAGCATCATCACTATAGTGGATGATGATCCAACACCGTCGCTATCAGTTAGTGATCTATCGGTAGATGAAGGAGCTGGGACTGCTTCTGTGGTGGTCAGCCTCAACGCAATCAGCGGTTTGGATGTCTCATTTGATTATGCGACGATGGCTGATGGCACTGCCACCGCCGGGAATGACTTTACCGCGACATCTGGCACTATTACTATTCCTGATGGTGAACAATCTGCCACCATCACCATAGATATTGTGTCTGACTCGATTGATGAGTCTGATGAGACCTTCTCTTTGCAAATCGACGAGCCTAGCAATGCCATCATTGGTGATGGTATTAGCATCCTTACTATTTTGGATGATGATGCGCTCCCGACTCTCTCTGTCAGCGATGAGACGGTCAGTGAAGATGCTGGAACGGTTGAGGTCACTATCTCGCTGAATACTGAGAGTGGGCGTGATGTTTCGTTTGATTATGAGACAGTTGATAATTCGGCAACTGCCGGTGAAGACTACACATCCAACACAGGCAGTGCGACCATCTCTGCTGGCGACACCTCAACCACTGTCTCGATTGCTATTCTCAACGATGACTTAGGCGAGCTAGAAGAATCCTTCCACCTTGAGATCAGCAATCCTACCCTTGCAACGATAGATAACGACACAGGTGTCATCGCCATCACACCTGACAGCGATAGATTTAAGCTCTATCTACCTATCAGTGCCAAACAGTACCATCCATTTGTAAACGGTGGTTTTGAAACAGGTGGTTTTGGTAGTGGTTGGTCGGCAAGTGGTGCGATGGGCGCACAGGTTGTCTCTGTCATTGACACCGATGGGAATTTGGGACAGGCAACTGATAATGGCTGGATTGACGGTGGTTTCGCGGCCTTGCTTGGCAATCCATCTTACAACAACACGGGTGGTGTACCTGTTGGGTTTGGGGAAATTCGCCAAACAATCTCCCTTCCGTCTGATGCCTCCGGCATTAAGCTGAAATATCGTATCGTCACGCATGATCAGATATTTGCACCCTCGACAAACAGGTATTTTGATTCATTTGAAGTATCTATCAACTCTGTCGAAACATCAGACGGCATCACGCCACGTCGGGATGATAGATGTCGGACAAATCCCAGTGTCCCTGCAACAGATGCAACAGGACTTGTGTTGTGTGATGGGTTCGTGCCATTCCCTTCATTAGCAGGCGCACCAAACAACATTCTGAGAACGAATACGATTGATGTATCTGTCAGGGCAGGACAAAACATAAACCTCATCTTGCGAGTCCACAATCGTGTAGATGGCTCCTTTAACACTTGGGTTTATGTTGATAGTGTGGAGGTTGTGACTGAACCATAAGGAAATTAGGTTCGAGTTTTCGGGAAACACGATTAGTTAACGAAACGTAAAGCGTAATACGAGGTCAGTTACGCTTTACGTTTCGCATTTCACAATGATTTTTTGATTAAGTACCTAGATAAGGGTAAAGTTGTGTCGTTTGATTATTGGAGGCTACTTATGCTAAAGCATATTGCGTTTCTGCTATTTGCGTTCTTATCTGTTGGAATAGTGACTGCTCAATCACCGGTTGAAGGTATCGTATCGACGGCTGGCCCTTTTGAGCTATCTGTTAGCGATGTGTCGATTACTGAGGGTAGCAGCGTAGTTGATGTGATGGTTTCTCTTAATATAGCAAGTATTCAAGATACTAGTTTCACCTATACGACGGTAGACGATTCAGCAGTTGCGGGGGCAGATTATGTGGCAAAGACAGGCAGTGCGACGATCCCTAATGGGAGCTTCTCAACGATTGTATCTATCTTCATCATCGATGATAGTTTAGATGAACTGGCAGAAACCTTCCAGCTTGAACTTAGTGACCCTACTAACGCAGCAGTCATTGCGGATGGGACAGGTGTTGTCACCATCGAAGATGACGATTCACCGCCGCAACTATCGGTTGGTTCTGTTTCTGTGAACGAGGGAGCGGGGTCTGTCGATGTCACTGTCTCATTAGATGCACCAAGTGGATTACCTGTGGGGTTTGATTATGCAACGGCCGATATCAGCGCGATAGGGAGTTCTGACTATGGCACAGCATCCGGTAGTCAAACAATCTTGGCAGGCCAAACAACTGCCACCATAACCATAGCTATTGTTGATGATGATATTTTCGAGGGCACCGAGACATTTTCACTGAACGTTGCGAATGTACAGAATGCAACCGTTCTGGATAACAGCGGCGAGATCACGATCATTGATAATGACGGTGCGCCGACCCTCTCAGTTGACTCTGTTTCTGTCAATGAGGATGCAGGAACGGTTGATGTGATTGTGTCACTAAGCACGTCGAGTAGCTTAGACGTTACTTTTGACTATGCGACAGATGATTCCTCTGCCCAAGAATCATCCGACTATGTGGCAACGACTGGCAACAGGGCAATGTCAGCGGGTCAAATCTCTACTACTTTGACAATTCCTATTATCGATGATTTGATTGATGAAGGGGATGAGACATTCTTTGTGCGTATTAGTAACCCTGTCCATACAACAATCGCAGATGATACTGCCACCGTTACGATTATAGATAACGATGCAGCACCAACGCTCTCAGTCAGCGATATGTCGGTCAATGAGGAAGATGGCTCTGTTTCTGTAGTTGTCAGCCTTAATGTAACAAGCAGTTTAGATGTGTCATTTGACTACGCTACAGTTGCAGACGGGACGGCTACTGCTGGGATTGACTTCACCATGACATCCGGCAGCGGCACCATCGTAGCGGGGCGGCAATCCACAACCATCACCGTCAACATTGTGTCTGATTCAGTTGATGAAGCAGATGAAACATTTTCGCTACTTATCGGTAATCCTGTTCATGCAACAATTAGCGATAGCGTCGGTATCATCACGATTATAGATGATGATAGTACAGCATTGACGCTTTCGGTTGGCGATCTATTTGTCAGTGAGGGAGATGGGTCTGTTTCTGTAATAGTCAATCTCAGTGCAGTCAGTAGCTTGGATGTTTCGTTTGACTATGCGACAGTCAGTGGCACTGCCACCGCTGGAGATGACTTTACCGCGACATCTGGCAACACTACCATTCCTGCCGGTCAGCAATCCGCTACCATCACGATAGATATTTTGTCTGACTCGATTGATGAGCCTGATGAGACCTTCTCTTTGCAAATCGACGAGCCTAGCAATGCCATCATTGGTGATGGTATTAGCATCCTTACTATTTTGGATGATGATGCGCTCCCGACTCTCTCTGTCAGCGATGAGACGGTCAGTGAAGATGCTGGAACGGTTGAGGTCACTATCTCGCTGAATACTGAGAGTGGGCGTGATGTTTCGTTTGATTATGAGACAGTTGATAATTCGGCAACTGCCGGTGAAGACTACACATCCAACACAGGCAGTGCGACCATCTCTGCTGGCGACACCTCAACCACTGTCTCGATTGCTATTCTCAACGATGACTTAGGCGAGCTAGAAGAATCCTTCCACCTTGAGATCAGCAATCCTACCCTTGCAACGATAGATAACGACACAGGTGTCATCGCCATCACACCTGACAGCGATAGATTTAAGCTCTATCTACCTATCAGTGCCAAACAGTACCATCCATTTGTAAACGGTGGTTTTGAAACAGGTGGTTTTGGTAGTGGTTGGTCGGCAAGTGGTGCGATGGGCGCACAGGTTGTCTCTGTCATTGACATTGATGGGAATTTGGGACAGGCAACTGATAATGGCTGGATTGACGGTGATTTCGCGGCCTTGCTTGGCAATCCATCTTACAACAACACAGGTGGTGTGCCTGTCGGATTTGGGGAGATTCGTCAAACAATTACATTGCAACCTAATGCCTCTGACATTAGGTTGAAGTATCGTATCGTCACACACGATCAGGTATTCGCTTCATCTAGCGGCCGCTACTACGATTCATTTGAGGTCTCAATAAATACTGTGGAACCATCAAATCAGGCGACACCGCGTCGCAATGATCTCTGCCGCACAAATCATGGCGTGCCAGCTACAGATGCAACAGGGCTTGTGCTATGTGATGGTTTTACATCTACGCCGGCGCGTGACAACCCACCCAATAATATCCAGAGAACCAAGACTATTGATATATCGAATAAATCTGGGCAAAATATCACATTGATCTTGCGCATCTATAATCGCGTTGACAGTTCTTACAACACGTGGGTTTATGTGGATAGTGTGGAAGTTTTGACAGAAAGATAGGAGGTAGAGACATGCAGAAACTCGGCCGATATGAACTCAAAGACAAACTAGGCAATGGCGCCATGGGGGTCGTGTTGCGTGCCTATGATCCCCAAGTCAAGCGCGAAGTAGCGATTAAAGTTTTACACCGCCATCTCAGCGGCAACAAAAAGATTCGCGCACGTTTTCTGCGAGAAGTAGCGACCATTGCACGCCTCAATCATCCCGCCATTGTTCCCATCTTTGATGCTGGCATCGATGATGGTCATGCCTACCTCGTCATGCAGCTGATGGAAGGTGGCAGTCTTGGCAGTCGCATGAGAGGTAGGCCGCTGAGTTCGGCCGAAATCCAACTCCTGATTGAACGCATTGGGAGTGCGCTCGATGCAGTGCATGAGCAAAAATTGGTTCACCGCGATGTCAAACCAGAAAATATCCTGTATGACGGGAACGGCAATCCTTACCTCGCCGATTTTGGTGTTGTGCGCTTAAATGAGCGCGGGAGTCAATTCACGACGGTTGATACGGTCATTGGCACACCTGCCTACATGAGTCCAGAGCAGGCCGCTGCGGGGAAGATTATCGACGGGCGCAGTGATCTCTACTCATTGGGTGTGGTTCTCTTTGAAATGTTGACTGGAACCATCCCCTATGAAGGAGACTCGACAGTAGGGACAGCCGTTAAACACATCGTTGCAGACATTCCAGACATCCGTCAGCACAATCGTGAGCTATCATCACAATGGCGCAAGCTGAATGAAAAAGCATTGGCAAAGCAACCTGATGATCGGTTTCAGTCGGGTTTGGCTCTATCAACTGCGGTGAAGAGTGCCTTTGCTAAACGTGGGGGCGGCTCATCCACATCCTATCTCGTGTATGCGATGGGGCTAATGGGCGTGCTAGCCATGCTTGCATTTGTTTTTTTCAACGCAAGGAGTGGAACCAATCAAATAAGCGAGGAGCAAGCCATGACGCTAACTATGATTGCACAGGCGCAATTAGATAGTGATGCGACGATTCAAGCTCTTCAAGCACAATTAGAAGAAGGGGATGATTCCCAAGAAATTGCAGCACAATTGACGGAAGAAGCCCAACGACAAGCTGACCTTGAGGCACAATCGACCCAGCAGGCACAGACGCTCGTCGCCATTGACGTTGAGTCTACTCAAGAGGCGCAAATGAGTACAGCGATGGCAGAGAGTGTGGAAGTGGATGATTCGGCCGATTGTCGCCAACCCGACAACTTCGCCTTTACAACATTCGATCCTGTTTTAGACCCTCCACGCGGCAGTGAAATTGCTGCCGATAGCTTGCCCTCCGTCGCTTACCCGATTGTTGTCACGGGGGCGTGTCCAATTCGGGTTGGTCAGCTCATCTCTGTGAAAGGCGGTCAAGATCGTTTGGCAACATTGCTTGATGAAAGTGGGGTGGCTGTCGATAGTTTGGGCAATGGTGAGCGGGGGGTGATTAGGATTATGTTTGATTCGGCCGCTGAAGTCCAAGAATTTGATGAGGAGTGGCGCATCACGGTCATCGATGAAGATAACTTTCCAGTCGAGTTTACCCCCGACCAAGAGCCACCGACGCTTAAGCTGTTTGTCAATGATGCACTTGGGGAGGGTTGGCTTGTGCAGGCAATTGAAGAGCCAGTTGCCACGCCCATTCCACCAACTTCTGCCCCTAGCACAAATAACAATAATTCAAATCAGGTAAACACACAGGCGACACAAACTGCCAATGCTCAGATTGTCAATGCTCGCAATGCACAGGCGACGCAAACTGCTCAGGCTCAAGCTGCCAATGCTCGCAACTTCCAAGCCACTCAGACCGCTCAAGCTCAAGCTGCCAATGCTCGTAACTTCCAAGCGACGCAAACTGCCAATGCTCAAGCAGAAGCTGCCAATATCCGTAATGCTCAGGCGACGCAAACTGCCAATGCTCAAGCTGCCAATGCCCGTAACTTCCAAGCGACGCAAACTGCCAATGCACAAGCCGCCAATGCTCGCAATGCTCAAGCTACTCAAACTGCTCAGGCTCAGGCTGCCAATGCCCGCAATGCTCAAGCCACTCAAACTGCCAACGCTCGCAATGCTCAGGCCACTCAGACTGCTCAGGCTCAGGCTGCCAATGCTCGCAATGCCCAAGCTACTCAGACTGCTGCGGCTGCCAGTTGGAGTGCCACGCAAACCGCTCAAGCAGTTCCACCAACAGTTAACGTACCACCTACAAATACGCCTCCTCCTCCTCCACCCGCATCACCCACCCCTCCAGAATTCCCTTGTGGCGATGTGCGCGGCAACCCTGCTGCTGACTTCGACAATGACGGCAAACCAAATGGCGTAGAGCTAAACGACGGCCTTGACCCATGTAACCCTGATACAGATGGGGATGGTGTCCCAGATGGTATTGATATTGGGCCACTCGATCCTAGCCGGCCGGGTAGTGACGACGGTGGACGTGGGTAAAACAACTCATCCCTAACTCACGTTACGCACCTCATTCCTAAGTACAAACCAGTAACATGTAAGGTGTCTCAATCGCCTTACATACAATCGATATTAAGGAGAAAGACAATGCAAATTCACTCAAATGTAAGTCGCCGCGTGGCTCTTCTGGTCTTTATGACAACCATTTTGGCCTTCACTGTATATTGGGGGGGGCAAGTCGTCACAGCCTCGGCGACTTCTGAGGTGATGATGGTAAGCGTTGACCCCATCATCACTGTCGTGGAAGGGGCAGGCACCGCCAACGTCCCCATCAGCAATACAACTGGTAGCCTCATCACCGTCACAGCCTACGCCACCACCGATGACACCGCCACTAGCGGTCTTGATTATGAAGCAGTTAGCTCAACCAGCCTACTCACCGTTGAAAATAACACCTCTGGCAATATCTCTGTCACCATTCTACCTGATAATTTAGACGAGAACGCTGAAACACTGACGCTCACCCTCACCTACTCTGATGGGGTTGCCTCTACCTCCCTATCGACCATCATCACCATCACCGATGATGACCCCTCTCCCACACTCACTCTCCCCGCAGCCAGTTCCTTTGCCGAGGAGGACGGTCAGGCTGCCATCACCGTCACGCTTGCCGTCACTAGCGGTCGTGATGTGACCTTTACCTACAAAACGGTCGTTGGCTCTGCCTCTGCCAGCGACTACGATACCATTTCTGAGACAGTCGGTACAATCTCCGCTGGCACAACTAGCGAAACCATCGCGCTCTCGCTAACTGATGATGACGTGTACGAACTGAATGAAGCCTTTCAGTTTGTTGTCGTGACAGCCACCCACGCTATCGTTCCGACAGGCGGTCTAACTCAGCAGGTAACCATTTTAGACAATGACCCTGCGCCTACATTGAGCGTGTCGCAAACACAGCTTGTCTCTGAAAGTGCAGGCGAGGTCGCCATCATGGTCGTGTTGAGCGGGACGACAGAGCTAACTGCCACGTTCGATTATGCAACTAGCGACATTACTGCACAGGCAGGCACGGACTACACGCAGATCGTCGGCACAGCCAACATTACCGTTGGCATGACCAGTGTGAGTTTGACTGTTCCAATCTTCCCTGATACGCTCGATGAGCCAGATGAGACGTTTGCCTTTGTGATTAGCAACCCACAGCTGGCTACGCTGGGTGATGCGGTAACTACCACCGTCACCATCACCGATGATGACACGGCTCCAACGCTTTCGATGCAATCGGCTACCTCCACCATCGGCGAAGATGACACACAACATGTCGTCGTGGTAGAGCTAGATAATCCCAGCAGCTTTGAGGTCACGTTTGACTACGCCACCAGCGACATCAGCGCGACCGCTGGTAGCGACTACACCAGCGCCTCTGGCACTGGCTCTATTGCCGCCGGCACGCTCTCGACAACGGTCACTATTCCTCTGATAGATGACATGCTCGACGAAGCTGATGAGACGTTTCAACTGACATTGAGCAATGTCAACAACGCCATTACGGGAACGCTTGTTCATACGGTGACAATCACAGACAACGATGAACCACCAGCCTTGTCTGTTGCTGACCGAAATGTCAACGAAGGTGATGGAACTGTTGATGTGATTGTTTCGCTCGATAAGCTGAGTGGTTTGGATGTTTCGTTTGACTATGCGACGGCCGACATCACCGCCACCAGCAGCTCTGACTATCAGGTAACGACCGGCAGTGCCACCATTTTGGCCGGTCAAACAGCCGTTACGCTAACTGTCGTCATCACCAATGATTCCATCAATGAAAATGCGGAAACATTCTCCCTAACTGTCACCAATGCACAAAACGCAACTGTTGTAGACGATAGTGGCGAAGTGACAATTATTGATAATGACTCTGAGCCATCGCTATCAGTTAACGATCTATCGGTCAATGAAGGGGATGGCACTGTATCTGTGGTGGTTAATCTCAGTGCAGTCAGCGGTTTGGATGTCTCGTTTGATTATGCGACGATGGCTGATGGCACTGCCACCGCTGGGGATGACTTTACCGCGACATCTGGCAACACTACCATTCCTGCCGGTCAGCAGTCTACGACCATCAGCATAGATATTCTGCCCGACTCGATTGATGAGTCTGATGAGACCTTCTCTTTGTCACTCACGGATTCCACTAATGCAGCTATTAATGTTGATACAAGCATCATCACTATAGTGGATGATGATCCAACACCGTCGCTATCAGTTAGTGATCTATCGGTAGATGAAGGAGCTGGGACTGCTTCTGTGGTGGTCAGCCTCAACGCAATCAGCGGTTTGGATGTCTCATTTGATTATGCGACGATGGCTGATGGCACTGCCACCGCCGGGAATGACTTTACCGCGACATCTGGCACTATTACTATTCCTGATGGTGAACAATCTGCCACCATCACCATAGATATTGTGTCTGACTCGATTGATGAGTCTGATGAGACCTTCTCTTTGCAAATCGACGAGCCTAGCAATGCCATCATTGGTGATGGTATTAGCATCCTTACTATTTTGGATGATGATGCGCTCCCGACTCTCTCTGTCAGCGATGAGACGGTCAGTGAAGATGCTGGAACGGTTGAGGTCACTATCTCGCTGAATACTGAGAGTGGGCGTGATGTTTCGTTTGATTATGAGACAGTTGATAATTCGGCAACTGCCGGTGAAGACTACACATCCAACACAGGCAGTGCGACCATCTCTGCTGGCGACACCTCAACCACTGTCTCGATTGCTATTCTCAACGATGACTTAGGCGAGCTAGAAGAATCCTTCCACCTTGAGATCAGCAATCCTACCCTTGCAACGATAGATAACGACACAGGTGTCATCGCCATCACACCTGACAGCGATAGATTTAAGCTCTATCTACCTATCAGTGCCAAACAGTACCATCCATTTGTAAACGGTGGTTTTGAAACAGGTGGTTTTGGTAGTGGTTGGTCGGCAAGTGGTGCGATGGGCGCACAGGTTGTCTCTGTCATTGACA
>CAYMGE010000012.1:0-93533 GCA_964389925.1 uncultured Ardenticatenaceae bacterium
AATCCTCTTATGGTCTCAGCTTTGCCACCTTACCCTACCTGCGGGAATTGCTGGGTTGCCGTTAACATCAATTAGGCTAACCTGATTGTTTCCACAAGCACCTGCCTGACATCCAAAACTAATGCCTAATCCCATATCTAATAATAGGTTGGGATTGCTCACATCAATTGGATCTGATAGCCCAATCGCAAAGGTATCCCCATCGATGTCTTGTGCGCCAAAAAGCAGCACAATGGTATTGTCTTGTGATTGTTGTGGATCATCAAATATAACGATCAATATCTCCCCTTCAATGGAATTCGGATTGGCTTCCCCAATTGTGATGTCCACCAAACCGGCTGAGGCAGCATCGACAATCGGCTTGACAATTGTTGTGACATTTGCCCAGTGGTTGCTCGATTGAATACTGCTTTCGAGCATCATATCCCATGCAACACTGTTGCCATTGATTGTGACATCACCATCGGGAATAACATAGTTGCTAAACCCTGTGCTAGCCGCCGCTAGATACGCACTGCGGACAACGCCCCCATTAGGTTTGTTAACTTGGACAATCGCGGTCGCATCGTTTGTGCCAACACCATCAACGGATAGACTGATGCGGCCGACTTCCGTCACAATCGGCACGATGCCATCTGTGGCGCGACTTGTCTCCCCTTCTGGTCTCTCACCAGTGAGTGATTGGGCTAGGGCGGCACGACTTCCAACAAAGAGCGCAAATCCCAACAATAAGATTGTCCATATTTTATAGTGTGCTTTTATTTGTTATCTCCTGATTGCAGCAAGCGAGTTCTAAGCCTCATTTGCTATACATGATGCCTTCGGTGCCATTCTATGCGTAACAGTTAGTTGAATAACGCTGCCCATCCATGTAGAAGTAGCGTGTGTTACAAAATCGTACTGTTTAATTTAGATAGTGACAACGATGACGATGCAACTGTCAAACGCAATTGTATCTCGCTAGAAAGTTTTCAGTCAAATATACGTGCGCTCACATCGCGGAAAGCGGCCCTATTCTTTGATAGGCATTACTGCCCACACACTGTTCATTTAGTCTGCATTGCCACCTGTGTGGGAATTTATTCTCTGTGGATGCTCATAATCAAATAGCTCACAAACGTTGGTGAACAAACCGAAAAATCCACAAAGAATCGTATTTATCGTGAAAAGCGTGTTTCTCTTCGTTTTTTAAGAGTGGATCGCAAAAATCAAAAGATGCAGACGCAAGAGGCAAAATTGGGTCATTTTTATCGCAAAATAACAATTTTATGCGACCCGATTTCAATCAAATTTTGCTCTATCACGGTTATAATTTGCGTCGATTATTTTTTAAGGGTCGAATTTTCGGCCGAAACAAAAAAGAGAAAGGAAACGAGTATGAATGTTCAACGTATTGCCCTACTTGCCGTGTGCATCGCTATCGTCGCGGTGCTGATTGCTATCGTCCCCGTCCCAATTGCGGCTACAGGTGGCTTCACTCACCCTGGTGCAATTGCTGAGGTGTTTATCGCACTGGCTTTTGGCCCTGTCGTCGGAGCCGTCGCCGCTGGTGTTGGCGGCGCAATTGCCGACCTATCGTTAGGCTATGGCAGTTTTGCGCCCCTCACGCTGGTCGCGCATGGCTTACTAGGCTATCTCGTCGGTCTGTTAGGCTGGAAAAAATCGCTCACAAATATGGTGATCGGTTGGCTTGTTGGCGGACTGGCACTTGTCGCTGTTTACTTTTTAGGAGGTGCGACGCTGTATGGATTTGGATTTGTGGGGGCAGCGGCCGAAGTTCCCATCAACCTATTTCAAGTTGCGTTAGGTGTACTGGGGCTTGGCCTCTATCGCTTGGTCAAAACAGCCTATCCACAGCTTGAACAGCTATCGGGCAAACCTGCATTTACCGAACGTTAGTTTCTGACACTGTGCCATCGATCATCCATATCGACAATCTAAGCTACGCTTACCCGCAGGTTCAGCCCAATGCTGAACCTGGTTGGGTTTTAGATGGTGTCGATTGCCGCATTCAGGAAGGGGAGTTTGTCGCCGTTATGGGCTTAACGGGCAGCGGCAAAACGACGCTCTGTTTGGCACTCAACGGCATCGTGCCACATTCGACAGGTGGCACAATTGGCGGCATGGTCACAGTAAATGGGCAGAACAGCAAGCAATCAACAGTCGCCGATTTAGCGCAAACGGTGGGGATTGTTTTCCAAGAGCCTGAGACCCAACTTTTCAACATGACCGTCGAGGCGGAGGTTGCCTTTGGGCTAGAAACGAGCGGGATGGCGCGTGCGGAAATGGGGAAGCGCATTAATTGGGCATTATCGCTCGTCGGTATGAGTGATTTTCGCCACTGCTCCCCTTTTGAGCTATCGGGTGGGCAAAAACAGCGCGTTGCGATTGCGGCTATTCTCGCCATGAAGCCACCCGTTTTGGTGCTGGACGAGCCGACTGCCAATCTTGATCCACTTGGCAAGCAGGAAGTTTTTGCAGTTGTTGAACGATTGCGTCAGCAGGAGCAGATGACCATCGTGATGGTTTCGCATGAAAGCGAGCAGATCGCGTCGTTTGCGGATCGGGTATTGGTCTTGCACGATGGGAAAATCGCGTTCGATGGTAGGCCGCATCAATGGTTTGCTTCGGCCGACACCATTGGCGTTGCAACACCACAGGTTTGCCAACTCGCCCAACGGCTCAATCAGACATATCAGACACAGTTGACTTTTCCCAACATTGACACAGCGCGGGAGGCATTGCTGAAATGGGAAATTGATCGGACGACGAGAGAGGTTAGGATTTCGGCCGAGCCTCCCCCCCAATTTCACCTACAAAACATCACCTACACCTACAACGGCACAAGAAATGCCGTCGATGATGTAACCTTGACGATTGGGCGTGGCGAGTTCGTCGCCATTCTGGGTCAAAATGGATCGGGCAAGACGACATTGGCCAAGCTGCTCAACGGATTGCTCAGGCCCACGACAGGGAAAGTCTTGTTGAACGATATTGGCACTGCGACAAAATCGATTGCTGAACTCGCTCAGTCGGTCGGCTATGTCTTCCAAAATCCTGACCACATGATCTTTAGTTCAACAGTGCGCGAGGAATTGGCGATGGGGCCGCGTAATCTCGGTTTGAATGAATCGGAAGTCGCGGTACGGGTCGAGGTGGCATTGGCGCAATTTGACCTAGCTGCTTACGCAGAGCGACAGCCCGCGACATTGAGTTTTGGCCTGCGTCGCAAAGTCAGCGTTGCCGCCGTCGTCGCCATGCAAACCCCAATTTTGATCTTGGATGAGCCAACCAGTGGCCTCGATCAACGCAGCAGCGACGAATTGATGTCCATTCTGCAACAGCGCAATGAGGCAGGGCATCTGATCATTCTAATCACGCACGATATGCGCCTAGTCGCGGAGCATGTGCCGCGCTGTATCGTGATGCACGATGGGCAGCTTTTGACGCAGGGCGCGACGCGAGAGGTAATGAGTCAAACCGCACAGCTCAATCAAACGCGCCTCGAACCACCACAAATCACTCAACTTGCGGCGCAGCTTGGGGTTGTCAATCCAGTTCTATCCGTTGCCGAGCTGTGTCAACGAGTGAAACCCTATGGTTAATCTCTATGTGGCGGGAGATAGCTGGCTGCATCGCGCCGATCCGCGTGTCAAGCTGCTATTTGTTGCCAGTATGATCTTTTTGCTGATTCTGATCAAAAATCTGTGGCTGATGTTGGGAGCCGCGATATTGGTACACTTGCTGCATTTTTCGGCCGCCATCCCCCTCACCCGCCTACGCTTCATCTGGAAGACACTCCTACCCGTCATCACCCTGATGCTTCTACTCCGCACACTTTTCTATCCAGCAGGAGAGGTATGGCTGTCATTTTGGATCATTCGCATCACGTCACTAGCGGTAGCGCAAGGGTGTGTCTTGGCGTTACGCATCATCACGATGGCACTAGCTGTTTTTGCATGGCTGTACACGACGACGCACTCGAACATTGTGCGCGGCTTTGTCAAGTTGGGGATGCCCCACGAGTGGGGGATGGTGTTAGCCCTTGCGCTGCGCTACATTCCGACGTTTCAAGGGATGTTCGGCCGAATTTCGCAAGCACAACAGGCACGCGGTCTCAATTTTTCCCAACACAAAGGTATTCAGCGCGTTCGCATCATGATGCCCATGTTTGTGGCGATGATTATCAGCTCTTTGCGTGCCAGCAGTCAACTTGCGATGTCGCTTGAGGCACGTGGCTACGGCCGACGCGGTATCACGCGCACCGCTCTACACGAAATCAAGTTTGCGCCCCGCGACTATATCCTGACTGCGATTTTGCTCATGTTGGTTGCAATCACGACATTCCTAAATTTACGGTATGGTTTTGGCAATGCACCACTAGCATTGTGGTCTTAATTGGTTTCATAGACGCGCGTGATTTCGTCACGTGCAGGGCGAGCTAGCAATTCATCATCCAAATAAACATTTAACCCAGCTTCGCCAACGACACCAATGACGGTGCATGTAATTGACTCGGCCGATAACGCCGCACAAATCGCCTCTGTATCTCCTGCACTCGCAGTCAGCAGAAGTGCGCCCGATGCGATGGTTGCCAGTGGATCAAGCGCAAAGGCTTGGCAGATGCGTTGTGCCAAATCTGGTATTAGGATAGCAGCGCGGTCAACGTGCAGCGTTTGTCCACTCGCCTCGCTGAGTTCCCACAGTGCGCCAGCGAGACCGCCCTCGGTTGGGTCGTGCATGGCGGTGACGTTGCCCGCTTGTGTTGCAATCTGTGCATCGCGCAAAACGCTAATGCTGGGTGTGTAGAGGTAGTTTTGGGCGGTTGTGATCTCGGCCGAACTCAACACCCCCGCTAATCGCTCCGGAAACTCGCGTGCCAGCAACGCCGTCGCCTCAATCGGAATCCCCTTCGTCAGCAAAATTTTGTCGCCAGCGGTGGCTCCTTGTGGGGTAATCAGTCGCTCTTTGGCGACTTCGCCGATCATTGTTGCGCTGAGAATCGGCCGATCAATCCCATACGTGATCTCCGTGTGTCCGCCTATCACCGAAATCTCTTTTTCACGACAGGCAGCATAAAGCTGGTCGCTAATTGTTTGGACTGTTTCGGCCGATGTTGCGCCTTCTGGCAACAGCATTGTCACCATTAGCCAGCGCGGTACGCCGCCCGTCGTCGCAATGTCATTGCTGTTGATCTGCACCAAATACCAGCCGATTTCATCGCTCGCAAAGGTGATCGGGTCTGACTTGAAGACAAGATAGCGGTCACCGGCATCAACGACGGCGCAATCGAGGCCGACTCCCGGCCGAACTAGCACCCGCGAATCGCTCACAGGCGCATCTGTTAATATCGTTGCCAGCAGTTCTGGCGGAAGTTTTCCAAGCGGTAATATCATATCGAAATTGTAGACCTCCTATCGTTTATGTTGCGGCCAAGATGAAGAGTTAAACAGAAACAGGTTTCGGCGCGAAATCTTCTTGCCACCGCACAAACTTTTCTCGCAACGCTTGTAGATGATCGGCAACTTCATCACGTTGAGAATCGGTCAGGTGTGGGCTTTTAAGGAGGTGGGTTGCCAGTCGCAATGCGTGGCGGGGATTCCCCGCATGAGACCATAGGGAAAGTTCGCTGATCTGATGGATAAATGCAAAGTCGTGTTTGCCATTGGTTTGTGCCCATTCGATGAGGGGGCGTTCGAGTTCGGCCGCTTCCGCAAACAGATCACTCGCTGTCTCGTATTGCCGCTGCGCCGTCAACCAACGCCCCTCCAAAATCAGCGAAGACCGCCGCCGATTATGCTGGCGCAACTCATCTGGAAAACCGCTGTAATCAATTGAACCGCTCATACCGTTTGCTCCCGCAGATGGAATGATAGATGAATCATCTGCCGCGTAAAGTTTACCACACTCACAAACCTGTTGACCTTGCGCCGGCTCGCCAAAAGCTGCGTGATCTTTTGACGCTGCCGTGCTTTGATGTTCCCGTCGAGCATTCCGCTAATTTCGAGTCCAAGCAAATCTTGCCCATCACCTACCCAATAGTCAAAGCTATCTTTGCGGTCTGCCACGTCAAACAGACGGAAAGACGTGTAAAGTGGCAAAACGACACAAGTCAACCCACATGCTGCCCATTCGGTGATGACCTCCTCTTGAATGGGTGGATTGTGCAGCGTCGGCGTATCTGGTCGCCAATGTAGACGTAGGCGGCGCGTTTGCGGCTCGGCAAAGACATCTTCAAGCACGATATTCAGATCGATTTCGCGCTGATCGGTTAGTTGGTTGAGGCGATACACCGTGAAAGGCAAAAACCAACGCGCATCAATTTCGTGCAATGTCGTGATTTGTTCCAGCCAAATGATGTCGTCGTACATGGTTATTTTGTTGAGCAGCAACCTAGATGAAGGTTCGCATCACGAAAGCGTCAATTTCTCCCCTTCATTTGTCATCTCAACGCCAGCTTGTCTACTACGATTCATGATGCGGTTTGTGTATGGAACGTTGTCAGTTGGCAAATTATAGCACGCGGTTTTGCGCCGTCGGGGTGGTAATCGCCTTTGTTCATCACTATACTTCACACATGGAAACGCAAACCATCACACTAGAGTTACCGCGCGGGATCGTGGAGCGCATCCAGCATATGGCGAGTTTGCTGGAAACACCTGTTGACGACTTATTTGCACAAACGATGTCGTCCAGTTTACCCGATTTGCGAGATGTCCCTACCGACATGCAAACGGAGTTAGCGCGGATGACGTGGCTTTCAGACACACATCTTTGGCAAATCGCCAATTCGTCCATGTCAGAAGATGACCAGCGCAAGCTACAACATTTCGCCAAGCAGGTGACGCTAACCGACAAGGAGATAAACCAGTTGGAAACGTTGCGACGCGAATACGGGCGCGTCACGTTACGAAAAGCTCGTGCCTATGCGTTGTTGAGTTTACGTGGTGGCAAGCCATTACTCGCATGACAACTGTCACAATAACCGTGCGGCGAACCGTCATTCGCCGAGCAGGGAATCGCTGTGAGTACTGCCTAACGCCGCAAAGAATCAGCGGTGGACAGATGCAGGTCGATCATATCATCCCAACCTCCAAAGGGGGCGACTCTGACGTTGAGAATCTGTGCCTTACCTGTGCATGGTGCAACAGCTTCAAGTCAAACAAGATGCGCTTCCTCGATCCCGTGACGAATCGAACCGTTGCCTTGTTCAATCCGCGCACGCAATCTTGGTGGGAACATTTCAGGTGGGATAGCGACGGTATCCATATCATCGGGCAAACGCCGATAGGTCGCGCCACAGTCGAGGCACTCCGTTTGAACAACGAATTTATTCTGCCCGCTCGTCGCAATTGGGTGTCTGCGGGATGGTATCCGCCAGATGAGTGAATGAACTCCTAACCTCACCAAAAAGGCATCTGCTATAATGCTCACCATGTCAACCATCGCAGACCCCATCCCAACCCAATTCATCAACGACGCAGAGGGCAACCCCATCGCCGTGATCCTGCCCATTGCGCTCTACGAACGCATGAAGACGCTGCTTGAGCAGCCGCGTGAATCAAAACGCCAGCCGCTCAATTTTGTATGGGACGACGAAGGGGAAATACGCCCTGAACTCAAAGCGCAACTACTGCGCCAAAGCGCGGCGATCCGTGCGGGTGAACGCGGAATTTCGCTCGAAGATGCTGTCAAACTGTTAGACATTGAGGCGTAATGGAAGTTCGGCTTTTAATGTCTGCGTTACGTGACCTTCAACAGTTGGATCGCAATGTCGCGGGTCGTGTGGTTCAACGTTTGGGGCGATTCGTGAGTAACTTTCAGCAAATTCAGCCCGAACGCCTGACGGGTGACATGAGCCATTACTACAAGTTTCGCGTTGGCGACTATCGCCTACTTTACGAATTGTCTCCTGAGAATGACGCGATTATCGTGCATCGCATCCAACATCGCCGCGAAGTCTATCTTTAAATTGCCCATCACCCTATCTACCCTTCGTCTCCGCTTCAACCTGCGCCTCAATAGCGGCGATCTCTATCCACGCATTCTCACATCATGACCCAAACACCATAATCATCGTAGGGGTTAGGCAGGCGGGGCGTATCTGCACATCGCAGAAACCCCTACCACATCCTATGTGGAAGCACAGTCATAGCCAGTTTATATCGAACTTTTCTACTTGTCCAAGACCTACACACAGCCTATCAGACATTAGCGGCGCACAACTTGCTGGCGGTGAGAAGTTGCCCAACTGCGTTAATCCTGAAGTACAATCATGAATCGCTTCGATGTTTGATGCTCTGGGCTGACGCTAGAATCAGACAGGCGGTAGCAACCAAAAAGAGTGGTGAGGGAATGCCATGTTGAACATCGGCCGATCCCGTCAGCCACCCCACCGCCGTCGGCACGCCCGGTTCCGTTCCCCAAATCAATTGACCATTGTGATATGCTGTCACTTGCCCCCATGCTGTCAACTCAGTTGCCGCCTGATAGGAGTAATCATTCGTCTCGTCGTAGTTCGCCCAATCGACATGGTGTGTGCGGAGATGGATTTCTCCACTTGCATCCGAGCCAAAGACAACGCCATCGGTAAACCCTACTTCGAGATATTGCATCCCTTCTGCTGTGCCAAACGTGCCAGTGATGTTTTCGCAACCGACTGCGGCCCAATCACAGAAGAAGTTCTCGGCCGAGGCCGCCTCATTCTGATACCAATAGCGCATCGTCAACTCACTCAGCGGCAGCGAGTGCGCCTGATTGTCAACTTGCAAGCGCAGTTTTCGCACGTTGTCAAATGGTGAATTGTCAGAGATATTAGTCGCCTCCACTTGCAGTTCAATCACTGTCTGCTTGGTCGCGCTGCCAACCGCATCGTAAATGTCGATCCGTCGGTCTACGATGATGTTATCTATCGGCCGCGCATAGCTCAATAGATTCGCACGCACGCACGCCGCATCACAGTTTCCCATCCCCATCATCAACGCGGCCGCTCCCGCCACAAATGGCGTTGCCATCGAATGTCCTGTCCAACGCGCATAACGTCCACCATGATAAGCTGACAAAATGAATTCACCCGGCGCGTAAACGGTCACATCATTGCCAGAAAAGCGTGAGAGGACAGTGCGCCAATCGTTATTATCGGTCGCGGCGACAGAGATGACATTCTCATAGCTGGCGGGGTAGCCGATAACGTTGAGGCCGGCCGAGACGACCACCACAACGCCATTTTGTGCGGCATAGTTAATCGCGTCTTGCAGATATGGCTCATCGTGCAAGGTGTTACCGCTCAAATTGATGACATTTGCACCTTGATTGACGGCATACACGATCCCCTGCGCCACATCGAAATTCAAACCGCGCCCATTGCTGTCAAAAATACGGACAGGCAGAATTGTTGCATCTGGTGCCACGCTGGCGATGATCCCCGCAACATGGCTGCCATGCCCCGCCCCCTCATCAAATTGCCAGTCCCCATCGGTATCACTACCGTCTGCTACATCATCCGCACTTGTATCTCCGCTGACAAAATCATAGCCATCTATCAGATGCTCGGAAAGTAACGGATGGGCGAATTCCACGCCAGTGTCTAACACAGCAATGGTTATGCCAGCCCCGCGACTGAGCGTATGTGCTTGCGAGACGCGCAACACGTCGAGTGCGGCCTGATTTTCAACCTCTTCAACTGTGCCAGCCGTGGGCGCAGCTTCCAAAATATCACCTGTTGCGACGATGTAGCTGGGGCGTGCGTCGAGTGTGCTGTCGGCATAGATAGCCGTGATGCGTGGATCGGTGGCTAACGTCAGTGCGGCTTCGACTCGATAGAGCGACAGCTCTGGAAGTTGTGCTAGAACAGCGATGTCGTGATCGGTGGCGATTTGGGTGATTGTGTGTTCGGCCGAGATCGCCACCACAACCGCCTCATCCTCCGCATAAACAGCCTCACTAAATAACAGTGTTACCAATAGTAAAAGTATTCCAACCTGTCGCATTTTCATCGTACTATCTTCCTGCTTAATCTCAAATTTGGATTTCCCGTCACGACAAACGCTGCCCAAAAATAGGGATGCGTGTACTCATTTTTCAGTGCAATTTGTGCATCTCGCAAGGCGGTTGCCACCGTCATGCCCGTCTGCAACCGTGCATAGAACAGCCTCATTAACTGTTCTGTCACCTTGTCATCAACCATCCACAAGCTAACCACGAGTGACCGCGCCCCTGCTGCAAAAAACCCGCGACATAGCCCCACCAGTTCATCACCCGTCGCTACCTGATGTTGATGCGTCTCGCACGCACTCAATGTAATCAGCGGCGGGACGGTGGGCAGTGTGTAAATATCATGTACGCTCATCCAGCCGCTGGCTAACTTGAGCGCAGAAAAAAGCGGATTGTCAGCGCGAAATGTGGCATGTGTCGCTAAGTGCAACAGTTGATAATCTGATAAATCATCGAGATTAGCTCTACCATTTAGGCGCAACTCAGCCTGTTCACCAAACAGCGACGCGACCCCTTGCGCTTCACTCGTCGCGTGCGGGATGTGCGGATCATCGACCCCGATGACGAGCGTTCGTTTTGCCATCGTAGTGGCTGGGCGCAACGTGTGGGAGAAGACAGAAGCACTTGGTGCGAGCGAAAACGTGTGGTGTGTCAGCAAATAGTTTTCACCATCAAACAGTGCATGGAACGGAACGCTGTGCAGTAGACCGTGTGGGACAATCACAACATTTTTAGTGGTCACGCGCTTTGCAATCGGCCGCCAGATTGCGCCGTAAATCTGCTCTAAACAACTATCGCAGCTATGCCGAAGCTGTCGTGCATAGCGCGTGCGATACTTTTTGCTGTAGTTGAATTTGTTGATTTGAAAGCGTAACTGCGCGACCTGAGCACCGACTGCCTCCTCACTTACCGCCAATCCTCGCACCCATAATTCATTCTCGTCAATGCCAAAGACAACAATCTCTCCATCAACCGCTGCATATTCAAGTAAGAGCGTGTCGGGCGGCAACTGTTCACGCAGTCTGGCTAATGTGATCGTTTGCTGGCCTAGCGGTGCAATTAAATCACGATTGTGTGCGCGGTTGTGTAGTTCAGTCAGGCGGCGTTCACGCTTGGCAATTTCCTCTGTTAACTGTGTGTGCTGACGACGTGTTGGGTCATCTTGGGGCGTGTTGAGGCGATTGTAATACCAATTTAGCTCTTGCTTGATCTGTTGTAGCTCATCGAGTGGTGTGTCAGCACGGGAGGTGGTGCGTGCTAGTTGGTCAAGCAGCGCACGAGAGCGAGCGCGTTCGACTGTCTCAAATGCTTCAGTGCGTGATTCGGCCGAATTTACCTTCAAACACAGCCCAACTAGTCTTTCATAAACCGCCAACTTGTCGCTTAAAAATGCGAGCTTGTAATCCTGCGCCCCGATTGACGTATGTAGTCGCTCTAAGTTGGCGACAGCAGCACGATAGTGCTGGCGTGCCGCTGTCAGCTCATCCCTCAGTTCTGCGACGCGCCCTAACCCGTCATGACATAAAAAGATCAGCGGGGGCAGCAAGTCAGTTGTCAAAGTCAACGCACGTGCAAAATAAGTTTCTGCTTGCGAAACATCATGTTTGAACAATGCGACCTCGCCCAATAATAAATCACACTGCGCGATGCGATTGGGAAGTTGTGCCATCTCAAACGTAGCGCGACTGCTCTGCACGATCTCAACAATCTGGGCATCTGCGGGGCTGCGTCGCCAATCGAATAGAGCGCGATAGAGCGTGGCGATAGCTTGCCAGACGGGATTATTTTCGGCCGAAAAAATCGCCTGTGCTCGTTCCAATGCCACAATCGCCGCTGTAAACTGGTCGTTATGTGCGAGTGCGGCGGCGTGGTTGAGATGTAGGCGGCCGATTTCAAACGACATTCCTGCTGACTCAAAGTTTGGCAACGCATTCTCGACCTGTTGCTGTGCCTCATGCCAAAGGTTGAGCGCAAGATAGAAATCACTGCGATGCAGGTCAACTTGTGCCTGCTCCATCCCATTTTCTTGTGCCACAAAGACTGCACGCGCTTGGGCTGCATCAATCAACGCCTGTTGATAGTCGCCCTGACTGCCGCGCAAATAGGCAAGATTGAGATCAATTTGCGCGACGACGCTTTGCATATCGGCCGTTGCAAAAAAGGCTCGCGCCGCCCGTGACTGCTGCTCTGCTTGGCGAAAGTCGTTCAACTCTGTCAGCACAATCGCTGCGTTGCCTTGTGCCATTGCTACATGTTGCGGCGCATTCGTGGCGGCAAATAATGTTTCCGCCTCTAAAAACGCATCACGTGCCAGCTCAAACTTCGATTGCCGCGCGGCAATCAGGCCACTGTTGAGCAAAATTTTTGCGCGGGTCAGTGCATCGGGATTGTCATTTAATATCGCTTGTGCTAACTGCTCGGCTTCCGTATAGCGTCCCAAAAATTGCAGTACGCCGATTTGCCCAACCGCCACACGCGCTGCCTCCTGTGGTAAGTTGAGCGCGTGATAGATCATCGCGGCCGCCTCGTACTGTTCTAATGCGCGTGGCTGCTGGCCAAGCAACATGCGTGCATTGGCCTCAACGTGGTGCGCGGCTGCCTTTGTCGCCGTGTGCTGCCAGAAATCAGCCACATTTCTCAGCAACTCAGCAATTTGCAACGCAACTTGTGGATTGGCGCGTTCAAAATGAGTCGCTCGTTCTCGCCATTGCGTGACCAGCTCTGGCTCATAGCTAGGGGCATATTCTTGCAACCAAATCAGTTGGTTCTCGGCCGATTCATTGTGCAAGCTGTCGTATTGTGTGGTCATGACCAGACGCAAAGACCCCGTTTACTGCAAATTGTTCAGGGAAAACTGAACATCTTGTGTTGGCAGAAAGGCAGTCAGCACATAGTCACCTTTAGGCAAGGTGGAAAACGTGAAGCGTCCTAAGCTATCAGCGATGCGATCTTGCGTGATGTTATCGGTTGATTTCAGCCCAATTTGGATCCCTTCTAGCGTCACAACGTCATCGACCGTCAGTAGTTGCCCGTGTAGGGTGAGATGATCTTCGTCGATAGGGACAATTTGAACGTCGAGATCATACTCCCCTGCCTCAAACAGCAGTTGCCGCTCCATCACCGCACCGCGTACCCCGACGGGCAACCCATTTGTCCAACTGTCAAACTGAAGCTCGGCCGATTGCCGCCGACGCTCCCCCACCTGCTTCTGTCGCTGTTGAAACAATGCACCAACACGCTGAAGCAATTCGGCGGCCGGCGTTGGTAACCGCAGCTTTTGCAATGCGCTGTCTTGCGTTGTTTCATCATCTGACTGAAGCTGTTCGAGAAGGGTTTTATCGTGCATTGTTGTTTTAAAGAGTCCATTTTTCAAAAAAATGGACTCGCTCTTTTCAGTACAGAGGGAAGATTGACCGAAAAAATACATCTATTGTTCGACAATCGCCAACTTTCGTCGCAATTTGTCTAAACAGCGTCGCCGTGTTGCGCCAATGCTGCCTAGCGCGATGCCCATTTCGGCCGATACTGTCTCATAGCTGTCTGGAGGTTCTTCTAGAAATAGCCGCGTCAATAGATCACGGCAGCGTTCCGAAAGTAGGGCGACAGCCTGAACAACCATTTGCCGCTGCTCCCACAGCATAATTTCTTGTTCAACCGATTCACCTTCTATCTCAAATGAGTCAGGCAGTTGCTCATCTGTGCGGCGACGGAAAAAATGGATGCAGTGACGGCGTGTGACGGTGACGAGCCATGCGCTTAGTTTTGTTTGGTCTTGCAGTTGGTTGAGCTTATTGAGCAGCGTCACGCACGTTTGCTGAAAAATTTCATCAGCAGCCATTTGGGAGAGGTTGAAACGCAGCGGGATGGCATAGATTAAGTTAGCGTAGCGGCCGATGAGCGTCTCCCAAGCCAGTCCATCACCTTCCATACAGGCAGCTATTAATTCAGAATCTGTCAGATATTGATTGTCGATCACAAACTATCCTCTTCTCATGGTCTGGCTCGATTATACCATCCTGATTTCTACTTATTCAATTGTCAGAGCATCTTTGCGTGAAATAGTAAAAATCTCTTCCTCATTTGAGGTCTTTTGTGATTATTTGTTACTCTGTATGAATCCAAATACTTCATACATGATTTTTGCGGCCGCCAACGATGTCACATCAGAAATATCGAGTGGCGGGCTGACTTCAACAATATCCATCGCTCTGACGGGCAAATTCTCAAAGATAATGCGTAAAAATTCGAGACCTTCACGCAAGCTCATACCACCATGTTCGGGTGTGCCGGTGCCGGGGGCTGTAGCGGGATCGAAACCGTCAATGTCTACACTCATATACAGTGCATCAACACCCTGCATCTGCTCGACGATTTCGTAAGCGATGGTTTCAATGCCACACTTGTAGACGCTGCGGGCCGTATGCCAGCCAATTGTCGGATTATTAGCATAAAATTCGAGTTCTTCAGAGAGGAAGGAGCGTAATCCGACAAAAGCGAGGTTGTCACAGGAGAGGTTTGGCTGCTCGATATTGCGGCGAGCGGTATTAGCGTGACTCCATGGATGACCGCCAAAATTGTCGGCGAGATCAGCATGAGAGTCCCATTGAATGTAACCGACTTTCTTGTCTGAGAACGTTTTGGCAAATGCTTTGAAGAGCGGAATGCCGACGCTATGGTCGCCACCGATGAAGATAGGCAACTTATGGTCACCGTTGAGGATGTCGAATGCTTGCTTTTCGACATTGCCAAAGTAGCGTTCCCAATTCAGATCATGCTCAATGTCGCCATAATCTCTGACCCGCACACGCAAAATTTCCCCTTCCTCTGTTGTGTAGGCGAGGTGTGGTGTGAGGCTGCGAATTACTTCGGGGGCGTGCTGTGTACCGTCGCGCCAACTCACAGCATTGTCGAACGGGATGCCCATCACAGCGATTTCTGCGTCGGGGTCGGAGCTGGCAAGGCCACTCCAAAGAGAATGATGTTCTACTAACTTGGACATAAGACGTGTGGTGCCGAGCGTCATCTGCATGAACTAAGCACCGCGTTTAATGATAGTGTGGGTTTTTCCAGAAGATCAACGTCGCCCACTTAAAAATCAGGATGCACGCTAATATCTGCGCCATAGTAGTATGCGCCGTCGGGTTGATGGTGATTTCCACTACTATTTTCCCCGACTATCGTCCTGAATGGCTATTCTATTCCGACAATCAGTCACGTCAATTAATTTCATCATTTTTGTGTAAAAGCGACGAGTTTCACGCTAACGCTTGACAAATACGATCATCAGCGTAGAATTCCCCCAACTTGCCGATATTCGTAAAAGTTATATGGATAAACTTGACCGCGCAATTCTTTCCCATCTCCAAGCAGATGGACGTAAACCGTACACTGAGATCGCTAAGGCATTGGGTGTGACAGAAGGAACAATTCGCAAGCGAGCGGCACGCCTACTTGCAGAGGATGTCATTCGTATTATCGGTTTGGTTGAGCCACACAAAGTTGGTTTTAATGCCCCTGCGATCATTCATATTTCGGTTAATCCACCTAATTTAGAAGAAGCGGCACAAGCAATTTGTGCATTTCCTGAAGTCAGCTATTTGTTAATGGTTTCCGGTGAGTATGATTTGATGGTTGAGGTACGCTGTCGGGATCGGGAGCATTTTGCGAGTTTCTTGCGGGAACAGCTACAAAAGGTGAACGGGATCACACGGACGGTTTCGGCGATGGTTTTGCACACGTATAAATTGGAAGAGGTAAGCGTGATGTAGGACAGGCTGTTCGCCTGTCCAAATGGAGAAGGATGACCACAAGCGTAAAAATCGAAAACGTGACAAAGCAATTTGGCGATGTGACAGCAGTTGACAACATCTCGCTGGAGATTCCAGATGGGGAATTTTTCTCGCTGCTGGGGCCGAGTGGATGCGGCAAGACGACAACCTTGCGAATGATTGCGGGGTTTGAGCAGCCGACATATGGCGAGCTTTACATCATGGGTCAGCCAGTGGCAGGCGTTCCCGCATTTCGTCGTCCTGTCAACACCGTTTTCCAGAATTACGCGCTTTTTCCCCACATGACGGTTGAGCAGAACGTGGCGTTTGGGTTACAAATGTCAAAAGTGCCGAAGGCGGACATTGCGACACGAGTAGCGGGTGCATTGCGGCGCGTGCAGATGGAAGGGTTTGCGGAACGCAAGCCAACGCAGCTTTCAGGTGGGCAGAAACAGCGAATTGCGCTGGCGAGGGCGTTGGTCAATCGGCCGAAAGTTCTCCTCCTCGACGAACCCCTCGGCGCACTCGACCTCAAACTGCGTAAGGCAATGCAGCTCGAACTCAAGCAAATTCAATCTGAAGTCGGTATTACCTTTATCTACGTGACGCATGACCAAGAGGAAGCCCTCACGATGTCAGATCGCATCGCGGTGATGAATGCGGGGCATATCGCACAGGTCGGCAAGGCACAGGAAATCTATGAGCATCCTGCGAATCGCTTTGTCGCGGACTTTATCGGTGAAACAAACTTTATCAACGGAACCGTAATCGAGTCGGGCAAATACACAACGTTGGAATCGAACGGCGTGCTGTTTGGCGGTGTGGCGCGAGAGACGTTGGCACAGGGAACAGTTGCGGTTGTTGCAATTCGGCCGGAAAAGATTTGGCTGTATTCGGCCGATAGTAACATTCCCGAAAATCGGCGTGTCAAGCTCGATGGTGTGGTTAGCGAAGCGACTTACATCGGCACGGACACGCGCTATCAAGTTGACCTCGCAACAGGGGATGCGATGGTTGTGCGGGTGCAGAATTTGGGAAGTGAAAATGTGTTGGCGTTTCGGAATGGGGATCGGGTGGAAGTGCAGTTTTCGGCCGATAATGCCCAAGTTCTCACAGAATAAGACAGGTGTTCAGTAGGTCGGTATTCGGCAGGCAATCCACCGAACACCAAATACTAAAGATGGCAGTAACAGCGACAAAAACTAACTTTGACATGACTGTTGGCCTTGAGCCAATTTTGCGTGTTGCCGCCTACACATCGTTAGGTCACGCCGCACTTTGGCTTCTCCTCCTTCTTCGATGGGTGACATTTAGCAGCATGGGGTGGGATGCGTTCGAGTTTGAGGAAGCCCTCGCCACACTGCCAGCCATTATGCCGTATGTCGTTTACGGTGCTGGAACGGCGGTTGACTTAATCATTGGGATCGGGTTGTTGCGGAAGATGTCGCAGGCTCGGTGGGGTGGAATCGGCCGCAACGTCGCCTTCATCCTACTCGCCGTTGTCTACTGGTATATCACGCGAGAATTCATGGGCGCGATTGCGGTAGCTGGCTTGGCTGGCTTTTCGCTTCTATTACTCAACCGCAACAGCGCGTGGGCGATCAACTACCCGGCGGCCTTTTGGCTGATTGTCTTTTTTGTTCTGCCCAATTTGATCGTTCTGTTTATTAGCTTAGGCGAACGCGGCACACGCGGTACAATTGTCTATCCAAATTTGCTACAAGATGGCTTTTTCGCCCTTTTTGACGATTATACGCGCTTCTTCAGCCGCATCGGAGGGCAGTTTCTCTATTTGAGAATTCTTTGGCGTTCCGTTTGGATGGCATCGGTTAACACGTTTATTTGTCTCCTGTTTGGGTATCCGTTTGCATATTGGATTGCGCGTCGGCCGAAAAAGTGGCGCAGCATCTTGATCTTTTTGGTCATGATCCCATTCTGGACAAACTTTCTCGTCCGAACCTACGCATGGATGGCACTGCTCCGCAACACGGGTCTAATCAATAGCTTTTGGACAGCGACGCTGCATGAACAGGCTGTCGCGCTGTCGGGTTCCAGTGGATTTTTTGCATGGTTAGCAGAGATAACGGCAAATCCACTGCCCCTACTCTTCAACCAAGGTGCCGTCTTTGTCGGCCTCTTCTACGGCTACTTCCCCTTTGTCATCTTGCCACTCTATAGTAATCTCGAAAAATTCGACTGGACGCTGCTCGAGGCCGCAAATGATCTTGGTGCAAATCGTTTCATGACGACCATTCGCATTCTTTTCCCACTTTCGCTGCCCGGCATTGTTGCGGCCGCCATTATCGTCTTTGTCCCAACGCTCGGCGCATACGTCACACCCGACCTGCTTGGCGGCGGACAGGTCGCCATGCTCGGCAATCTGCTCCAACAGCAATTCATGACCGCCCGCGACTGGCCGTTCGGCTCCGCAATTGGCTTCCTGATGATGCTGATTATGTTATTCGCCATTTTGATTTACTTCCGCGTTGATAAAGAGAGAAGATAAATTTTTGGATTTACGATTTACGATTTACGAGGCTGGTCTCGTAAATCGTAAATCATAAATCGTAAATCAATGACTGCCCTAACACTACACCCCCGCAACAAAATCCGCAAATCGTTCAATGAACGTGCCTTGACGTGGCTTGTGATCGGCATGTTTTTGTTTTTGTATCTACCGATCTTGCTGCTGATTGTGTACTCGTTTAACGACAGCGGACGCGGGTCGGCGACCGTTTGGGCGGGATTTACGACGAATTGGTATGCGGAGGTGTTCAACAATCGGAGCATCATCAACGCGGCGAAGGTCAGCCTGTGGGTTGCTGGGTGGTCAACGGTGGTCAGCACGATTTTGGGAACGCTGACGGCGATTGCGATGGAGCGGTTTCGCTTTCGTGGGAAGGTGACGTTTGACGCGATTTTGTACCTGCCGATCATCATTCCCGACATCGTGATGGCATTATCGACGCTGCTTTTTTTTGTGATGGTTGGCATTTCACTCAGTCGCTACACGATTTTGATCGCGCATATCGCGTTTAACATTGCGTTTGTGGCGATTGTGGTGCGGGCGCGGTTGGCGGATATGGATGAGGATTTAGAAGAAGCAGCGGCCGATTTGGGCGCGAGTCCATGGCAGACGTTTCGACGTGTCACATTGCCATTGCTGGCTCCCGGCATTGTGTCGGGGGCGCTGCTGGCATTTACGCTGTCGCTCGATGATTTTGTGATCACATTTTTTATGGCCGGGCCGAACTCAACGACGCTGCCTGTGCAGGTCTATTCAATGATTCGGGTCGGCATTACCCCAGAGATTAATGCCCTCTCGACGCTGATGTTTATCGGCTCAACAGTGCTGGTGATTATTTCGCTGTTGCTTCAGCGAAGAACGTGAAGTAAGTGGTAAGCCAAGAGGCATTCCTACCACTTACCACACTAAAAGTGGAGAAGTTAAGATGTTAAAGAAGTGGACGTTTTTGATGATGTTGATCGTTGTTCTCGTGGCTTGCGGCGGTGGGCCGGGTGGTGGACCTAGTGATAGTGGTAATAGTGGGTCTGGCGAACTAGCTGACACACTGTCTGTTTATAACTGGGCTGACTACATTGATGAAGAACTGCTGACGAAATATCAGGAAGAGTATGGGGTTGAGGTTATTTATGATACTTACGCTTCTAATGAAGACTTGCTAGCGAAAATGCAGGCGGGGGCGGATGGATACGATGTGATTTTCCCCAGTGATTACATGGTTTCGACGATGATTGAGTTGGATATGTTGGCGGAGATTGACACGGCCGATTTGTCTAACTTTGGCAATCTCGACTCAGCATTCACAAACCCACCGTTTGATCCGAATAATCAGCATTGTGTCGCTTACCAATGGGGAACGACGGGAATTGGGTATCGTAATGGGAATGCGTTCTTTGACGCAAACCCTCCTGATAGTTGGGGCTATTTATTTGATCCAGCGATTTTAGAGCAGTATGCAGGGGATGGGATCAATGTTCTGAACGATTCGCGTGAGTTGCCAGCGGCGGCAGCGTTTTATCTCGGATTCAGCCCGAACACGACCAATCCAGACGAGATCGCACAAATTCAGCAGACGATTTTGGATGCGAAGCCGTTCTGGAAAACGTTTAATTCAGACGGATATGACACGGAATTACTGATTCCAGATGAAGTGGCGATGACGCATGGTTGGTCGGGTGATGTCGCGTTGGCGTACTATGAAACGTATGACGAAGAGACGGAAGACGGCAACTGGTACTACTCGATTCCAAATGAAGGAGCTGTGAAGTGGTTAGACAATATCTGCATCACAAAAGCGTCTGAAAAGTACGATACAGCTCTCCACTTTATGAACTATTTGCTCGACGCGGAAAATGGTGCGGCGATCACGAACTACACGTACTATGCGAGCCCAAATACAGCCGCGAAAGAGTTCATTGAAGCAGATGTGTTGGAAGACCCCAGCATCTTCCCGCCTGACGACGTGTTTAATAAGCTCGAATGGCTAGTTGACGTTGGGGATGACACGCAGTTGTATGATGAGATGTGGACGGCCGTGAAGGCGGGGCAGTAGAAGAAGGTAATCGGTGGGTCGGTATTCGGTGAATGATAGACCGACATACCGAACACCGAATATAGATTACCAATGCACTGGTGGGAACGAGACGGGTTACATTACGATGAAGCGGGACGACTATGTTTTGCGGGTCGGGATGTTGGGGCATGGCTCTCGGCCGATGAGACCCCCGCTTTTCTCTATTCGGCCGATCAAGTCCACCATAATCTTCAATCCCTGCACAACGCACTGGGAGACGTTCCACACAAAATTTACTTTGCAATTAAGTCAAATCGATTTCGGCCGATTTTAACTTACCTACGCCTAACAGGTCTTTGTGGGATTGATACCTGTTCCCCCAACGAGATCGCGCTGGCACGACAAATGGGCTGGCGCGACGATGAGATCAGCTTTGTTGGCAATTCGCTCTCGAATCGTGACTTAGATTATTTAGTAAAACATCCTGATGTGCTGGTGACATGTGATTCACTGAGTACGATCCGACGCTTGGGTGAACGATGTGCAGGGCGTGAGATTGGGCTGCGTGTCAATCCAAGTTTGGGCGCAGGCTATAACGAGTCGTTGCAATATGCGGGTGAGAAACCAACTAAATTTGGTATTTATGCAGATCGGTTTGAGGAAGCACTCGCGCTGGCAGCAAGCTATAGAATGCGTGTAAGAATGCTACATTTCCATAGTGGGTCGGGGTACTTAGACTGTGAAAATTTCGGCCGAATCCTCACCCGTGTTTCCAAATTCCTCGATTTGTGTTCAGACGTTGAGATTTTGGATATTGGTGGTGGGTTGGGGGTTCCGTTATCGGCCGATGACACCCCACTCGACCTAACCGAATGGGCAACTCACATTGCTGCTATCGCCAAGACACACAATGTGACCATCCATATCGAACCCGGTGATTACATTGTCAAGAACGCCGGCATCTTAGTGGCAGAGATCAATATGATTGAAGACAAGCAGGGTGTGATTTTTGTCGGCACAAATGCGGGGCTAAACATGCAGGGATTAACTCCCTATTACGACATTCCCTGCGAGGTTGTTCCCTTACAAAGACGCAATGGCAAGTTACAGGCCGTTACAATTGTCGGGAATATCAACGAATCTATCGATGTTTTAGCTGAAAATATCGCCCTTCCATCGCTAGAAGAAGGAGATTTAATTGCCTTTCTCAACGTTGGTGGCTATGCAGTTACGATGAGTTCAAACCACTGTTTACGCGGCGATCATCGGGAAATGTTCTTGCCGCTAGCCTCACAAGCGCGACCCAATTTCTTCGGATAGCTTCAATTTATAATTCCCTGTCTCTACCTGGTCGAGCGACCAAGTCAGCAAGTGTCCAATCAATTGCTGGGGCGTAACGTTGTGTTGACCTGCTAGTAGTCCAATACGTTCGATTAAGCTGCGCTCCAAGAGATGAGTTTCACGATGGGGGGTGGCAGCCGGTTGGGAACCGGCCGATTTCTGTGAGCGAGAGAGCGTTGCTTGGTCAGCCCAGCTACCCAATTTTGCATCTAAATTCTTTTTCTTAGCCATATAGCTCCTCTGTTAAGTTTGTGTACGCCTTTGCACCTGTTGAGTTTTTTGCATA
Organism: uncultured Ardenticatenaceae bacterium; assembly: GCA_964389925.1. Classification (GTDB taxonomy): domain Bacteria; phylum Chloroflexota; class Anaerolineae; order Promineifilales; family Promineifilaceae; genus CALECP01. Next base: position 21,927 of record CAYMGE010000012.1, read on the forward strand.
AACGGCAACTGGCTGACCTGCTAATCCTGCTTCTGCAATGGCGACGTTAACAGGGATCGTTGTGCGTGGGATAAGCGAGCCAAAACGGTCACGTGCCGCAGTCTCTACTGACTTCGTTAGCGCAACGCGACGATCATACATTGTAAGCACGATGGCTTTGACCATTAATTCTCGCTTATTTTTACTGACTAGATCAACCAGTTGCAGTGTACTATCGACCGCGCGTAGCGCATACGGTTGACATTGCAGCGGGATTAATACTTGCTGCGCGGCCGTCAATGCGTTAAAAGCAAAAAATCCCAAGCTCGGTGGGCTATCAATCAACACATAATCATAATTAGCTTGAACGGCGCGGATTGCGTCTTGCAACTTATTGTTACGGTCGTAGTGAGCGGCAAATTGCTGTTCTCCGAGTGCAAGATCGAGATTTGCGGGGAGTAAATGATAGTATGGTCGCTCGATAATCGCAGAAGGGGTTACCGTGGCATCATGCAGTGCATGAAAGACAGTTAGCCGCTCTTCACTTGGCTCAATGCCAGACCCAACTGTCAAATTTGACTGTGGATCAAAATCAACCAGCAGAACACGTCCTTTTTTACCTAGCGCGTAGCCCATATTCTGCACCAGTGACGTTTTCCCAGTGCCTCCTTTGTGACTTACAATCGCAATCGTCTGTGTCATACTTGCGCCCCATACCATGCTGGCAATGCGCCACTCATCTCAGCTAACTGCCGCGCTTGCATAATCCATCTTGTCACATCCATACGTGCGCCGCCAGCTTCGGCCGTCAACAAGTGAACCTCTCTAGGCGTAAGTTGTGCCAAATCACTGTAAGTCAAAATCCCAGCTTTGTTAAATAGCCGTGCGTGATGAGGGGTCAAGCCTGCGATCACTTCTAGCCGGTCAAGGATGAGAACGCCCGCAGTGGCACTAGAGGCTACGGTCAAACGTGTCTGAGTGGAGGTGAGTTCGGCCGATAACTCCTCCGTCTCCTGACGTAGTGTACTCACCTCCTCTGATAACTGCTTGTGTTTTTTTCGCCAACGTCGCGCTAGCACCGTTGATCCAACCGCGATACCTGCTGTCGTGAATAGCACTAAACCAGCCATTAAAAAGCTCTCCGAAAATAAGACGAGATGTTATTCCATGATTAGCGGCAAATAAACCTTGTGATCAACAACACCCACTGTAATGCTTTTCACATTATTAGCTTTTTCCATTTCATCTTCAATTACGATTGTCACAAAAATAGTAAAGAAGCCTTTGCCCGGTGGTGTCCAAACAGTTGTGACCATTTGAGATTGATCAAAATAGTAGTCAGACTCGACCTGCTCTAGATGTTGGGGAGAGCTGATCGGTTCTCCACCGTCGGCGGGGTCGCCGAGCCAAAAGGTAACCGTTACATCTTTGGCAGGGCTTAGGCCATGATTAGTGATTTCGGCCGAGAGTGTCACAGGTTCCCCTACTTCTGGCTCAGATGAAGCCTGTAGGGTACTAACCGCACCATCTGGCATCGTGTATTCCGCAAATGCGATCCCGGCTGGTGTAATCTCACGGGTAAGTGCATCAAACAAGTTACCGTTAAATCCAACACCGGGATCGACCTGATCATAATAGTAATCATCCAAACTATACCAATTCCACCGTTGAACAAGCCGATTGTCATCGGCAGGATAACCGATTGTCTCATCAGATGCGACCAGCATATAATCAAAAGTCGCGTGCATAAAGTCAATGACTCTCTCTGTCCCAAACCCAAACTCGGCCGGCATCAATACACCATACTCGGTGATAAATAGCGGTTTGTCGCGCTCTCCCTTTTCCACCATCCACGTCCGAAAATCAACGATCTGCTGCTTGAATATCTCAATGTTATCATTGTCATCGAGACCATAGGTAACGCCCACATCATCTGGGATGCCATCTGGAATGCCAGCACCAAACCCTGTCCGAGTCTCCGGTAAAATCATGTTATGAATTGACCAAATATCGACAGGCATTGTCGTGCCATAATTTGTTAGATATGTATCCCAAACGATGTCCAGATAACGCAATCGTAACTCTGTTGGCTGGACGATGCCGCCAATAGATACTTGCGCGGTTGGATCAACTGACTTTATAAGCGTGTATAGTTGATAGTAGATTTCGGCATAGACTTCAGGAAACTGGGCATTTTGGAATGGTCCCGGCCGATCCATCTCATTTCCAATTGACCAGACTGCCCCCGGATTTGCTTGAACTGCCGTTGTGACGCGCTCAACATAATTTTCATAGACAAAGTTATAGGGAGGCAGGTGAATGACAAATACATTCTCAATACCAGGCGGGGGCGGCGCAGGATTAGTGTAGAAGTGTTCGACGTGCCAACCTAAATGGATACGTTCCACATCTAAAGTCTCAAGGCTGTTAAGCCTGTGTCCTCCGAGCAAAGAGCCAAATCGCAGGTGAGGAGAATTATAGAGGGAACGCTCGGTTTCCTGTTGAGCATTCCCTCTAAATGGAATAAAGCATAAAGCGAGTAAACTGACCAGCAACAATATCTGTGTTTTGGAATGCATAGTTGAAACAGAAGATACACGAGGTTTTACAACCCATATCTTCTAAAGATAAGACCGCTTGCACGAGATAGAAAGCAGAAAAGCCGAGTTATTTAATAAACTCGGCTTTTTCTACTTTAATTAGTCTACACGAACGAACTACCTTTTGCGTAGAAAGAGTCGCGAAGTGAAAAGTGTCACGAACAAGGCACTTGCAATGATGATTAGCGTTGGCGTAGACGCTTCAGCTACATTACTCACCAATGACACTGCTAATGCCTGCCCACAACTGTCATTAGGTCCATTTACTGAGCCATCGCTACAGGTCTGCCAACCACCCAGACCATCGCCATTAGTTTGCCGCCCATACACCTCTCCCGGATTCAGTCCATCAGCGACGGTATCATAGGTATATGCATCGTCGGCAACCCCATTTGAATCAACTAGACTAATTGTATCAGCAGCACCGAATACGAGACCTGTTTGGGAGCTAGGAAATGCTAAACCAGAGTTTGGACCAACCATCGTGTTTTCCGGAATAGTGTAAACTGCCCGAGTACTAGCGTTGACGATTTGATAACCACCAATGTTAATTGTAATGAAATTGATGTTCCAAATCTCAATATACTGACCTAATGGGCCAAAGTTAAAAGGGTTGATTTCATTGATGGACACTTTGACTGGAACCTGAATGCCATCACAAGATGGGTCATTCGGTTGGCTTGGCGTTTCAACTTGACAAGCGACCCAATCGCCTGTTCCATCCTCACCACCTCGGCGACCATAGTGATCACCAGCAGGTAGTTCGGCTCCAGTCCGTTGTGTATTATATGAGAAGGCATCTTCGGGATCCCCCTGTGCATTTTCCAGGCGAACCGTATCTTGCGTGTCTAGGATAATGCCTGTTTGCTGATGAGTAAGTGCAAGTGCGCTGTTTGCAGCAATTGTTCCTCCAGGAATCCTATAACCTATCGTTGGCGAATTTGCGCTAGTTTGATCGTCTCGTAGCGTAAACCCTGTTAGGTCAACTGGAAATGGGTTCGGGTTCCAAAGCTCAATAAACTGCCCATCGTAGTTGGCTGAGTCTGGCAATGGATTAACCTGTAATTCGTTGAGAATAATAGGTAGTTGGTTTGTTTGTCCAGACACAAATGGCGTGCTGCAAAGTAATGCAATCAAGGCAATACCTAGCGCAGACAGAACAAAATGTAAACGGAGTGTAATTGTTTTCATACTATCTCTCTTTTTTTCAATGGTTTAGTAAAACTTTTTAGGCTATGACTGGTTTTCTTGTAAATGCTTTGAATGGTCTTTAAATCATGCCACCGATATAAGTTTGAGAAACTGTTCTACATTAAAACAGAAGAATCCGGACTTCGCGCAATCACTCTATATATAGTACATTGAGAAGTTCAAGAAACTACCTTAATTGATTTTTCAACACTTTTTCTAACTTATAGTATTGTACCGTCTTATTATAAAAATCCAAAGATGTTGCTCGATATTAGATAAGCAAAGCATTGGTGCTTTAACGAATTATCGGACTTATGGATTCTCGTTGTTCTGATGTAGTGCATGGACAAAGAGCAATAAGGTATTCCGTATAGTAACAACCCCTATCTGGAAAAACTGATCTCACCGGCTACAATATGAGAATGAGAAATCGCTTTGCAAATTATGCCATCATTGTTTTAGTTACTAATCTGCTTGTTATTTTGTGGGGCGGGTTTGTTAGCGCAAGCGGGGCAGGGGATGGGTGTGGCGAGGCATGGCCACTTTGTGCAACAGCGGCCGAACGTACCGCAACAAGCCTAGAGACATTTATTGAACTATTTCATCGTATTACGAGCGGAATTGCACTAATTTTAGTCATTGTGATGTATATACGAGCGCGAAATTGGTTTGAGAAAGGCGATCCAGTCCGTATCAGTGCATTCTGGTCACTCATTTTTATACTAATTGAAGCCATGATTGGTGCGCTGATTGTCCTCTTTGGTCTCGTGGCTGACAATGAGAATGTCGCACGAGCTTTCACGCAACCTATTCATCTCGTCAACACCTATTTCTTGTTAGCTGCTCTTCTGCTTACTATTTACTGGTCACATACTGACGGTCAAAGAGGGTTTGCGAAGAGGCAATTTATGTCACTATTTGCCATTGCACTAGGCGGGGTTCTATTATTGAGTGCGTTTGGAACAATTGCATCATTGGCAAGTACAATCTTTCCATCGCTAACATTTTGGGAGGGCGTGCAGAAAGACTTCTCAGCCGATTCTCATTATCTCATCCGTCTCCGTGTCCTCCATCCCATTATTGCAACACTAATTGGTATTTACCTTCTCTGGTTCACCCAAAAAATTGGGCAATATATTCCGTCTACTAGACCACTTAGCACGATAATACTCATTATCTTCACATTACAGTATGCTCTTGGTGTCCTCAACGCGGTTTTGCTCACTCCAATCGTCATTCAGCTAATACACCTCCTTCTATCAGATCTGCTTTGGCTTGGGTTAATTTGGCTCATGGCAACGACACTTCACGCAGAACGAGTTCCTACCTTTTCAGTGACAGCCGCATGAACTGGAAAATTGGGACAGTCGGCTTCGGCTACAAGCAATGGCGCGGCACCTTCTATCCTCAAGGGATGAAATCGGCCGATTACCTTTCGCACTATGCCCAATTTTTTGACTCAGTTGAAATTGACTCAACTTTCTATGGGACACCTCCTCGTTCAACTGTAGAAAAGTGGGCAAGAGCTGTCCCCGCAAATTTCCGCTTCTCATTAAAAACGCCACGTATCATCACACATGCAACACCTTTACCACAAGCAGTTGCACCGATGACCAGCTTTGTCGAGCGTGTTAGTCTCCTAAATGAGAAGCTAGGCGCGGTCTTGATTCAGTTTCCGGCTGCGTTCAAAGTTAGACAGCTCAACACATTGAGTGACTTCCTCACCCGTTTGCCAACGGCACGCTACGCGATTGAGTTTCGCCATCCATCTTGGGAGATTGAAGAAACAGTGGCGATGCTGCAAGAACATCATTGTGCTTTCGTTGCGGCCGATTATGGCACAACCAATGAGCATCGTATGGCTGAATTTACCGCCCGTCCAACGACCAACGGGCTTTATCTACGTTTCATCGGCCGACACGGTGCATTTAACACCAAAAACGAGGTGAAAATTGATCAAACACCGCGTTTGCAGCGCTGGCTAAACAGTATTGAATCTACCCGCACCGTTTACGCTTACTTCAACAATGACTACAGCGGCTACTCAATTGCAACAGCCAACCAGCTAAAATCACAGCTAGCGTTACCATACGCTCATCCGAAAATTTTTAAGCAACAGTCGCTCCTTTGAGTGAAACCACGTTGTTGGTGTTAACGTGGTATTCTGCCACTATGAAACGTGCATCGCACTTGTATCGACTCATCATAGGCTATCGTTGGATCAGCTTGTTACCTCCGTTGCTTGCACTCGTCGTGCAACAACAAAGCATCTTACTTTGGCTTGTTGCTGCGGTTATGACACTTGGCGCGAGCCTTTGCTTTGAACCTATTAAACGCTGGCTATACGACTATCCTGCGCTCTTATTGCTCGATTTGTTACTCATAATGCTCTTAGTTTATTTGAGTGGTGGCTGGCAATCTCCCTATTATCTCTTCGCTACGAGTCCATTGCTCGTGTCTGCATTTTTGCTGAAGCGAAGAGATACCGTGTTAATGACTGCTGTTTTGTTCTTATTGTACAGCTTGATAGTTTTATCGGGCGCAACAATAAACGGCATAATCGTTATAACCCAGTTGGTCGGTTTTATTTTACTAGCTGGCTCGTTTGGATATGTGGCGACACTGCTCAATCAGCTAGAGGAATACGATGAACAACGTGCTATGGAACAAAAGGATTTAACACATACGGCGATTGAGCGGGAGCGTCTTCGTATTGCGCGAGATATGCACGACACCATTTCACAGTCACTGTTTGGTCTTGTATTTGCGCTCAATGGTTGTCAAAAGCTGCTAGCCGATCAGCCAGACTTAGTGGCAAAAGAGTTGCGCGAGCTTGAACAGATAGCACAAACGGCACGTAGCGAATTGCGGCACGTCATTTTTGATCTGTGGCCAGACGAATTAACAAGTGAAGGACTTTCGGCCGATCTCCACCGCTATTTCAACAACCTAGCCGAGCGACCGATTGAACTCGAACTTGACATCAATGGTGAGTTTGCTCCCCTAACCCCGTATGTCCGCCGCACGCTTTATCGCATCTGCCAAGAATCGCTGGCAAACATCGTGCATCACTCATCGGCCGATCACGCCCGTGTCTGTCTCGATATTGCCAACGGTCGCGTTCGTCTGCTTGTCCGCGACAACGGCATTGGGTTTAATCCTGCAACAGCGTATGACGATAAGCCCACAGAGCATTTCGGGTTGCGCGGGATGGCAGAACGCGCTCAGACGTTGGGAGGAACCTTTGATTTATTTAGTCGGCCGAATGAAGGGACATCTATCGTGGTCGATATTCCGATTGTATGAAAAAATTTCGTATTCTCATTGCTGACGATCACGCCGTTGTCCGACGTGGACTCGCCCTCGTTCTCCAACAAGAAGCTGATTTCGATGTTGTTGGCGAAGCACGCGATGGACAAGACGCATATAACCGCATTTTTACCCTTGTACCTGACATCGTTTTGCTCGACTACAAAATGCCACATTGGGACGGCTTCACCGCCGCCAAACATATCCACCGTGAACTACCAGCGATTCGTATTATCATTCTCTCAGGTGCGCCGGTTGATGATGCGGTTTTTGACCATCTTGAAGAGGTTCATGGTTATGTTCATAAAGAAATTTCTCCTGCCAATCTCGGCCGTGTCATCCGCGCTGTCGCTAGTGGAGAACGCTACTTTGATCCACTAATTACACAAGCCTTGCTCAAGCAGCGCACAGCACCCAGCATTGCAGCACCCTCGCTCTCGCCACGTGAGTTAGAAGTGTTGCGCCTAATGGCAACACCAGCCACTTACCGCGAAATCGCAGACCAGCTCATCGTGGCTGAATCGACCGTTCACACCTACGTGCGACGGATTTTGAAAAAGCTAGATCAGCCCAATCGCACACAGGCTGTCCTCAACGCAACTCGTTCAGGGCTACTGAAGCGTTAAGTCACAAGATAATAGTGAAAACTCGGCCGAAAAATTGGACACAACCCTAATCGGTGGTACGATCTCTTTTGTAATATATCAGTGATATATCAGCAATGTCATTAAGCACTCAGGCCTATACAACGATTAAGCAACAGATTGTCACACTGCAACTTCGGCCGGGTGCGGTGATCGATGAGAACGCCCTACGTGCTAACTTAGGGTTGGGGCGCACGCCAATCCGCGAGGCACTACAGCGACTCAATCGTGAACAGCTAGTCAATATCATCCCGCGTCGTGGCACATTTGTTAGCGACATCAACATGGCAGACTTGCCACTACTTTACGAGACTCGCGCCGTTCTCGAACGGCACACGGCCGAGTTAGCCGCGCTACGTGGGACACAAGCACATTGGGACGACATGGCAGACGTGCTTGATGAAGCGACATTGGCACAAACTTTGCCAAATCGCGCCAACCACATGATCGAAATCGATCAACGCTGTCATGAAATTATGTATGCAGCGGCAGCAAATCACTTTTTGACGGATACTCTGACGCAACTTTATGCACAAAGTCACCGCCTATGGCATATTTACCTTTCTAAGGTGGACACGATGCAGCAGGCAGTTTTGGGACATCGTGAGATTCTGCACGCGCTGAGTTCGGCCGATGCCGCACGTGCTGGTGACTTAATGGAAAAACATATCCGCTCCTTCCAAGCCGAAATTGAAGCGGCAATCGTGAGCGAGCTTAAACTATAGTGGCTAGTTGCTGGTAGCTAGTGAAGATAGCTTCTTACTAGCCACTAGCCCCTTTTGAGGCAAAAATGGGACGTACACGCAGAAGACGGCGCGACAAATCGGCCGCTAAAAAAGCAGCACAGACCGCTAAAATCACCCAACCCGTACATAGCATGATGGTCTATGAGGTGTTGAGTCAAGAGGGGGTTGAGCGCGTTGACGACGTATCGATGCAGATTTTAGAGGAGATCGGCATTGATTTTTACGATGATGAATGCCTTGCCATCCTCAAAGAAAATGGAGCAATCGTCAAAGGCGAGACAGTATTTTTTGATCGAAATCTCGTCAGAGAGTGGATCGGCAAAGCACCAAGCCAGTTTACACAACTGGCGCGTAATCCAGAGCGCAATGTTCAGATCGGCGGCAATAAGATGTGCTTTGCACCTGTCTATGGGCCTCCGTTTGTATACGATAGGGAGCGCGGCCGACGTGAAGCCAAGATGGTCGATTTTGAGAACTTTATCAAGTTGACCTACATGACTCCCTATCTACATCACAGTGGCGGAACGGTCTGTGAGCCGACGGACACCGAACGCCACACGCGCCACCTTGACATGGTTTACGCGCACATGAAGTACAGCGATAAGCCCTTCATGGGGTCCGTGACAAGCCAGCTAAACGCTCGTCACACGATAGAGCTATGCGAAATCCTGTATGGTGCAGACGCGATCCGTGAAAATCCAGCCACCGTTTCGCTCATCAACGTCAGCAGCCCACGTCGCTATGATGACCGCATGTTGGGTGCGATGAAGGAATACGCCAAGGCACGTCAAGCGGTCTTGATGAGTCCCTTTATTCTGTCGGGTGCGATGTCCCCTGTCTCGGTTGCTGGCACGGCGGCGCAAATCAATGCAGAGGCATTGGCTGGAATTGCGTTAGTTCAGATGATTTGTCCGGGCAGCCCTGTGATCTATGGCGCGTTTCAGACGAATATCGACTTGCAGAGCGGTGCGCCTGTCTTTGGCTCGGCCGAATCTCAGCACGCCCTCTACTGCACTGCCCAACTCGCCCGTTATCACAATCTCCCTGTCCGCAGCGGCGGCATGTTTGCCAGCAGCAAAATCGCCGATGCACAAGCCGCCTATGAATCAACCATCGTCATGCAAGCCGCCATGCACGGGCGCATCAACTTCGTCCTACACGCCGCTGGCTGGCTCGAAGGTGGACTCGCAGCGGGCTATGAAAAGTTCGTCATGGACACCGAAGTGCTTGGCATGATGCACCGCTTCTTAGAGCCAATTGATTTGAGCGACGAAGCGTTCGCCATGGATTCCCAACGTACGGTTCCACCCGGTGGTCATCATCTGGGTACGGATCACACGATGCGAAACTTCCGTGATGCGTTCTTTCGCAGCGATCTGTTTGATTACAATTCGGCCGAACAGTGGCTCGAAGAAGGCGGCAAAACATCCGAAGCGGTCGCCAATACACGCTACAAAAAGCTGCTCCGCGAATACGAAGCCCCGCCGCTCGATCCCGCCATCGATGAAGCCCTCAACGACTACATGGCACGCACGAAGCCAACTATTTCGCTAGACAACGGTGGTTAGACTTTATGACAAGTTGTCAATAAGTCCCATCCCACTATTGGCAACTACAATTGATTAAGTTAGAATTTTCTCGTGATATATCTGTGATATATCACCAAAGTCTCAATAAAATATGCTCATATGGGAAACAAGGTGAAGAAGAAAGAAAGAAAGAAAGAAAGAAAAAGAGAAAGAGGTAAAGACAGTTCTTTTTCTTTCTCTTTCTTCTTTTTCACCTATTTGCCTATAAGAGCGATAAAATATTAGTTACGAAAATAATAGCAACTCGGCCGACATGGATAATTCACGACGCGAATCTGCCGACACGCTACCCTATCAGAGAAGGTATTTAAGAATGAGTGATTTCCCAACGAGTGCAAAAGTTGTTGTCATCGGTGCGGGCATCGTCGGCAACGGACTTGTTTACCATTTAGCTAAATTGGGCTGGACGGACATCGTCCAGATCGACAAGGGGCCACTGCCTAATCCCGGTGGCTCGACAGGCCACGCCTCTAACTTCATCTTTCCCGTTGACCACAACAAAGAGATGGTGCAACTGACCGAGGACAGCACCCGCCAATACAAAGAGTTGGGCGTTCACACGACCAGCGGCGGTATTGAAGTGGCGCGTACCGAAGCCCGAATGGAGGAGCTGCGCCGCCGTATGGCTTCTGCCAAAACGTATGGGATCGAAGGACACATGTTGACCCCCGCAGAGGTCAAAGAGTTGGTCCCATTCATTAATGAGGAGATCATTCTCGGTGGTTTTTATTGTCCTTCGGTCGGCGTAGTCGATTCATTGCGGGCTGGAACGTTGATGCGTGAGTATGCGCTTGAGCAAGGCGTTTTGTCCACACACGCGAACGTTGAAGTGCTGGACATGACTGTGAAAGACGGCGCAATCAAAGCAGTTGTGACGGATAAAGGCACAATTGAGACTGAGTATTGTGTGATTGCGACAGGCTGCTGGAGTCCGAAACTGGCTGCAATGGCTGGCGCGACGATTCCGCTGACTCCTGCCGTACATCAAATGATCTCTGTCGGGCCGATCCCGATTTTGCAGGATGCGCCGGGCGAAATCAGCTTCCCCATCGTGCGTGACATGGACACGTTCTGCTATGAGCGTCAGCATGGTGGCGACATGGAAGTGGGGTCTTATGCCCATCGGCCGATTCTCATGCGTGCCGAAGACATCCCTTCTATCGCCGAATCAAAATTGTCTCCCACTGAACTCCCCTTCACTGAAGATGATTTCGACCCACAACTCGAACAAGCGTATGAGTTGATGCCCAACATTTTGGGGAATGAAAACGCGGGCATTCGCTACGCCATCAATGGCCTTTTGTCATTGACTCCAGACGGGTTCCCGCTCATTGGCGAAACGGAAGTTAAGAAGCTGTGGTCGGCCGCTGCGATTTGGATCAAGGAAGGGCCGGGCGCAGCGCGGATGACGGCCGAGTTGATGACACGGGGCTGGTCAGAAATCGACTCCCATCACTCAGAAATCTCGCGCTTCTACGATTACGCTCGCAGCAACCATCATGTCACCTCGCGTGCCAATGAGCATTTCAACAAAACATACGGCATCGTGCATCCCCGCGAACAGTGGGAGAGCAATCGCTACGTGCGCGTCAGCCCCTTCTTCCCACGTGAAAAAGAACTTGGCGCAGTCTTTTTTGAAACGGCTGGCTGGGAACGCCCACAATGGTATGAATCAAACGCACACCTCGTTGAAAAGTATGGGGAGCGCGTCAACAAGCGTGAACACGAGTGGGATGCTCGCTGGTGGTCGCCCATCATCAACGCAGAACACCTCAACATGCGCGAGAATTGCGCGATGGTTGATCTGACCGCGTTCGCCATTTTCGATTTCAAAGGCCCCGGCACGCTCGACTTCATGCAGAAGATGTGTACCAATCAGATGAATGTGAAGATCGGCCGCTCAGTCTACACCCCTGTCCTGTTGCCAAACGGTGGCTTCAAAATGGACATCACCGTGTTACGTCTCGGCAAACAACATTTCCGTGTTATCACGGGTGGCGGCGACGGTGGGCGCGACAAGGCATTCTTTGAAGAACACCTACCAGAAGATATGTCTTGCCAACTGCACGACATGACCTCTGGAACCTGCACAATCGGTTTATGGGGGCCGAATGCACGCAAAGTTCTTGAGAAACTAACAACCGATGACGTGAGCAACGAGGGAATTCCTTACGGCTCATGGAAAAAGATCCGCATTCACGGCATTCCCGCCATCGCGTTCCGCATCTCTTACGTCGGCGAACTCGGCTGGGAAATCACGTTTAACACTGAACACGGTCTCCGTGCATGGGACTACATCTATGAAGCGGGTCAAGAGTTTGGCATTGCGCCAGCGGGCATCGGCGTTTATGGCGGCACGGGTCGTCTCGAAAAAGGGTATCGCTTGATCGGGGCGGAACTCGAATCCCACTATAGCCCCGTTGAGGCTGGGCTGGCACGTCGCCGCGTCAAAAAGCAAGATTTCATCGGCAAAGAGGCATACCTCAAGGCGCGTGAATCTGAGCCAGACACCATCATGTGTACGCTGACAGTTGACGACCACACCTCAAAATCTGGCATCCGTCGCTTTATGCAAGGTGGCGAACCACTCTGCACGCTCGACGGCGAACGCATCGAGGACAGCCATGGTCGGCCGTGCTACGTCACCTCCGCAGGCGCAGGCCCCTCTGTCGGCAAGTTCCTCTTGTTGGGCTACTTGCCAAAAGAACATGCCGTCGAAGGCAACAACCTGCTCGTCGAATATATGATGGAACAATATCCCGTCACTGTTGCCATTGCGGGCAGCACGCCGTTGTTTGATCCGAACAATGAGCGGATGAAGGCATAAAAGCGGGTATTCGGTAATCGGTATTCGGTCATATCAACCGAATACCGAACACCGAACACCGAATACCAATTTATGAACGTATTAGTTAGTGTGAAACGAGTTCCCGCAACGGGAGCAAAAATTACCCTCGCGGCCGACGAGCAGATGATCGACACGAGCTATCTGTCGTTTACGGTCAGCCCACATGAGGAGTGTGCCGTCGAGGAGGCGGTGCAGATCGTCAAGAAGCATGGCGGCAAATCGACTGTATTGACGCTAGGCGAGCCAGATGCGGAAGCTCAATTGCGCTATGCGATGGCAATGGGCGTGGATGCGGCCGTGCATGTCGTGACAGAGGAAGGGGAAGATTGGGGACCTATTCCAACAGCAGAGGCATTGACACAGGTGATCCGCGATGTGGAGGCAAAGGGTGAAAAGTTTGATCTGCTGCTGTTTGGGAATGAATCGGCCGATTCCGGCGGTTATCAGGTCGGCATCCGCGTCGCCCATGCGCTCGGACTCCCCTGCGTCACGGGTGTGAAATCAATCGAGTTTGAAGATGATAAGGTGATTGCCAAACGTGAAGCTGGCGGCGGTGGCTGGGAAATCTACGAAGTGCCAATGCCCGCGATGATTACCGTTAAAGAAGGGCTGAACCTGCCACGCTATCCATCCGTTCCGGGTCGGCTACGGGCAAAGCGCAAGAAAGTTGAGACAGTGCGCTATGAACGCGGTGAGGATGGCTTAAAGAAAGTGCGTCTGCTAACCCCACCAGACGATGGCAGTCAAGTTGAAATTTTGGGGCATGGGCCTGATGCGGCCGCAAAAGTCGTCGATTTGTTGGAACAGTTGGAGCTGACATGATTTTAACATTGATTGAACACGAACAAGATGTCATCAACAAAGCGACGCTAGAGGCGTTGACGTTTGCGCGTGGGCTAGCAGCAGAGGCAGATGTCCCGCTCACAGCCTTGCTCTGCGGCGGTGATGTCTATGAATTTGAAGATGTGTTGACAGAGTACGGGGTTGCAACCGTTTATCATAGCGATGATGATCGTCTCGATGAGTTTGCGCCCGACGCATGGGCGGCGTGCATTGCACACGTCATCGACGAAGAAGACGTAACGGCGGTGATTACAGGCGGAACGGAACGTGCCAATGAAGTATTGGGGCGAGCGGCTGCGCGGCTCAACATGCCGATGTGCGCGAATGTCTTATCGGCCGAAATCGACGACGACACCTGTACCGTCCAGCGCGTGCGCTGGGGCGGCAGTCTATTTGAGGATGCCACGCTCGATGGTGATGTCAAGCTGATGTCGGTTGCCCTGCACTCGCTCGAAGGCGTGCCAGAAGAAGGTGAAGACGAAGTCGAAATTGAGGATATTGACGTTGAGTTTGGCGACAATGACTTTTTGGTGAAGATAGTCGACCGAGTCGTCCCTGAGAAAGAAGGTATTTCGCTGGCAGATGCGCCTGTCGTCGTCAGCGGCGGTCGTGGCGTGGGCGGCGAGAAGGCGTTTGATCCGCTCTATGAGTTGGCTGAGTTGCTTGAGGGAGCTGTAGGGTGTTCGCGTGCCGTAACGAATCATGGCTGGCAACCACACGCCAATCAGGTTGGACAGACCGGCGTGCGCGTTGCGCCGACAATCTACTTTGCCTGTGGCATCAGCGGTGCGAGTCAGCACATGGCTGGTTGTGCTGGCAGCAAATATATTTTAACCATCAACAAAGACCCCGAAGCACCAATTTTGGCGCGGTCACACTATGCGGTGATAGGGGATTTGCATGAGGTTGTGCCGGCGATTTCGGCCGAAATCAAGGCACGTCGTTAAGACACTACTACACACCCATCAACTCAACAAAAACCCGCTGTGACAGCGGGTTTTTTATTGTAAATCAGCTTCGTAATTGTTTGTAATCATTTTGTCATCTACTTCTCGTTTAGGCTAATCTGTCTCCTGTTATCCTTGCGACATAATGTAATGAGACAACCTCTCTAATACACAACCAAAAAATCGTTGAGTTCCTATAGGACAATGCGCGCCCTTAACGGTTTTTTCCAGCAAGTAAGGAAGAAACTGATGTCAACGATTAAAAAACAACAAAAACGAGTTCTACTTTGGGTTGCGGCAGCTTTGTTTGCCTTTAGTTTGGCAAGTGCGCCTGTTATGACGGGATCGGCCGAAGCTGCCTGTTCAGTTTATTGTGTTGGGACAACCGGTCTTGGCGGTGACTAAATAGACTAAAGTCCTTATAAGATACGCTCAACGGGAGGCATCATCTGCCTCCCGTTTTTGCATAATTCTTGCTCGCATCTGTCTGTAGTCAACGAACCATTTCTCTTGCTGAATATCCCTATCAATATCTTCTAACAATTGAATAGCCTGATCAAGATAGTCAATCGCAGTAGCGAGCTTCCCCTGTCCTGCATAACTCTCCCCAATCGTCCCAATGACGTTTGCATACTCCCCCATATTGCCTAGCTCCTCCCATAGTGCTGCACTCTTCTTCAATATGGCTCGTCCCTCACTGAATTCTCGTTGCTTGATTAAGACATTACCTAGATTGTTAAAATTGGTTGCTTGTAAGTCGACGTAACCAGCCCTCTCTAAACTAGATGTGTCTATCGAGCGAAAGACGCTCGCCGCATCCTGCCACCGCTCTAATACATAATAAGCCGTTCCTAACGAGTTAGTTGTCTTTACTGCATCAATTTTTACACCTAGCTTTATTTGTAACTCTCTCGCCTCTTGCAAATAAGCGATGGCTTTTTCTAGCTCATTTAGGTTGATATGCAGCGTTCCTAGATTATGCAGAACACGTGAATGATTCAGAGACGCATCTATTTTTTTGTAATTGGCAAGAGCTTGCTCAAAATAGCGTCTCGCCAAATGCAGGTTCCCTTTGTAAAAGTAATGCAGGTGACCAAGGTTATTATCCATCTGAGCGGTTAAGCGTGCGTCATTTTGAGCGAGAACAAGTTCGTAATTCTCCTTTGTCAAATATGTTTCGACCTGTATAGGAGCGCGTTTGCCTAGATAGCAAGCAGCTAAACCGACAATCGCTTTTGCGTATGATTGAAAGTCGTTTTGCAACTCGGCCGAGTGTAGAACCTTCTCATAAACCTCAATCGAGGCATCGTACTTGTGTTCAAGGCGCAAGAAGGTGCCTATGTGCAGGTGCAGGGCGTGATAAATGTCAGGATCAGCATCGCCATTTTGCACCAATGTCTCGCTTAAGACAAATACCCATTCCGACCAATTGTTACACTGTTCGGCAAAGCGAAATGCAGAGATTGCGAACTGTGCAGCCTCTTGGGCTGTTTCCGTCTCTTTTGAAGCGAGCCGAACTGCACGACAAACGAGCAAAAATTTGTTTTGATATTGTCTGAGCTGCTCACTTGAGGCTCCCTCAATTTTTTCACGCCAATACCCTAAATTGAGCTTAATGCTGCGAACAAAACGGGCGTAGCCAGATTTCTTTGCTTGTTTTTGCATAACAGACTGTATACACAAAGCCTAACTAAAGTCAAAGCTGCCACCAATAATTTCCGTTTGCAAAAATGTCATTGTGAGGCGATGGATTCCATAAAGACGTTGTCTGTAATCACCACGTACTTCGATCAAGGAGCGATTGAGCAGATCGGTGATCGCTGCCCAAATCGTGCCATTGGTTAAGCCACTCACCGCCTCTAACTGCTCGACCTCCCCACCCTCTTCGCCCACTAACGGCATTGCTTGCAGCAAGTCGCGTGCGTTATCCGTTAACGTCTGCCATGCTTGCCAATAGATGCGTGTATACATTTTGCCGACATCATCTGTTGTATCCCCCTGATACAAATTCTTCAAGACATGGGTGAGCGGCATAAACGACACTAAGCTGACGACGAGCTTCAAAGCCAGTGGGTTCCCCCCTGTGGCTTCGTAAATATCAGCGATCACGCTTTCAACATCGTTGGCAAAGTCATGTAGCTTTCTTTCCTTTGCCTGTTGTTTAATCAATTTTGCCGCATCCTTTTCGGATAGCTCGCTCAAATCATAGGACAAAATCGCGGCTTGCCCCGTCAGGCGTGTTCGCGTCGTCACCAAAAACTTGCTCATGCTGCCTGCCCAACTGCCGAGGTGTTGCAACAGAACGCTTGTGTCAGCATTTGTTTCAACATTGTCAATGACGACAAAATAGGGATTTTGGGTGAGGACACTGCGAATGCGCTGATGTCGCTCATCACGGACAAGCGGCTCTTTGAGGTCTGGCAGGAGTTTACGCACCAACTCGGCCGATACCACATCAAGAATCAGGTCAGACGTAATTGATGAGCCGTTAATCAGCGTCGAATCAATATGTAGCCAGATGATATTGTCGAAATAGAAGTGAGGAATGATTGCGCGAACGGCCGAGTCCGCAAGGCTAGTTTTGCCAATCCCGCCAATCCCCGTGATGCAAATAACATTATGCCCTGATGGATTTGCCAACTGTGCCACGAGATCGGGCTGTATCTTGTCAAACCCAAATAGTTGCTTGTAGCTTGGCGTTGGCAAGGAACGCTCGATCTCCTCTTGTAATTGCGCTCTAAGTTCCTCTTCCTGCCCACTCAGAATTTTCCAGAGGTTGGTAATCGCCTCACGTTGCCGTCGATTCAGTTGATCATCACCTAAACCTAAAGAGTTTGCAGTGCGATTGATAGAGCTACCGTCATGAAATCGCTTCTGCAATATCTCAGCTTCAACCTCATTACGCATCTTTAATCTGTTCACACCATCATGCAAGACTTTATTTGTGGCAAACCGCTGCTGTAACTGATTTGCTTTTTGATCCAACTGCCTCCGTACAAGCATGGAGTCGTTAAGCAACGATTCCGGTTTTTCGCTATTCTTGTGCCAGCCCTTCAGTGCGGCATAAACTTGCGCTCTTGATATCTTCTTCTGTTTCATCGCATCCCTGTTGATTGAAGCGTTCAACTTTCAAGCATTACAATTACTAGATCGTACCATAAAATTTAGCGTTATCGCTAGAAAAGACAGAAGCTCACAGAGCTAACGGTAACATTTGCAGAAAAAATCTTTTATACTATATGCCGTCCGTAGCCATTGTGTCGTGCTTGATGGTGCGAGGCGTGTTTTTAACCAGAACATCATTTCTTGAAGTTTAAGAGCGAAGGTGAAATACGATCTCGATTGAGAAAGATTCCTGATCTGATTCCAGTGTTCTTGGTCTTTACCCAACAGGTTTCTCTGTGTCAGCAAGTGTTGTCATCCTTCGTTAACAGGGGCGTTCATCAATGAAACAAGAAGCAAGAGATAGCGGCACCGCAGCCATTTTATTAGCCAAAGGCTTTGACGAAAAGTTTGTCAATCACTGTGTTGCTGAGTTGCGTGAAGCTGGCATTCGCACCTATTTGGTAGGTCTTACACAACTGGTGAGAAGTTGGCACGGCGTTCAAATCCGCATGGATAAACTATTGCGTCAGATTTCATCGACAAGTAATATGAAACTGCTCGTGATCCCCGGTCGTTCCAACTGCGTGACCAGACTGAGCTTAGACCCGCAGGTTCCAGAGATTGTGCGGCATGTGTTGTCTCAAGAGGGGTGGGTGGCGGTAACACAATCGGCCGAAGCCACCCTAGAACGCCAAAAACACGAGTTCCCCCCTAACATGCAAATTTTACCCGCAGGCGTTTGTGAAACACGGCAACTGCACCAGCGCGAGCAAGACGATTGCACATTCATCCAGTCACTTATACGCCACCTACAGTAACAAACATCTAGCACTTACCGCCATTTTGGCTTTTTCATCAATCGTCAGCTTTTCTCCTTCCTGACAACCAAGAAAGCAGCTTTGCCGAAACATCTCTCAAGTTGTAAATTGGCGAGGTTCCACTTACAATGAGCGCATGGATAGCCTAAACATTCGAGTACTTGGTGCGCTGCATGTCGAGCGCAATGGTCAGTTAGTGACAGATTTTAAGACAGATGCAACCCGCGCTCTGCTGGGGTTGCTTGCGTTTCACAACGGCGTACAGCGACGGGATGTGCTGGCGACACGGCTTGCGTCAGAGGGGAAAACCAACTCGGCCGCCCTCAAATACCTGCGCCTCAATCTCGACCGATTGCGCCGCGCACTGCAAGACCGCACGAGTGAACCAGCCTTTTTGGCGATTTCGCGCAAAGAGATCGGGCTGGCAGATCATGTGTGGGTCGATGCGCTGGCATTTGAGCGTCTGCTTGCAGAAGTCGCCCAGCACCCACATCGTGAGGCGACTCAATGCCCGACCTGTTTAGCGAAGTTGACGGAAGCGGTCGCGCTGTATCGTGGGGATGTGCTGGCAGGGCTGAACTTTGAGAGCCCCGCATGGCAAACATGGCTGCGCGAGATCAGATCACAAAAGCAGCAACAGGCGATTGATGCGTTGACCACATTGACGCAATGGCGGTACGAACAGGCCGCGCGTGGTCAGGGGGAGTGGCGCGAGGTGTTGGAGACGGCGCAGACGATTTTGCGCGTGGAGGCGTGGCACGAACAGGCGCACCGCTGGACGATGGAGGCGTTTTGGCAGATGGGGCAAGTTGGGGAGGCGATGGCGCAGTATGAGCAGTGTGCGGCGGCGTTGGATGAGGCCTTGTCGATTGCACCAAATGAAGAGACAGAGGTTTTGCGGCAGCGGATTGCGGGGTTTGCGGATCGGGATTCGGCCGAAATCGACACCCCACACAACCTCCCCGAAGCGCGAACGGCATTTTTCGGCCGATCCCACGAACTGACCCAACTACAAACGATGCTGACCGATCCTCTCTATCGTCTCATCTCCGTCGTCGGGGAGGGTGGTATGGGCAAATCGCGGCTGGCGCAAGAGGTGGGGTGGCAACTGCGGCCGAGCTTTCCCGATGGGGTCTGGTTTGTACCGCTGGCGGGGGTGACGACAAGCGACGGGACCATTGCCGCCATCGCCCAAGCCCTCGACTTCACCTTTCGGCAAGGGCCGCCGCCGCTGCAACAACTCTTGCGCTTTCTCCGTCACGCGGAACTGTTGCTGATTCTCGATAACTTTGAGCAGTTGGTTGATGAGTCAGAGGTTTTGTTGGAGATTCTGAACAAAGCGAGCGGGGTTGTCCTGCTGTGTACATCGCGCCAGATGCTCAACTTGACAGAGGAGATCGTGTTGCCATTGCGTGGGTTGGAAATGAAGAGGCGCGAGCGTAACCAGACGCTCGACGTGATGCAGCCCGCGATTCAGCTTTTTGCGGCGCGGGCGCGGCGGTCGGATGCACGCTTTGTGCTGGATGATGAGACGGCTGAGACAGTTGAGCAGATCGCGCTGCTGTTGGAGGGGAATCCGCTGGGGTTGGAGTTGGCGGCATCTTGGGCAAGATCAAGGACGACGGAGCAGATATTGGTGGCGATTGAGGATTCGGCCGATTTCCTCGCCACGCGCCGTCGAGACATTCCCCAACGTCATCGCACGATGCGGGCTGTCTTTGAGACTTCTTGGGGGTTGTTATCGGCCGATGAGCAAGCACTCTATCCAAAGTTGACGCTCTTTCGTGGCGGCTTTTCCCTCGCGGCGGCCGTCGCCATCACCCAAGCAGATCGGGATATTTTGGATCAGCTGATCGAAAAGTCGATGCTACGCTTTGAGCGAGGACGTTACGACATCCACGAGTTGCTGCGCTCATTTGCAGGTGAGCATTTAATCGGCCGAATGCCAGTTGAAACGGCATTTATCACCTACTATGCGGATTATTTGGAACATTATGGGAATGAGCTACTCGGATATAACGTGAAACAAGCAAGGTCGCATCTGCTGAGAGATGAAAGCAATATCCAGCAGATGTGGCATTATGCCATTCAGCATCAATCTGCTAAGTTGACAATATGTATAGACCATCTCGGCCGATATTATGGAATGGTTGGGCAGCCTCTCGTTTATCAGGCACTAATGAAACAAGCGATTGATATATTTGGTTCTGACACTCCATTTAACATCCGTTTGCATTATCTGATCGCTTCTACGGACTATTTGAATCATTCAGAAGTGGAAGCGCAATTGCGAGAGCTTTATCGCGTTAATCCGACTGCGCTCTGTTGTATATGTTTAGGACGTTCGCTGATTCGAACAGGGAAGATGGCGGAGGCTGTTGACTTTTTAGAGGAAAGCATTGAAAAAGCTCGTACAACGGGACAACCTCGTATTGAGACGCAGGCATTACATCAGTTAGGGATTGCGACACAGATTGGCACAGATGACAATGAAGCAACGCTCAAACATTTTACGGCTGCGGTAAGGCGTGCCCATTCCGCTGGCTTGGTCTATGATGAGTCATTTTTATTGATTGATCTTGGTCAAATCTATTATTTACAGGATGCTCCCGACCAAGCATTAGAGGTACTAGACAGAGGACTCGCCCTAGCGAAACGACTTGATGCTTGGTTGCCTATGCTAACAGCGCTGCACATATTGGCGAGTGTGACCAGCGAGCTAAGACAGTTCACCCTTGCTACACGCTATTTCAAGGAAGCAACTGCACAGGCAGAGATACTGGATGATAGTTTTCATCTAAGCATGATACGTCAAAATATGGCGCGACAACTGCTTCGTCAAGGCCAACTGACAGAAGCGGAAAAGATACTGCAACGCGAGATAAATCAGTTTCGACAGCTTAACGATACATATAATGAATCGTTCGGCATGAGATTCTTGGGAAGTGTTTTCTATGCTCAAAATAAACCCGCACGCGCTCTGGAATGCTTTGAGTCATCGCTCAATCTGATGGGCGAGTCCGTGCTAGGCAAATCAGATGGATGGTTTGTGATGGGAAATGCACTAATAGCATTGGAGCGATTAGACGAGGCAGCGCACTATTTTGAACAGGCTATTGTGCTTAATCAGCAAAGTGGAAAACCGCAATGTGTGGCAGAGTGCCAAATCGGGTTGGCGGAAGTGCGTTGGCGACAACACAGACGCGCCGAGCTGCTGGCTGCCGCTCAACCAGCAGCGACATTCGTCGATAGCGGACATTCTCTATTTGGCTGCCGCGATGATTTGCAGATGTTGTGGCGGCTGTATGTTGTGTTAGAGGAACCGCGCTGGTTGGAACAGGCACACGCGCTGTTGATGGAACGCGCCGCACAGTTTGGGGATGGCACGCCCGAACAACACACCTATCTGCACAATCTGCCCGTGCATCGCCGTATATTGGAACGTACCACAGGCATCCTTGCCTGTCCGCCACTCGCAGATAGCCCTGTCTGCGATACGCCTTTGGTGTTGCACAAAATGTAAAATCGTTGATAATTTATTTGTATCGTAGTTTACAATAACAATCGACCGATTCCCCCAACGCTTCTAACCATCGGCCGATTTAGTAGTGAGAAAACAGAGATGAAGTTCGCCCTATTCGGAGAAGGCTCGACCGATATACCCCCTACCCACTTTCCAACCGATAAAGTTCGCGCCCTATTTGTTTACCTCGCCTACCACGCCGACCAACCCATTTCGCGCAAACAACTGGCAACACTGCTCTGGGGCGACCGCCCTGACAAGGCTGCCAACGCCAATTTTCGCAATACCCTATCACGGCTCAAAAAGTCGCTCAACAAGGCGTTTGGCGCGGCGACCCCGCTGACTGTCACGCGCAGAACGGTGATGGTGACGGGATCGGCCGAAATCGATGTGTGTATCTTTGATGCGTTGTGGGCGCAGTGCGAGGAGACAGCGCGAGAACGCTGGGCCGAGCGGGGACAGGTCGTGCAACTGCTGACACAGGCGGTCGCGCTCTATCGCGGCGCGTTGCTAGCGGGCTTTTCGCTGCCCGACAGCCTCACATTTGACGAGTGGGTCGTTCCGCTGCGTGAACAGTACCACCAGCGTGTGTTGTTCGCGCTCGAAACGATTGCCGACTTTCACATCACGCAGCGAGATTGGGCGCAAGCTGAAACGTTTGCGCGGCGACAGTTAGAGCTAGAGACATGGCACGAACCCGCCTACCGTCAACTGATGCGGATTTATGCAGGGTTGGACAAGCCCGCGATGGTGCGTGCGCTGTTTAGTGAGTGCCGTGCGGTTTTGGCAGAGGAACTCGCGGTCGAGCCGAGTCAGCGCACACGCGATCTGTTTGACGCGCTGCTGCGAGATGTTGCGCTGCCAACACCGGTGACGCGCTCGGCAAAGCCAACTGTGCCACACAATTTGCCGCCGGACTTTACGCCGTTCATCGGCCGAATCCACGAACTCGCCCAACTGCAAAAGCTGGTCGGCGAGCGCGTCTATCGGCTGATTACGCTGGTTGGACACGGCGGCGTGGGTAAGACGCGCTTGAGCCTCGCGTTGGCAAGATCACAGTTGGCTTACTTTACCGATGGGGTCTTTTTTGTCTCACTGGTTGGAGTCAAGACGAGCGACGACTTACCGGCCGCGATTGGCAATGCGCTCGGTTTCACCTTTGCGGGGTCGCGCTCACCTAGCGAGCAGCTTCGCAGCTTTTTGGGTCAGCGCGAGATGCTGCTGATCCTCGACAATCTCGAACATCTGCTGACGGATGACGCAACGGTTGACCAAATTCTCGATCTGTTCGGGGCGGCCCCCAACGTTGTCTTTGTGATCACATCGCGGCGCAGACTGTTTGTGCGGGCAGAGACGATTTTTCCTGTCGGCGGGCTTTCCCATCCCATGAGCGACGAGTTGCCAACGATAGACGGCGAGTGGTTGACGACCAATTTTGAGGCTCCGCGTCTGTTTGTCGAGCGCGTACAGCGCGTCGATGTCACCTACCAACCAGATCAGGACGCGGCGACCATCGCCAAAATTTGCCGTTTGGTGGACGGGTATCCGCTGGCGATTGAGTTGGCGGCGACGCAAAGCGGGATGGCCTCCTGTTCGGCCGTGTTGACCGCCCTACTCGACAGCATGAGCGCACTGAAAACGCAGATGCGCGACATGCCAGCGCGTCAACGCAGCTTGCGGGCGGTGTTCAACTACTCATGGCGACTGCTATCGGCCGATGCCCAGCGCGCCCTGCCACAACTAGCGAGCTTTCACGGTGGATTTGATTTGGCGGCGGCGCGGGCGATTGTGCCGCAAGCATCGGCCGATCTGCTGGAAAAACTGATCGGTCATTCGCTGCTGCGTCGCAATGGCGCACGCTACGATCTGCACGAAATGGTGCGCGAGTTTGCCAGCACCCATCTCGTTGACAGCGATGCGACCCACACCGCGCACGCCACCTATTTTTTGACGCGGCTGGCAGCCCTAGAGGATGACCTAGAGGGGCAAGAACCGCACATCGCCGCGCAGACATTGCTGCCCGATAGTGGCAATCTACAGCACGCATGGCTATTTGCAGCGCACAACCGACAAGTTGATCTACTCACGCTTGCGACCAACGCGCTTTCAAACTTTTTGCAACTGCGTAACCAACATCATTTGGGTCGGTCGCTATTTATGCAGGCGGTTGAAGCCGTTGAGCCAGCCTTGCCCGACCTGCTGAGTGAGGCGGGACGCTTTCATCTGCGCTTGGGGCAGTACGATGTGGCGGAACGGTTGGGGCGACAGGCCGTTCAACTGGCGGACAAAGATTGGGCGATGGGCAATGCGGTCAACATTTTGGCGGAAGCGTTGTGGCGCAAGGGGGAAAATGAGGAGGCTATCGCGCAGTTAGAGCGCGTGAAGGGGCGGGTGCAATCGGCCGAAACGCGCCGCTTGCTCGGCTCCCTACACTACAACATCGGCAACGCGCTCTTGTACACAGACCAAAAGCAGATGGCACAACATGCGTTTACCGCTGCGCTCACCATTTGGCAACAGCTCGGTCATTTGCGTTTTGAGGCTGTCACGCTCAACGCATTGGGGGTTTTTTATACAGAATCAAGTGAATATGAAACGGGTGAAAGGTATTATCTGCAAGCTATGCAGCAGCAGAAAAAGCTAAATAACGCACATGAAATAGCCCAAATCAATGTTAATTTGTGTGGCACTGAATTTTATCGAGGGAACCTGCAAGCGGCTGATCGTTACTTAGATAAGGCGATTGCTTATTATAAAACAAGCGGCGATGCAGCCAAATTAGGATGGGCAATCAATAATCGCGGTTGGCTTCATCACATTGCCAATGCGAACGAAAAGGCCATGGATTATTTACAACGTGCGTGGGCGTTGGGACAACAGTCGGGGGATGCGCGTCTACAGCTCACGGTGTTACACAATTTTGGGCAGGTTGCCAGCGTGCTCAATCGTCTCAGCGAGGCGATTGATTACTATGACCACGCTATCGCGCTCTGCCAGCAACACACGATCCATTGTGACCAGCAAACACTTGTGCAAGAAAAAAAGGCGTTGACCGAGCGACTCACCCGTCAACGCCATATAACTTCTATGCGATCATATTCAGTGAGTCATCAGATTCCACAGCCACCTGTTCCACTGCCAATTCCGGCGCATTGAATGAAGTTGTAGATGCTTGGTAGTACATTGACTGTCAAAATCGTTAGGGTAGCAGGGAACCAGAGCTTCCATTTGTGTTGAAAGTGTGTCATGTCGTATCTCCGTTTTTTGTGTGTTTTGTGTGGGGCTTTTTGTGCGCCTCAGTTGGTTCACACGATAGGAGAGAAACGACTCAGTAACGTCTCAGAGCGTTTTGGGGTGCTTTATCGACTTGAGAAAGTTAGGACTCAGGATCAAATAGCTTACGGAACTATCATTCCCGCGAAGGCGGGAATGACAATGCCATGTATTTACTTTACGATGTACTTAGAGGATGAGAACTGGAGAGGAAGTCGGTAAGCAAGTTGCCACCGTTTTCTGCCTGTGCCTGAAGACACAGGCTACCAAGTAAAAGTACGCTAAAGCGCACATTGCTAATATAGCCTACGGTTTGAACCGTAGGCGGGACATAGTAGCAACTTAGGTTAACTAATTAATAGCCACAATAAATACCGTCTCGCGCTCGGCCGCAAACGTCAGCACGTCTATTCCCGTCAACATCCGGAAAGCCCAACGTCCCCCAATAAGCGGGGTCTGTTTGCCAGCCGCCTGTGTCTGAGAAGCCGGTCGTCAATTGCAGCATGTTGCCAAACGTGCGCCCGTTCGACAGCGTGCAGATTACGCCCGTGCCGTTGCGACCACACGCATCGGCGTGGCTGTCTGCGTTGACATCGACAAAGCGAATCGTTTGCCAATAGGCGGGGTCTTGATGCCAGCCATCGCGGTTGCTGAAGCTCGTTGTCCACAAAGAGGAGACCGAGAAGGAGGTGCTGCGGTTTGACAAGCTACAGAAGATGCCATTGCGACCGCGCCCACAGACATCGGCCGCCCCGTCCCCATTCAAGTCTGCAAACTGGATCGTCTGCCAGAAGTTGGGCGTTGTGTGCCAGCCTTGCCGGTCACTGAAGTTAGTACTCCAATAAAAGGGGCGATAGAACTGATCGCCCAGCGAAATACCACACAGCAGCCCCAATCGGCCGCGACCACAAATGTCCGTATAGCCATCGCCGTCGATGTCAGCGAGTTGGATGGTCGCCCAATATGCTGGAATGTCATCCCAGCCGCGGCTATCGGCATACGCATTTGTCCACTGCGTCGCTTTGCCAAACTGCGTGCCAATTGAGAGGGCGCAAATGATGCCCGATTTGCCACGCCCGCATACGTCAGATCGGCCGTCTGCGTTGAGGTCGGCAAACTGGATGGTGCGCCAGTAGCTTTCGGCCGAGTGCCAGCCATCCGCATTCGAGAACGCATCTGTCCAATAGGTGGCAGCCGAAAAGCTGTCGCCCAACGAAAGCGCACAGTACAGGCCGCGTCGAGCGCGTCCACAAACGTCATCTGCCCCATCCCCATTCAGGTCTGGATAGGTGATCGTCGCCCAATAGGAGGCGAGGCCGTCCCAGCCAATCGCATCGGAATAGGCGTTCGACCAGAGAGAGACTGGTTCAAATTGATCTCCATCAGAGAGGGCGCAGTAAATTCCCGCTACACCGCGCCCGCAGATGTCATCTCGACCATCACCATTCAAATCAGGGTATTGGATCGTTTGCCAATAAGCGGGGTCGGTTGCCCAGTCGAGCGCATCGGAAAAGGCGGGCGTGAAGCGTTCGACCATCGACTCGCTCGGTTGCCAGCTTGTGTAGAGTAGCAAGTTGGGTGAGTCCGTGCCGAGAAAACTCAATTTGTTGCGCGTCGCGTTGGCTAGAATTGCATCGCGCACCTCAAGTGGACTTGCTGACGGGTTGTTTTGCAAATATAGCGCGGCGGCTCCTGCGACGTGCGGGGCAGCCATTGAGGTCCCATTTCTTACGCCATACGTGTCGTCTGTGTTCGGCTCTGCGGAGAAAATTGCCTCGCCGGGTGCAAAAATATCGACACAGCGACCATAATTTGAGAATTCAGCACGTTGATCGTGTCGGTTGGTTGCGCCGACCGTGATGGGGCTGGACAGTCTGGCAGGAGAATAGGCACACGCATTCTCGGCCGCATTGCCGGCCGAGACGACGAATGTAAGACCCTCTGCAAGCGCATTGTTGATCCCTATCTCCATCACCAAATCTCCGCTGTCCAACAGGCCACCCAGACTCATGTTGACAATCGCCGGCTTGGTGTGGTTCGCAACAACCCAGTCGATACCCGCCAAGATTGTTGAACTGAACGTGCCAACCTCTGGGTCACAGCCAAAGATGCGAACGGGGTGCAAATAGACCGCTTTGGCGACCCCCACATTTCGCCCGCCCACGGTGCCAGCAACATGCGTGCCATGCCCTTCACAATCTTCTGTGCCTCGCCCGTCGTTGACAAAACTGACCCCCGCCAGCACACGGTTGCCAAACTCTTGGTGTGTGCTGAGAATGCCAGAATCGATCACGTAGACATGAACACCCTTGCCTGTTTGTGCGTAGGTGTAGTGACCATCGAGCGGCAGGCTGCGCTGGTCGATGCGATCTATTCCCCATGAAGCAGTAGCTTCGCTCTGGGCCGGATAGACCATTGCGTCCTGTTCGATCAACTGGACAACGGGATTGGCGCGTAAATTGGCAACGGCTTCTTCTGGCAACGAGGCTGAGAATCCTTGAAAAACAGCTTCATAAGTATAGTGCAACGTGCCATCGAACTGATCGGCTAGCTGCTGTGCCGTTCTTTGTGTCGATTGATCGAGAACATCTTGATCAAAAATGACGGTATAGCGTTCGTGGTGCGTGTCAGCGGCCTGTAGCTTAGGCGTTACAGACAAGAACAAAAACAAAAAGACAAAAAGATAATAGGTGTTTTTCATAAGGTTTCTGTGATCTTCAGACAAGCTGTCTGAGCTACTCTACTACGATCTGAGAAATACCAACGCGGATGCGGTCACCTTTTGACAGCACGCGATCAGCGATCTCATAACCATTCACGGTCGTCCCGCGCGTGCTGTCGATGTCGCGGATGCCGAGCTTGCCATGCTTGTTGTAGAGCTGGGCGTGAGTGCGCGATACTTTGTCGTCATCACGCAGGCGAACGTCGCTGTCTGAGCCGCGACCGATCTGCATCGGTAATTTATTGACTCGCACGCGCATTCCTGTATGAGGTCCCTCAGTCACAATGAGCGTGAAGGCGGGTGGCGTTGTCGTGTTGGCGCGGGGTGGGGAGTGTAAATCCGCGCTGGTGATTCGCACTGGCACTTCAGTGGTGCGAGTCGGTTGGCGACCGTCGGTCAGGCGAAATTCGGTGCTGCCGAGACGGATAACGTCATCGGCCGAGACCCCCACCGTCTCTCCCGGCTTGACCTGACCCTCATTCACCCACGTGTACGGGCGTTGACTGATATTCTCAAGCTGCACTTTGCCGTTCTCAAGCGTCAACCGCACGTGTCGCCCAGAGACGCTCGCATCATTTTGAACCACAATAGCTGACTCGTCCGCCAGTGGTTCGGCTCCAACGACGGTGTCGCCATAATGGAGAGCGGTATTGTCTTTGATGATGCCCTGCCCACTGAGCGTTTGAAGCCGCCACTTTGCGACGGGCGGGCGCGTTTGGCGGATGGGCTTGCCAGTATTGGCGGTAGGTGCAGCCGTCTGACGCTGACGCGCTATGTATTCTTGCGCCGTGATCGTGTGTTCTGGTGAGGCGACGGGCGCGATACTCTGCTGTTCCTGACGCGGTGGCATCGTCGCTTGATGAGCAGTATTGTCATAGCGCGGTTGGGTCTTCGGTTCGGGCTGCGGGGCAGGAACATGCACGATGTGAAAAATTAGGGGGCCGATTAGGGGGGCGACGGCCGATACAATCAGCCAAATCCAGCGAGTGACTCCCGTTTCTTTGGTATGTCCATTCACATACCAGATACCCCCTAGCCAAATGGCAACGATGATGGCTATCACAACCAATATCTGTACATAATCTAGTAATGTTTCCATAATGTCAAACTCCTGAAAGTGCTGAAGACGAGCGACGCACCATCATCGTTGCATCAGGCCATGAAAGCCATAGCCTGATGAGCAACCCAACCAATAGTAGGTCCAGTAGCAAACTAGCGAGATTAACGTGGTCGCCTATTCGTGTCAGCCCAATCAGCACAACATGCAGCAAACCAAAGAGAACAATTAGCCAGCCGTAATGGCGTGAGTGTGTGGCAAGCGCACCCATCCCGCCCCACAGCAGCAACCCTAGCACTGGGGCGATTGACTGCGTCCATGCTGTGCCGTTTACGATTAAGAAGGCAGACGCGTCGAGGGGTTGCGTAAGGGGCAGTAGTAGATGTTGTGACCACGTGCCAACGTTGGTCAATGTCTCCTGCAAAAGCCATGTTGGGTTATGTTGCAGAGGATCAATGATGGCTGTTGTTCCAACAACCGGGCTGCCTTGCAGCGCACCCCAGATTGAGAGTAACAAAAAGGTGGTCGCGCCGACCAACGCCCCTTGTCGCGGCTTGGTGTGTCGTAGACCAAATGCCAGCGGGATCGCCAGTGCTGCGCCAATGTAGGAAAGTGGGATGGCAAACAAAGGCAGCATGGCAACGTCGAGATGCACTTTGCTCAATCGCCATTGCCAAGCAAATACGCCACTCGCAATAAATCCACAGCAGCCAAGCAGCGGCGAGATGGCATAGAAGAGCAGGCTGATCCAGCCCGCTGTCAGTCCAACGGCAACGATGGGACTGTATGCTGCAATGAGACCGCCAATAAGTGGGATAATCCAGCTTGCTACCTCACCCATGAAAGTCGGATAAGCACGTGTCCATGCGAGTAGAATCAATGTAATCATCAATGCGGACGGCAGGTTAGCGGGGGCAGGGATTCGCGCCATAAGCCGTCGGCCGTGTTGCACAACAGCGAACACCTCATTTTTCAGTTGGGGCAACCCCGCATAGACGCGCAGGTCGTTGACAAAGGCAAGCATCGTTTTGTAGCGATTATTGGGGTTGGGGGCGGTGGCTCGGCCGATGATTTCGCGCAGTCGCTCATCCGATACCCGCTGCACGCCGCGCTCAATTGCCGACACGTGTACGTCGATCCGCTCTGTCATCGTGCCATGACTTTCTGGAACATCTAATATCCCAACCAGCATCTCTAAAAACGTCACCCCTAGCGCATAAACATCACGCTGCACCGTCTCTTGTCGGTTATACGCCTCTGGCGGGATATAGAGCGGTGTTCCCAGCGGCATGTAATGCGCGGGCGTGCCAACTTGGGGCTTGTGTTTGCGCAGAAAGCGCATTGTCCCCAAATCGGCGATACGTGGCTGATTATGCTCGTCGAAGAGGATGTTGCCGTGTTTGATGTCGCGCAAGATCAGCCCGCGACTGTGAGCTGTTGCAATTGCTGTTCCAACGGCGAGGATAATCTCGATGCTGCGCCGCTCAGTCAGCTTGCGAGCAGAGACCAATTCGAGCAAAGAATGTCGCTGCAAGAGTGGCATGATGTAGTAATAATCTGTGCCATTTTGCATCCGTCGCCAGATTCGGTTAGCTTGCTTTTCGCTGACATCTTCTGGGCGTTCGGCTGGGATCCGCCCAGCGTCTGCCTTATGGATAAAGCCGTCAATGTCGCGGGTTTCCTTGAGCGCACGCATCTCGATCACCATGCGCTTGATTTTGTCCACTTTGGCCTCACCTTCGGCGATGAAGAAAATTTTGATCGCAAATATCTCACCCGTGCGTTCGTCGCGTGTTTTGTAGACGATCCCGTACCCACCCGCGCCCAGATATTCGAGCAGCCTATATCGGCCGTCAACCAAACTGTTAAGACGTGTTTCGGGCTTCGTGTACCAATTTGAGGGAATACGAGCTGCGTTTGTTTTCTTCATGTGGTGTCTCCTTATTCGGCCGATGTCGGATTCAGCCCTGCAAGAATTCTGTCATTCGACCAGTAAACATCTGTCAATCTATATTGATTATTGATGCCAAATCCTCTGCCACGCTTCTCAACTAGTTGAAGCAGACGCAACGTCTCTAGGCGATAGCTCAATTCCGGCCATGACATGGTGCCGTCAGCGTTGTCCACGCTGTCAAATATGACTCGGCCGTGAATCCAAGCAACCCCGTGACGTGTGAGGTGCATCAAGATATTTCTCTGATTTCGTGACAACTTTCCCCACTCCTCACGAATGCCCACGTCGGTCAGCAAGTGGTTGCGCCTCGTCAGACGCAGAAGCACAACAAAAAGAATCGTCAAATGGGAAGCCAAACAGGTCATTCTTAAGATAACAGCGTAAGACAGATGGGGAACGGGGATTATCTCCGTCATTGGTGCAATGGCGATGCTTGCTTGCAGTTCTCGCAGGCCAAGATATGTGGGCAGCATCGAAACGTAGGCGACGATGGGTGCCCACCAGTGCCGACGCATCAACGAAATAAGTCGTTCCAACAACTCCATGACTTAGCCCCATGCGGCGATTACAACGGTGGCGTTGTCACTGCCATCAACTTGGTGAGCGCGATTGACGATGATGTTGGCAGCCTGTTTGGGAGGATGTTGTAAACAAGCCGCCTCGATGTATGACTTCTGAACGGCATCAACGCCATCGCTGCACAGCATAATACGGTCGCCGACTTCCCATGTACAACGATGGATGTCCACCAATACCCTATCGTCTAAACCGATGGCGCGTGTGATGATACCGGCCGAGTCTTCATAGTCAGCGTCTTGCCAACCCGCTTTGACGCTCTCATGATATTGCGTGTGTTCCTCCGTCAAAAGCTGTATGCCACCAGATGCCTTGATGAGATACGCTTTGCTGTCACCGACGAAGGCGACGAGGGCTTTTTCGCCGCAGATGGCGACGGCGACGAGGGTTGTGAGCATCTCGGCCGATTTGCCCGGCTGCATCTGCTCTCGACGCAGCAACCAGTTGCACATTTCAACAGCATCGAGCAAGCGTCTCTGTGATGACTCGTTGGGGCGTGCATAATAAAGTAGTGGAAAGTAGTCGGCGACAAACTGGCTGGCATCCCCACCACCAGCTAGCCCGCCCGCCCCATCCGCAAGCGTGAGCAAAATATCTCCCTGTGCGCTCATCTCTTCGCAGGGGGGTAATGCAAATGAATCTTCGTTGTGTGCGCGTGTTGGCCCAGTCGAGCTATATCCAGCATAATGTATTGGGGCGGCGCGCTCGTTTGGAATTAGCAACGCAGGCGTGAGCGTTTCCATCAATCATTCTCCTTAATCAGTACAGGGGTTCCAATTTCAATCAGTTCATAGAGTCGCGCTGCATCTTTTGGCGCGAGGATGATATTTCCCAACGTGACGGGGATGCCTAGATAGCCGCGCCAGACGGGTTCACCAAGCTCGTCAGTAGGCATTGCGGCGAGACCAATTTTCACCCCAGCCGCACTGCGTAGCTCAAACCAATGGGTGTATGTCCATACTAAATCATCATTTTGTTTTTTAGGTGCTTTTTCTGCCACAATATATGTGCCAAGTTGCGTCTCAAAGCCAGCACGCCCCGTTGAGGCAGCGAATAATTCTACGAGTTCGTCCTCGACAAAGAGGCGGACTTCTTGGGCGGTGAGGTCAACCTCGATCTGATAGTCGTTGTCGCTAGGCTCAATTCGGTCATCGTCGATGATGTCGGTGTGCAATCGGCCGAGCCATCCCCCCAAATGTGATTGCACCCTGTCCAGCCGCCATCCTTGAAACATGTCTCCACTTCCGTTCCGCACAAACAGAACGAACAGAATGATGGCGATTAGCCATCCTCTGCTCAATTTCTTTCTTCCAAAAGGTCTTAACATGCAAATCGGACTCCGTGACCATAGAGTTGGCGCGGTTTGCGCTTGACCTTCCGCAGCCCGCTCTTGCGATCCTTATATGCTGTAATCACCATGTTGTCTGCAATGATAACGGTCAGTCCACGACAATGAGGTACGGAAAAACCACGTGAACGGGCAGCTTCAACATCTTTGTCACGGACGTAGTAATAAGCCTTGTTGAGACGATTGAGACACTTGCCATGCTGAAGCGCAAAGCGAATCGCCTCGCGCGTGATTCCGCGCTGCCCCATTCTCACTCTTGCATGTTGCGTTAAACGTAATCCGTCGGTCACAATATCGTATCGTTGTTCCTTCATCTTCAGTTCTCCTACAAACATCTTCAGCTCTTCCATAAAGTTGTTATGAAAATGTTAGCTTATAAGTAGCGTTACGTGAGAAGCTCGGCTGTGTCCAGTGGTGAATGTCTCTGTTTGTCTCGCAAAGGTGATGCACAATATTGCCCAGAGGTATGTTGAGATGACGAACTATTTGGGCAGTGTTGTGACAACGGCAAAATGGAACTGGCAACTGCACCTATTTAAGCATTTGCCAGAGAGCGAGCTGTCTCAGCCATATATTGCCCAGCACATAAATTCATCTATTCATACGAACTATTTCGTCAAATTTTTGACACATTCGACCAGTCATCTGCCGATTGCACAGCAGCGATTGCAAAACGAGTTCGAGATCCATCGGGCTGTGTCGTTACATCAGCACATTGTCTCTGTCGTGAATTGGGGAATATCGGCCGATGGCATCAAATTCCTCGTCCTCCCCTACCTACAGGGTGGAACATTAGAAACAGCCCTGCGAGACCGTCACTGGCACGAACGAACAAAGCTACAGGCATTTGTCAATCTCTGTTCGGCAATCGACTTTCTCCATCGGCACGGCTATGTTCACAACGACATCAAGCGACGCAATATCATGCTCGGCCGACCCAATAATTTGACCTCTTTGCAGTTGATCGATTTTTCGCTGGCAAAATGCAGCGCAACAACCCCCGCCTACTTTGGGCAGGAAGGCACGTGGGGTGAACGCGCACCGGAGCAGGCTGATGAGGGTGCGGAAGCGGGAGAGGCGGCCGATGTCTTTCAGCTAGGATTGATTTTGGCAGCCTTACTCTATGGGAATGAGTACGCAAAAAAAATAGGGCGACGTGTCGAAGATAGTCGAAAACAGTTGTTACCCAGACAAATAAAACGCCATCGACTGCACGCTCTTCTGCGCGACATGCTACAAACTCAGCCTGCAACGAGACCCACAACACGAATGATTTTGGCGCGACTGACTCGTTAAATCCATCACGAGTGACGCGCCTTGAATTGTCGTGCTTAATCCACTATAGTCACCCCCTAAAATCAATGAGAATCCACAAATGAGTCAACAAGTTATTTTTTCCATGTACCGCGTCAGCAGACGCTATCCGCCGGGCAAAGAGGTCATCAAAGATATTTCTCTCTCCTTTTTCTACGGCGCAAAAATCGGTGTCATCGGCCCCAATGGGGCCGGCAAATCGACCGTTCTCAAAATCATCGCCGGGCTTGACACGGACTATCAAGGCGACCTCTCGCGCTCACCCGGCTATACGGTTGGCTATCTCGCTCAGGAGCCAGAATTGGACGATAGCAAAACGGTGCGTCAGGTTGTTGAAGAGGGCGTGCAGCCGATCATCGACGCGCTCGCTGAATTTGATGAGATCAATGAGGCACTTGGCACCGTCAGCGATATGGACGAGATGGAGAAGCTGCTCGGCCGACAAGGCGATGTCCAAGACCAACTCGACGCGCTCGATGCGTGGGACATCGACAGCCGTCTCGACCTAGCGATGGATGCGTTGCGCTGCCCACCGGGCGATACGCCTGTCAGCGTGATCTCTGGTGGCGAGCGGCGGCGCGTTGCGCTGACCCGTCTGCTGCTCAAGCAGCCCGACATCCTGCTGCTTGACGAGCCAACCAATCATCTCGATGCTGAGTCCGTCGCTTGGCTCGAAAAACATTTGCAAGAGTACAAAGGAACCGTGATCGCCGTCACACATGATCGTTACTTCCTAGACAACGTGGCTGGCTGGATATTAGAGCTAGATCGTGGGCGCGGCATTCCGTGGAAGGGCAATTACTCCTCGTGGCTGGAGCAGCGACAAGCGCGGCTGGCACAAGAGGAAAAGAGTGAGTCCCTGCGTCAGAAAACGTTGAAGAAAGAGTTAGAATGGATTCGTCTGACACCCAAAGGACAGCAGGCAAAGAGCAAGGCGCGTATCGCTGCCTACTCACAACTGGTTAGCGAGGGCAGCAACGGTCGTCAGCGCGAACTCGAAATTTACATTCCGGCTGGGCAACGGCTGGGCAATCTTGTGATTAACGCGCAGGATGTTGCAAAGGCATACGACGACCAACTACTTTACGAGGGGTTGACGTTTGACGTGCCGGCTGGCGCAATCGTTGGCGTGATCGGGCCAAATGGTGCGGGGAAGACGACGCTATTTCGCATGATTGTGGGGCAGGAGCAGCCAGACGCGGGGACGTTGCGCGTTGGGCAATCGGTGCAGTTGGCCTATGTCGATCAGAGTCGGGATACGCTATCGGCCGAAAACACCGTCTGGGAAGAAATATCCGACGGAGAGGAACAGCTCCAACTAGGCAGCCGTAGCGTCAACTCGCGTGCCTACGTCTCACGTTTCAACTTCAGCGGCAGTGACCAGCAGAAAAAAGTAGGCGCACTCTCTGGCGGTGAGCGCAACCGCGTGCATCTGGCAAAAATGCTCAAGTCAGGAGCCAACGTCTTGCTGCTCGATGAGCCGACAAATGACCTCGATGTCGATACGCTACGTGCGCTCGAAGAAGGGCTTCTCAACTTTGGCGGCTCGGCCGTCATCATCTCGCATGATCGCTGGTTCCTCGACCGCATCGCCACGCACATTTTGGCATTTGAAGGGGAGAGCCGCGTGATCTGGTATCCGGGCAACTACAGCGAATACGAGCAAGATCGCCAGCAGCGACTCGGTGCAGAGGCGGATCGGCCGCATCGCATCACCTATCGTAAACTGCGCCGTGACTGAGGCAATCACGATACAAGCAAATCATCTGGCTCTGCCGACTACAAGCAGCACGCAAGCGAATCGAGCAGGCCACCCTCGACAATTTTGACGGGCTGTAGATTCGCTCATTCATTTTGCCAAAGGCCTTGACATTCTCTCAAAAGTTAATATCATTAGCCTTGAAAGTTAATTATATTAGTCTTGAGGAGAGTTACCATGAACATCACAAAACCACACTACGCACTACGTCTCGAAGGTCTTGCTTTTTTGCTTATCGCTATCGTCGGATATGCCCAGCTCAACATGGCATGGTGGGCATTTTTTGCATTTTTCCTGCTACCCGACATCGCCATTGCTTTTTATGCAGTCAATCCGCAGATTGGCAGCATCGTCTATAATCTAGCACACACTTACACTGGGCCACTGGCTCTTTTTGTCATCGGGATTATCATCACGGAGCCGAATCTGTTGGCTGCTGGTCTGATTTGGCTAGGACATATCGGCATGGATCGAATTGCCGGCTACGGATTAAAATACGCCACGAATTTTAAGGACACGCATCTCGGCCGAATCTAAATGCCTTATCCAAGCCAAATTTCACGCGAACAGATTATCAGCACGGCTATTGAACAAATCAGAACAAACGGCGTTCACAAGCTGTCGCTTGGCAAGCTGGCGAAGACGTTGGGGGTCTCAACCCCCTCACTTTATCGTCACATTGCCAACAAGCAGGCGTTGCTCCGCGCCGTCAACTTAGACACGTTTCAACGGCTCTTTGTTGAGTTTGACAGTGTAGACGATCAACTGTCAGCAATAGATAGGCTAATTGCCCTGCTCAATGCCCAGCGTGATTTTGCCCACGCAAATCCGCACGTCTATCAGCTAGCATTCACAACGCCGGATAATCGACCTGATGAACAGTTACTCGTTCAAATGGTTCTGCCCTTGCAGGCCATTATGGTGGACATCGTTGGAGAAACACGCGCTTTGGCAGCCTTACGCGGCGCGATGGCGTTGGTGCATGGATTTGTGATGCTAGAATTGAACGATCAGTTACGAAGAGGGGGGGATTTATCGGCCGATTTCCAACACAGCATCCAAGCATACCTACGTGGTCTACAAGTTACAAGATGACAGCATAATCAGTTCTGCTACAATTCGCCCTCATTTGTTAAGTTGCTAGTTGCTAGTTGCTAGTTGCTAGTTGAGACTGTTAGGAACTCACGTTACGCGAATTAAGTGTAGGGGCTAGGTAAACGGCTCATGCTCTCAAGCCGTTTATCTCGCCCCGTTTGTGCAGATCGTCAAACTGGGCGAGACAAATGGCGCAAACGGTTGGTCAACATGAGGCTTTATGCCATTTGCCTAGCCCCTACTATTGCGTGCGTAACATGAGTTAGGAAGAAATTATGACCGTTCGTGTAAGATTCGCACCCTCCCCTACTGGCTATCTCCACATCGGCGGCGCACGTACCGCCCTGTTTAACTGGATGTTCGCCCGCAAACATGGCGGCGACTTTATCATTCGTATCGAGGATACCGATCAGAATCGTCTCGTTGAAGGGGCGGTAGAGAATTTGTTGGAAAGTCTCAAATGGTTGGGGCTAGATTGGGATGAAGGGCCTGATGTAGGGGGGGAACATGGCCCCTATATCCAATCGGAGCGCACTGACCTCTATCGCAAGTGGGCTGATTATCTACTTGAAAATGGTCACGCCTACAAAGATTTCACGACAAGAGAAGAGCTGGCGGAGATGCGGGCATATCAAAGGGCAAATCGGTTGCCGCTTGGTTATGATCGGCGGCATCGGGATTTGAGCAAAGAGCAGGTTGCGGAATTGGAGGCAAAAGGGCTAGGCTACACCGTGCGCTTCAAAGCTCCCATCGACGGAGAAACGGTCATTCCCGACCTGTTACGTGGGGACATTGTCTTTGAGAATAATCAAATTCAGGACAACGTTCTGCTCAAATCGGACGGCTTCCCAACCTATCATCTCGCCAACGTTGTAGACGATCATTTCATGCAGATCACGCACATCATGCGCGGCGAAGAGTGGATCAGCAGCGCACCGTTGCACAAACATCTCTACGATGCGTTTGGCTGGGAAATGCCTAACATCGCCCATCTCGGCGTGATTCTCAGCCCGTCGGGGCGTGGCAAATTGAGCAAACGCGATCAGGCGTTTCAAGACGGTGACTCTTATGTGCTGGTCAAGACGCTCGACTACGCGAAGGATGGATTTTTGCCAGAAGCGACGATCAACTGGCTGGCAAATGTTGGCTGGAACTACGGCAATGATGTCGAGATTTTTGACATCGAAGACGCAATTCCGCGTTTCACCATTCCGGGCATGAATCCCTCACCGACAAAACTGCCCTTTAGCAAACTTGAATGGCTTAACGGACAGTACATTCAGGCGTTGGAGCCGCTTGAGTTGGCAAAATTGGTCAAGCCGTATCTCGACGAGGCGGGGGTTGAGGTTAATGTTGATGCGCTGATTGCATTGATGCCGGCGATGAGCGTGCGGATGAAACGGTTGCCAGACGCGATCACATTTTTGCAATTTTTAGATGACGCGAGTTGGAACCCAGACAGCGGGCGATTGACGCATAAAAAGTTGGGGCAGGAATCGGCCGTCGCCGCATTCCAAGCCGCACGAGACTACATCGCAACCAATGCGTATGATCTCGCGTCGTTGGGCGATAAACTGCGCGACATCGGCGAACAGCATACATCTAATAAGAAGGCTGGACCATTTTTGGGGACGATGCGCTATGCGGTCACGGGACAAAAAGTGTCACCGCCGCTATTTGAGTCGATTATGGCGTTGGGGAAGGCGCGGACGCTGGCGCGGATAGACCAAGTGTTGGGGCGGTTGAGTCCTTCTGAAGAATGCGAATAATTGTCGCGTCGCGTAATGCTGTCTGCAAGCTCACAGGCAGGATGCCCGTGCTACATCAAGATTGATAGAGGACAAGTCGCGGTGACGATGGCGATTTTCATGGGAGATGGTTTCGCCCATGTTAGACAAGTCGGTGAATAATCGCTCATTTCCTCAGAACACGCGCCATCTCTCGCTCGAACGCTCTGTCTATAGGGAAGTCGAGACGATTCTGCTTGATGACAGCGGCACGCGCAGCGAGGTAGGCCGTCACGAGAGATTGCAGATGAGCGCGAGTCGTTGTCGCGTTCAGCGTGTAGTGTAGGTCGATTAGCTGTTGGCGTTCGGGACTGTTGGGGAGCAGCCAACCGATCAATTTGGGGAGTATGGCTGCTAAGAGTTGGATATAGCCGACAAATGGCTTTTGTGTGTCACCACGACGCACCACGCGATAGACAGCCCAAAATTGAATCCAGAAGCTGTCGTCGAGGCTTTTTAGGTCGGCCGACCGAACCAACTCTCGCCTAATTCCCAACGTAACGCTGTGCATCTGCTGTGTTTCAGCAATTTTGTCGGCCGAATCTTTCACTATCTTAATATCGCTGTCCTCGTGGCGCGGCTGCAACTCACCTGCGGCAAAGAACGCGACATCAGCCAGCGTCCCATTCGCGTACAAGACGTTATGCCGATAGTCATAAAGTGGGTGATCTTGTGACTTTGCCGCGACATAGGCCAAGATATTTTGGCAGAAGTGCGTGCGTTGAGACCATGCTCTGTCACGTGCGGCTGCATCTACAAAAACAAGCGTGATGTCGATGTCAGAAAATGGGTCGGGCTGATTACGCCCATAGCTGCCACCGAGCCATGCCGCGCTGATGGCAGGGTTGCTGTTAAGCTGTTGGCGCAGGCGGACAATAAAGCGATCTTGTTCGTACATAAAGAGGATGGCAGGCCAACATGTTTAGCCAGCAAAACAGCCTGTCAAGAGCAGCCCTAAAACAGCAATTGTGCCAAGCGTTGCGCCGGCGATAATTTGAGAAGGTGTGTGTCGCCGCAAATAGAGACGTGCGATACAAACCGCAATTGCTAGTGGCAAGAGGATGGCTAACAGGCCACGATCAAATACAACGGCCGAAACCCATGTCGCCGACACAACAGAGGTGGCGTGATTACTAATTTGCCAAACGAGGTTGACTGCGCCCATGCCGCTGATAGCAACGATGTTAAGCAGGGTTAGATGATAGAGATAGCGCGGCCCGTCACCAAAGTAGATGAGAGCCGCGGCGATTATCGCACAAATTCCCGCGATGAAATAAGGAATTCGTCGCTCTTGCTTTGTCATATTGATGTCAGTGATGCGTCCCGATTGCAGAAGCCATACCACGAACAAAATAGGAACAAGCGAGATGAGAATGCCGTATAGTGTTCCCCACATCAATCCTTGCCAAAATGGAAGCTGTGACCATGCAACAGCAAACCCCAAAACGGCGAATATCACCGGCGGGCTTACAATATGAGTAAAAAGACGTATTTTCTTGATGATGCCGACAGAATCGGCCGAATCTAACGGTTTCATAGTACCTGTTCCCAGTATAATTTAGCTCAACCGAGATTATAATCGTTTTTGAGAGATTATTCATGAGGCGTAAAAAAGAAGAATTTGCTGTGATTGGGCTAGGGCGATTTGGTAGTAGCCTTGCTATCGCACTTGAACAGGCTGGGCATCACGTTTTGGGAATTGATGAGGATCCCGATATTGTTCAACGCTTTGCCAACGTGCTGACCCACGTTGTTTCCATCGATGCGACCGATGAAGCAGCTTTACGCGCCGTCGACATTATGTCATTCAACACGGTTATCGTTGCAATTGGCACAGACTTCGAGAGTAGCATTTTGGTGACGGTTGGTCTCAAAAACTTGGGGATTAAAACGGTCTGCTGCAAAACTGTGTCAGGCCGTCAGGCAAACATCTTGCATCGTGTCGGCGCAGACAGGGTGGTACAGCCCGAAGCAGATGCAGGGCGGCGATTGGCTGAAGAGTTGCTCGCCCCTAGCGTGCTGGAAAGATTTCATCTCGATCCACGTTTTAGCATCGCGGAGCTACAGGTGCCCCGCTCACTCGTTTTTCTTTCACTCATACAATCAGATATCCGCGCCAAGTATGGTATCAGCGTCTTGGTCATCAAGCGTGGTGATCAGTTGATGACCTCCCCACCACCGGAAACAATTTTGCTAGAGGGGGATGTGTTGGTCGTGCTTGGAAAAGACGGCGAGATCGAAAATTTCTCGGGATTAGAATGAAGAAAACGGTCAATCAGCAGCGTAGTCGCGTGAGCAAGCTGCTCCAACAGCATCATGGTGATGGATACGACCTGTCTATTGCGGCGCGTATTGTTTTGGGGTTGTTAGGGTTGATCGTCATTGGCACATTGCTGTTGATGCTACCCGGCGTTGGACAACATACGCGACTGACGTTTGCTGAAGCCAGCTTTACATCCACCTCTGCCTTAACTGTAACAGGACTGTCTATCATCACCCCCGCTACCGATCTGACAGCCGTTGGTAAAGTATTGCTACTCGTTCTGATCCAAATTGGTGGCGTTGGATTTATGTTTATGGCGATTGTGGCATTGCGCTTAATCGGCCGACGCATCTACATCAAAGATCGCCTAACCCTCACTAGCTCACTCGGCCTCGACTCACCAGCCGATATTCTGTACCTTTTCAAACGTGTCTTCTTGGCGATTATAGCCATCGAGTTTGGCAGCGGGTTATTGCTTGGTCTTCACTGGCTGCGTTACTTTCCCGCCTCAAAATCATTTGCATACGGCATTTTTCACTCGATCTCTGCATTCTGTAACGCAGGATTTGATCTGTTCAGCGGGTCACTGGACAAAAACGGCAACCCATTTAATGGTATTCCGTCCGATGATATATCGCTCTTAATTTTAGGTGGACTAATTTTAGTTGGCGGTTTGGGGATTCCCGTTTTAGGGGAAGTGTTCTCAGGACGACGGCCTCATCACTATTCACTCAACACCCGCGTCACATTGCTGGTTGTGCTGGGCTTGACGTTGTTCGGCTGGATTGGACTGTTTGTGACCGAAAACACGGGCGTTTTGATCGATGCACCACTACATGAGCGACTTGCTCGCTCGCTATTTCAGTCAATCTCCAATCGTACCGCTGGATTTGCCGGGCTGCCACAGTTTGACGCGCTGTCTCCTGCCAGCATTTTGTTGATTATGGCGATGATGTTTGTCGGTTGTGCGCCCGCGTCTATGGGTGGTGGCATCACAACGGGAACATTTTCTGTGTTGCTGATCGCGTTGCGGAGCTATGCGCGAGGAGACGAGAAAGCGCGAATCGGCCGAAGATCGCTCGAAGCAAACACCGTTCGCCGTGCTGGTGCGATTTTGACCGTGTCGTTGGCCTTGCTTTTCATCGCCACATGGTTAATTCTGGTCACACATCCTCATTTTACGCTGGCGCAGGCTCTTTTTGAGGTTGTGTCCGCTTTTGCAACGTGTGGATTGTCGGTGGGGGCGACAGGGGGGCTGAATTGGTTCGGCCGAATAATTATCATGAGCATGATGTTCTGGGGCAGACTTGGCCCTCTCACACTCGTAGTTGCGATTTCCCAACGCCGCCGCCGCGCCATCCACCTTATCAAGTATCCTGAAGAACAAATTTTGATTGGATAGGGTCGCACTGAGTAGGAACGGTGTCA
Source organism: uncultured Ardenticatenaceae bacterium (assembly GCA_964389925.1). Lineage (GTDB taxonomy): Bacteria > Chloroflexota > Anaerolineae > Promineifilales > Promineifilaceae > CALECP01. The sequence goes on from CAYMGE010000012.1 coordinate 64,645, forward strand.
CCACAATGAAGCTTAGATAGCTATCCAATTTGGAGATTGAATCTTCTCTTAAGGACTGCTTTGGTGGGGAGGATTATTTAAGATTGCTATGCTGCCTGCAACGCAAGAAATGCGGCGGCATCCTGACGATTACGAACCTGTAGCTTTTTGAGGATATTGTGGACATGATTTTTGACAGTGCCTGATTCGACATATAGTCGCTTTGCAATCCGGCGATTGGTCAAACCTTGGCCAATTAACTCTAATACCTCTCGTTCGCGCCCTGTCAGCTGCTCATAACGGCTGCGATATTGGTAAACATGGTCAAGCTGTGCGCTTATGGTTCGCAATTCCTGCACTCGCTTCATGAGGCACACCGCCATATGAGCCGAAATGCGTGCGCGGTTGACTTTAACAGCATGGATGTTACGAACCAACTCTGCATACGAATCACCTTCAAACACATAACCTGTGCAACCCGCTTCAATAAATGCTAGGGCTGCTGCCTCTGATTTTTTCAATCCAAAAACCAATACTTTGCAGGTGGGGTTGAGCTTTACAATTTGACTGACTGCTTTTAGCGCACGGTCTGTCGGTACATTGGCTCTTAACAAGACAACTTCACATGATGTAATGTCTCGTCCCATTTCATGAATGGAGGCAGCTTGTCCAATGACTTTGATATCGTCTTCGTATGCAAGAGCTTGTGCAGTCATATCACGGGAGATGAAAATGTCGTCAATGATGTAGGTGTTAGTCATGTGGAAGTCCTTTGTGTGAGAGCTATCTTTAGGCAGCAGTAAATTGTGCGATTATTGTGCCATAGTTGGACAAAACGTTTATGGGTAAATTACCCCATATTTATTTGTTCTCCTCTCCATAGTGACTATAGGTACATAGGGTATCACCCCATGTTTGTAGAAAGTAACAGAAGATATAACCAATCCTGTATCTTGTTTGTTCAGCTCACCTATTTTCAATTTTATTTAACTGATATACGATATATTTGACAACAATAAGTGGAAAATATGCACACAGTCATTCCGACACTAAATTTACTCATAGAGACATGTAACGACGGTATCAAAGGTTATCATTCGGCCGCTAACGCAATCGATAATCCACAATACCGCCGGCTGTTTGAGCAGTTTTCACAGCAACGCAAGCGGTTTGCACACACTCTCGGCCGTACTGTTGTCACTTTTGGCGGTCAGCCAGAACGTCGAGAAACGCCCATTTTAGCGAGCATTCATCGCGTCTGGCTGAGTGTGAGAGCCTATTTCAGCACTAATACAATATGGGCTGTTTTAGATGAATGCGAACGGGGGGAAAGTGTCGCTGTGATCAACTATCAGCGTGCCTTATCAGATGACCTGCCAGAGGGAATTCGGTCGATTGTCCAAGAACAGTTCACGACGCTTCAAATAACACACAAGCGCATCTGCGCTTTGCGTGACCTAGTAAACCACTAACATGATGAATACACTGCTCTATCAAGTGAGCGCACTACAAGGCTTGTCCATCCACGCGCAAGATGGCGACATAGGCAAGGCGAGTGACTTTTATTTCGATGACCAACATTGGCATCTGCGCTATCTCGTCGCTGATATTGGAAGCTGGCTGGAAGACCGGCGCGTTTTGCTTTCACCAGTGGCGATTGAATCGGCCGAAAACGATCAACTCTCCGTCACGCTTACAAAAGCCCTAGTCAAAGATAGCCCACCAATCGACTACGAAAAACCAATTTCACGTCAGTATGAGGTAGACCTGTTTAATTACTACAGTTGGACTCCCTATTGGCGACCAGCTCTTCTGCCCGGTGATTTGGGTAGTTTTGTTCCTCTCCCACCTATCACGCCAGTTCAGCAACAGGAGCTGGAGGAAGCGATGGTTGAGGAAGACAACCATTTACGTAGCGTCTCTGAGGTACATGGTTACACAATCGAGGCAAACGACGGGCAGATTGGTAGTTTAGCCGATTGGATTGTGCGCCGCGATGATTGGCGAATGCGCTACTTTGTCGTCGATACAGGCAACTGGCTGCCGGGCAAAAAGGTCATTTTGCCACCATCTTGGATTAGCGAGATCGACTGGGCAGCAATGACAGTGCGAATTGATTTATCGCAGGAGAGCGTGCAGAACGCGCCAGAACTAGATATTGAGAAACTAAACGAAACGTATGAGGCGCAATTGAGTCGCCACTACGGACGTGAACTATGATGCAAGAAGTAAACAAACAAATTAAAGTTATTGCCGTGACCGGTGGCGGGCAGGAAGCAACTGTACAAGAGATAGAAGAAGCGCACGAGGTGACAGTGTTGACCCCTCATGATATAGGGGAGATGTTCGCAGAATCGGCCGATACCCGCGATGTCAATGCGACGAGCGAAGCTGAACTAGGCACAGAGAGCTTTGTTCTGCGCGTATTAGGAGATATGCCGGATGGGACGGTCGCTGTTTTGTATGAGCTCTCAGCGGCCGATATAAGTCTATTGCAAGCACAGTACGGCTCAGATTTTTTGCAGCTTGACAACAAATCAGATGCGGAGGCGGTTGCTGATTTCTTGAACACATAGGAACAAGTCAGATGTCACAAATTGAAGAAGTCAAAGAGAGCGTTGTTCGGAATGAATCGCCCCTCGCGGCCGAAGGTAGCCCCATCGCCCCCATTGAACGCCATCAGCAAGAGCATGTGATCCGTGACGCAAACGGCACAGAACGACGCGAGGTGATTACACAAGATGTTGGCGCGGAGCGACAGTTCAGATTTGCGAAGGCAATGAGCGTCTATTGGCTTGGTGTAATGGTTGTGCTTGGCCTGATCGGGCTGCGCGTGCTGCTCAAGATGATTGCCGCCAATCCAAATTCACCATTTGCGGCACTTGTCTATGGGCTAACCAATCTGTTTGTGTGGCCTTTCTTCGGGCTAACTGCCACCCCAACCTCTGGCGGCTCCGTTTTTGAAGCCTCATCCGTGATAGCAATTATCGTCTATGCCCTGTTTTCATTGGTCATCGCCAAGCTGGTGCGAATTCTTGTCTCACGCGGCGATACTCGTAGCGTCACCGTTTACACACGGGATGCAAATCCATAAGTTGTCGGCAAAAAACTTTAGAATTTTTGATAGTTCGCAATTATGGTCCACCCACAGAAGGCACAAACCTTTCTCGACCTACACCACAATGGGGTTTCCAGCAGTAGCGACGGCGAGTGCGACAATTTCAGCGATGCTAGGCTATCAGGATGGCGAGTATATTCGACGTAGACACTTGAAAACGCAGTTGACGAGCTGCAAAAATCTGGCAAGCATCCGACCAATATCATGGCCGGTAGCGATATTGGTAGATATTTACGTCAGGATTCGGCAGATTAGTCGTTCAAAATCAGGTCGGAGAAGTTACCCTGTCGTGATAGACGGCGCATGGCGATTTTAAACCGTCGCATCAGGTCATCGTGCGTTGAACGATAGTAGAGTGGTTCACCAACAAAGACATCACAGACAAACGGCACAATCACGTTCGATCCGCTCGGCCATGCTTTGCCCAATCCATTGAGGAAGACGGGCGTAAGCGAGGTGGCTGGTTGATGTGCCATCAGCAAGGCAATTCCATACTTGAACTTACGCATTCTTTCTGGCGTACCCCGCGATCCCTCAGGAAATAAAATTAAAATGTCGCCGTTGTCGAGTGCCGTATAACAGTGTTCAAGCGCAACTTTGGCATCTTTGGCGTGGCGGTCAAGCGGAACGCTGTGAAGGATGTTCTCTGAGAACCATGTGAGGAAGCGACCTGAATGCCAGTAGTCAGCGGCCGCGGCCGGGCGCACTTTTGGCAGTAGTCTGAGAGGCATGAGAGCCATCAGCACCATCGTATCGAGATGGCTATTGTGATTGGCCGCAATGATGGCGGGGCCGTCTTTAGGGAGATTCGGCCGATTTCGCACCCGCATCCCCAGCACAAGCCAGCAAAACGGGCGCACGATCACAATGAAGAATGCAAAGCGTAAAACTTTACCGACCATGCCAGACAGCCATGCTGATATAACGAAAAACGAGCGCGTAGGCAAACATCATTAAGCCAGCGATCACGGGGTGGATGGCTGAAGGCAAGATAACCGCCATTGTCAAAAAACCCACAAACGCGCTACTCCCCGCCGTTGCCCAAATCAGCTTGCTAGCACTTTCGAGCCATCCTCTTGTGCGTGCGGTCAATGCTAAGTGTGCTAGCGGGATAAAGAGCGAGCCCAAAAATACGATCAGTGGCAACTCTGCCCATAACCATACAATTTGCAGCGGAACAAGTGTAAAGGCCAACAGGAGCGTGAGACGATCTACGATGCGAACATTGACCGTCGAGAAAAATCCCTTCAACAGATGATAGACGACAAAACTAAACAGGACGACTGAGAAGGTATTGTTAAGCATCATTGCCAGCGCGTACAGTCCGGCCAGCATCGACCATGACTGGAGGCGAAACCGCCATTGATGCCAGTCGAGATGCGGCAACCAACGTCTCAATCCAGTGGGAACATCTGTAACTGCTTGCAGTGCAACGACACCACCAAAAAACAAAACCGTTTCCATAAACTCTTCCCTTGCTTCTAACCGACAGCCATATAGACCCTGCATTTCTATGCAAATTGAAGGATAATGATCTATAAGCTCAATTAGATTGTGAATTTGTGCTTTTACGTCCATAACACGGTGCGTCATGATAGGTTACGGAATTGGCTTGAAACATGAGAGGCAGGGTCACGGCATCATTGTATGGTCACCTGCAATTAGGATTTGCTCGATGAAATGGTTTTGTCTATTTATTTTATTATTAGTCGGCTGCCGTAATTCGGTGAGTTATCCACACGATGAAACGAGTGCGGCCAAGCTAATCGACACGACGTATGCTGGCTCGGCCGAAGCTTTGTCAGGTGAAGACCGACTCTTTTCACTTATCTTGGAAGAGGATGGGCAGGAGAATCTGACCTATAAATTGGCGGTGATTTATGTCGGCCGATCAACCCGCCCAACCGTCCGCACAGGGAACTGGTACAGCGATGGCGAAACACTCACCCTCGTCATTGAAGAACAGGACGGCGAACCCACTCGTCAAGACCCCATCACGTTCACGATTGCAAACGATAAGCTAACTGCTGCAACTTACAACACAGAACGCTTTGACTTCAAATCGTTCATCCTAGAAGCTAGTCGCCTCGATTGATGAGTGGGCTAACTTCATTTGCGCTTGCATGGTGGCTGGGGCTTTATCTGCTGCGGCGTGAAACATCGCTGGTCGCACTGCGCTGGCAGGGAGCGGGACTGCTCATTTATGCACTCGTCATTGCGCTCAGTCTACTGGGCATATATGCAACATCGCTCCTATTATTCCCGTTATTATGCTGGCTGGTTGCCTTATGGCAGTTACGTGACCAACTGCGCCAAAAATCATCTCCTCGCGCCGCTGTCGGTCTGATTCTGGTTGCAACGCTCACCTTTACGCTAGGGTTGGGGTTGTTATTGATTCCACTTAGTTGGCTGCCACTTAGTTGGCTGCTCATCGCTATTGGTATCGACTTGCTCGTGATGGGCTACGCCGTTGGCGTATTGGATGCGTTTGAGCAAGGTGAAACGCTGTTGCCAGACTTCATCCGCTCGTTTGTAGAAACTCTCGCTGTTAGCACACTTTTTGCGTTCCCAACGTTACTACTGGGAACATTGCCGTTGAGCCTGATCGTCACAGGGTTGGCAATTGGCGTTGCGCTATTTTGGGAGCAGGGGCAGCAGATGTTGGATGGGGTGGTTTTCGGCCGACTATCTCCCCTACAGCAGCAACGCACCGAGCTTCGCACAACCGCTGCCGCCCTGCCTCGCACCCAGCCATTGCCCGAATGGACGGATGAACAGTTCGACAAGCTCACGCGACGTGCGCTTAGTCAGATGGGTAATTTGCCAAAACTAGCGGCGAATCCATTGACACAGCTACCTTTGATCGAGGCGCGATTGCGGAAAAAGGGAACTGATAGAAATACGTTGGCTCGTTCGGCCGAGCTTCGCACCCTCCTCACCGAATCGATCTGCAAGCTCAAGCCGAATGATGCTGACTTCGATACAACGGGTGCATGGCGACATTTTAATGCACTCTACTTTCCCTATGTGCGCGGTTTGCGCCCGTTTAGTCGTCGCGCCCTAGATGAAAAGCTCGATCCGATTGATGCACAAGCTCTTGAATGGTTTCAGAGAGAGGTGCCACCGCGCACGCTTTACAACTGGCAGACGGCGGCGGCGAAGGTGATTTCGGCCGATTTGCGCGACCAATTAGGTGAGTAACGAAGTTCCCGCAAGATTCTTCTCAGGAACTTCGCTTTTGTTTGTCTAGGCAGCCGCTAACGCAGCATTGAATGTTTCGCTCGGCCGCATTGCCTGCGTCGCCAGTTCATCATCTGGCTGGAAGTAACCACCGATATCCATCGACTGCCCCTGCACGCCGTTTAGCTCGCTAACGATTGTCTCTTCATTATCAGCAAGCACGCCAGCGAGTTTGGCGAAGCGGTCACGTAGCTCCTCATCTTGCTCCTGATTCGCCAACGCTTGCGCCCAGTAAAGCGCAACATAAAAATGTGAGCCGCGATTGTCCAGCTCGTGCACCTTGCGAGAGGGAGACTTGCGATTTTGCAGATATTGCCCAACCGCTTCGTCAAGCGTATCGGAGAGCAGTTGCGCCTTGTCGTTGTCAAACGTATTCGCTAAGTGTTCGAGTGAAACGACCAACGCCAAAAACTCCCCTAACGAATCCCAACGCAGATGATTTTCTTTCTCAAACTGCTGCACATGTTTGGGTGCAGAGCCACCCGCGCCTGTCTCAAACAGTCCACCGCCCTTCATGAGCGGCACAACGGAGAGCATCTTTGCGCTGGTTCCAAGCTCAAGAATTGGGAAGAGGTCTGTCAAGTAGTCGCGCAAGACATTGCCCGTAACGGAGATGGTGTCTTCACCTGCTTGGATGCGGTCGAGCGAAAAGCGCATTGCCTTTTGCGGAGACATGATGTGAATTTCAATGCCGTCTGTGTCGTGATTGGGCAGATAGGCATTGACCTTTTTGATTAATTCCGCATCGTGGGCGCGGTTCTCGTCAAGCCAGAAGACGATTGGCGCACCTGTGGCTCTTGCGCGAGTGATGGCTAGCTTGACCCAATCTTGAATCGGTGCGTCCTTTGTTTGGCAGGCACGCCAAATATCACCGACGCTCACATCATGCGACATGAGAATATCGCCATCCTCACCGATGACACGCATTGTGCCATCCGCCTCAATCTCAAAAGTTTTATCATGCGAACCGTACTCCTCCGCCTTCTTTGCCATCAGACCGACGTTTGGCACGCTGCCCATTGTAGATGGGTCAAATGCGCCATGCTCTTTGTTGAAGTCGATCACCTCTTGGTAAATGCTCGCATAGGAACGGTCGGGGATGACAAACTTCGTGTCTTGTGTTTGGTCGTTCTTGTTCCACATTTGACCAGACGTTCGCAGTGCGGCCGGCATCGATGCGTCGATGATGACATCACTAGGGACGTGCAGGTTTGTGATCCCTTTGTCCGAGTTGACCATGGCGAGGTCAGGCTGTGCGTCGTAGGCAGCTTGGATGTCTGCTTCGATTTCGGTGCGTTTTTCGGCCGAAAGAGCCTGCAATTTCTCATGCAGTGTTCCCAAGCCCGCGTTTGGGTTGATGCCAAGCTCGGCAAATGTGTCTGCGTGTTTTTCAAAGACATCTTTGAAGAAGACCGACACGACATGCCCAAAGATGATGGGGTCAGACACCTTCATCATCGTCGCTTTGAGATGGACAGAGAAGAGAAGCCCCTGCTCATTAGCATCCGCGATTTCCTGTGCTAAAAAGTCGCGCAATGCGTCTTTGCCCATCTTGGTCGAATCAAGTACCTCACCTGCTTCCAGTGAAAGCGTTTTGAGAACCTCGACATTTCCATCGCTATCGACAAATTCAATTCGGACATCGGCCGCTTCTTCCATCGTGACCGACTGTTCATTGCCGTAAAAATCATCATCGCTCATGCTGGCGACATGTGATTGAGAGTCGTTGCTCCATTTCCCCATGCGATGCGGATTATTTTGAGCATATCTTTTGACCGCTTTGGGGGCGCGGCGGTCAGAGTTGCCTTCACGCAAAACGGGGTTAACTGCGCTGCCAAGCGTCTTTGCGTAGCGATCTTTGATCGTCTGCTCTGCATCATTCTCAGGGTCTGTCGGATAGTCTGGGATGTCATATCCGTGCGCTTGTAACTCGGCAATGGCTCGCTCAAGCTGTGGCACAGAGGCACTGATGTTGGGCAGCTTGATGATGTTGGCAGAGCGGTCTTGGGTCAACTCACCAAGCTCTGCTAGTGCATCGGGCTGTTTTTGCTCTTCTGTCAAGTTGTCAGGAAAGTTTGCAATGATGCGACCCGCGAGTGAAATATCAGCGAGATCAACAACGATGCCGGCCGCATCGGTAAAGGTTTTAATGATCGGCAGGAAAGAGTAGGTTGCCAAAGCAGGTGCTTCGTCTGTTTTTGTGTAAATTATTTTTGCTGTCATTTAGTTTTCTCAGTGTGAATGTATGTGATAATTGTACCGTGCTACTTTTATCATGAATATGATCATGTTGTTATTTAACAAAATTGGTATATATTCGCTTTTTTATTACGAATCCTCTGACAGTCCAAGTGTTTGGTCGAATCGTCCTCCTTTAATTGAAATCTAAACTCAGTCTAACGTAAGGAAATAACTATGTTTACATTTCCAAAACACATCAAGCTGTATCTCGTTATTGCTTATTCATTTTCGTTTTTGCTCTGGTTTCTTGGATGGTATCTCGCGGATTTGTTTGGTGTCGATATTCTGCTAAATAATGACATCTATTTTTGGGATGGCGGCCGTGACGTATTGCTCGTCAGCCTGCTCTTTTCCATTGCAACACTCGGCCCATTTATCGGTGCGCTAGCAGTTTGGAAAGAGAGTGACATTACGCTGACAACAAAGGGTGTGCGGGATGCGCTATTTGTGGCCGGGTTACTGGGTGGCTTTTTTCTGCTGTTTAATGCACTCGGCCGATTTATCGAGACAGGCCAATCAACCCATACGATTGGCTCGGTCTTGTTCGCACTCGTTTATTTCGCGCTGACATCTGGAACAGAGGAGTTTGGTTGGCGTGGCGTTCTCTATTCACATATAAAAGCAAAAAGTGAGTCGCTGTGGCGTTCAGCACTTTATACAGGACTGATTTGGGGGCCGTGGCATACCCCATTTGTTCTCTATCTCTTCAGCAAACAGGGAATGCCGCTTTTCGGCATCATCACTTCTTATATTGGCTTTATCGGCACAATTATTTTGATGTCCTATCTGCACGGCTGGGTCAACGTGCGTGGTGGTTCTACCTTTGCAAACTACTTGCTGCACACGCTGCATAACTGGTTGCCGATTCCCATGCTTTTTCTCTTTACAGAAAATGCACTGGCCCCCTTAGCCTCGATTATTGGCTATGTGGCGACCATCCTTGTGCTGCAAAAATGGTACCCCAGCGATCAATATTTCATCTATGAATAGCATTCTAATTGTTGGCATAACGGCAGGCGGGGCAAAGAGTCTGTCAGAGGCGGCAGTTGCGCGTATTTTATCGGCCGATCTCCTCATCGGCGGCAAACGTCACCTCTCCTACTTCCCCACCTTCAAAGGCGACACCCTCGCTATCACCAACAACATCCCTGAAATAGTCCAAAAACTCAAATCGTCAATCGCCAATCGTCAATCGTCAATCGTATTGGCTTCTGGCGATCCGTTGTTTTACGGGATTGGCGTCACGCTGCGCCGCTATTTTTCGGCCGAGCAGCTAGAAATTCTCCCGGCCCCATCTTCGATGCAGTTGGCGTTTGCCGCATTGGGCGAAAGTTGGCATGATGCGAAGCTGTTGAGCGCACATGGTCGGCCGATTGAGCGCGTCATTAGCGAGATTATGACTGGGGGGAAGTGTGGAGTGCTAACAGATAATGTACATACACCGCGTGAGATTGCGCGGCGGCTGTTGGTGGGGGGGATGTCGGCCGAGACATTGTGCGCCATCTGCGAAAATCTTGGCTCGAATGAACAACGCATCATCCGCACAACGCTTGGCACTGCATCACGATTTGACTACGCGAAGCTGAACGTCTTTGTCATTTGGAATGAACGCCCTGTCTCCCCTATTCCCCCGTCCCTCTCCGACGATGCGTTTGTCACCCACAATAAACAAATCACAAAGCGAGAAGTACGTCTACTCACGTTGGCAGAGTTGGGCTTGCGGGCAAATGAAGTTTTCTGGGACATCGGTGCGGGCAGCGGCGCAGTTAGCATTGAAGTGGCACGGTCACAGCCTACGACTCGCGTATGGGCAGTCGAAAAGAGAGCCGCACTATGCGCCGTTATGCGTGAAAATATGCAACGCTTTCCTTGCCACAATGTGCGGTTAGTTCAAGGTGTGGCACCTGATGTACTAACAGATTGGCCTAGGCCAAACGCCATTTTTATTGGCGGAAGCGGTGGCAACCTTCCATCAATCATTAGCTATGCGAAGCGGGCATTAGCAGATGGGGGGCGGCTGGTTGCTAACTTTGCAACGCTGGAGAATTTGCAAGTTTGCCGTCAATTATTGCCAAATGCAACAGTGACACAGCTAAACGTGTCACGTGGCAAACCAATATTGAATGCACTGCGCTTTGAGGGGTTAAATCCCGTCTTTATCGTTGTCTGGCAGCGCAAGGTACTGTATTACAAAAGACAGCGGCTCAATTAAGCCGCTGTCTAATAGGGAAGGAGGAGGAATGATGAGAATGGTTTGAAATTAGTCGCCAAATGTCGGCCGTAACATGCCACCCATTTGGTGGGAGGGAGAATGGTTGATCGCCAGGAATGCTGCCGCATCACGTCGGTTGCGAACCTGTAATTTTTTCAGGATGTTGTGAACATGATTTTTAACCGTGCCAGCTTCCACGTACAACTGTTCAGCAATGTGACGATTGCTTAGACCTTCGCCGATAAGTTCCAGCACTTCCTGTTCACGGGTAGTCAATTGCTCAAAGCGATGACGATATTGATAGACGTGATCGAGCTTTGCGCTGAGTGCTTTTAACTCTTGCAGTCGCTCCATTAGGCAAGCTGCCATACGGGTAGAGATACGAGCGCGATCTTCGCTAGCTGCATTGATGTTGCGAATGAGTTCAACACAAGAATCGTCTTCATAGACATACCCACAAGCCCCTGCTTCAATAAAGGCCAATGCACTTGCTTCGGAGCGTCGCAACCCCATCACTAGAATTTTGATGTTGCGGTGCATCTTAGAGACATTTTGCACAAGATTAATGGCATTATCTGTTGGGAGTGAACAACGTAAAAGGATCACATCTACATTTTTGAAGGCTCGCGCATTAGCAACTAATTTGTCAGATTGTCCGACAATGGTGATAGTTTGCTCACGCCGCAAAACGGAAATGGTTTTTTCTCTTGTATCGCTATTGGTATCTATCACGTAGGTCTTGATCATCGTTGGCATTCTCCTGAGCTTGAAAGACTTCACTTAGTATATTCTCGCACGTTACGCGAATTTCACTATGGGGCGTTCACCCCACCTTCGCGGAAATCACCCCCCATATTCACACATTTTGTTTCCATCAACCTCCTGATCGATTTTCATAGATATTGTGTGCTAAGTAAGCGACAATAGAGTTTAAGCAACATCTAAGGCGTGAGAGATATAATCACAAACTGACTCTTTTCTATCACGTTGTATTTGGTTATTTTAAGATCGTTGGTTGCAACGCAATACCTGTGAATTATGTTCAAAAAAATACTTAAGAAAATTATCGGCGATCCCAATGATCGCATCATGAGCGAGCTAAAAGATATTGTCCAAGAGGTTGAGAAGCTGGAACCACAGTATGTGGCAATGAGTGATGACCAACTACGTGAAGAGACGGTACGGTTGCGCGAATTAGCCACGGCGGGTGATGAGGACACGCTTGAGGATATTATGCCTGAAACGTTTGCACTGGTGCGCGAGGCATCCAAGCGGACGACGGGGCTGCGCCATTACGATGTTCAGGTCATGGGTGGTGTGCTGATGCACCGTGCGAACGTGATCGAGATGCGGACGGGTGAAGGTAAAACGTTGGTGGCAACAGGGCCGCTTTTCCTCAATGCGCTGCTGGGGAAAGGCGTACACCTTGTGACCGTCAACGATTATCTCGTCAAGCGTGACGGGGGCTGGATGGGCAAAATTTTCCATTTTTTGGGGATGAGCGTCGGCTGTATTGGCTCGGCCGGCTTCTCGGCACTCTACGACCCAGAATATGTCAATCCGGGTGCAGAGCTTGAAGATGAGCGATTGGTGCATTGGCGACCAGCGTCGCGGGCTGAAGCGTATGCGGCCGACATTACCTACGGCACGAGCAGCGAATTTGGCTTCGATTATCTGCGCGACAACATGGTGACGAGCAAAGAAAAGCTCGTGCAGCGTGGTCACTACATGGCCGTAATCGATGAGGTGGACAACATTCTAATTGATGAGTCACGCACCCCGCTGATTATCTCTGGCCCCGCCTCGCGCACGGGCAAAGATTACACGCGCTTCTCGCAAATCGTGCGTGGCTTAACAGAAAATACCGCGCATGAAGACGACGACCCGGATGGTCATTACGACATCGACCACAAAAGCCGCAGCGTCACGTTGACCGAGATGGGCATTGCTGAGGTTGAGCAACGCATTGAGGAAATCGACAATAGTAGTGGAGATGGTCTCTATGACCCGCGCTTTTTCCATCTAACCTATTACCTCGACAATGCGATGAAGGCACAATATCTGTTTCATAAGGATAAGCAGTACATGGTGCGCGACGGGCAGGTTGTCATCATTGATGAGACAACAGGTCGGCCGATGCCCTCCCGCCGCTACTCCGAGGGCTTGCACGAAGCAATTGAGGCCAAAGAGCAGGTCGAAATTCAGCGGGAGACAGTGACGGTCGGGACGATTACGCTACAAAACTACTTCCGTCGCTATGAAAAATTAGGCGGTATGACCGGTACAGCGATGACGGATGCGGAGGAGTTTGATCGTATCTACAGCATCGGCGTATTCCCACTGCCAACCAACGTGCAGTACATTGTTGAAACTGGTTCGATGGGCTTAAAGGAACAAACACGTACCAACGACGGCACGAAAGAGATTTACTGGACAAAGAACAACGAACCATTTTTCTATAGAAGAACAGATCACGCTGACCAAGTTTATTCGTCTGAGGAGTCAAAAGATCGGGCGATTGTGTCAGAGATCGAGAAATACCACGAAATCGGCCGCCCCGTTCTCGTCGGTACAACGTCGGTCGAGCATAGTGAGCAGATCGGCCGATTGCTCAAAAAGAAAAGAATCCCCCATAATGTCTTGAACGCGAAGATGCACCAATCAGAGGCTGGCGTTGTCGCGCAGGCAGGTCGGTTGGGAGCCGTCACGATTTCAACCAACATGGCGGGACGTGGTACAGATATTTTGCTGGGCGGTAATGCTGAAGGGTTGGCCGGGTCTGTTCTCGAAGAGGAACTGTTTGACCGCAACCTGATTATCAACTTGGCGCAAATTTTGTTGACAAAGGGAGAATCTGCGGCACGGGAAGTAGCTGGTCGCAACAGCAAGTTAACGCCTGAACTGGTCGATGGATTGTTGAACATCAAAGCAGAGTTTGATGCGGCAAATGCCAAAATAGAAGCGGTGCAACTACCTGTCTTTTTGACGCAGAAAATTGCGGCCGAGAATGAAATCGACATCGCTATTTCACGTCAGATGGTCTCGCTTGTGCGGCTCGGCGCATTGGCACAAGCACGTGACTATCTCGACAAAAACGGCGTAGACTCAGCCCTTGCCGAGGAAGCCAATCGCCAGCATGAACTTTACAGTAAGTACTATGTCGCTAGTCGTAGCGAGGAAAAGACGGCCACCTTTATCGCCGAAATGTTGTTCGACAAACATTATCAAGCGCGTGCCGCAGTCATTCGCGCCGTGATGGCTGGTGAATTGAAGGAAGCAGAGCGCGTCGTTGTCGAAGTGCCGGGCATGGACGAGAGTTTGGTTGAACGTGTCATTCGCATTCAGGATGAGACAAAGGCCGAGCGTGCAACGGTTTGGAAGGCGGGTGGCCTGCACGTCATTGGCTCTGAGCGTCATGAGTCACGGCGTGTTGATAATCAGTTGCGCGGTCGTGCGGCGCGACAGGGTGATCCGGGATCATCGCGTTTTTTCCTTTCGCTCGAAGATGATTTGATGAAACGTTTTGGTGGTGAGCGTTTGCAGAACTTCATCAATCGTTTTGAGATTCCTGATGATGTGCCGATTGAGAATCGCATCATCGACCGTTTGATCGCCAGTTCCCAAGAGCGTTTGGAGGGCTATAACTTTGACATCCGTAAAAATCTGGTTGAGTATGATGATGTAATGTCGAAGCAGCGCGAGGCCGTTTATCGAGATCGGCGCGAAATTTTGCTCAGTGAAGAGGCCAATCTCGATGAACGCATCGATAACGCCTTCGATGGGGTCGTCAACGAACTGGCAGACAACTACCTCGATAACTACATGGCGTTTATCCGCCAGCAGGTTGAGCATACGGTCACCGAATACAGCACCGACGCGACGGATGAGGTCAACGCACGTGCCGTTTTGGTGCGGCTGCGAAACTTTGTGCCGGGCTTGATGGACGTGGATAGGGATGAGCTAGAAGGATTGAACCCGCGTCAACTGATCGAGCGCGTGATGAAGCTGGCTGAAGAAAATGAGGCCAAAGGCGCGAACATCTACCAGTTGTTGCAGGCGATGCGCGAATTTGTGCCTCTACTGCCACGTGTGCCAAATGTAGCAGCCCAAGTATCGGGACAGCGAGATCGTCAGGCACGGCGTGAGATGATTCGGCGCGGCTTCCTCAAGCGGTTAGAAGAGTTGTTTAATGATTTTTTGGCGCAGCATATTGGCTCGGCCGAAAAAGAAAGCGTTTGGCGCAACGCCCATGATGCGATCAACGAGGCGTTTGTTCGCTTTAATGTTGAAGGAACCTCCATTGAGCAACTGAAGTCACAGCAAGAAACCTTTAAGGAACGGGTTGACGATGCGCTGGCAGCGATGCTGCTCGATGGGTTGAAGGCATTAGATGCAGATCAGCTTGTCGATGCGCTGAGTGGTCATATCAAAAAACAGGCGGACAACTGGCGCAAGCGAGTCGGTGATGAGGAGTTCCGCAACTTCCAACGCCTGTTGCTGCTCAATGCCATTGACCGTGAATGGCGTGACTATCTGACAGCAATGGATGATCTGCGTCGGGAAATCGGCTTGGAAGCGTATGCCCAGCGCGATCCAAAGGTGATGTATAAGAAGCGTTCGTTTGAAATGTATAAAGCGATGCGGAATAACATCAACGAGTATATTGCCAAAGGGTTCTTCGACCAGATTGCACGTCATGAGCAGTTTATCCGTCAGCAAGAAGCACAGGCACAGCAGAATATGGCGGTGTCCCGTAAAAGCGCGACTGTCAGTATGCCCAAGAGCAACAACGGCAAAGCGGTCGGTGCGCCGACTGGATATACGCAAGTAGAGCAGAATGGCGGGGTGGTCATCAAACGTCAGCAGCCTAAGATCGGCCGCAATGACCCCTGCTGGTGTGGCTCTGGCAGAAAATACAAGCAGTGCCACATGAAGTCAGATTCATCGGGAAAATCGGTGGCGGCTGGTGCGCCGCCCGCAGGCAAGCGACGCAAAGGCACAAAGAAGCATCGCTGACGAGTTACGCAGTAGCGACTATTCACGCATATCGTAGCAGGCTGGCAAATGATTTTTCTCAAGTTAGGCGGTTCTCTTATTACCGATAAGACGCAGGTCGAAACGGTGCGTTGGGCGGTCTTAGAGCGCATCGCGGAGGAGATCAGCGCGGGAATTACTGAACTGTCAGACGTGCCGCTTTTGTTGGGACATGGGAGCGGTTCATTTGGACATGTCGCGGCGGCAAAATATGGGACGCGCAACGGCGTGACAACCGCAGAACAGTGGCATGGGTTTACGGCGGTCAGCGCGGCGGCAGCGCGGTTAAATGCCATCGTGCGTGATGCACTGCTGGCGGCAGGGGTCGCAGCGGTCAGCTTTGGGGCGCACAGCTCGGCCGATTGCCACGACGGGACGATCACCAGCCTAACAACCCAACCGATTCAATCAGCCCTGACTGCTAATCTAACTCCGCTCGTTTATGGTGATGTCGCCTTTGACCGCGTGCGTGGTGGCACAATCGTCTCGACCGAAGAGATTATGAGCTATTTGGCGGTCGATTTTCGGCCGCGCTGGTTGCTTTTAGCCGGCGAAACGGATGGCGTGTACGATTTAGATGGGAACACAATTCCACAGATTCGCCGCGACAATTTAGCTGAGATTCGCGCTGCGCTGGGCGGTTCGCGGGGGACAGACGTAACAGGTGGCATGGTGACAAAAGTATTGTCGATGTTAGAGTTAGTAGATGCACATCCAGCGATGGCCATTCGGATTTTCTCTGGATTACATGTCGGGGCGGTACGCGCCGCGCTGATTGACCCCGAATCGGTGGTTGGTACAACGATTTCAAGAAGTGAGCATCACGAATGAAGCGAGTACGCAAAAAGAGACCTGAATTGACGCGAAAAGTACCGATTGTGCGGCGCAAAAAAGTGCGGGTTGAGACGTTGGAGCCTGCGACTTGGCGACTGGTGATCTCGGCCGATCACGACGGCGCACTCAACATGGCGATTGACGAAGCAATTGCCGAATCGGTAAAAGTGGGAGAGTCACCGCCCACACTGCGTTTTTACGGTTGGTCACCGCCCTGCCTGTCGATTGGTCGAGCGCAATCGGCCGATGTGGTCAGCTTTGCTGCGGCCGAGAAGCTCGGCTGGGACGTAGTGCGTCGCGCATCGGGTGGACGCGCCGTGTTACACATTGATGAATTAACCTACTCAATTGCAGCGTTGAGCAGCGAACCGCGTGTTAAAGGGGGGGTGCTGGAAAGCTATCGCCGTTTATCGGCCGGCTTACTACGTGGCTTGAAGGAGATCGGTGTATTGCCAGAGCGAGCGCAAGCCTATTACGACGATCAGGGCGAGGTCGGCCCTGCCTGTTTCGATGGCCCCTCTGACTATGAGATTACAATTGGTCAACGCAAACTGATCGGTAGCGCACAGAAACGCTCAGGTGATTTAGTATTACAACACGGCTCGATTCCGCTGCACGGAGACATTACGCGAATTGTAGAGGGATTAAACTTGACGTTAGGGGAGCGTATGGCGTTGCGAAATCGGCTGCGCTGGCGGGCGGTTTCGTTGGAATATGCGACAGGGATGGTTTGGCAAGCGGCCGATCTGACCGATCATCTCATCAACGGTTTCTCAAAAGCACTCAATCTCGAATTTCAAATAGATAATTTGAGCGACAAAGAGCTTGCACGAGCGCAGACCATTCGAGCAGAGAAATTTGGCAATGAGGAATGGACACTACGCCGATAATATACCGCGGTTTCTTTGCCAAATTGGCTTTGCGTCATGACTCGATTTGAATGCGTTTATGCTCAAGCAGACGCGCCACCCCAACAAAATCACCGTCAGCATCGGGCGTAATGTCAAGCCAGAAACGCGCTTGAGATGAGGTGATGCTCAGTTGTTGGAGCGCATCATGTCGCTGAGTTGCGCGGAGGAATCGGCCGATAATCTCCAATCGCTCCTCATCCTGCCAATAGTGCTGAAAGTAGCGTTCGAGACCCAGCCAGTTGGCGTGTCGAATGATAATTTGACAATCACGCGCCGCGACCGCCCCCTGTTTGCGCCAAATGCCAATATCTCGACTGAGCGCATGTTTCAACTTGTCGAGCAGGCTTAAAGTCGCGTGCAGATGTGCCTCGTCGATAAATTGTGATGTCGTCTCTTCGCGCAATGAATAGAGGTGTAGCTGCTCCTGAGTGCGCGTCATGGCGACGTAAAAGAGTCGTCGCTCCTCCTCCAGATGCGCCTGATAGTTGAGTTGGGCAGCAAACTGCTCTGTAAATGGCACAATTCCCTGATTGCAATTCGGCACAATCACAATCGGCCACTCCAGCCCTTTAGCGCGGTGAATGGTTGAGAGCGTGACGACAGGCTGATTGGGGAGTTTCCGGCCGATTTTCTCCAACTGCAACTGCTTGATGTGTTGCATAAACGTCAGCAGTGACCCTTTGCCCTTTGCGTATTCGATAAAGGCCAGCACGCTAATGGCACGATTTTCGCCCATCTGTCTCGAACTTGTCGACTCGCGCAAATGGGTCGTGTAGCCGAGATCGCTGTTGAGCAGCTTGAGCGTTCTGTGGGCGGGTAGATCCATCTGCTCAGAAAGCCATTCGATAGTGTCGGCAAACAACTCTAGCTTGTCAGCCAGATATTGTTTATCACAGCTTTCTGCCATCGTGAACAGCACGTCAGAGAGTGGCTGATTGTGTGTCAGAACGGCCGTCAAGATCGATTGGCGTAGTGAGCGGCTGATGTAGCGTTTCGGCCGATTATGTACTAGCGACCATGCCTCCTCCCAAACTGCTTTTAGTCTCGGCGACAACGGTTTCCCACTTTTTAACCGTGCTTCCAGCCATCCCAATCGCGCATACGCCACCAAAACACGAATCTCAGTCCGCTCATAAAATGGTTTGTTGACCGAGTATGGAATTTTTGCCGCGATCAGCTTTTGCTCAATTGGTGGGGTTTGTGCATTCAAGCGCACTAACACAACGATGTCATCCAAGGAGCGTCCCTGTGCGTGTAACTCCTGTATGCGCGTGACAATATGACACGCCATCTCATCGGCAGTTTGATTGATGTGTAGCACTGTTTTCCCATCAAACCCTTTGGTTAAGTTAAGCTGTTTGCGCTGTCGTTGCTTGTTGCGTGCGATCACGCGATTGGCAACGACGAGCGGGGTGGCGGGACAGCGAAAATTGTCGCTGATAATGTAGCTGCGGGCATTGTAGCGTTGCGGAAAATCGAGAATATAACGTGGATTTGCGCCACGCCATTCGTAAATTGTCTGATCGTCATCCCCGATTGCCATGTAGTTACGATGTTCAACGGTCAGCAGATCGAGGATTTCGCTCTGCACAAGGTTGATGTCTTGAAATTCATCAACCAGCACACAATCAAATTTGTTTTGAAAAAGCGTCCGTAATGCTGCGTCCCGATGCAGCAACTCCCAACCGACCATCAGCATATCATCAAACGTGATCCAGCCATTTTTTGTGCGAATCGTTTCGTAGATTTCGTAGAGGTCGAGATACCAGCTAAGTGTTGGGCTAGGAGGGACGGCCTGCGTTGCGAGTTGATGTGCGCTGGCAGGCAGTGAAACCCGCTCTAACCGTGCATAGGCTAAGTTGCTTTTGCAGTGTCCCACGTAGTCGAGAAAATCTTTGCGGTCAAAGCCGTTGAGTTCGTGCTTAAAGGAAAGGTTGCGATTACGGACTTCAGCAACGGCAATAGTCAAGATATAGTAGTCAAGGCGATTCGCGTCCGCCTCACGTCTCGGCCGCTGCAGCAACCCAGTTGACTGCGCTGTTCGAACGATGTCGTTTGCCAATGCGTGCAGCGTTGAGACATTGACCTCCGAACAGTGAGGGTAGGCGGACAAGGCACGGCGTAAGTCACGTTCATTCGATTTGCCAAAAGAGGTTGCTAGGATGGTCTCGGCCGAAAATACACCCTCGCGCACTAGCCGCTCAATACGGTGCACCATCGCGGTCGTCTTGCCCGCCCCTGCGACAGCAAACACTAAGGCTGCCCCATTATCATGGTTGACAACTCTCTGCTGCTGGTCGGTCAATGTTATCTTCGGAATCTGCATAGTCGCTTGTCTGCCTAATTAGTTGAACGTGTGTGCTAATGATACCAAAGTATGTGCGACTTATGCGAAAAACACACCTTTTTAGGCGAACAAATGAGCAGGATGATTAGATATAGGCGTTACGCAGTTGTGAAGCGGTGAGGTAGCGAAGTGGAAAAACGCAGCCAATCTCGCATGCTTCTTACGCCGCGACTTCGCCGCCCAGTCAATGCTCTGCGTAACGCCTGAGATGAATAAACAAAAAAGTTGCTGTTATAATTGTTTTCAAAGCCACACTTAATGGCTACCTTAACGGAATCTGTTGGAAAATTATGGTATCCCGTAGCAATTAAAGCGGCGTGATGAAATCGGCCGAGTGGGCATTGAGCAACTTGCTGCCCATCGGTGAGGAGAATAAATCGTATGCGTGCATCATTTGACTGGCCGTTAGAGACATTAAAAACATATCGCGGCACAAATCCAAGACCAACTGATTTTGATGAGTATTGGACAAATGCACTGGCAGAAATGCACGGGCTGGATGGGTATGTGGTGATTGAGGCGGCCGATTTTCAAACACCAATTGCCAGATGTGAGCATCTCTGGTTTACAGGCGTTGGCGGCGCACGCATCCACGCCAAGCTGCTGCGCCCCAGACAGCAGACTACACCCGGCCCCGCCGTTCTGCTCTTTCACGGCTATACGATGGACAGCGGAAACTGGTTTGAAAAGCTAGGCTGGGTCGCAGCCGGTTTCACCGTTGCCGCGCTTGACTGTCGCGGACAAGCGGGGCTGTCAGAGGACAATGGGCAGGTGCGTGGTTGGACGCACAATGGGCAGATCGTGCGCGGGATGGAGAATGATGATCCTCACAAGCTGTACTATCGTGCCGTCTATCTCGACACCGCGCAACTCGCTGCCATCATTGCTAACTTGCCAGAGGTGGATGAGACGCGGATGGGCGCGATGGGATACAGTCAGGGAGGCGGCTTGACACTGGCCTGTGCCGCGCTGGAGTCGCGTCTCTCGCGTATTGTGCCGGTCTATCCATTTCTGACTGATTATCAACGCGCCTACGAGGTTGACGCAGAACCGAGTGCTTATGAAGAGATCACACAGTGGTTTAAGCGACGCGATCCGTTACACAAACGCGAGGCAGCCATTTTTGAGCGGTTAGGGTATATCGACGTACAGCACTTTGCGGAGCGGATTTCGGCCGAGACCCACCTCATTCTCGGTTTGCAAGACACTTATTGCCCCCCTTCCACCCAATTTGCCGCCTATAACAAGATTGCCGCGCCAAAACAGATGACCATCTATCCAGATTTTGGGCATGACAAACTGCCACGCGCAAACGACATTGCCTTCCAATTTTTGAGTCAGCTTTGATCGACACGCTAGGCACAGATTGCTTTGTGAAATCAGAGACGCAACCACATCAGTTGCTCATCCCAATAAGTGTCGGCCGTTTTGAGGGCGTTGATCTGCGTCCCATATATTTCAAAGCCACGTGAGAGATAGAGTTGTATCGCGGCCTCGTTGGTCGTGACAACACCAAGCCGCAACTGCTCTACGCCTTGCATTGTGCGTGCATAGGCAATTACAGCGTCGAGCAATCGGCCGCCAATTTTCTGCCCCCGATATTCCGGAGCCACAAAAACAGCGATGACCCCCGCGATATGGTCTATCTTCTCACGTCCTGCGCGGATGACACCCATCATGCCAACCGGTTCATCGCCATCAAACGCGCCTAACATACACTGGTTGGGGGAGTCATAGTTGCGCTGAAGGCGGGCGATGCGCTCTGATTTCGGCCGAGCCAAAAACCCCTTCACTGTTGTCAAAAACGCCTCTGGATTCTCCCTCAAAGCGTACAACCGAATTTTGTCATACGCTTCGATCTCTGTTGGCAAGAATTCTCGAATCTCGATCACTCGTGAGCCTCCTCGAATACCCGAAAGAAACAGCTCATTCGACCCGTATGACAAGCCGCTCCCGCCGGCTCCACCAAAATCAACAGCGTGTCCGCATCGCAATCGTAGCGAATCTCACGCACGCGCTGCACATTTCCCGATGTCGCACCCTTGTGCCAAATCTCTTGCCGACTGCGCGACCAAAAAACGGCTTCCCGTCGTTCCCGTGTCAGTCGTAAAGATTCTGCGTTCATCCAAGCCATCATCAAGACATCTTTTGTCGTGACATCCTGAACAATCGCTGGAATCAATCCTTTCTCGTTAAATTGTAGATTCATATATTTGGATTATATGCAACTCAGTCTATCAAACCAGCGTATTGTGTGTAACGTTATACTGGAGAATAAACGATGCAAAAAAAATTCAGCAAACTACTCTATGAACCGCTCGTCTGGAAGGGTGATGGCCTCTTCAAGTCATCTTATACGCTTTATCACGAGGAGCAGCCAATCGCCCATTTTCGTCAGGAATCTGGGCTACTAAAGTCAGACGCATCGATTTATTTGGCGGGCGAGGAGGCACCATTATTTATCTTTCGGCCGAAAGGCACCTTCAAACAAACGTTTGAGGTCGAGTGTGAGGACATCGACTTTGTTCCTGCTAAGTTCAAGCTGTTATCTTGGAACAAAGGGATCGAAGTCAACTTTGTGAATGGGAATCGGTATGTTTGGAAGTCGGTTGACACTTGGGGTCACAAATGGATGTTGACATCGGCCGATGGTCAAAAAATCGCCAAGCTACAGTTGAGCAAGTGGGCATCAACTGGCACGATTACTGTCGTGTCTGATCAGCCGGCACCGGCCGAACTCAATCTCTTGATTTTTGTCGGCTGGACACAATACCTCTTATTATTACAAGCGGCAGGCGCGGCCTAAATTTTAGACACGCACCGCAACGTTCTGCGCCACCAAATGACGCTTGACATCCATAATTGTCAGCTCACGAAAGTGAAATAGTGAGGCTGCCAATGCGGCATCTGCCTGCCCGTCTATCAGCGCGTCAGCAAAATGTTGCGGTGTCCCCGCCCCACCTGATGCGATCACTGGAATTGAGACGCTATCGGCGACGGTGCGCGTCAGCTCAACGTCGTATCCAGCCTTTGTGCCATCTCCATCCATGCTCGTCAGCAGAATCTCGCCTGCGCCGCGTCGTTCGACCTCCTGCGCCCACGCCACCGCATCGATCCCCGTCGGTACACGCCCCCCACGCACATAGACTTCCCAGCGGGTCTCGGCCGACACCCGCAAATCATCGCGCTCTGCCAACCATTCGGGCGATTGCGCCGCCATGAACGTAGAGTCGTCGCTGCTTACCGCATATTGATCAATCCGTCTCCGCGCATCAATTGCCACAACAATCGCCTGTGAGCCAAACTCCCATGCGCCATCTGTGACGAGTTGTGGGGTGCGGACGGCGGCCGAATTGATTGAAACTTTATCCGCGCCAGAACGCAACATCGCGCGTATATCCTCAACAGAGCGAATGCCACCCCCGACGGTAAACGGGATGAAAACCTGATCGGCAACCGCCCGCGCGACTTTGTGCATCGTCTCGCGCCCCTCATGGGTTGCGGAAATGTCGAGAAAAACGAGTTCGTCTGCCCCTTCTCGGTCATACACTTTGGCTTGCTCGACAGGGTCTCCCGCATCGCGCAGATTGAGGAAGTTCACGCCTTTCACGACGCGCCCCTCATGAACATCTAGGCAAGAAATAATGCGTTTGGCTAACATAGTTATTTTCAATCGTCGCTATCTTTATCGTCATCGTCATCAGACTTGGAGAACTTGAAAAATTCTTCTGCTAAATTAGGCGGCGTTGGCACACGAATCTCACCATATTGACGCTCGTAATTACCGACATTTTGCGCCAGTGCGTTGAGCAAGAGTTTTGCGTGCATTGGGGAGAGAATCACCCGTGCTTTGACCTTGCCTTTTGGCATTCGTGGCAATATCTGAACAAAATCGACGACAATCTCGGCCGGCGTGTTTGAGATCAATGCGGCATTTGCATAAACAGCTTCTAAATCTTTGGATATTTCTAGCCCGATCCGTCGCTGTGCTGGTTTCTTTTCTGTGGTCATAATGCTCCTAATAAATAAAAAGTGCGCCACAAATTGTAGCGCACATCCTTCAGTTTTCGTCAGTGGTCATCTAGCGTCTTACACACGCTAGATTAATCGTAATTTCCAATCTCAAATCCCTTGTCAAAGATAGAGAAAACGGCACTCGGCTCGTTGATAGGCTTTTGCACCGTCAAACCAAATTGAAATGTCTCTCCCGGCCCGATGACCCACGGAAACTGTGGATTGGTTGATTGGATGAAAAAGGCGGAACTACCGGCGGTAAAAGAAACGTCGGTCGCATTGACGGAGACGACCTGTTCGCTACCGTTAAAGAGACTGCCCTGAACGAGTAGGCTCGTCGCATCGGCGACGAGATCGGCCGAAACATTACTCAAAGAAACAAGCTGTACAGGATCACTTCCCCCTGCCAACACGGGCGCACTTGTGCGAATTTCGACGCTCTCCCGCGTGTCCAGCCGCGTCACAACCCATCCCAATGACGCTCGATTGACCCCGTTGGGAATTTGATACCCTGCTGTCGCCTGCGCCAGTTGCCCAACGCCCAACGATGGCGCTAGCGCCGGATAGTTTCCTTGCTGGCTGGCATCCAAGCTCAGAACGGAGATATTCCCAACGCCGTCGACAAGCTGCATTTGCAGTAATGTCGTGTCGAATGGGATGGAGCCGTTGTTTTGGATTTGATAATCGACTAGATAGTAAGCAAACCCGCCTGTTGCTTGCGGCCGATCATCAAATGCCGTCACCGCTAGCTGCAAATCGCCAAGCTGAATCGGTTCACCCAGTCCCGCGACATTGGGTGCCTCAAAATTGCCGGCTGTATCAATGCTTGGTGCAACGAGATCGGGCAGGTAGCTCCCCTGCACAACGATACGTTCATTGCCTTGGCCAACGAGGACAATTGTGATTGCGGGGATATTTTGTCGGAAGATGTCCGGTTGTGTGATAGGGACTTGTGTGCGCGTGTTGAAGTCAAAGGTCAGCGTTCGGCCGCTCTCCATGCTCAACGTCAGCGCATCCCCTCGCTCCAGTGACTGCATCAAGGCGCGATTGGCTTCGGTATCCATGATCGCCAAAACGTAGTTGATGACCGTTCCATCCAGCCAGACGGCGATTGACTCGGTGGCTACGTCAATGTCCCACTGGTTGTTGGTGGCAGTTCGGCCGATTTGGATGGCAAAATTCTCGTCACCGGCTTGCAGCAAGGTCGGTGCGTCCAGCGTGAGACTAACCGTATCACTCGCGCCAATCTGCGCGACAATGCCTTCGGCGCGTGATGATTGGGAAACGCCTGCGACGGTTGGCACAATCATCGTTGGCATATCTTCTGGGGGGGCGGCCGAGTCGTTATTGCCAATCCCGACAAAACTGCCATCCTCACAACTGCCACTTGACTGACAGTACAGCAGATAACCAAACACGCAGATCAGCATCAACCCGCCGATCATGGCGATCAGAAAGATAATTAGCGGCGCACGTCCCGCAAATCGGCTCGTCGCTGCCTCATTTGTTATCGTTGGTTCTTCCATAATTTAAGGTAGCGAACTGGGCATCCGCTGTGGCGCAATTCGTATTTGCAACGTTCCCACCGAAGCTGACACAACCTGATTAAAATTTAGGAAGGGAACGGAAACACGTAATGCACTCCCCGTCGGTTCGAGATTAGGAAACGTCACCATCCCGTTTGCATTCGTCGTGCCAAATGAGAGCAACTCCCCCGTGGCATTATCATAAACTGCCACCGCCACATCCATGATGCCCTCATTTGCTTCCGGCGTAAAGTTGTTGTTGATGTCATAGTAGAGCAAGACATCCAGCGCGACGTTTGCAGGTGTTGTGACGGCAGGTGTCGCAGTTGGAATCGGATTGACGACAACACGCGGTGTTGGTGTTGGTGTCGGTGGAACAAACACAAATGGGGTTGGCGTTGGCAATGGTGTTTCCGTTGGTGGTAGTGGTGTTGAGGTATTAAAAGGTCGAGGGGTATTAACAACGGGTCGTCTCGTTGCCGTTGCTGTGGCGGGTAAAGTTGCTGTCGCGGGTAAAGTTGCCGTTGCTGGCGGAGACGTTGGCGCAAACGTACTTATTGGAGAAGGTGTCCAAGATGGCACAGGCGTGCGTGTTGGTGGTGGAATCGGTGTTTCAGTCGGTGTGGACGTATTTGTTGGTGTCGGTGTCGAGCTTGGCAAGGGTGTCGCCGTCGGCACGAGCGCAACACAGGCAAGTTTATATGTGTAAAGCTCCGCCTCATCGACAGGTGGCGCGGTAAATGGCCTCACAATCACATAAATAATCCCGGACTCTTTCGCCTGTACCGTCACCTCACTACCGCTGCTTGGGTTATTTGGCTCTTTATCATCATTGTCACCCAACCACTCAAACCGTTGGTTGCGTAACTCCAAGCGCGTGTCAACTCCCGGTGCGAGGTCACTCGTGCTGCACGAGTAGATCACATTCCTTTTGACGGATAACAACTTGTAGTAATCTTGGTCAGCGACCGTCCCGAACGGATTGGCAAAGTCCCCTGTCACCTGTTCGCCCGGCAAAATTGAACACGCCTGCTGTGGCGTTTCATTTGGCTCGCAGTTATCGCCAAACAGTGTCGCGGTGGGGGTGAGGGTTGGCGTTGGTGTTGGTGTTAAGGTGTTGGTGGGTGTTCTTGTCGGTGTGGATGTGGGAGTGGGCGTGACGAGCGTTTCGGTCACTTTGATGCAATACTCTTTGCCCGTTGAATCTAGCGGCGATACATTGGCGACAGAGACATAGGTGAACGCCGTCTCGCCAGCAATGAAGCCAATTCGCGCATCAACGACACCCGGTTCAAGGTTGTCATTTGTCACGCCGGGATTCCCGCGCGGGTCAAATAGCTGCATAAACGGGTCTATGCCATCGCTGCCGCTCTCGACATCTGTTTCAACCACATATTGCAACCCAGCGACGGTCGGGAATTTGAAGAAATCTTTATCACCTACAGGCCAGAATGTATGGTCACACTGATTGGTATTGACAGGGAGCGTGGTAGCCGTTTGTAAGGTGTCATTGGGTTCGTATTCATCGGCGTAGGTAACTGGCGGGGCCGTATTTGTGGGGACAGGGTTTTGAACGTTTACATTTGTCTGAAGCGTATCTGTGACATCTTCGTCGATCACGGCCGTTGCAACAATGCTGATTTGATCTCTCGTTCCGGTTGTCGCGTTGGTTGGAATCGTGACTTTGACGGTCACATCTCTGGTATCACCCGGCGCGAGATCGCTGATAGTGATTACTGCTGTTCCCGTTCCGTTGGCGGTATTATTGCCTTCTTCGACTGATAGGACGTAGCCAAGCTGGCTGGTTGCTCTAAATGTAAAATCGGCCGCATAACCACTACTATTCGCCCCATCATTTTGCACCACATAGTCGATCTCAACCGTCGCCCCTTGTGCGCCAGTCGGTGGTGTTCCCCCTGAGACATCGACCCCAATATCCCCTTGGTTTAATGCAACAATTGTCAAGTCAACCGTTTCTGTCTCCCCACCTTCGCTACCCGTAATCGCAATATCGCTATAAACCTGCTCGGCCGTTGCGCTGCTTGGCGTTGTAATGCTTGCTGTAAACTCACGTGACTGGTTTTGTGTGAGTTCAATTGTGGAGCCAAGCGAGTAGTTAACGGTAAAATCGGTGGGTAGACTCTCAGAGAGCGTCACCGTGATTGTCCCGCTGCTTTTATTTGTGACGATAAATCGAAACTCGGCCGCGTCGTTAAAGTAGCCAGCTTTTGTGTTGCTCTCACTAGAGACAAGCTCAAAATCAAAATTTGTTGCCGCCTCAACGGGCAGGACAACAACTGTTGTTATGTAGGCAAAAAATGCCACGATAGGCAGCAGCGTTACAAACAGCGGAAGTACAAAAGTAGATGACGAGTTGCGAAAATTTGACATGCGAGGTTTACAGCAAAAATTTCAAGACCTAAACCTATGAAGGGTACTACAAGCTGAAGGAATGCGCTGACATTATAAATTTATAACCAATTCATAACAATAAGCTCTTTTCGCTTCGTCATGTATTCTCATGTAAAAGTAGGGAAAACGGTGTGAAAATAACGTATCATTTTAGGGTCAATTGGCTTGCCTCCCAGCCGATCATCGCTTTCTTGCGTTCTGAACCCCAGCGATAGTTGTGGATTTGCCCGATTTTGTTGATGACGCGATGACAAGGGATGATGTAGCCAACGGGGTTTTTGGCGATGGCGGAGGCAACGGCGCGGGTTGCCTTTGGCTTACCGATGGCAGCACTCACATCGCTATACGTGACAACAGAGCCGCTGGGAATACGAAGTAGGGCTTGCCAAACTTGGACTTGAAAGTTGGTTCCTTTTAGATGTAGGTGGGTTGGGTTTGCAGCGGTTGAGAACAGGGATGTGGGGTTGTTTTCGGCCGAAAAAACAAACTCAGCTCGCGCCCACTCTTGTCGCAGTCGCTCCAGCACTTCGGCGCGATTATCACTCACAAAGCGTAGCGCACAAATGCCACGTTCTGTCTGCGCCAACAGCATCTCGCCAAATGGTGTCTCATGATACGCATAGTAGATCGTCAATCCCTCCCCCTGCCGCTTGTACTCGCCGGGCGACATCGCCTCAAATGTCACAAACAGGTCGTGGAGCCGACCACTACTGGACAATCCCACATCAAGTGCCGTATTAAAGACGGTATCAGCCTGCTGCAAGTTCTGTTTGGCATATTCAACCGTCAGATAGTGCAGAAATTGCGTCGGGGAGACACCCGCCCAGCGTTTGAAAAGGCGTTGGAAGTGATATTTGCTCAAATGCACGCTCGCAGCGATTTGTTCGAGTGATGGCTGTGAGCGGAAATTCTGCTCTAAAAAAGTGATTGCATTGGCAATACGTTGATAGTCATTTGTCTGTTCGTCATAAGTGTCAACTTAGGCATTAAGGTGAGCAAAAGAAAGCAGAGGATTGGAAGA
>CAYMGE010000013.1:0-90789 GCA_964389925.1 uncultured Ardenticatenaceae bacterium
CCCCGCCCTAAAGCGACGGGGTTTCCACGGGCTAAAGCCCAAAGAGCTATGAACATTTTTGAACGATTAGAATCAGAAGTCCGCAGTTATAGTCGTGCATTTCCCGCTGTTTTTAGCCAAGCACAAGGTGCTAGATTAACCGATGTTGATGGAAATCAATACATCGACTTTTTCTCTGGAGCTGGCGTGAATAACTATGGACACAACAACCCGCGAATGCGCGATGCGATCATTGCCTATATGCAGAATGATGGCATTACGCACAGCCTCGATATGGCGACCGTTGCCAAACAAACTTTTTTAGAGACGTTTGAACGACTTATCATGCAGCCGCGAGGCTTGGATTACAAAGTACAGTTTACAGGGCCGACAGGGACAAACGCGGTTGAGGCGGCCGTCAAAATTGCCCGTAAGGTGACAGGGCGAACCAACATCATTGCGTTTACGAGCGGGTATCATGGGTTGACAGCTGGGGCATTGGCAATGACGGCCAACCCACATTTTCGTCACCCTGCTTTCCCGCGCACGCGCGACGTGACGTTTATGCCGTTTGATGGCTTTTTGGGTGAAGAGGTCGATACAGTTGCCTATTTACGCGCATTTTTGGAGTCTACGAACAGTGGCATTGACAAGCCCGCCGCCGTTATTTTAGAGACAGTGCAGGCAGAAGGCGGGATCAACGTCGCACGGTCGGGTTGGTTGCAAGCGTTGGCAGAACTGTGCCGCGAAATGGAAATACTGTTAATTATTGACGACATTCAAGTTGGCAACGGCCGCACAGGAGATTACTTTAGCTTTGAAGCGGCGGGACTCTCGCCCGACATCGTGACACTCTCGAAGGCGATTGGCGGCTATGGGTTGCCAATGTCAATCGTTTTGCTCAAGCCAGAGATAGACCAGTGGAAGCCAGCCGAACACACAGGCACATTTCGCGGTAATAATTTGGCGTTTGTGGCGGGGACAGAGGCGTTGCGTTATTGGGAATCGGCCGATTTCGGCAACGACATCAAGCGTAAAAGCGAAGTGATCCGTGATTCGTTACACGCCTTTCAAGCTGAATTTCCGCAACTGGAGTTGCAAGTGCGAGGGCGCGGGATGATCTACGGCTTAGAAATCCCCGATGTGGCGATTGCAAACGCCGTTAAGCCAAACTTGTTCAAACGTGGGTTAATTATGGAAGGGTGTGGCGAACACGATCACGTGTTGAAATTCTTGCCCCCGCTCATCATTGAAGACGACTTACTACAGCAAGGATTAGAAATTGTCGGCGCAAGCCTCACCTCTGTGCTCAATGCTTAAATCAATACACAAAACACCTGCCCCACGCGACGCATGGGTCGTTTGCGCCAAACCAAAACCATACGCGACGTTGCGCCTCTTTTGTTTCACCTATGCTGGCGGTGGCACAGCATTTTTTAATAGTTGGACAAAGCAATTACCACCCAGTGTCGAACTGTGTCCAATTCGTATGCCCGGACGCGAAAGCCGTCTACGCGAACGACCATATACGCGCATTACAGACCTTGTGCCGCCTTTGACCACAGCATTGTTGCCATTTTTGGATCGGCCGTTTGCCTTTTACGGGCATAGTTTGGGTGCGTTGGTGAGTTTTGAGACAGTACGTCAACTGCGCCGTCTGGGACAACCATTACCTGAGACACTGCTTGTGTCTGGCTGTCGTGCGCCACAAGTCGCCGATTCAGACCCACCGATCTATCACCTGAACGATGCAGAATTTATCGACGGCATTCGTAAGCTGAAGGGAACGCCAGAGCAGGTGTTGCAAAATCGGGAACTGCTCAGTTTGGTTATGCCATTGTTGCGAGCTGATTTTGAGGCGAGTTCGACCTACGATTACGTCGCCGAGCCTGTCTTGCCACTACCGATTGTGGCTTTTAGCGGGGATGCTGATGAAAAAGCGTTGCCAGATGCGGTCGCACAGTGGGAGGCACAAACAGACGCGGCGTTTACCCATCATGCGCTGGCGGGAGAACATTTCTTTTTGCATGAACCAGCGTTTATGGTGGGGTTTTCGGCCGAAATAAAAAAGATCACAAACGCGCTTCGATAAAGCGCACCGCTGTTCCAACCCCATCCTCAGACGCAATTTGACGTTGCACTTGTGCCACACGGTTGCGAATAGAGTCGTCTGTGACAGCCGTGTGGATCGCCTCTGCTAGTCGCTCTGCTGTCACCTCTTTCTGGGGGATTGCGCGTGGCCCCCAACCGCGCTCATGCACGATTTTGCCCCAGAAAAATTGGTCTGTTACAAAGGGACACAGCACGCTGGGCTTGCCAAAACGCAAGCCTGCGGCTGTCGTTCCTGCGCCGCCATGATGCACAACGGCTGACACATGTGGAAATAGTGCTTCGTGCGGCACGCTTTCGAGCGCGAGGATTTCGGAGGGCAGGGTTTGTTGAGTCAATCCCCCCCAACCAGTTGCCAGTACAGCGCGTTGCCCTGTCTTCTGAACCGCCTCAATCACGGCTGCTGTCAATTGTGCAGGATCGCCGCCCACCATACTGCCAAAACCAATGTAGATAGGCGTGGGGTCTTGGGCGAGAAAGGTTTGTAGTTCGGCCGATAATTCTGTCTCTTGCGCTGGCAAAAACCAATACCCTGCGGCAAGTGTCTCGGTCGGCCAATCTGCTGGCGAAGGCAAAACGGATTGACTGTAGCTGTAAACAATTGGAACACGCCGACCATCACTGCGTTGCCAATAGTTGTGCCATTTGCGCGGCGTGATCCCCAATGTCGTCTCTGTCCAGCTTTTTATATCTTTATACGCCGCACGCCAAGAGAGCCGATACAATTGATAGCTCAACCGATTGTTCCAGCCCAGTCGTGGTGCGCCAATCAGCGGAAAGGCCGATGTGGGCGACATATTTGGCATGACAGAACTCATAACAGCGGGGATATTCAGTTTGTCCGCGATATGATAGGCTGGGGTGAGCATCGTGTCGTAGATCAGGAGATCGACACCTTGTTGGGCGGCTTGCCAGCAATCGTCGAGCATCGGCCGAATCAGCGTGTCAAATGACGCTTCATCATGCTCTTTTTCCGTTTGCATCGCCTGCTTGCCCGT
Organism: uncultured Ardenticatenaceae bacterium; assembly: GCA_964389925.1. Lineage (GTDB taxonomy): Bacteria > Chloroflexota > Anaerolineae > Promineifilales > Promineifilaceae > CALECP01. Next base: position 3,087 of record CAYMGE010000013.1, read on the forward strand.
CTCTGTATTCAAAAACTGGCGCAAATTCAATCGCAACGGAGCAAACGCGATCCCTTTTGTGACAATAGAAGCCTCAAACGTATGATCTGCGCCTAACGTCACATGATGTCCCGCTCGTTTCAAGCCGAGCGCAAGCGCAATCAACGGCTGTACATCACCGCGTGTCCCATAGGATAAGATGAGAATGCGTCCCATAGATATATTTAGAAGTTACGTCGTTGAGGGTCAAAGAGGCGCGTTTTTGCTTATTTCAAGCAATGAGAAAAAACAAAAATAGTCAGCATGAGCTGACTATCTGAGTGTTATTGATACCATCAAATTAGATGGATTATTTAACAGTTTAACCAGTGAGCTGGCTTTGCTTGGATCGTTTGCCAAAGTAGTAGCCAATTCCGCCAGATACAGTCATATAGATGATTAAGCTCAGCATGTGATTGCTCCTGTAAGTGTAAGTTGATTTGCGTTTGTTCGCGCTTTATTATGCACGTCTGCCAATATAATAACCCAGTAATGCGGCTAATACCATAAGAATAATCAAGTTTGTCATAGTGAATGCTCCATTTAAGTTTCTTTTAAGTATATCATATTTTTAGCCGCGACTGTCGTTCTATAGTTGCCCCATTGTCAAGATAAAAAATCAGGTAATGTAAGCTTCATAGCTAAGTTGGCTATGCTGCCCAAGCTGACCAACTCTGCTTCTGGCGCAATCTTCTACCAGAGGTTGGAACCTGCGGGAATCGCTGTTCAGCCTCTCATTTTGGCTGCCAACTTTGAGGCTACCGCTTGGTATGGGGTCGAAAACCCCTCTGAAATAGGCTCAAAACGAAAGTGATATGTAGCTAGATGTTCAAGAACAGTTCTAAACATTTTGCCGTTGCTCGCCACATGTAAGGTGGTACAATTTATGTAAGTTTTGCTGTAAGTCTAACAATACCCTTACCAATCAGGATTCACAATTCTAGGAGATTACATCACATTATTAAGATAGCTTGATGAACATACTGCTTGTTGGCCTTATCCTCCAAAAATAGGTTTGAAACATCGGTTCTGTGGATTATTCAGTGGTATAAGTAGTGATAAACGATGTTTGTGCCACGATCTCAACAGGCCTTTAAGAAGTTGGTGAAGGTATTAGACCGAAGGAGGTACTTTGTTGAGAATATAGTTTTGTCCACAACTGCTCGTACCAAATTGCCATTATTCTGATGCAATTTATCGCTTAGAAATTGTCAGTTCTATGAATATGGTAGAATTCAAAACATGGAATACGTTCAACAACCATCTTAACTTATCCAAATCACTGGATAATACAAAGCTGAGGTCAGTTTGACTCAGCAAACACTGAAAGTTAGTTTAGGAGATGATATTATGTCAATTTCGCTCAATAAATTAAGTGGCAGGCTACTCATACTTATAGCCATGTCACTATCAGTCCTTGTTGCAGTTGCATTTGCGGCCGCACAAGTCAGCGCCGACACTGAGACGGCCTCAGGGAGTAGAAATATATCTTCTGCATCACTGTACGGTACGCAAGTAAATGTCCCAATACTGGGACCAGCAGCCTGTTTCCCTGCACTTAGTAGAAGTGCTTATACAGTAGGGGATTTTACAGGTGGAGCACCACAGATCGCCACGCTTGAATTTCGTGTTGATAATGACGGAATTTTTATTGATGCAGAACATGTCGAACAAGTTCTGCTGAGTTTACCTACTGGTTGGACTTGGAATAATGGCCAAGGAGATGCGACCGACACCTTCCCAATACCACAGAATCCCATATTTAAAGGGATGGGAACGGATGGTGTTGAGATCAATGGCTTGTCCGTGTCTGATGGACATACTTGGGACTTCTCAATTGATGTAAGCATTCCAGCTAGTTTTGGTTGGGACCCCAGCGTGCCCTCTGTGCGTGGCTTAACATATCAGTTGGAAGGTGATGCTGCACCCGGAACGAGCGCACCGCACTTCACAATAGGAGAAGCTTATGTAAGCAATTGCGAATTACCCCCAGAACTTGATGTATCGAAAACGGTTGATCCAGCAGCAAATAATAATTTTGGCGACGAACTCACCTACGTCATTTCTGCTACAAACAACCAAGCAACACTTGCACGCAATGTTGAGGTCTTCGATATATTTCCATCTGAGGTGACAGACATCAGTTGTAACTGTGTGATTGCGCCAACAAGTGACATCCCAGTTCCTTACAGTGTAACAGAGAGTGATTCTGGACCGTACGATGATGCTACGCAGCAAATTGTCACAACAACATACAAAATCGTTGTAAATTCTGTGCCAAGCAATGCTCTAGTTGATCTGACGGCTCCAGCACCACAATCTCAGATTACACTGACGGTTGACACATCTGCAGTCACAACGGGTCGCCCTGGCGACATTGACTTTGTTGTGTTGACAGGTCCCGACAACACAGTTTATGACTTGGGAGATATATTTGATGAGGAAAATACCTCAGTGGAAACAGAGGTAATTAATCTTGGAACACTTGCTCCGCAACCAACCGAGTTTAATGGTGTGTGGAGTCTAGAGATTGCAGAGACGGATGCGTCGCAGGCTCAAGCAGGGTCTGACGGTAATTTGACATTCGAGCTTGGCATTCATTACACGCTTCCCCAAGCACCAGCGGATTGTAGTAACTTTGATGACGCATTGGTGGGTAATACGCTCAACTATACGATCCCAGAATTGGCACCAGACCGTGAAGCACGAATCTCATGTGAGACAACGATTCAAGATTTGTTGACTGTCAGCAAGTGGGCTGTCGTTGGTGACAAAATGGTCACAGATATTATTACCAACTCTAACACATTCAACACGAGCGGTGACGAAGAACCCACCTTCCATATCTCAGCTACTAACCAGACAGCGGCACCGATCCAAATTACGTCTGTAGCGGATGTTGTTGACTTCGCAGGTCCGCTTGCCGATGTACCTTGTGTGGCTATTACTCAGGGTATACTACAGTCAAACGGCTCAACCTTTGTTTTACCTAATAGCTTGCCTGCAGGAGATACTGTTCGCTTCACATGCCAACTGCCACCAAACAACTTCATAGCAGATTTCACCAATAAAGCCACGGTGAACACAAGTTACAGCTTCATCAACCAAGCTACCATCACCAACCTCCCAGATGTTGAAACACCATCTGCTACGGTGAGCGATGTCGCTGGTGTTGCGACCATGGCTGGTAATGTTGTTGCTGATGTGATTGTCGAGAAAAGTTCGGGAATTACCAATCAGAGCAGTGCGGGCACTAGTACATCTCTGGATTGGGACCTCGGTGAGTCGATTACCTATAGCGTTGTCATTAGCAACTACAGCCAACTCGATGGTACTGTTGTTATTCAGGACAATCTGCCGTTCAGCGACGATCAGACATGTGGAGTGGATGTCTTCCCGTCCAATCCTAGGATGGGTACAACTACCTTAACAAATGCTGTCGCTGCGGGAATTCCAGAGTATAACGCTGCCATGCCTCCATCGCTTACGCGCAATGTGACGCTTGCAACAGGTGTCAGCACAGCTCTTGTAAGTGGGGTGCAATTAACAGACGTCGCTATCAACCATGAATTTTTGGGTGATCTGAATATTCAATTGGTTAGCCCATCTGGAAAGCGACTGACGATCTTGAATCAAGCTGGACTGGCTGGTCACAATCCCGGCGGTACTGGTAGCGACTCGAACTTTGTCCGCCCTCAACCAATCAGCTACGCAGATGGTGGTGCTGATGGTCCTGCTGAATTGATCGGTGTTGCAACTGCTGGCGGCGGTGATGTTCAATCTGGTGAATATTCTCCCAGTCCAGATGGCGACCCCAACTCAGATATCAGCTCTTTTGCTGGGTTTGTTGATGAACCTGCCAACGGTCAATGGTCTGTCATCTTCACCGATTTGAGTACAGGTGTTACTGGTAGGTTCTTCGAATACGAGCTGGTCATTGAGTGGTATGAAGGGCCAGTTGCCGCAGATGTGACAGCAGGCCAGCTACGTGATGGCTATGAAGTTTCTCTTCAGAAACTCGGCGGCTATGCGACGGTGGAATGTGAAGCATCCCCATCGATTGATATTGAATTGGCGAAGAATCCACCAACGCAAAACGTTGGCCCCGGCGAGCAGATTGAGTTTAGCGTAACGGTTACAAACACGGGACATGTACCGCTTGCGCGGATTGTGACAACTGATGTCCAATTCCCAGGTTGTAACTTTGATTCTTTTGTCCTTCCAGGCTTTACCACCCTAAGACATGGTGAGTCCTACACATATACTTGTACGGATAACACGCCATCGGGTAACTATACTAACACAATGACCGTTGTAGGTTATCTTGGTAACGGCTCGGGTAATTTGTCCAACACAGCCAGTGCGGAGATCCTCAACGCTTGGCCACCCCGTCGTGATCAGGACGCTGGTATACGACTTGCCCCCCCCATCGTTGAGGACACAGCTACCGCTACTGTCGTCGTTGGTGAGCCGACACTTACGCTTGATGTGAACAAGGAATTGGCTCCGAATCCCGGAACGCAGCCTGGTGAGACGTTAGGCTACACAATTACGGTCAAAAACACGGGCAACGTTGAAGGGCTGATTTCGATTACGGATGATTATCTGGATGTTGGCACAGGCCAATGTATGTCATTTGAATCTGCTACGGGCAATCCAACAAATAATTCAGCTGATAGTAAAGTGACATGGTCGAATATACCTCTACTAGCAGGTGATGAGTATGTTGCAGTTATCAACTTCACGCTGGATGTTGCACTAGACAAGGTCGGCTGTCCTAACGAGGTAATCGTTGTAGGTACTAACCCTGATGCAGGTGTCGTGACTGAGATTGCACGTTATGTACCGCAAGACATTCCACCGACGAACGCAGAAGTTTGCGTGACATTGCAAGGTGCGCGCACAGCCGGTCAAGGTGAAGCAATTGATTGGGAACTACGCTCTACAGCGGATGGTAGCGTTCTGTCTAATGGCTCGGCCGTGACAAGTGCGACAGACAATGGCGACGGCACTTCGACAGGATGCTTCGATGTCGAAGGTATAGTTGACGACACGTATGATGTATACATCATCGGAGACTATGACGATCCGAACGGTGACGTACTCGGCGTATTGGCTGAAGATGTTGTACTTACGTCATCTGTAGATTTGACCAGCGTAATCCTCTTGGAGGGTGACGCTAATGATGATAATCAGGTTCGGTCTTCTGACCTTGGCATCTGGGCAGGTGAATTCTTGCAAAATGGGGATGGTCTTGCGGCCGACTTCAACGAAGATGATAAGGTAAGAGCTTCTGATCTTGCACTCTGGCAGGCGAACTTCTTCGAAGACGGCGTGCGTGCATTCTTTGCAGGTGCAACTGCTAGTCGCAGCGCACAAGCTGAGACGATCCGCGTTGTTCCCAATGCGGCGACAGTTGATGTGGGTGAATCGGCCGATATGACAGTTCAAGCTGACTTTGGAAGCAACACATACAACATCGTTCAAGTGAAGATGACGTACGACGCTTCAAAAGTTGCCGTTAGCAACATCGAGGCCGCTGCTGGCTTGACTATACAGGTCGACGCAAGCACGGCGGGAACAATCTTGGTTGTTATGACGGGCAGCGTTACAGGCAGCGGGGTTGACTTGTTGACATTCGACGTAACAGGTGTTGCGGAAGGTTCTGCAATGTTTGAGTTCGTCGCTGGTGACGTAGTCGGTGAGGATGGCACATTGGCTTATCTTGGTGCAAATCCACAGGCATTTGCAGGAGCCTCCAACCCGAGCATAACAGTTATAGGACCGGGAACGGCGGTGATCGGCATATCAGCTATTGCAGCAGACCCCTCTGTTGAGATAGGTATGATGAATACCGTCACTGTACAAGGTAACTTCGGTGCCAATGAATACAACCTCACGCAGGTAGTAATGACATACGATCCCGTAGTAGCTTCAGTTAGTAACATCACTGCTGCACCGGGTTTGACTATACAAGCTGATACCAGTGCTGCTGGCAAGATTTTTGTAGTCATGACCGGAAATGTGACAGGCACTATGGATCTGTTGACCTTTGATGTGAAGGGTGAAGCAAGCGGCCCAGTGATGCTTGAGTTTGTTGACGGTGATGTGAGCGACGAGGACGGTACATTGGCCTATGCGGGTGCTGCACCACGCACGTTCACCACTGCAACAAGCACTGAAGTAACAGTTATCACGCCAACAGCCGTTGGCATGTCAGATGTTGCAACGCAACAAGCACAAGGTGCGTTAGTGCCGATTATGCTCATCTTGGTAGGATTTACCCTAGCCACAGGCTACATCTGGCTTAACGATCGTCGTCACTTGTCTGACTAACATTGAGAGGTGAGAATCGTCAATCGGCCGAGAAACAATAGTTTGTCAGTCGGTTGATACTTCTCGCTGTTAGCGTAATTCAAAACAAAGAGCAGCTTCGATTTTGCGAAGCTGCTCTTTCTATATTTTGGCACTTTTCGAGAAAAGAAGCGAACTGAAATGGGTGTGTTTCATCTACATAAGAAGGGATTCTATTCGATAGGTACGAATGGGGGTCGGGGTCGCATCCGCCGTGTCGTACCGCCATTCGAGATTGAGGAGCGTTTGGATGTGGTTGAGCGACTGGTCGGTGTTAAACGGCTTGAGCATGAACACACCTCGTTGACGACCGTTCTGGAATAGAAAGTGCGAAGCGAACCAAAAACACGCCACCAAGATGTGAGAACAAAACAAACGCTGCGTTGACATTGGTAGCAAAACAGCCCGCACATGATGAGCGCAGCCCCAGCCGTAAGGGTTGATGATTGTCGGTTCTGCATTTCTCTTTCGGTTGCCACATCGCTTATAAATCGCCACATTTCAACAAAACGCGACAAAACAAAACGCTGCGTTGATGTCCTTTGTGGTAAGATAGGGGAAAGTAAGTGAAATGCTTTGAGAGAACGTGAGTATTGGGAAAAGATCAGCCGATTATGTAATGCCTCGCATCGGCCGAATTAAAAGGCAAGTAGACCAGAACTGAACACAGCAAACGAACCCTTGACCGCAACACTGTGTGTCATGCGTTTGATGCAGTACACACGATTTACCAATGTTGATAAGCAGGTTGAAACGGAGATTTGTGTTTTGGGATTTGCAAATCTCAAAGCAACGACAGCGAAGAAATAACAGGCCATAGGTTTAACAGCCTATCACTTCATAAAATGCAAGGGCATACTGACTGACTTTGGAGAGTGCGACAGTATGCCCAACATCACAGAACCGGGTGGGACGGCGTTTTTGCGCGTCTTCTGCTTTTCTGTTGTCAACAGTATAGCACGAGAGGCGCATCAAACGGAACAGCCTAGCACGCGCTCTTGCACAAAGCCTTAAATGTCGAAAGGGCGGAGCGTGCTTGCTAGATGTATCCACTTCTATGAACATTGACAAACTCATCAACCTGATCGCGCTAGTGGCATGGATATTATTCACCGTCTACACGGTCGTCAATTTTATCCTCATTGCCCGTCGCAAAGGGCTAGTACGAGCTGTCACGCGCCTCTTCACGCTGCGTTTTGTATTGCCGTTTGTGCTGACGATTGCCGCCGCCATTTTAAGCGCGGGGCTCGTTTTCATCGAGCCGCAAGAAAGCGGTGTTGTCATCTCAATTTTTCAGCGGCGCGGCTTTCGGGAAGAGCCGCTCGACTCTGGTTTGCATTGGAAGATTCCGCTGCTTGAACAGGTCATCATCTACCCCGTCTATTGGCAGACGTACACGATGTCGGGGCGCGTCTACGAGGGGCAACTTGACGGGAACGACGCGATTTTAGCGCGTACTTCGGACGGTCAGGAGGTTGCGCTCGATGCGTCGGTCGTCTATCGCATCGATGAGGAGCAGGTCGTGCAGGTGCATCTCGACTGGCAAGATCGCTATCAGGAGGATTTAGTTCGGCCGATTGTCCGCAGTATCGTCCGCTCCCAAGTCTCAGCCTTCACTGTCGATGAAGTCAACAGCCAAAAACGCCAAAATCTCGAATCCGACCTCAACAACATTTTAGAAGAAGAGCTGGCGGTACGCGGCCTGATCCTCGATCAATTCTTGCTCCGCAACATCGCCTTCTCCCCCGAATACGCCGCCTCTGTCGAACAGAAACAGGTCGAACTCCAGCGCATCACCGAGAGCCAATACGAGGCCGATCAAATTCGGATCGTCGCGCAAGGGGAGGCCGACGCGCTCGAACTCATCAAAACCGCGCTTGCTGGCGACGACGATTTGCTGACCTACCGCTATATTGAAAAGTTATCTCCGCAAATTCAAGTGATGTTGCTGCCCAACGACGCGCCGTTCCTCTTCCCGATTCCAACGCCACAACCGACACTGGCTGTAACCCAGACCGTCACAACCACTGTGACACCGACCCCCGCGGCTACGTCAACCCCATGATACGCGCCATCTTGCTTTGCCCCATCATCTTGCTTGCGTTGCTTGGCTGCCGTAGCACGCTATCAGCCGGCTGTCCACCTGATTGTGTGAGTCTCAACCTGCGTGGGCGCGACCTGAGTAATCGCCAGCTTGCCGACACCGATTTGAGCGGCGCGGACTTGCGCGATGTGAAGCTGACTGGTGCCAACTTGACCAACGCCATTCTCTCTGGCGCACAGTTGGGGAAGGCGAATCTGGAATCGGCCGATCTCACCAATGCCAATCTCGCCGGCGCAATTCTGCCCGATGCGGCACTGAGCGGCGCAATCTTGGCAGGCACCGATCTCCGCAACGCCAACCTGAGCCTGACCACTCTCACGCGGGCCGACCTGACCCAAACCCTGCTCGAAGGCACCAACTTTCAGCAGGCGATCTTAATCGGGGTCAACTTGAGCAATGTTGATTTGAGCGGGGTCAACTTTCAACAGGCCGACTTGCGCGGAGCTAACCTGAGCGGAGCCGACCTGAGCGGGGCTGACTTAGGCGGAGCCAACCTGCGCGGAGCCAACCTCAACGGCGCGATTTTGGTCGGCACAACCTTTATCAATAGTGAAACGCCGACGCGAGCGAACGGAGTCACGCTCCAACAAGCGAATTTGTCGGGAGCCAATTTAGTCGGAGCTGAATTTCGTGGAGCCAGCTTTGTCAGTGCCAACTTGGACGGCGTTGTGTTTACTGAGGGCATTTTCAACGGCAGCAATATGAGCGACGCAACCTTGATCGGAGCCGATCTCACGGCGGGTCTGTTGAGCGGCGTCGATTTCTCAGAGGCGACGCTTGCCAGTGCAAACCTAAACGGAACGACCCTCACTGGTGCGACGATGCTCTTTACCGATCTGACCGCAACGAGCTTGGGCAGCACCAACATGGACGGGGCTGACCTGACCGGCGCGACCTTTGCCGACTCGTCGCTCAACGGGGTCGTCCTGCAACAGCTTGTCTTGCGCGACTTCGACTTTAGCGGCGTTGATCTACGCAACGTCGATCTGAGCGGCGCGGACATTACGGGCGCGACCTTTGCCGATGCCAATTTGACGGGAGCGCAACTGGTTGGGGTGACGGCGGCCGAAACCGACTTCTCCAACGCTGACCTGTCGGCCGCAAATCTAACCAACGCGACGCTAACCAACGCCGACTTGACGTTGACCAAACTCATCAGCGCAACTTTGCAGTCAACCGATTTGACAGGAGCCGACCTGAGCGGCGCAAACCTAAGCCTTGCCACGCTACAACAGGCGATTATCGCCGACACGACGTTCACGGGCGCGACCCTGACGGGAGCCGACATTGCCGACACCAATCTCTCTGGCGTAGACCTGAGCGAAGTAGAGCTTGACACCGCCAATCTGCGCGGCTCGACACTACTGCAAATCAATCTGAGCGGGGCAAATTTATCTGGCACATCGCTCGTCGAGGCCGATTTGCGCGAGGCAGATTTGTCTGGTTCGACGCTGATCGGGGTCAACTTTGCTGGTCTCGATTTGAGCGGCATCGACCTGAGCGGGGTTGATCTGCGCGAGGCCAATTTGAACCGTACCGTATTGGAAGGCGCAAATTTGAGCAACGCGACGCTGATCTCGGCCACGTTGACGGGCGCAAATTTGACCGACGCGATCCTCACAACGACCAATCTGACCAATGCCCAGCTCGATAATGCACAACTCGACGGTGCAAATCTCGAAGGCGCGACGCTCGACGCAACCAGTTGGCAGGGGGCGACGCTGGAAAACGCCATCTTGCGCGGCGTGCGTCTCGACGAGGCGGATTTGAGCGGCGTACAGCTAATGGGGGTCGATCTGACACAAGCCTCACTGCAAAATGCTGTTCTGACAAGTGCGGACATGCGTGGTGCAATGCTCGATCAGGCCAATCTGACGGGGACGGATCTCTCTCAGCTCAACTTGAGCGAGACGAGCCTCATCGATACCGTCCTGCATGAGACAACGCTATTCAATACCAACTTGAACGCGGCGGATGCGACTTCGGCCGATTTTTCCAACGCCACCATCACCAGCACAACCCTCCGCGACACCATCTTGACCGCTGCCACGTTCCGCAACGCCACCGTCGAGCGCACCGATTTGACGCTTGCGGCCGATTTGAGCGGCTCCGTCTGGGATGGTTCCCAGCTAATCGGCCTCTCGTTCGCCAACTTCGCGCTCTCCGATGTCAATTGGGACGGTGTGCAGATCGTTGATGGCGACTTTAACGGGGCTGATCTGAGCGGGGTGGGGCTGAGTTCGGCCGATTTAACCAACACCCGCTGGGTCGCTGTCACCCTCGACGACGTGACTCTGAGCAACGCCACTCTCATCACCGCCACGCTTAGCGCGGCGACTATCCGCGACAGCAATCTGCGCCGCGCCAACTTGAGTTCGGCCGATCTCAGCCAAAGCGAACTAGACGGGGTCGATCTCAGCGGCGCAAACCTCACAGACGCATTGCTGACCGGTGCAACTCTCACCGCCGTCGATTTGACCAACGCCACATTGCGCGGCGCAGATTTGAGCGATACCCAACTCAGCGACCTGATTTTGCAGGATGCCGACTTGACCGCCGTGCAGCTTTTCGGGGTTGACCTCTCTAGCTTTGAGCTGACGGGCGCGACGCTGATTAGCGCAACCCTCACCAACGCCCAACTTGTCGAGGTCGATTTGAGCGACGCACTGCTCGAAGGGATCGACCTACGCGGTGCTGATTTGACCCGCGCCACGCTGAGTGGGGCAGCGTTCGCCAACGGTGATCTCAGCCGCGCCCTCTTTGTTGAGGCGTTGCTGGACAGTGCCGATCTGTCGGGCGCGATTTTGCGTTCGGCCGATCTCACGAGGGCCGATTTAACCAAAGCCGACTTAACGGGAGCCAACCTGCGACAGGCGATTCTCACCGACGCATTGCTAGACGGCGCACGCTACGACGAACGCACCATCTGGCCGACGGGGTTTGAGCCGCCCGCCACGCTTATTTTAGTCACGGAAGAAGAGTAATATGCGCCGTATCCTCTTGCTCTTTGTACTGCTGACAGGCTGCTCGTTGCTGCCGCCGCGCCAAACGACCATCAAAGTTGGTCTGCTCGTTCCGCTGACAGGCCCCGCGGCTTCCTTTGGCATCGAGACCAAACATATCGCAGAAATGTCAATCGCTGAATGGAACGCAACGGCCGAAACGCCCATCGTCCTGATCGTGCGCGACAGTGTTCTTGAACCACGCACCGCCTTTCGAGAGGCGATTGATCTCGCCGTCAACGAGCAGATCGACGTGCTGATCGGCCCCGTTTTCAGCAACGCCGCCTTGCCCGTCTCCAATGTCATGCAGGAACTCGGCGTACCGATGCTCACCCCCACCGCTAGCAATGCCGAAATTACGCGCAACAAGTCGTTTATCTTTCGCATGATCGCCCCCGACACGCTACAAGGGCGCGTGCTGGCGGAGGTCGTGCGTGATGAGTTGGGCGCGTCGCGCAGCACCGCGCTCTATCCCATTCGTAACCTCTATGCGGCGGGGTTGACCGACGTGTTTTCCGCCCGCTTTGTCGAATTAGGGGGAGAAGTCGTCGCCACCGAGACCTATCAGCGCGGACAGAGCAAGTTCACCGCCACGCTTCAGCGTATCGTCGCGGCCGAACCCGATGTCGTCCTGCTGCCAAACGGGTTGATCGACGCTGTGCCACAGGCGCAAACGCTGCGCGAATTGGGGTACGACGGCCTCATTTTGGGCGCGGATAGTTGGGGAAACGTTCCTGAAGCGGATTATCAGGCGTTGGACAACAGCTACTTTAGCCAGCTTCAGCTTGCGGAGGTGACACAGCCCGCCGCCCAAGCGTTTCAGCAGGCGTATGAAGCGCGTTACGATGAGCCGCTTTCGGCCGAATGGGCGCTCACCTACGACACCTTCCAGATGCTCTTTCAAGCCCTAGAAATGGGACGCGACCGCACCACCATCCGCGCCGCCCTCAGCCAAATCACCACATTCGAGGGAGCCAGTGGCAGTGCAACCTTTGACGCAAACGGCGACCCGCTGCGCCCTGTTAACATCTATCAAATCAGCAACGGCGCACTCACCTCCGTTGGCGCATTCACACCGGCCGATGATGAATAAAGGTGATCGATTGCGCTCTCTGCGCCCCTCTGCGTCTCCTCTGAAAATAAGGATGAAGGATGAAGGATGAAGGATGAAAGAAGAGAGCATCCTGTCATTTTCATGCCTTGTTGGTGGGCATCCGCCCGTGTGAACTCCTTTACGAAACTCTGCGATACCGCTTTCTTATACCAGATAATGCTAAAAACATTTGCATGGCTCCTCCTTCCGCTTCTGCTGCTCGGCTGCTCTAGCCGCCTACCGTCAGGCTGCCCGCCCAATTGCATCGGTGCAAACCTCCAGCGCAAGGCGTTTGAAGACCTCACGCTCGAAAACGCCATCATGCTCGAAGCTGACATGCGGCGCACCAACCTGCGCGGCGCGTCCTTTCGCGGGGTCGATCTGAGCGGCGCGGCGATGACGCAGGCGCGGATGGAAAACGTGACGCTTGTCGCGGTCATTTTGACGGGGGCCGATTTGCAGGATGCCGACCTCAAAGGCGGAACGCTGCGTAGCGTCGATTTGACGGGGGCCGATTTGGAAGGGGCTGACCTGAGCGGCATCGACCTGCGAAACGATGTCTTTCTGGCGGGTAGTTCGCTCAAAGAGGCGACGCTAATCGGCGCAAATTTGCAGGGGCTTGACCTGAGCGGCGTTGACTTCACGGGAGCCGATCTCAGCGGAGCCGACTTGGGCGCGGCCGACATGAGCGGTCTGTGGATGACGGGCGCGATTTTGCGCGGCGCAAACTTACGCGGCGCAAACTTGCAGGGGGCGTGGCTCAACGTGGCGAATCTCGCTGGAGCCGACCTCCGCGATGCCGACCTACGCGGCGCGTCCTTCTTTGGCTCTGATCTCGCCTCCGCCCAACTGATCAACAGCCAGCTTGTGGGAGCCAACCTAATCGGCGCAAACCTGAGCGGCGTGGATGTGCGTGGTGCCGATCTGCGCGGCGCGGCCGTCATCGCCATACCAGAAGAGACTCTGCGCGAAAACCAAGATGATCCCCTATTAGCGACGATGGAAGATGCCGATTGGGAGCTTGTTAGTAAAGGGGACACCGCATTCAACGGCGCAATTTCTGACGAATCAACCGTTTGGCCGCTCGACTACACGCCGCCGTCTGCGGGGGAAGCGAGCCGATAATATGACAACTTCCTTCTCCCGCACCATCCGCTCACTCGACGATAATCGCGTCAATCCGCTGATCGCGTGGCTGCTCGTCCTGCTGGTGATTTGGCTATTGTGGAGCAGTTGGCTGGTGTGGGGGCGTATTCCTGTTTTTGCATCGGCCGAAATCGACGAAATCACGACCAGCGGCTTAGTCCAAGTGACGCTACCGACCGATCAACAAGGCGTTGTGCGCCCCGGTCAAGAAGCCGTCATTCAGCTAACGGCGGGCGAGTGCGTAAACGGGGTCGTTTATGATGTGGAACAATCGGCCGAAAACGCCCCTCTCACCGTCACCATTTTGCCCCGCGATCCCTTGCCCAACAGCGACACGCTCGACGGCAACATCACCATCCAGACGGCACGCCTCGCCCCCCTGCGTCTGCTCTTAATCACCCTGCAATCCCGATGATTTTTGACAGCGACCTGCGCTTTTTTGCCCCCGAAGTGGTGCAAATCTCCACGATGGATTGCGGCCCCGCCGTCCTCAAATCACTGCTCGACGGCTTCGGCATTCCCGCCAGCTACGACCGTCTGCGCGATGCGTGCCAGACGAACGTGGACGGCACATCGCTCGACGTAATCGAGCGCGTCGCCAACGAGTTGGGTCTCGATGCACGACAGGGCGTGTTGCCTTTGGAGCATCTCCTGTTGCAGACGACGGACGTGTTTCCCGCGCTGGCGGTGACGCAACTGCCCGACGGCTTTACCCACTTTGTCGTCGCGTGGCGCGTCGATGGCAACTTTGTGCAGATTATGGATCCGCGCAAGGGTCGCCGCTGGCAGACGCGACGGCAATTTCTGGACAGCCTCTATCTCCATGAGCAGAACGTCCCTGCCGCCGCGTGGCGCGAATGGGCGCAGGGGGATGGCTTTTGCGACCCACTGCGTGAGCGATTAGAGCGGTTGGGGGTTGATTCGGCCGAAGCCCACATCACCACCGCCCGCGCCCAAACGGGCTGGCAACCGTTCGCCCAGCTCGACGCGGCGACGCGCATGGTCGAGCGGTTGGTTGAGGCGCAGGGCGTGCGGCGTGGTGCTGAAGCTGAACGTCTGCTCCAGCGCACGCTCGATGGAGCTGTGTCGATCCCCGACCGCTATCACGCTGTTCGTGCGGCAGATGGTGAAACGATTGTTTTGCGCGGGGCAGTGTTGATGCAGGTCGTCGGCAAATCGGCCGAAGCCCCTGCCACAACCCACCCCGCCGCCATCTCCAACGCTATCCCCAGCGCAATTTGGCTGACGGTGCGCGACCTGCTGCGCCGCGAACGTCGTCTGACGGTTGGCACTTTACTCGCCGCCCTGCTCGTCGCCTCGCTCGGCACAACGCTAGAGGCGATCTTCTTCAATAGCCTGCTCGACCGCACAACGGTGACGCTCCTACTAGAGCAAAATGTCGGCCTCATCGTCACGTTTGTCGCCCTGCTGATTCTCCTGTTCCTGCTGCGACTGCCGCTCAACGGCGTGATGCAGCACATCGGCCGAAACTTTGAACTGCGCCTCCGCATCCGTCTGCTCGAAAAAATCCCGCGACTGAGCGACCGCTACTTTCACAGCCGCCTCATCGCCGACCTGTCCCAACGGGCGCATGAGGTACGCGCCCTGCGGAGACTGCCCGCCTTCTTTGTTGGCTGGCTGCGAACGGGGTTGCAACTGCTGTTGACCATCGGCGGCGTGATTTGGCTTGCGCCCAACAACTGGCCGCTTGCGTTGTTGCTGATGGGGTGGGCGGTGCTGATGTCGCTGGTCGGACAGAGCGTCACGACGGAGCAGGAGATGGCGACGCGCACCCACCAAAGCCGCCTGAGCCGCATCTATCTCGACGGGCTGTTGGGCAACGTGGCGGTGCGGGCGCATTCGGCCGAAAAGACGGTCGAACAACAGCACGAAGGGTTACTTGTCGAAGCGACCCGCGCCCGTCTGCGCCTACTCCAAACCCGCACCCTCATCACGGCGGTCGAGATGGCTGGCAGTACGCTGCTCGCCGTTTGGATGTTGATGCGTTCGGCCGATGCGTCGCTTCTGCTCATCTACTGGACACTCCGTTTGCCGACGCTGGCAAAAGGGATCGTAGACCGCGCCATGCAGTTGCCGATGCAGCGCAACCGACTGGCGCGTGTGCTTGAGCCGCTCAACGCGCCCGATGAAAATATGCCCGACGCGGCGACTGACCCGCTCGACGGTGTGGCGGTCGAGATGCGCGACGTGCAGGTGCAGGTCGGCACACACCCAATTTTGCACGGCATCGACGTGTCGATTGAAGCGGGTGAGCATGTGGCGATTGTCGGCAGATCGGGCGCAGGTAAATCAACGCTTGTCGGACTCCTACTTGGCTGGCATCGCCCCCAGCGCGGCACGCTACACGTCAACGGCGCACCGCTCGACGGTGAACGTCTGCAACAGTTGCGTCAGCAAACGGCGTGGATTGACCCGACGGTGCAGATTTGGAACCAATCGCTGCACGATAACTTGCTGTATGGGGACGGTGATAGCAACACAAATATGCTTCTGACACAAGCCGACCTGCACCGACTGGTTGAGCGGCTCCCCGAAGGACTGCACACCGCGCTGGGCGAGGATGGCGGCTTAATTTCCGAAGGGGAAGGGCAGCGGGTGCGTTTGGGGCGAGCGTTAAATCGGCCGAATGCCCAACTCGTCATTCTCGATGAACCATTTCAGGGGCTGGACGAGGCGCGGCGTGATCTATTGCTACAAACGGCACGCGACTGCTGGCGCACGGCGACCCTACTCTTTGTCTCGCATGACATTCGCGCCACAACCCAATTTGAGCGCGTGCTGGTCATCGAAGACGGCCGCCTGATCGAAGACGACCACCCTCTCACCCTGCGTAAACGCCCCAACTCGCGCTACTCGCAACTGTTCAGAGCCGAATCCGCCCTACAAAAGCGCATCTGGCGCAACCCGAATTGGCAACGTTATTGGTTGGCAGACGGTCGGTTGGTTGCATCGTAATCAGTGGTCAGCTATGTGAGAACAGTGTGGGCGATGTTACACAGAGAAGCACAGAGGAGACACAGAGGAACACAGAGGTTTTGACCTTCTCTTTCTTCTCTCTGTGAGTCTCTGTGAGATCTCCGTGTACCTCTGTGTAACTTTGGTTTTGGCTTCGTCACTCTACGAACCACGCACCACGCACCACGCACCACCAAAGGTATGGAAATGATCTACATAATCACCATAGCTGCAATCGCGGCAATCATCAGCGGTTCTGTCTACGTCGCTCGTCGCAGTGACGGCGGTGAGACGACGACCATTGACCCAGAACCAAAAACGCGCTGGTGGTCGCGTCGCAAGCGGCCGCCGCGCACGCTCAGTCAGTGGATACTCGCCACCAATCGCCCCGAAGCCCCCGCGCTGGCGAGTTGGTACAACAACCTTTCGCACCGTGACAAGAAGCGACTGCGGAAACAGCTTGAAGCGTTTTGCAAGGAGTATGATCTCAAGCTAGCGTGGGTGGTGCGCGGTCAGTTGACGTACAGTACGGCGTTTCGACAATCGGCCGAAGCGACCGTCATCAACTACCTCCGCGCCGTCCAGCACGGGACGCAAAGCCAAGCGCACGCCGCTCTACACGACCGCTTCCGCAAATGGCAACGCCGCCCGTTGAGCCGCAAAAATCGGCCGATTACCCAAAAACTGTTCGACACACTACAGCAAAGCGGCGTGATCGAGCCGATGCCGTCCAACCTTCTGCTGGCACGCAACCGCAAGCGCAGCCGCTACGTTGCCTCGACGCTATTGGCGACGGCGACGGCTGATGAAGAACGCTTTCACACGCACTTTAAGCAAATTGTTGACGTGGAAAATTAAGTGGAGAGCAGTGGTTCAAGCAGGGCAATATCCTCCGCTTGTTCCCCATGCAGGGTCTGCCAGACATCCCAATCTTGCTGTAAGCCAAGCCAGAAGTAGACGGACATGCCCAACACACGCGACAGGCGCAGAGCGATGGATGGCGTTACGGCCGACTGTTCGCTGACGATTGATTCAAGCTGTGCGGCTGAGACACCGATGCGCGTGGCGAACCCATCGAGTGAGACGTTTAGAGGGACTAAAAACTCTTCCATCAACATCTCACCCGGATGGGTCGGTGGACGATGTAATGGTAGATGGCGATCACGGAAAGATTGAATCATCATCTCCATTATAGCATGAAGACAGTTGAATCGTTTTTGATAATTGAAGCGCACTTTGTGAAATGATTTATTCGGCCGAAGCCTCACCACACAGCGAGGCGCAACCGACGTTGATTGAGCAATGCTCATGGGAACGCGCACAGCTTGGCGACGCGGTGCTTGCGCTCGGCCGTCACATCAATCGCCGCTCCGCGCTCGATGTGGTGCTGCCGCCACATTCGGCCGATCTCGATAGCTGGCTCGACAATGCAGGCGCACAGCTTGACCTTGAATTTGTCCATACCAAAGTGGCCTACCCCGACTGCGAAACCACCCTGCGCCAGATAGCTCCCGCGCTCTTGCGAATCGCCCCCAACCACTTCTTGCTCATTATGCAGAGCGGCCGACGGCTGACCCTGCTCGCGCCCGACGGCAGTCGTCGCAAGGTGAGAGTCGAGCAGGTGCGTCAGGCGATGACGATGAGCGTGGAGGCAGCCCATCGGCCGAAAATCCGCACGCTGTTACAAGCCGCCGTCGTTCCCGCCGACCGCCACGAACAGGCGACGCGCCGACTGCTCAACGAACAGCTTGCCGACACGACCATTGACGGCTGCTGGCTAGTGCGCCCCGCCGTCACGGTCGCGCTCTCTGCTCAGGCGCGACACGCCCGACTGCCGCAGTTGCTCCTCTCGATCATCGTCGGCTACATCGCGCAACAAGCGTTGGTCGTCGTCGGGGGCTGGCTGGCGATCACGCTCGACTTCGCACTGCTGTTGCCATTTTTGCTACTCATTTTTTTGACGCTGATCCCAATCCAGATGTTGCTGGGCTGGCAAACACAGCTACTCAGCACGCGCTTTGGAGTGCTGTTTCGGCGACGACTGATGCACGGCATTTTGCGGCTGGATTCGGCCGAAATCAAGCAGCACGGCACGGGTCACTTTCTCGGTCAGGTGATGGAGTCACAGGCGGTCGAACTGCTGACGCTTGGCAGTGGTTTTAACCTCTTGGTAGGTATCATCCAACTCACGGCGACACTCGCTATCTTGCTCTTTGTGACGGGTGGCGCACAGCACACCTTGCTGCTTGTCGGCTGGCTGTTGTTTACGCTGCTGTTGACGTGGCTCTACTTCCGCGACAGCCGCGCATGGTTGCGCTTCTATCGGCGGCTGACGGGCGACTTGCTAGAGCGCATGTTGGGACACCGCACGCGCCTTGTGCAGGAACAGCCCACCAACTGGCACACCAGCGAAGATTTGCTGCTGGCACACTACCACGATCTCTCTGTGCGACTGGATCGTCGTCTGCTCTATCTCGATAGCGTGGCGGGCAACGGCTGGCGCATTATCGGCTTTTTCAGCGTGGCGTTTGTGGCGATTTTTCTCGCGGCAGCACGCGCAGAGGTGGTGATTGCGATTGGTGGCATCTTGCTGGCGGCGACGGCGTTGAGCAATTTGTTGGGTGGGCTAAAGGCGTTTATCGGCGTGGCGAACGCATGGGATCAGGTTCGGCCGATTTTCAACGCCGCCCATGCGACCCCGCCACCCCCCTTCACAGAGCCGACCGCGACGACAGACGGCGACCTGCTGCGCGTCCACAACATCCAAGACCGCTACGCCCCGCAAGCCCCCTTCCTATTAGATGGGTGCGACCTGACCATCGCGCATGGCGACCGCATTTTGCTCGAAGGGGCTTCTGGCAGCGGCAAGACGACGCTGGCGTGGGTGTTGGCGGGGTTGCGTTCGGCCGAAAGTGGCACCCTCCTGCTCGACGGCAACGACCAGAAAACGCTTGGCATCCAACAGTGGCGCAAACGCGTCCTGCTCGTCCCACAATTTCACGACAACCACATTTTGAGCGAGTCGCTGGCGTTTAATTTGCTGATGGGGCGCAACTGGCCGCCCGAACCCGACGACTTGGCACAGGCGGAGCGCATCTGCCGCGAGTTGGGGCTGGGCGACCTGCTCGACCAAATGCCCGCTGGTCTCCAACAGATGGTCGGCGAAAACGGCTGGCGACTTTCGCTCGGTGAGCAAAGCCGCATCTTTATCGCCCGTGCGCTGTTGCAACAGCCCGACCTGCTCATCTTGGACGAGAGCTTCGCCGTTCTCGATCCCGAAAATTTAGATCAGGCGATGGAAACCGTCCTGCGCCATGCGCCGACGTTGCTCGTCATCGCGCATCCGTAACAGGTTAACCCGCTCTAGCGAGTTCTTCCCGCACGATCTCCCGAATGACTGTTCGCAACCCATATTCACGGTGATTACGAGCGACAAAATCGCGCAGGACAGCGTTAATCAACGTTTGATAGCTCGTTTCCCTTTCTTGTGCCTGTTGTTTGAAGGAATCAATGATGTCGCTGTCAAGTCGAATCGTAATTCGTTTTTTGGCAGAACGCGCAAACGCAGGAATAACCTCTTCGGTCGGCCGCATCTGCTCCAACTGTGCGTCTGTCAATTCGGGTATGTCTGAAAAATCAATGTCGGCATCGGTCATTGCTTCTAACCGCGCCCAATCTGTCTGAGAAGTTGTGTTAGCGAACGTATCTTTTCTGCTCATGCTTTGTTGCCTTGCGTGCCGAGATGATGCGAGTCACATCGCTATCTCGCTCCGTGTGGACGACCAAGAGGATGACATAATTTCGCAACATCCCCAAAGTTAAATAACGTACTTCACCGTAATCAATGCGGCTATCTTCTGTTGTAACCGTGTGCCCATCAAAGATTTGCGGAACATCTTCAAAATCAATGCCATGACGACGAAGATTTCTTTGTCGTTTGTCTTCATCCCATTCAAACTTCATTATCATATTGTATGCACTTTTTGTGCATACATCAAGCCTCAACAGGAACTATTGTATGAACAAATGGATCGTCCGCTTTCGGCCGTACCCCGCCGCCACCATCCGCCTTTTCTGCTTCCCATTCGCAGGGGGTGGCGCGTCCGCCTATCGGCTGTGGGCAAACGATTTGCCCAGCCACATCGAACTGTGCGCCGTGCAGTTGCCGGGACGTGAATCGCGTCTGCGCGAAGCCGCGCTCTATCACATGA
This sequence comes from uncultured Ardenticatenaceae bacterium, assembly GCA_964389925.1. Classification (GTDB taxonomy): domain Bacteria; phylum Chloroflexota; class Anaerolineae; order Promineifilales; family Promineifilaceae; genus CALECP01. The sequence continues at coordinate 23,991 of CAYMGE010000013.1, forward strand.
CCGATTTGGTCGATGCGTTGGCAACGGGGATTCAGCGCGAGCTTGATCGCCCGTTTGCTTTTTTTGGACACAGCTTAGGTTCACTGGTCGCGTTTGAAACGATTCGGGAACTGCGCCGCCGCTGGCAGCCACAGCCGCTCCATCTGTTTGCATCGGGGCGACAGGGGCCGCAACTGCCCGACACCGACTCCCATTTGCACACGCTGCCCGACGCGCAATTTATGCCAGCGGTACAGCGACGGTACGACGGCATTCCAGCGGCGGTGATGCAATCGGCCGAATTGATGGAACTGGTGCGACCAGTGCTTCGCGCCGACATGACCATCGTTGAAACGTACACCTATCAGGACGCGCTCCCGCTCGACGTGCCGATCACCGTTTTTGGCGGCTTGCAAGATCGAACGTCGCGCAGTGACCTCGACGCATGGGGTTTGCAGACATCGGCCGATTTTCGCCTACAGATGTTTCCCGGCAAACATTTCTTTATCCAGCCGCGCCGCGCTCAAGTCATCCGCACGATTGTGCGTTCGCTCGTTTCACAACCCGTGAGGCAACCCGCTTATGCAGATTAGGAACCAAAGAATTTTCGTTTTGGGTGGGGCAGGGCTGGTCGGCATGGCCGTTTGTCGCGCTGTGTTGACGGAACAGCCCGCCGCGCTGTTTGTCGCCGCGCTCGACGCACCCGCCGCGCAGGAAGCGGTTGCCGTTTTGCAGCGCGACTATCCAGAAGCGGTTATCGAACCGATCTGGGGCAACATCTTTGTGCGGTCGGCGTTGAAGGATGCGCCGCCTAGCGAGTGGAGCGCGACGGCGCGGGCAGGTGTGTTGCAAGATGTGTATGCGCCGCTTTCGGCCGAAATCACCCGCAACAACACCCTCTACCAACTGATCCAACGCACCCAGCCCGATGCAATCATAGACTGCATCAACACCGCCACCGCCTTCGCCTATCAAAACAGCTATCAAAGTGCCGAACAGCTGCTTGCCAGCGCAGACACAACGAGCGCGACCTTGTTGAACGGCATCAGCGACCATCTCGGCCGCAGTGCGTTGCCCCAACTGGTGCGCCACATCCAGATTTTGCTAGAAGCGTGTCGCCAAACGGTGCAGGTCTATGTCAAGGTCGGCACGTCGGGAACGGGCGGCATGGGGTTGAACATCCCCTTTACGCACGGCGAGGAGAAGCCGAGCCGCATGTTGCTGGCGAAGTCGGCCGTCGCTGGCGCACACACCCAACTGCTCTTTTTGCTGGCACGCACCCCCGACGCGCCGATTGTCAAAGAGGTGAAGCCGACAACGGCGATTGCGTGGAAGCGCATCACGCACGACACCGTTTTGCGCGGTGGCAAGCCCGTCGCCCTCTACGATGCGCCGACGACGGGGTATCCCCTCGCACAGGCGTTGGCGCGGCACGGCGATTTTGGCGTGCGTTGTGGCGGCAATCTGAAGGCGGCGTTGATCGATACGGGGGAGAACGGGGTCTTTTCGGCCGAAGAGTTCACCGCCATCACCACGCTCGGCCTGATGCAGTTCATCACCCCCGAAGAGATCGCCCACGCCGTTTTGCTTGAAATGAAGGGTTCAAACACGGGCAACGATGTCATCGCGGGACTCGACGCGACGGTGATGGGGCCGACCTACCGCGCTGGATTGATGCGCCAACAGGCGACGGCGCGACTAGCGCAACTGCAACGGCAACATGGCAACAGCGTCGCGGCCTTTGAGATTTTGGGGCCGCCACGCCTCTCCAAATTGCTCTACGAAGGGGAGATTTTGGTACAGGCGACCGCCTCACACGACCAACTGCTGGCACTATCGGCGGCCGACCTGAGCCAGTGCGCCTATCGCGTCGTGCGCGAAAATGCCGCCTTGCGCCGCGCCGCCATCAGCATCGGCATTCCGATTTTGTCACCCGACGGCGATTGTTTACTGCGCGGCCCCGTTATCAAGGCGGATTCGGCCGAAACTGGCTGGATCGATCTTCAACCCGACAACATGGCGCAATGGCAACGCTGGATCGGCGCGATGCGTCAAGAGGCGGTGCGCGATAGCTGTTTGGCACAGTCGCGCACCTCATCGCGCTTCAATCGCCGCTTTAACGAAACACACGACTGGACGCTACCGCCACACTTCAACGTCGGCGAGATGGCGGCATGGATTTTACGACACCACGACAACGGCAGACGCTGGAAGGATTAACATGAATATCGTCAACTTTTTACAAGAGCTATCGGCAAAGGGGATCGGTCTCGCGCTGGCTGGCGACCAACTGCAACTGGACGCGCCGCGCTCCGCATTGACAAACGGGGTCGTTCCCAAAATTCGAGCGCACAAAGAGGAGATTTTGCAGTGGCTCCAACTGCGCCAGTCGGGGATCAGCCCCCTTTCGCACGGGCAGAAAGCGTTGTGGTATCTCTATCAACTTGCGCCCGACAGTGCCGCCTACAACATCGTCTACTCGGCGCGGCTCCAGCCCGATACCAATCTGGCGCGTCTGCAATCGGCCGCCCAAGCCCTGCTCGACCGCCACCCCATTTTGCGAACGACCTACCAACTGCAAGCGGGTGAACCTGTGCAGAAGGTTCATCAGCGGATGGCGGTCAATTGGTGTGTCGAAACGACCGCGATTGATGACGTGTCGGACTGGATTGCGCGTGAGGGAGATTTGCCGTTTGATTTGGCGCACGCATCCCCCATTCGCTTTGCCGCCTTGCCGCATCCTGATGGGGCTGTGTTTGTGCTGACGGTGCATCATATTGCGGCCGATTTTGTCTCCCTGCAACTGTTGATAAACGAACTCGAAGCCCTCTATTGTGGCAACGACCTGCCCACGATTCCGCTCTCGTTTGTCGATTACGTGCGCTGGGAAACCGATCAACTGGCGGAATATGGCACGGCTCAGCTTGCATTCTGGCGCGACCAGTTGCGCGACGCACCCGCCTTGCTCGAACTGCCGACCGACCGACCGCGCCCACCAATGCAGACGTTCGAGGGCGCAACCCACACTTTCACCCTCAGTCAGACGTTGACCGATCAGCTCAAGCAGACGGCGCGGCAGTCGGGCGTGACCCCTTACGTGTTGCTGTTGACCGCATTTCAAACGCTGTTGCATCGCTATGCGGGTGCGGAAGAAGTGGTCATCGGGTCGCCGATGGAGAGCCGCGAACTGGACGGGACGGGCAACACCGTTGGATACTTCGCCAATCCCGTCGTCTTGCGTGCCAACTTTGCCGACGACCCCACGTTTGCTGAGTTGCTCGCACGCAATCGCCAAACTGTCCTCGACGCGCTCAAGAATCGCACCTATCCGTTTGCCGAACTGGTCAAACAGCTTCGACCCCAGCGCGACCCCAGCTACTCGCCCATCTTTCAGGCGATGTTCCTCTGGGATCAGACGCGAGGTGAAAAGGGAACGAGTGCGCTCTATGCCGAATCGCTTGAGGCGGGGCAACGGGGCGCAGATTTTGACCTCAATTTGACGATTGTGGATGAGGGAGAGGCGTTGCAGGGGTTGTTGCAGTACAACACGGCGTTGTTTGACGGGGCGACGGCCGAACGGATGGCAACCCATTTGCAAACGCTGTTGAGCGAGATTGTGAACGATGCGGGGCGCAGTGTGGCGCAATTGCCGCTGTTGGATTCGGCCGAAACCGCCCAACTCCTCACCACATGGAACGACACCGCCACCGACTACCCGCTCGACATCCCATTTGTGCAACTTTTCGCCACGCAAGCGGAGCGCACACCTATCAAAACCGCCGCCGTGTGTGGCGACGAGACAGTGAGTTATGACCAACTCAACCGCCGCGCCAATCAACTCGCCCACTGGTTGATTGGACAGGGTGTTGCGGCCGAAACGCTCGTCGGCGTACAGCTACACCGCTCACTCGACATGCTCATCGCACTAATCGCAATCGGCAAGGCGGGTGGGGCGTATGTGCCGCTCGATCCGTCGTTCCCCGCCGACCGCTTGGCGTTCATGCGCGACGATGCGGGACTCCTGCTGACGTTGACTGACGACAATTGGCCTGATGTCGCCTCATGTAGTGATGAGAACCCGAACGTGTCGCTTGCGGCCGACAATTTAGCCTATGTGATTTACACGTCGGGTTCGACGGGTCGGCCGAAAGGCGTACAGCTTGAACAGCGCAACTTGACCAACTTTTTGTTGGCGATGCGTGACGGGGTGGGGATTTCAACGGACGACACCCTTCTCGCCGTTACCACCATCTCCTTCGACATTGCGGGATTGGAACTTTACCTGCCGCTGCTCGTTGGTGGCACGGTCGTCATTGCCGACAAGACGCAGAGTGGCGACGGCGCATGGCTGGCGCAACGCCTCGACACAGGCGACATCACCGCCATGCAAGCGACCCCCGCGACGTGGCGCATGTTGCTGGCGGCGGGGTGGGGCGGCAATTCGTCGCTCAAAGCCCTCTGCGGCGGTGAGGCACTGCCCAGCGATTTGGCGCAAGCGTTGTTGCCGCGCTGTGGCGAACTGTGGAACGTCTACGGCCCGACAGAGACCACCATTTGGTCAACCGCCGTGCGCGTCACCCCCCAACTCGCCGAGCGCAACATCGTCACCATCGGCCGACCCATCGCCAACACCCAACTCTACATCCTCGACCCCCACCACCAGCCCGTCCCCGTCGGCATCGCTGGCGAACTGTACATCGGCGGCGCAGGAGTCGCACGCGGCTATCTCAATCGCCCTGAACTAACCGCCGAACGCTTTGTAAGCAAGGATGAATTAGGAAGGATGAAGGATGAAGAAGACAGGTCTTTCATCCTTCATCCTTCATCCTTCATCCTTGACAACATCCTTTACAAAACTGGCGATTTGTGCCGCTATCTCCCCAACGGCAACATCGAATTTTTCGGCCGAACCGACCACCAAGTCAAGCTACGCGGCTTCCGCATCGAGCTAGGCGAAATCGAAGCCGTCCTCACCCAACACGAAGCCATTCAACACGCCGCCGTCATCCTTCGCAACGACCGCCTCATCGCCTACGTCATCGCTGAAAACGTGACCGATAGTGAGTTACGAGCGTATCTAGCGGCACAATTACCCGACTACATGCTCCCGTCCGCGTATGTGCGGCTGGACGCGCTGCCACTCACGCCGAATGGCAAGGTCAACCGCCGTGCGCTGCCAGAGCCGTCATTTGTGCTGGCTTCGGCCGATTATGTCGCGCCGCGCACGCCGCTGGAGTCACGGCTGGCGGCCATTTGGCAGACGGTTTTGGACGCGGAGCGCATCGGCATTCACGACGACTTCTTTGCGCTCGGCGGTCATTCACTGCTGGCGACCCAGCTTGTGGCAACGCTCAGTGAGCGACTGCAATTTGATTTGCGTCTGCGCGACTTGCTTGCCAACCCGACGGTGGCGCAGTTGGCGGGCTGGCTCGATGCGGCCGAACGCCCCGCCAAAACCGCACTCCCGCCCATCGTCAACGAACCTGACCGACGTTTTGAACCGTTCCCGCTGACCGAAATCCAGCAAGCCTACTGGATTGGGCGCGGCGACGGCGTGGCGTTTGGTCAAGTTGGTTCACACGGCTATCTCGAAATGATTTGTCGCGGTCGGGACGCAACGCGCTTTGAGGCGGCGTGGAACAAGATGATCACCCGCCATGAGATGCTGAGAGCGATTGTGCAGTCTGACGGCAATCAGGTGATTCTCGAATCAGTGCCGCCGTTCCGCTTTAAGTCAGTTGATGTGATGGGGGAATCGGCCGAATCTGCCCAAGCGACCCTGCAAACGATCCGCGACGAAATGTCCCATCAGGTGCTAGCCGCCGACCGCTGGCCGCTCTACGACATTCGCGTGACCCATCTTGCCCCCGACTGCTTCCATCTGCACCTCAGCTTTGATCTGCTGATTATGGACTTTGGCAGCATCTTGATTTTGACCCGCGAGTGGCTGGCGGTGTACGACGACCTCGACTACGAACTGCCACCGCTGGCTGTCTCATTCCGCGACTATGTGCAGACGCTGCAACAGATCGCGCAGAGCGACATCTATCTCGAAGCCGCCCGCTACTGGCAAGCCCGTGAACTGCCACCCGCCCCCGATTTGCCAACGATTCCGACCAATCGCACCGCCGCCTCGACGTTTAAGCGGCGTGAGGCGCGGCTTGCGCCCCAGCGGTGGACGGCGTTGCAGATGCGGGCGCGTCGGGCGGGGCTAACCCCGTCCGCTCTGCTGATGACCGCCTATGCCGACATTCTCGGCGCGTGGAGCAAGAGCAACCACTTCACGATTGACCTGACGCTGTTCAACCGCTTGCCCGTACACGCACAGGTCAACGACATCGTTGGCGATTTTACGTCGGTCGTCCTGCTTGAGGTGGACAATCGCCCTGCCGATAGCTTTGTTGAACGCGCCAAACGGCTACAGGCACAGCTTTGGCGCGATTTGGAACACCGTCACTACAGCGGTGTTAGCGTCATGCGCGACATGGCGCAACGGGCGGGGCGCATTCAGTTGATGCCCGTTGTCTTTACGAGCGGCTTGGGGATGGGCGACGCGACGTTTATCAATCGCTTTGGCGAGTTGGTGGACGGCGTGAGCCAAACGCCGCAGGTGTGGCTCGATCATCAGGTGTTGGAGTTGGATGGAGAGCTGTTGTTTAATTGGGATTCGGCCGAATCGATCTTCCCCGCTGGCCTGCTCGACGATATGTTCGCCGCCTACTGCGAACTGCTCGGACGACTCGCCACCAGCGACGACGCATGGCAAACGACGCGCCGCGACCTGCTACCCACCCGCCAGCGCGTCCAGCGTGCCGCCGTCAACGACACGTCCGTTCCCGTCTCTGACCAGTTGATGCACACGCTCTTCACCGACAATCTCGAAAAATATGCCGACAACATCGCCGTCATCGGCGGTGACTGTACGCTGACCTACCGCGACCTCTACTTACGCGCCAATCACATCGCCCACCAACTGCGCCAGATGGGAGCCAAACCCAACCAGATGGTCGCCGTCGTGATGGAGAAGGGATGGGAGCAGGTCGTGGCGACGATGGGTATTCTCATGTCAGGCGCGGCGTATTTGCCGATTGACCCCCAACTGCCCGACGAACGCCGCCAATATCTGATGGAGCAGGGGGGAACGACTATCGGGCTAACCCAATCGTGGCTGGACGAGTCGCTGACGTGGCCGCGAGAGATGCGCCGCTTGACCATCGACACGCAAGCCGTCATCGAAACGCCGCCGCTCGACGTGGTGCAGACGGTTGATGACATCGCCTACATCATCTACACATCGGGTTCGACGGGGTTGCCAAAAGGGGTTGTGATCGACCATCGCGGCGCGGTCAACACGATTTTGGACATCAATCGCCGCTTTGACGTGACGGACAAAGACAGTGTACTGGCACTCTCTGCGCTCAACTTCGATTTGTCGGTGTGGGACATTTTTGGACTGCTGGCGGTGGGCGGCACAATCGTCATGCCTGATCCAGCGGGACGGCGCGACCCCGCCCACTGGATCAGCTTAATGGAACAGTACGGCGTGACGCTCTGGAACACCGTTCCCGCGCTGATGCAGATGTTGGTCGAGTATTTGTCCGTTCGGCCGAATCTCACCCCGCCAACCCTGCGCCTCGTCATGATGAGCGGCGACTGGATTCCCGTCGATCTGCCCGACCGCATCAAGCAGATGTGGCACGGCATCGACGTGTTCAGTCTGGGCGGCGCGACAGAGGCTTCCATCTGGTCAATTTACTATCCGATTGAGGACGTTGACCCAGAGTGGAGCAGTATTCCGTATGGTCGGCCGATGGACAACCAAACTTTCCACGTTTTGAACGACCAGATGGAACCATGCCCGACGTGGGTTCCCGGCCAACTCTACATCGGCGGCATCGGCGTTGCGCTCGAATATTGGCGCAATCCAGAGAAAACCGCGTCGAGCTTCATCATCCATCCGCACACGGGCGACCGCCTCTACCGCACGGGCGACTTAGGCCGCTATCTGCCCGATGGCAACATCGAATTTTTGGGGCGCGAAGATTTTCAGGTCAAGGTGCGCGGACACCGTATTGAGCTAGGCGAAATTGAAGCGAACCTGTTGCAACATGAGGCGGTGCGTGAGGTGGTCGTCACGGCGCACGGCGAGCGATCACAAAAGCAGTTGGTCGCCTATGTGGTGTGTGAGACGGAATCGGCCGAACCCAGCCGCGCCTTGCGCGACGATGCCGACGTGCGAATTGCGCTCAGTGAGCCAGCCGATCCCGCGACGGGGTTGACTCTCTCACGCACATTTTCGGCCGAACCCCCCACCTTTGAGCAGATCAGCCTGCTTCTTAGCACACTTCGCCAACCCGCCGCCTACCCATCGCTCGAATCGCGCTACCCCGTACAGGCGTATCTCTATCTGAAACCCGACACCATCGCAGGGGTTGAAGGTGGCTTCTACTACTATCATCCCGTCGAACACGAACTGCTCTACGTTGGTGCTGGCAACATGGAGACCCTGCACGACCACAAGGAGTGGTCGCTGTTGGAGCGCGGCACGTTTGCGCTCTACTTGGTGGGGGCGTTGGATGCGATTCGGCCGAAAGTTGGCAATGCCGCCCGTGATCTCTGTCTCATCGAAGCGGGTCACATCGGGCAACTCCTGCTGACCGCCGCCCAGACGCAAAACCTCGCCCTCACGCCGCTCCATCTCTTTGACGCAACCCCCCTCACCGCCCAAATCGGCTTGAACGGCAGTCACGCCGCCCTCTACAGCTTCATCGGCGGCAGTCAGCCTGACCAGCCGGCCGACAGTTCACTCGAAACGCAGTTGCGCCACCACCTCACCAACAAACTGCCCAACTACATGATTCCGAGCGCGTTTGTCCTGCTCGACACCCTGCCGCTGACCGCCAACGGCAAAATCAACCGCCGCGCCCTGCCCGACCCGACCGCCCTGCTCGAAGGGCGCGAACTTGTGGATGAGGAGCAAAGCGAGCTTGAGGTGCAGATTATCGGCATTTGGCGCGACCTACTCGGCACCACGGCGAGCGTGCGCGACAACTTCTTTGAACTCGGCGGCGACTCGCTATTGGCAACGCGCTTTGTCTCCCAGCTTCGCACCCTGTTCGGCCTCGACTACCCGCTCGATCAATTCTTTGAAACGCCCATCGTCCGCACCGTCGCCAGCTATATCGAGACAATTCAGTGGGCAACTGAGGCGGATGATTGGATCGATGAGGATGAGGAAGAACTCGTCTTTTAGGCGGGTAGTTGCTGGTTGCTGGTTGCTAGTGGCTAGTAAGAAAGGCTTTCCCTTCGAGAAATGCTCTTACTAGCCACTAGCCACTAGCCACTTAAACCATGACACCTTCACTAAACCACCCCCCAACCGTTCGCTCCAAAAAGTTTGGCGGGCTGTCGGCAATGATGCGGGATGATTTGATCGGCACGCTCGACAAAATTTGGCGCAAGCATGGCGACATCGTGCGCTTGCGCTACAGCCCCACATTTCACAGCTATCTGATCGTCCACCCCGACCACATGCGCCATGTGATGCAGACGAACAGCTATAACTACACGCGGATGCCGACCCCGATGGGACACGTCATGCGTCTGCTCGTTGGCAATGGACTGCTGATGAGCGACGGGGCGTTTTGGCTGCGGCAACGACGCTTGGCACAGCCCGCTTTTCATCGCAAGCGGATCGCGGAATTCGGCCGAATTATGACCACCGCCACCGTCAACATGCTCGATGGCTGGCATGAAGGCATGTCCATCGACATGGAAGCCGAAATGAAGCGGCTCACGCTTGAAATCGTCGGCAAGGCGTTACTCAGCATCGATCTCGGCGAACGCTCCCAACAGGTCGATCATGCCCTGCGCTATTTTGGGCGCGACATCGTGGACGTTGCCCTCTCGCCAGCGGGCTATCACGCCATCAACGACCCCGATCTGCCCGCAACGCGCCGCATCAACGGTCTCGTCGCCGAACTCGATGAGATCGTCGAATACGTGATTGCCGAACGGCGCAAAGACCCCGACACCGATCACGGTGATTTGCTGTCGATGTTTATGCAAGCGGTCGATGAGGAGAGCGGCGCGAGTATGGACGACCAGCAGTTGCGTGATGAGCTGATGTCCACTATCGTCGCGGGGCATGAAACGTCGGCAACGGCGTTGACGTGGATTTTCTACCAGTTGACCCAATATCCCGAAGTCTATTTGAAGCTCAAGAACGAGATCGACACGGTGTTGGACGGGCGCGTGCCGACGATGGCCGACTATCGCAACCTGCAATACACGCAGTGCGTCATCAACGAGACGATGCGGCTCTTTCCACCCGCCTACTCTGTTTCGCGCTATGTGCAGGAAGCGGACAAAATCGGCGGCTACGACATCGAGGCGGGAACGACGCTGACGCTCGGCTTCTACTTCCTGCACCGTCACCCCGACTTTTGGGAGAACCCCGAACGGTACGACCCTGACCGCTTTTCGGCCGAACGCAGCAAAAACCGCCACCGTCACGCCTTTTTACCGTTCGGCACGGGGCCGCGCCAATGTATCGGCAACACCTTCTCGATGACAGAGTTAACGCTCGTCGTGGCGACGATGATACAGCGGTTTCGCTATGAACTCGCGGCTGGCTACGTCGCCACCAAAGACCCCCACATCGCCTTGGGCATTGCCAACGGCTTGCCCATGCAAATTGCGCCGCTGACCGAAGATGTCAACAGCGACTACGCCACCTTCTTAATCTGATGATTGCAACCTTACCTGAAGAAAAAACTGAGCTAGAAGAAACAACTGAATTGAACCTGCCGCCGACGGCTGGCTCTGAAAAGATGGGCGGCCTCTCCGCGATGATGCGCGAAGATTTGTTGGGGACGCTCAAGACACTCTGGCACGAACACGGCGACATCGTGCGCTTGCGCTACAGCGACACGTTTTACGGCTGTATGGTCGTGCATCCCGACCACTTTCGCCACATCATGCAGCTCAACAACCGCAACTATGACAAAATGCCCACGCCGATGAACATCGTCATTCGGCTGTTGGTTGGCAACGGATTGTTGACGAGCGATGGGGATTTCTGGTTGCGCCAACGACGCTTGGCACAGCCCGCTTTTCATCGGAAGCGGATTGCGGAATTCGGCCGAATCATGACCACCGCCACCGTGAAAATGCTCGAAACGTGGGAAGTTAGTCAAAAGCGCGACCTGCAAGCCGAAATGAAGCGACTCACGCTCGAAATCGTCGGCAAAACGCTGTTGAGCATGGATTTGACGCATGAATCCTATCGAATTGACGAGGCAGTGAAGGGGGTCGGCCGCGACCTGATCGACATCGCCCTCTCCCCCGCTGGCATCCACACCGTCACCGACCCCGATCTGCCATCAATGCGCCGCATCAACAACCTCGTCTCGCAACTCGATGAAATCATCGAATTTGTCGTCTCAGAACGGCGCAAGGCGGAAGATGTCGATCACGGCGATCTGCTCTCGATGCTGATGATGGCGGTCGATGAAGAGACGGGCGCACGCATGGACGACCAGCAGTTGCGCGACGAACTGATGACGATGATCGTGGCGGGGCATGAAACATCGGCGCAAACGCTGACGTGGATGTTCTACTGTCTGCACAACAACCCCGATGTCTACCAGCGACTGATCGCTGAACTGGACGACGTGCTGGGCGGACGCGCCGCGACGATGGACGACTACCGCAACCTGATCTACACGCAAAACGTCGTGCAGGAGACCCTGCGCTTCTATCCGCCGGGCTACTCCTTCACGCGCTACTGCAAAGATTGGGACGAGATCGACGGCTACGACATCGAACCCGGCACGGCGATGACGCTCGCTTCCTACTATCTACATCGCCATCCCGACTTCTGGGAAGAACCAGAGCGTTTTGACCCCGACCGCTTTTTGCCCGACCGTGCCAAAAAGCGCAATCGCTACGCCTACCTGCCGTTTGGCACGGGGCCGCGTCAATGTATCGGCAACATCTTTTCGATGGCGGAGATGGTGCTGATTACGGCGACGATGCTGCAACGCTTCCGCTATGAGGTAGAGTCGGGCTACATCGCCGTTGAGGAGCCGCACGTTGTATTGGCGATTCGGGACGGCCTGCCCGTGACGCTCAAATCGCTAGAAGCGGACGACGAGACTTCCCTATTTATCTAATGACAGATATTGAATTTTTGAGCCAACTGAGGCGGTTGGGCGTGCGGCTTTCGGCCGAAAACAACCAACTGCGCGTCAAAGCGGCCAAAGGCAAGCTGACCGCCGACCTCAAACGAGAAATCGGCCGACGCAAACCCGCCCTGCTCACCCTGCTCACACGACAAAACGGAACGGGCGCAATCCCAGCGGCCGACCGCGCACAGCGACTGCCGCTCTCCTTTGCCCAACAGCGACTGTGGCTGCTGCAACGCATCGAGCCGACCAACACCGCCTACAACGAAGTGACCGCCCACCACATTTGGGGCGCACTCGACGTGGCGGCGTTTGAGCGGGCAGTGCAGGCGTTGTGCGAACGGCATGAACTGCTCCGCACGGCGTACTGTCACGATGGCGATGGGGTCTATCAGATCATCGCGCCGTCGCTGACCGTGCCGCTGACCCACCACGCGATTGCGAATGAGCGCGAGGTTGAGGCGTTTGTGGCGGCCGAGTCGGCGCACCAATTTGACCTAGCGCAACCCCCGCTGTGGCGAATGCACCTGTTGCGTTTGACGGACGCACATCACATTTTGGTCTTGAACATGCACCACATCGTCGGCGATGCGTGGGCGGGGTGGGTGCTACTGCGCGATCTGTTTGCACTGCAAGAACAGTTTGCGACGGGGCGTGCGTCATCGCTTGCGCCGCTCGAAATTCAGTATGCCGACTACGCCGTTTGGCAGAGACAGCAGTTGACGGATGAGCGATTGGAGCAACTGCTTGGCTATTGGCAAGCGCAGTTGGCGGGTGCGCCGCCTCTGCTCGAACTGCCGACCGACCGACCGCGCCCGACGGTGCAAAGTCAGCGCGGGGCGCGGCACTATTTGCCGATCTCGGCCGAACTGACCACCAAACTACAAACCATCGCCTCCCAGCACGACGCAACCCTGTTCATGGTGCTGCAAGCGGCGTATGCGATTCTGCTCGGCCGCTATGCGCGGACGGAAGATGTCGTCATCGGCACACCGATTGCCAACCGTCGCCAGCGTGAAGTCGAGCCGCTGATCGGCTTTTTTGCCAACGTTCTCGTTCTACGCGCCGATTTATCGGGCAATCCACCCTTTAGCGACTTTTTACAGCGCGTCCGCACCACGTCGCTGGTCGCTTACAAACACCAAGATGCCCCGTTTGAACTACTGGTCGAGCGACTGCAACCAGAGCGCAACCTGAGCTACACGCCGATCTACCAAGCCGCTATCGGTCTGCAAAATCTGCACAACGACCGCATCGAAAGTGACACCTTGCGCCACGCCTTTATCAATTTGCCGTCCCAAAATGCGAAATTTGACCTGACGCTCGACATCGTGTTGGAAAATGGCGGGCTGGTGACGCGCTGGGAGTACAAGACCGATCTGTTTGACGCGCCGACGATTGAGCGCATGGCGGGACATTTTGAGAACGTTTTGCGTTCGCTGGCGGCCGATGTGACCACGCCGATTATGCAGTTGGGGATGTTGAGTTCGGCCGAAAAACACCAGCTTCTCCACACTTGGAACGACACCGCTGTACCGTATCCACACGACGAGACGATCATTCAACTTTTTGAAGCACAGGTCGAGCGCACCCCCAGCGCAACCGCCATCGCGTTTGGCGATCAGCAGTTGACCTATCAACAGTTCAACCGCCAAGTTAACCAGCTTGCCCATCAACTGATGGCGCACGGGGTGACGGCCGATACGCCAGTCGTCATTTGCCTAGAGCGGTCTGTGGCGATGGTCGTCGCCATTTACGCCATCTTGAAGGCGGGTGGGGCGTATGTGCCGATTGAGCCGACTTTTCCCGTTGAGCGCATCGCCTACATGCTAGAGAACGCACAGCCGCGCCTTGTTTTGACTCGCACTGCGCTCAAATCGCTCTTTCCCGCCACCCAACAACTGCTCTGCGTTGACAGCTTGGCAGACCGCGCCGACGCTTCGACAGACAATCCGCCAATACAGGCGCAACAACGCGACTTGGCGTATATCTTGTATACATCGGGTTCGACGGGGCGACCCAAAGGGGTGGCGATTCCCCATGCCGCACTCTACAACCAGATGCGCTGGATACAGTCTGTCTATCCATTCAATGAGAATGACAGGCTGTTGCAGCGAACGCCGTTCAGTTTTGATGCGTCCGTCTGGGAGTTTTTCGCGCCGCTGTTGGTCGGTGGGACGCTTGTGGTTGCACCCCCGTTCCATAACGTGAATGTCCATGCGCTTGCCGATGCGCTTCAAAAAAGCCGCATCACGGTGATGCAGATTGTGCCGTCGCTCTTACAGCTTTTGGTTGAGCATAACGGTTTGGCGGAGAGCAAATTACGTCGTCTGTTTGTGGGGGGTGAGGCACTTTCGGCCGAACTCGTCAAGCAAGTCCGCACCGTATACGCACACCCAATCGTCAATCTGTATGGGCCGACAGAGGTTTGCATCAACTCCGTTGTGTGCGAGGTGGGGGACGGGTGCGTGCATATCGGTCGGCCGATCCACAACATCCAAGCGTACATCCTCGATGAACAGATGCAACCTGTTCCCATTGGTGTCGTTGGCGAACTGTATTTGGCGGGGCGCGGCGTTGCACGCGGTTACTGGAATCGCCCCGAACTATCGGCCGAACGCTTTGTAAGCAAGGATGAATTAGGAAGGATGAAGGATGAAGAAAACAGGTCTTTCATCCTTCATCCTTCATCCTTCATCCTTTACAAAACGGGCGATCTGTGCCGCTATCTGCCCGACAGCACGATTGACTACATCGGCCGCAACGATTTTCAAGTCAAGCTACGCGGTTTACGCATCGAATTGGGCGAGATCGAGCGCATCATCATTGAGCATCCGCGCATTCAAAATGGGGTTGTCGTTGTGCGGGAGATGCCCACAGGGAAACAACTCGTCGCTTACATCGTCACCGACGACAGCCAAGATGTGACCGCACCGTTGCACGACTATCTCAGCGACCGTCTACCCGCCTACATGCTTCCGAGCTACATCGTGCGGCTCCAACAATTCCCGCTGACAACGAGCGGCAAAATCAACCGCCGTGCGTTGCCATTGCCCGCGCCGACGGTCAAGCCGACGCTTGCGCCCCCAGAAACGGCCGTCGAACAGACGCTTGCCGCGCTCTGGCAACAGGTGTTGCAACTCGATGCGGTTGGTATTGACGACAACTTTTTTGAGATCGGCGGACATTCATTGCTGGTGATTCAACTGCACACGCTGTTAGGTCAACAAGACGGCGCGTTCGATGTGCCGATTACCGCGCTTTTCCAATATCCGACCATTCGCCTGTTGGCACAACATTTGACCCGTCAGCCATCACCGCCGCCGCGCCAGCCATCTACGCGCCAATCGCGCCGCGCCGATCTCGCCCAGCGGCGACAGCGGCGACAGCGTGCGCGACGGTAGCGTTAACTGTGAGGGTAGGTGTGGCAGGGTATTCGGTGAGTCGGTATTCGGTATTCAGTGACCGACCACCGAATACCAATGCACGACGGTTAAGGCTAATTGGATTTAGATGATGAGAGAGGAACAGATTCGTCAATTTCAAATCGGTTCGGCCGAAATCAGCATCATCACAACGGGCGCAGTACAGGTCAACTTCGCGCAGGGGATGAACATCCCGCCCGACGTGATCGCGGCGCGACCTGAGCTACAGGGGATGGTTCCCCTGCCCGTGCAGTCGCTGTGTGTGCGGCTGCCAGAGACGACGCTGCTCGTCGATCCCGGTGTGTATGACCCCGACTCAAAATGGTCAATTCCCGACTATCAGCCGCCACCCCCGTTGCTGGCGCAATTGGCACAGATCGGCGTTGCTGTGGCTGAGATCGAGCATGTCGTCATCACCCACGCCCACTTTGACCACTACAACGGCACGACAATCGCCCGCGATGGCAACGATGTGCCGACCTTTCCCAATGCCCGCTATTACTTGGGGCGCAAAGATTGGCAACAACCCCACCTGCAAGCCGCACGCCACAAACCCGACACGCTCGAACGGCGGACACTTGGCGTACTGTACGCGGCTGGCGTTTTAGAACTGGTGGACGGACAGCGCGATCTCGGTCATGGCATCCACCTGTTGCCAGCGGCGGGGGAGTCGCCGGGTCATCAAATTGTGCGGATTCAGTCAGACGGCGAAACGCTCTACTATTTGGGCGACCTCTACCATCACGCCGTTGAATTTGAGCAGCCGACGTGGATGGTCAACTGGGCGGATGCAGCGCGTTGTGTGCGGAGTCGCAAGGCGTTGGTGAAGGGTGCGCTGGCAAAAAATGCCTATTTGGTTGCCACGCATATTGTGGGAATCGGCCGATTAGACTCGACAGGAACAATTTGGAACAAGATCACATGAGAGATACAGACATTGCAATCATCGGGTTAGCCTGTCGTTTTCCGAAGGCGGAATCGGCCGAAAAGTTCTGGCAAAATCTGCGCGACGGCGTTGAGGGCATTCACCACTTTAGCGACGACGAACTGCTGGCGATGGGTGTTGACCCAGCTCTGCTCGAACAGCCCAACTACGTCAAAGCCAACGGCGTACTCGACAACGCCGATCTGTTTGACGCGCAATTTTTCGGCTACACGCCCCGCGAAGCCGAAATCATCGACCCGCAACAGCGCATCTTTCTCGAATGCGCCCAACACGCGCTCGACGATGCCGCTATCGACCCCCAGCGTTACACAGGCCTGATCGGTGTCTACGGCGGCGCAAGCCTCAACAGCTATCTGCTCAACAATTTGGCAAGCAACCCCGCACGACTCGCTCTGCTCACCCCATTTGAGATTGTAATGAGCAGCGACAAAGATTTTTTGACAACGCGGGCATCGTACAAGCTCAACTTAACAGGGCCGAGCTTCACGGTGCAAACGGCGTGCTCAACTTCACTGGTGGCGACCCATCTGGCGATGCAGGCGTTGTTGAACGGGGAGTGTGATGTTGCGCTGGCGGGTGGGGTGTCGGTCAGCGTGCCGCAGAATGGCGGCTATCTGCATCAGGCGGGGATGATCTTTTCGGCCGATGGTCACTGCCGCGCATTTGACGCAGACGCAACAGGCACGGTCAACGGCAACGGGGTCGGCATTGTCGTCTTGAAGCGGCTTGAAGAGGCGTGGGCAGACGGTGACCACATCTACGCCGTCATCAAGGGATCGGCCATCAACAACGACGGCGCAACCAAAGTTGGCTACACCGCGCCCAGCATCGAGGGGCAAACGGCCGTCATTCAGGAAGCCCAAGCGATTGCCGACGTGGAGCCAGAGACGATCAGCTACATCGAAACGCACGGCACGGGAACCGCGCTCGGCGATCCGATTGAAATTGCCGCCTTGACGCAGGCGTTTGGCACGAACGGACGGGCGTGGTGCGCGTTGGGAGCGGTCAAGTCGAATATCGGTCACACCGACGCGGCGGCGGGAGTGGCGGGGGTCATCAAAACGGCACTCGCACTCAGGCACGGCCTTATTCCGCCGAGTCTGCACTTTGCAACACCCAACCCCAATCTCAACTTGGAAAACAGCCCCTTCTTTGTCAACGACCGATTGCGCGATTGGCAACGCAACGGCACACCGCGCCGTGCGGGGGTTAGCTCGTTTGGAATCGGCGGCACAAACGCACACCTTATAATGGAAGAAGCCCCGCAGCGTCCCGCAATGAATGTGGACAAACGGGCGTATTTGTTGCCACTTTCAGCAAAGAATGCGGCGGCGTTGGATGCGGTTTCGGCCGATCTCGCCACCCATCTCCAACAGCACCCCGACCAACCCTTGTGCGACATCGCCTACACATTGACCGTCGGCCGAACCACCCATCCTCAGCGACGCATCGCCGTCGTCCAAGATGGGGCAGACGCGATTGCGAAGCTGACCGCCCCGCAACAACTGCCGAGCGGCGAGGCGGCCGAGCGTGCGCCTGCCGTCGTCTTCATGTTTGGCGGCAACGGCACACAGCATCGCGGCATGGGGTGCGGTCTCTATGCCAGTGAGCCGACCTTCCGCGCCGCCGTCGATCAGTGCGCGGTATGGTTGCAGCCACGCCTCAACGCTGATATTCGCAACCTGATGTGGGAAGGAGACAGCGACTTAGGCAACCCGTTGTTGTCAATGACCGCCGTTTTTACGATTCAATACGCGCTGGCACAGCTTTGGATGTCGTGGGGGATCGAGCCACAGGCGGTTATCGGTCACAGCTTTGGCGAGTATGCGGCGGCGTGTGTGGCGGGTGTCTTTTCATTGGAAGATGCGCTGACGCTGACGGTTGAGCGTGGGCGACTGTGCGAGGCATTGCCAGCGGGACGCATGTTGAGCGTGTTGGCGGCTGAGGAGACGATTCGGCCGATTCTGCCCCCCACACTCGCCATCGCCGCCGTCAATACGCCCGATAGCTGCGTCGTCTCTGGTTGCGTGGTAGATGTTGAACCGTTTGGTGAGCGACTATCGGCCGATAGCATCGACTTTCGCCCGCTTGCCGTTACTGTCCCGTTCCATTCCGTTTGCGTCGATCCCCTGCTCGAACCATTTGCACACATTGTCAAAACGATCCGCTTGAACACGCCACAATTGCCGCTGATCTCCAGCATGAGCGGCGAATGGGTCACGGCGACGGAGATCACCGATCCGTCCTATTGGGTGCGCCACTTGCGCGACCCTGTGCGCTTTGCCGATGGGCTGACAACGCTGTTTGCCGACCCCAATTTGCTGCTGCTTGAGGCGGGGCCGGGACGCACGTTGAGCAGTCTCGCCAAACGCCATCCCGCTTGCGGCGACACAACGGTGGTGCGCTCGATGCGCCATCCGCAGGAGATGCAGTCTGATGAGGCGGTTGTGCAAGAGGCAATCGGCCGATTGTGGATGGCGGGTGTCGAGGTTGATTGGGAAGCGGTCTATGCAGATGCCCCGCGTCGTCGCGTTTCCCTGCCCGGCTACCCCTTCCAGCGACAACGCTACTGGGTGGATGGTCAGGGCAATCGCGCTCAATCGGCCGAACCGTCGGCCGCCCCGACAGCCTACGAACGCCCACAACTCGACACGACATTTGCCGCCGCGATTAGTCCAACAGAACGCGCCGTCGCCGAAATGTGGCAACAGGTTTTAGGGATCGAGCAGGTCGGCATTCACGACGACTTTTTTGAGTTGGGCGGACATTCGTTGATGGGAACGCAAATCATCAATCGGATTCGGGCGCAGTTGGGGGTGGCGTTGCCGCTCAACATGCTGTTCAACGAGCCAACGATTGCGCGGCTGGCAGTCCAAATCGACGCATTCGATGACGCTTTTGCCATCGAAGAAGATGACGACTTTGAAGAAGGAGTTCTATAGTGAGCGTAGCAGAATTTATTGGCGACCTAACGCGGTCGGGCATTCACCTACGGCTTGAAAACGGGCAGTTGCGTTTCAAGGCACGCAAAGGGGCGATGACCCCCGCCATCAAGACGCAAATTATCGGCCGAAAACCGGAACTACTCACCTTTTTAGAGCGGCGTGAGCAGATCAACGGACATATTCCCGCCGCGCCAAAAGATCGGCCGATTCCCCTCTCGCTCAGTCAGCAGTGGATTTGGCTGTTCGAGCAGATCAACGGCATGAGCAGTGCGTACAACATGCCCTACGCAACCGAAATTCGCGGTCAGTTCGATGTCGCCGCCCTGCAAGTTGCCCTCAACAAAATCAACGCACGCCACGCCATTTTGCGGACGACGTTTGCCATGCAGGGCGGCGTGGCGACGCAGATTGTGCATCCGCCCAAACCGATTCCCATTCTGCAACGCGATTTGCGCGGATCGGCCGATTCATGGCAGGATGCAGTCATCGAGGAGTCGCTCGTCCCGTTTGACATCGAGCGCGATACGCTCTGGCGCGTCTGCTTGTTCACGCTGGCTGAAGAACATTACGTTTTGACGCTGACGATGCACCACATTTTGGGCGATGGGTGGTCGAGTGCGCTGTTTGTACGCGAGTTGGTGACGCTCTATCTCGACCCAGCGGCCGAACTGCCCCCACAACCGATCAGCTATGGCGACTATGCCGTTTGGCAACGCAACTTTCTGTCGGGCAAGACGCTGGACGATTTGCTCGCCTATTGGACGACGCAACTGGCCGACGTGCCGCCCCTGCTGACGCTGCCAACCGACAAGCCGCGCCCCAACAAGCAATCCCATCGGGGGGACGAGGTGTTCTTTACGCTTTCGGCCGAACTGACCACCCAACTCAACCAGCTTTGCCAGCGAAATGGCGCGACGCTGTTTATGGTGCTGGAAGCTGCGCTGGCGGTGTTGCTGTCGCGTTATGCGGGGCAGGAAGATGTGATTATCGCCACGCCGATTGCCAATCGGCCGAAGCCCGAACTCGAAAATATGCTCGGCTGTTTTGTCAACATTTTGGCGATCCGCAACGATTTGTCGGGTGAACCAACCTTTGCCGACCTGCTCCAGCGCGTCCGCCAGACAACGCTCGATGCGTATGCACATCAGGCATTGCCGTTTGAGATGCTGGTCGAAAAGCTCCAGCCAGAGCGCACGTTGAGCTACAACCCGCTCTTTCAGGCAATGCTGACGATGATGAACACGCCCGATGCGGTGGTTGATTTGCCGGGCTTGACGATGACCCGTTCCGATATGTCGTTCCCCATCTCCAAGATCGACGTGACTGCCAAGCTGTATGAGCGCGATGGCAAAATCGCGGGGTGGTGGGAGTACAACACCGACATCTTTGAGCGCGAAACGGCCGAACGGATGGTGCAACATTTTGAGCAATTGCTGTGGAGTATTGTCGCCAATCCCGACGCGCCAATCGATCAGCTGTCGCTGTTGACATCGGCCGAAAAACACCAGCTTCTCGTCACATGGAACGACACCGCCGTTGACTATCCGCTCGACAAGCCGTTTGTCCAGCTATTTG
Organism: uncultured Ardenticatenaceae bacterium; assembly: GCA_964389925.1. Lineage (GTDB taxonomy): Bacteria > Chloroflexota > Anaerolineae > Promineifilales > Promineifilaceae > CALECP01. The sequence goes on from CAYMGE010000013.1 coordinate 45,049, forward strand.
CCGCACAAGCCGCCCACACGCCACACGCCCCCGCCGCCCGCTTTGAGCGCGATTGCCTGACCTACGACCAACTCAACCGACGTGCCAACCAACTGGCGCACTACCTGATCGAACAGGGGGTGCAAAAAGGTTGCTGGGTCGGCATTCAAGTGGAGCGGTCGCTCAATATGCTGGTGGCGATGTTGGGAATCGGCAAGTCGGGCGGGTCGTATGTGCCGCTCGACCCGACCTATCCACCAGAGCGTTTGGCATACATGCGTGAAGATGCCCAGATGGTGCTGATTCTAAACGACGAGACGTGGCCTGAGCTTGCCAACTACCCCGACGACGCGCCGCCTGTGACGATTCACCCCGACGATTTGGCCTACATGATCTACACGTCGGGATCGACGGGTCGGCCGAAAGGGGTGCAGATCAAGCAGCGCGGCTTGACCAACCTGCTCCACACGATGCGCGACAAACTGCGGGTGACGGCCGCCGACACCGTGTTGGCAATCACGACCATCTCATTCGATATGTCCGTGCCAGAGCCGTACTTGCCACTGCTGGCGGGTGGCACAGCCCTGATTGTCGATAAGGAAACGGCGCGCGACGGTCATCGCTTTGCGCGACTGCTCGAAGCGGGCAACATCGACGTGATGCAGGCGACCCCAGCCACCTATCGCATGTTGTTGACGGCTGGCTGGCAGGGTAGCCCGAAGCTACGCGCTGTCTGCGGGGGTGAGGCGATGCCCAGCGATTTGGCAGAGGCGTTGTTGGCAAAGTGTGGCGAATTGTGGAACTTTTATGGGCCGACGGAAACGACCGTCTGGTCAACCGCTGTGCGCGTCACGCCAGAGCTTGCCAAACGGCAAATTGTCACCATCGGCCGACCCCTCGCCAACACCGAACTCTACATTTTGGACAAGCACAAACAGCCCGCCCCCGTCGGCGTGTTGGGCGAACTGTATATCGGCGGCACAGGAGTCGCACGCGGCTATCTCAATCGCCCTGAACTAACCGCCGAACGCTTTGTAAGCAAGGATGAATTAGGAAGGATGAAGGATGAAGAAGACAGGTCTTTCATCCTTCATCCTTCATCCTTCATCCTTTACAAAACTGGCGACCTCTGCCGCTATCTCCCCGATGGCAACATCGAATTTTTCGGCCGCGCCGACCATCAAATCAAGCTGCGCGGCTTTCGCATTGAGTTGGGCGAAATTGAGGCGGCACTAGAGGATTATCCTGCGGTACGCCAAACGGCGGTCATCCTACGCGACGAACGCCTAGTCGCCTACTATGTCACCGACGACCCTTCATCCTTCCCGCAACAAAAGGTTGCCCTTCACAATTCATCCTTACAAACCCATCTCGCGGCAAAACTGCCCGACTACATGATCCCGTCCATCTTCATCCAGCTTGACACGATGCCGATGACCCCCAGCAATAAGGTCAATCGCCGTGCGTTACCCGCTCCGCAACACGCCGATTTGGACACGGAACAGTTTGTCGGTCCGCGTGACGCGACAGAGCAACAGCTTGTACAAATTTGGCAGAAGGTGTTGCAACTGCCGCGCATCGGCGTGCGCGACAACTTCTTTGCGATTGGGGGACATTCGCTGTTGGCGGTGCGGATGGTGGCGCAAATTCAGGAGACGTTCGACCGTCAACTCGCCATCGCCACGCTGTTCGAGAATCCGACTATCGAACAACTCGCCCTCATTTTGCGCGACGAGACGGTTACATGGTCGTCGCTCGTCGCCATTCAGCCGCACGGCGACAAAACGCCGCTGTTCTGTGTGCCGGGCGCGGGTGGCAACGTCATCTACTTTTACGATTTGGCGCAGACATTGGGAGCCGAGCAACCGCTCTACGGGTTGCAAGCGGTTGGTCTGGATGGCAAAACGCCGCCACACGAAAGCATCGAGGAGATGGCGACCCACTACGTCAACGAGATTCGGCGCGTCCAGCCGCACGGCCCCTACTATTTGGGCGGTCATTCGATTGGTGGGCGCGTCGTCTTTGAGATGGCACAGCAGTTGCTGGCGGCTGGCGAGTCGGTTGGGCAACTGTTTATCTTTGACATTGATGCTCCCTCAGATAAATCACAGCTTTCCGACCCGTGGGATGATGCCCGCTATCTCGTTGAGCTTGGCGTGGGGTTGAGCGAGACGACAGGGGTTGAAATTGACATTCCCTACGAGGATGTGCGAGGACTGACGCTTAGTGAGCAGATCGGCTACTTGCGCGGCGCGATGGAGCGGGCGGGGGTTGAGGTAGTTTCGGCCGAATTTGCCCAACTTCGCGCCCTCTTTGAACTGTTCAAACGCCACAACAACCTCGTCTACATCCCAACCGACCCCCAACCCGTCCCAATTACCCTTTTCCGCGCCACCGACCGCGCCGAAATTATCAGCTCATGGTGGCCGGGCGATCCGACGCTCGGTTGGCATCAATACGCGCTGGGCGACGTGCAGATTCACACCGTCACGGGTTCCCATGCGTCGATGTTGACTCAGCCGCACGTTGAGCAGGTCGTCGCACTTTTAGCGGCTAAGTTGGGCTAATGTCCAGTTGTTACCCGCTCAATTCATGCACCCATTCGCTAACTTGGCGTGCCCCGCTGTCAAAGTTGGCTCCGATCAATATCACGGACTTCTCACTGAGCCGATATTTTTGGAAGTACTCGTTGTCCTTAATTTGCTGTAGGGCATCGGCCGCGCTCTTATCCAGCTTAAATTCAAACAGGATCAGGCGATCATCTAGCTCGATAACCACATCAATCCGCCCCTTGTTGGTTTTGACTTCAACCTCAATGTAGACCCCCAACATGCGGAAGATGAGATAGAAAATCGTCTGATAATACTTCTCTTTTGCAATATGCAAGTCGTAGGGGATGTTGGCAAAGAAGACGGACAGCACATCAAAGAACTGCTCGTATGCTTCTGCCCGCAACGCCTCGATCAACTTCCGCAAATACCCTTCGTTGACCCCCACGGGAATAGTGTCAAATGCCGACAGCAGATAAGACAAGAACGCCGATTCGACTTCATAGTTGGGATACCCCAAGCGATAGAGGCCAAAGTCGGGCTTGTAATCTTGAATGGTCAGATAGCCCGTCTGAAAAAGCAGGGGCAGTATCTCTAAATGTTCAATGTCAAAGCTCTGCAAGCCAAGCCCCGTCATCTCAAGCTGGTCAAGCTGGCGCACGTCGTACTGTCGCTCCGTGATGAGGTTGATGAGAAAGGTCGGTGTGCCTGTCGCAAACCAGTAGTTGTGAAACCGCTGTTTGAGCAAAAGCTGGAGCGTCGAAAACGGGTTGTAGACACGCTCGGCATACTCTGTGAAGCAGTAGCCGTTGTACCAAGTGCGAATTTTTTGCCTCATCTCCGCCACGCTGACACCTGCGGCCGTTGCGAAGTCCGCAATGTATTCAGCGAGATCGCGTTCCAACTCCGCTTCGGTCAGACCGAGCAATGTCGCAAAGCGTGGATCCATAGTGATGTCGTTGAGATGGTTCATCGCCGAAAAGACACCGACCTTGCTAAAGCGGCTGATCCCCGTGATGAACACAAACCCCAACTGGGCATCGAGTGCCTTGATGGTCGTGTAGAAATGTTTGAGCGTTTCGCGCACACGCTTCGCCTCATCGACGTTCAGCAAATTGTCGATGATCGGCTTGTCATATTCGTCAATGAGAAGAACGACGTGCTTTTCGCGGCTCAACTGTTGGATAAGGTTTCCAAAGCGCGTGACGTAATTAAATCCACGAAGCGTGATCTGGTATCGCTCGGCAATTTCTGCCACGAAGAGATCGATGACCTGTTTTAGATCGTCGGCACTGCTAATGGGATACAAGCTGAAATCGAAGCGCACAACGGGGTAAGATTCCCACTGATAGTCACTTTCGTACAGCCATAATCCTTTGAAAAGCTCTTTATTGCCCCGAAATATCTCAGTAAGGGTTGAGATGAGCAAACTTTTGCCGAAGCGTCTCGGCCGAGATAGGAAATAAATGCCCTTCGGATAACGGATGAGTTCGTAGATAGTGGGGGTTTTGTCTACATATAAATACCCACTCTCAATCAGATCACGGAAGACATACGTGCTGGACTGTATCGGTTTGGTCATGGTTAATTTCCTAATCTACTATTCTTAACTCTCAACTCATTATAGCGTAATTTATGATTGTCACTGAAAAATGCAACCTACGTCAGGAGTAAGTTTATGGCATTAGCAATCCCCCTTTCAGGAGAGCGTGACCGATTTGTGAGCGGAACACACGCCTTCCAGCGGCTACGCAAGCAGCGCGGCAAGCCGACACGATCACAGCGGCGCAAGAAATCGGCCGAATCGTTCACCCAATCCCACCTGCGCCAAATGGAACAGAGCGCGTTGGTCTTTGGCATCATGCCTGCGCCGACCGAGCCGCCAGCGGTGCTAAAACCAATTGTCAGCCTCAAAGCCCGCTACGTCGATCCGATTTTCACCGATGTTCGCGCCCAGCAGATGAGCGAGATGACGCTCGAAGAGGAGTACATCAGCGAGGAGCAGCGCATTGCCAATCAGTCGCTCAATCTCGCCACGGGACTGCTCGGCACGACCGCGCTCTGTCTCGTCGTCTATCCGCCGCTGGTGCTGGTGCATGTGCCGCTGTTTGCCTACATGAGCATCCCGTTTTATCAGGCGGCGATCAACGACTTGAAAAACCGCCGCGTCACCGCAACCGTGGTCGATGCGACGTTGGGAGTTGCCTCATATGGCTACACGCTGGTCAACCCGTCTTTCCTGCTCATCACGGGTCTCGGCACGTGGGTCTATATGTTCACCAATAAAGTCGTTGTCCAGACAAAAGACGGCACGCGCAAATCGCTGACGGGGTTGATGGGCAATCAGCCGCGTGAGGTGTGGGTGCTGCGCGATGGGGCAGAGGTCAGCGTGCCGTATGAGTCGCTGGAGCGCGACGACATCGTGATCGTTGATGCGGGGCAGATGATCCCGATTGACGGCGTGGTAGCAGAGGGGAACGCCAGCGTTGACCAGCACATGCTCACGGGTGAGTCGCAGCCCGCCGAAAAGGGAGCCAACGACAGCGTGCTGGCGGCGACGATTGTGCAGTCGGGGCGGCTCTTTGTGCGCGTGACCAAGACGGGTGCAGAGACGGCGGCGGCACAGGTGGGGCAATCGTTGCTGGAAACGGCCGATTTTACCGCTGGTGTGCAACTGCGCGGCCGTGAGATCGCCGACCGTGCCGCACTCCCCGTTCTGCTGGCAAGTGTCGCTGCTTTCCCGTTTGTCGGAGCCGACTACGCACTGGCGATTCTTAACTCAGGCTTTGGCGCAAACATGAAGCTGCTCGGCCCGTTGAGTGTTCTCAACTTTTTGCAGTTGGCCGCACGCGAAGGTGTCTTGATTAAAGACGGTCGTGCGCTCGAACAAATCCGCACGATTGACACCGTTGTGTTTGACAAAACGGGAACGCTGACGCTCGAACAGCCGCACGTCACTGAACTGCATGTCGCCAATGGCTTTGATGCGGAGACGGTGCTGCGCTACGCCGCCGCCGCAGAGCATCGGCAGACGCACCCGATTGCGAAGGCGATTTTGGAGTACGCGCAAGATGTCGATCTGCCCAACATCAGCGATGCCGCCTACGAAGTGGGATATGGGATCAAGGTGAAGGTGGACGGAAAACAGGTGCGCGTGGGCAGTAATCGCTTTATGAAGATGGAAGGGATTGACGTTTCGGCCGATATTCAAACAACAGGCGATCAGGCACAGGCCAAAGGTCACTCGATGGTCTTTATTGCGATTGACGATCAGTTGGCGGGTGCGATTGAGCTTGAGCCAACCATTCGACCCGAAGCAGAACGCATCGTCAACTTCCTGCACGAACGCGGCCTGAAAACGACGATCATTTCGGGCGATAACGAGCGGCCGACACGCGCACTGGCGGAACGCTTGGGCATTGACGACTACTTTGCCGAAACACTGCCCGAAAACAAAGCTGACCTGATCGCAGAGCTACAGGAAGCAGGCAAATCGGTCTGCTTTATCGGAGACGGCATCAACGACTCGATTGCGCTCAAACGGGCGAACGTCTCTGTTTCACTGCGCGGCGCGTCGACGATTGCCACCGACACCGCCCAAATTATCTTGATGGACGAGACACTCAACCAGATCGAGCAGTTGTTTGATGTGGCAGATCGCTTCGAGCGCAACATGCACGGCAACCTAATGACCTCAGTTGTACCCGGCGCAATCGTCGTCGCTGGGGCGTTGGTGCGCGTCATCAACTTCTCGGCCGGTGTTGGAATTTTTGCAGTTGGCTTGGCGGCGGGTGTCGGCAATGCCATGTGGCCGCGTCTGACGATGGGGCGCAAGGAGAAAGAAGTATGACAACCTATCTGTTAATTGGGCTGCTCATTCTACTGGTGGTGGCGGCCGTCTACTATCAGGTGCGCCATCAGGAGCGCGTCGCCGAGCGTCTCGAAAACACGCTGGGCAAAGGGCGCGACATGCTGGCGTTTTGGCGCAGAGAGGAAGGGGTGGTTTCGGCCGAACTTCCCCAACAGTTCACCCAATGGCTAAACGAGCAGGCGGAGAAGCCCGCCCAACAGCTTGCCGAACGGCTGGCCGTCTTGCCCAACGAACAGCAGGTGATCTTCACCACGCAGGTCGCTGACTTTTGTAGCACGCTCAACTTCGAGCTGGAATGGCTGATCGATCAAAAGCTCGAACGCGACCCACACCTGCAAGCCGAGTTGACACAGGTCGTCATCGACTACGCCCAAGTTCAATGGCGTGCGATGATTCTACAACCCGACCTGTACACCTTCATCACGGTTGAACTGTGGCTGCAAGAGCCGACCAGCACGGCGCACCGCGAGATGGCGCGGCAGTTGTTCAACGAACTGTCTGACCGCGAACTGGTCAGTGTTTCCCCCAACATGCTGCTCGCCTCTGACGAGGAGCGCGTCGATTACAGCGTCCAAATGGTGCGCCAAGTCGCCAAAGAGGATCATCAGGCGTTCCAATCGGCCGTGCGTGAAGTGTTGTCGATAAATGGGGCTATGCCCGGAATGAGCGCGGCTGTTTCATAAAAAGGCAGTTGCAAATGGAAAGGCCAACTGCCAATAGACAAGACATAGAAATTTCAAAAATAGGAGTTATGACATGAAAGAATCATTATTCAAAACCAAAACCAGCATCAAGGCTGGCAAGACGTTCACGATTAGCGTGGATGAGGTCGCGGGGCAAGATGCCGCTGCCGCCGCACCCCCGCCCGCTGCACAGCAATCACTGCCCGCCGCTGCACCACAGGCCGCCACTGGCGCATCGACGCAGCCAATGGCATAGGAGTACCCTCGATGAAAGACACGAATAACACATCACCTCATCTATTCCTCGTCAACACGCGCATCAAAGCGGGTGCTGACCAAGCGACAACCCAACTGGACGACTTCACGCAACAAGTCCAAGATGCGTTTGAGGCCAGCCAAAAAGCGATCAACGACTTTATCAAGCAACAGCAGGACGCAGTTTCTGGCGCGAGTGGATAGCTTTTTATCGCGTGCGGACGGGTCAAAAGACCCGTCCGCCACCTTTTAACAAATGAACTTATTGCAGGTTAGCAACGGAAAGGCCGCTATCCTCGATCCCGCTATAGATTGGCGGCGCGTCGCTGAGTTGATGTTGCAATCGCGTGCGCTCGACACATTTGAGGAGACCGTTCTCGCGCCACGCGGCGAAATCACCTACCAATTTTCAGCCGGTGGTCACGAACTCGCCCAAATTTTATTGGCACTCGCGCTCGACCATCCGCACGACGCAGCGACCGTCTACTATCGTTCGCGTCCGTTTATGTTGGGGCTGGGGTTGTCGCTGACTGACGCGCTGCGTAGCGTGATGGCGCGGGGGCAGGGGATTTCGGATGGGCGCGATGTCGGTGTTGTCTTCAACCGACCTAGTTCAGGCGGCGCAACCGTCCTCCCCATGTCGGGCAACGTCGGCACACAGTACACGCCCGCCGCTGGCTGGGCGCAGAGCGTCGGCTACTACCGCGACCACCTACAGGATGCGGCGTGGGATGGCGCAATTGCCGTCGCGCTGGGCGGCGATGGCTCCGTCGCCACCAACGGCTTTTGGTCTGCGCTGACGATGGCAACGACGCTGCAACTGCCGATGCTGTTCTTTATTGAAGACAACGGCTATGCGATTTCGGTAGATGGCGACCTGCAAACGCCGGGCGGCAATATCGCCGACAACTTGCGGTCGTTTGCCAATTTAACCATTCTCGATTGCGATGGCACAAACCCCAGTGAGGTGGCTGACAATATCACGCGGGCGGTAAGTCAGTTGCGGCATGACGATGGGCCGGTGCTGTTGCGTGTTGACGTGCCGCGCTTGCCGGGACATTCGCTGGCGGATAAGCAAGCGTACAAATCGGCCGAACAACTCACCACCGAGCAAGCCCGCGACCCGCTTGTGCGCCTCAAAGACTATCTCGTTCCCGCGCAGATTTCGGCCGAACAGTGGCAGGCACTCACCGAGCAAGCGGAGCAAGCCGTCCAATCTGCCTACACAGCGGCAAAAAATACCCTGCCGCCCAACCCAAACACGATCACGCACCATCTTTTCGACACGCGCACTATCACGGGCAACCGACAGCCGCATGGTCAGGCGGAGACACGCATCAACCTGATTGACGCGGTGCGCGAGACGATTTCGGCCGAAATGCGCGACAACGACCACATTCTCGTTTTTGGCGAAGATGTCGGCTTCAAAGGGGGCGTTCACGGCGCAACACGCGGGATGCAGTCCGAATTTGGGGATGAGCGCGTCTTCGATACCTCTCTGAGCGAAGAGGGGATTATGGGTCGTGCGGCGGGGATGGCGTTGGCAGGTCTGCGCCCCGTTCCCGAAATTCAGTTCCGCAAATATCTCGAACCGGGTCTGGAGCAAACGCACGACATCGGCACGGTGCGCTGGCGTACTAATAGCAACTTTACCGCCCCCGTCGTTTTGCGCTTGCCGAGCGGCTTCACGCGGCGCGTCGGCGATCCGTGGCACTCCGTTTCGGACGAGTCGGTGCTGGCGCACAAACCCGGCTGGAAAATCGCCTTTCCATCCAACGCCCAAGATGCGGCAGGATTGATGCGAACCGCGCTACGCGGCAACGATCCCGTTCTCTTTTTTGAACAGCGCAGTCTGCTCGATGACCCGCGCGCCCGTCGCCCGTATCCCGGCGATGAGTTTGTCGTGCCGTTTGGCAAGGCGACCACGCTGACGCAGGGGGGAGATTTGACGGTCGTGACGTGGGGGGCGATGGTCTATCGCTGTTTGGAAGCGGTAGAGGCGTTTGGTAAGCAGGTTGAAGTGATCGACTTGCGAACACTGGTACCGTGGGATGTGGAGACGGTGTTGCGGTCGGTGGAGAAGACGGCGCGTTGTCTGATCGTGCATGAGGACAATCGGCGGGTCGGGTTTGGGGCGGAAATTTCGGCCGAACTCGCCCAACACGCCTTCCCCTTCCTCGACGCACCCATCACGCGCCTCGCCAGTGAAGATGTGCCGATTCCGTTCAACTTCGATCTGATGAACGCCGTTGTCCCATCCGTCGAAAGCATTCGCGCTGCGATGGATGAGCTTTTGGGCTATTAAATAGAGTTGTGACCGTATGCTATAATTTGTTCAACTGTTGCTGTGCGGGAAGTTGTTGTGGAAAAGTTCCCAATTTTTGTAAAAGACCGATTGGGTCACACAATCTATTTGACGGATGAAAGATGGGATCATGCGCTCGATCATCCGGGAATGTACGATGATATTCTTGACTATATTCTGCAAACAATCAGGCAAGGTACGCGCAAGCAAGACAAATTTAGCAGTGCAAAGTTCAAATACAGCCACGCATTTACCGATTTACCACCGTTTTATACGCATGTTGTCGTCGTGGTTAAATTTGGTTGGCGTGGAAGTCCATCGGCCGAAAACAACTTTGTCCTAACCGCGTATCTGGTCGAAAAATGGTGATCGAATGAAAGCATTACACTATGATATTGAAGGAGACATTCTCTCTGTAACGTTCGCAGAAGATACTGGGCTGGCGACTGTCGGTGTCGAACTGTCTGATAACATCGTCGTGTATTATGATCCCGAAACAGAACAACCGCTCAAACTTATTTTGATTAGTTATCAAGCGATGGTTCACGCCAGCGCAAAAATGCCGATTGAACTCGACGGCATCGACAAATTACCCAAACAAAGACAGGCGACTATTGCGCGAATGTTGAGCCGTTCTCCATTGACGACATTTCTACAACTGGAAGTGCATTCCCCCTCTATGACGCACCTGCCACAACTGTTTGCCTCAACTGCGTGGCAAGCCACCATAGCAGCTTAACTCGTTTTTGCTCCGATGAACGCCGTTGTCCCATCCGTCGAACGCATTCGCGCCGCGATGGACGAGCTTTTGAGTTACTGACTTTCAAAGTCGGGTGGATGGAAGCCACTGATAACCCAGCGTTCACGAGCGACAAGCATCGTTGGGCGATTCATTTTGAGGCGAAGACCGTTCCCCGTGCGATGTCTGTTAGCCCGATAATTCTAGTTTTGTCCTCAGTCCACTCGAAATGCTCTCGCCAAAGTTGTAAGCGCGGGTTGAAAAGGTTAACGACGTGATTGGTAAGCGGATCAATTGCCGAGGTTGCGGTCGATTTGCTCAAATTGCAATTTGCACATGAAAGACATAGATTATCGAGCGAATTGCCGCCGTTGGGGTCGATATGCTCGACGTGCATAGACTGTCTCGTATTGGCAATTGAAGTGTGGCAGTATTCACAGCACCCGTTGGCACGCTCAAAGACCCGCCGCCTTGTTTCAGCCCATGACAAGTTGCTCATGACTGCATAATTCGTGGGGTCACAGGATAACCGCGCTGTTTTAAGATAGCGGCCGCCTCAGCTTTGCTTAGCATTAACCGATCCCCGCGTTCAACTAAACGCTCCAGTTCTTGACGTTGCTGATGCGATAACTTGCCACGAGAGTTGAGCGACATCAACTGTTGTTGTCGCTGTTGTAGCGTTGTTGGCATCTGCTCTGCGGCAATAGTCAACAGCGTGTCTTGGGAAAGGTGATGCAAGGCAATCAGTTCTGCCTGTGAATCGAGTGGCAATAAATGAAACGGATCATTGATCGAAGCGCGAAGCCGCTCAACAATCACAGCCTCAACGGGCTGCTGTGCCTCACGTGCGACTTGTCGAAAGTGTGAATAAACGTCGTCAGGAATGGTCATTTGCATGGCAAAGCTCCAATAGAACTATCTGTATGTGCATTATACATCATGGATTGAACTAGATTCACTTATGAACCACGAAATCAAACTAACGACGCTCGGTGACGGTCTCACTGAAGCGGTATTGGCGCATTGGCTCAAGCGGGAAGGGGAGCGGGTTGAGAAGGGGGAACCGCTCTTTGAGATCGAATTGGACAAGGTGACGACAGAACATTCGGCCGATTTCAGCGGCACACTCACTCAAATCCTCGTCCCTGTCGGCGAAATCGTGACCGTCGGCAAACCACTTGCCATCATTGAGGCGACGACCGCCACACAACCCAAGCCAAAACAGAAGCCCCACATCACGCCTGTCGTGGCGCGGATGTTGGCTGAACATAATCTCAACGTGGCACAAATTACGGGAACGGGGCGCAATGGTCGCATTTCGCGCAATGATGTTCGCGCCTATCTGGAAGCCCAGCAGTCGCAAGCTGTCGAGCCGCCACCTACTGCGCCACCGCTCCCTGCGCCGCTTCCCGTGACGACGGGGCAGGGTGTTCAAATCCATCTTGTGCAGGATGAGCGGCTCGACGCGCCAACGACGGGGATAGGCGAACATCTCGCCGCGCTGCGTGCGCCAACTGAGGCAGCGTTACGGGCATTGGCGCGACAGTATGCGGCGCAGTTGACCGAGCATCGGCTGGCGGTGGTGGCGGGGAGTTCGGCCGAATTGCGCGACAAACTACTCGCCTACGCCAACGGTGAACAGCCGCACGGCAGCTATCAACAACGCGCCGAATCAGCCCAAGTCGCCTTCCTATTTACAGGCTTTGGCTCCCAATACGTCGGCATGGGGCAACAACTTTACGCCACGCAACCCGTTTTCCGCCAACATGTTGACCAGTGCGCCGACATTCTCAAATCTCATTTAGACCGACCGCTCCTCTCTGTTCTCTACCCCAAAACGGGCGACCCTTCCCCAATTCAAGAGACACGCTACGCCCAACCCGCCCTGTTTGCGATTGGCTACGCGCTGGCAAAGCTGTGGCTGTCGTGGGGGGTCGAGCCGACCGTCATGCTGGGGCATAGCTTGGGCGAGTACATTGCGGCGTGTGTGGCAGGGGTGTTTGGCGTTGAGGATGCGCTCAAACTATTGGTCAACGCGGCCGATTTGATGGCGCGACTGCCCGATCAGGGGGTGATGGTGGCGGCGTTTGGATCGGCCGATCTCATCCAACCGATCCTCGACCAACACGGCGGGCGCGTCTCACTCGCGGCGATCAACAGCCCACAGCGCGTCATCATGGCAGGATCATTGCGAGACGTTCAGCAAATTGTCGCCACGCTCAACGCGCAAAACATCCAAACGGTGCGCCTCAACATCACCGTCGCCTCCCACTCCCCGCTCGTCGATCCCCTGCTCGACCCGTTCCGCACGGTGGCGCAGACGATCCCCTACGCCCCACCACAGCGACCCTACATCTCAAATGTCAGCGGTCGATTGGCTGGCAATGAGGTTGCCCATGCCGACTATTGGGTGCAACATCTCCGTCAGCCCGTTTTGTTCCAAAGCGGGGTTGAAGCAGCGTATCAGATGGGTTGCCGCCACTTTTTGGAGGTGGGATCAAAGCGTGAACTGGTTGGGCTGGCACAGCAGTGTGTGCCAGACGACACGACGTGGCTGGCGAGTTTGCGGCAGGGCGGCGACTGGTCAGAAATGAGCCGGGCGCTGGCGCAATTGTATGCGGCTGGTGTGTCGATCAACTGGCAAGCGGTTGACGCAAACGCGCAATCACACCGCCTTACACCATCGTTTGAAACCCCACAAGTGGATACGCCACCCGCGCTTGAAACGATTGAGCCAACCGTTCAGGCTGACGCTCCTGCGCCATCAACGCTCATCGCCCAATTGCAATCGGCGACTCCCAAAAGCCGTGAGCGGTTGACGCGCCGCTTTCTGCACACGACGCTGACCGAGCTTGGCTTACAGCCACAGGGCAACCAGCAGGGCTTTTTTGAAATGGGGATCGATTCGGTGATGGCGGTTGAGTTGGCGGGGCGGCTTTCGGCCGAATTCGCCCAAACATTCCCCGCCACCCTCATCTTCAACTACGGAACCATCAACGATCTCGCCGCCCACCTCACCAGTGACGCTTTCTTTACGCACCACGCACCACGCACCACGCACCAACCCGACCTATCCAACGATGACGATCTCCTCGCCCTAATCGAACAAGAATTCGCCGCCAGCTTATAAGTCGCGCTCGTTGTCTATGGCAGTTGAAGCCAACGCACCATATCACTCTCTAATTGCTCAAGGTTAATCACCATCGCATTGGCATCTTTCGCACGTTGGTGAGCCGTTTTAGTTAAGGCACTACGAGCGAAAAAGACATAAGACACCTGCCAAGGGTCTTTGCTAGGAAGGACTTTAGCTGTTTTATCAACGAGCTTATCAATGACCTTGTGTTCAACGAGTTGCCGTCCCCACTTACATTCACCCAATAAAATTTGTTTGGTGCGCCAATTGATGCCAACTACATCAATCTGGGCAGTTTTACTCCAGTGGCTACCAACACGGTCGAGAAAATAGGGCAATTCGCCCTCATCATTTTTAACGTTGAGCCATTCTCGACAAATCTCTTCAAACGTGTGGGTTCCAATAAAGTCGGTCAGATGAGCACGTAAAAGATTGAGAACGCGATTGAGGCGACCCCTCTCAATGTCACCCAGATAAGGCCGTAGAAAGCGAAAATAAAATCGCAGGTAGGCATCTGTAATGACATAGCGACCCCGTCGGCTACGTTCAGGATGCCGAACGGTTACGGGTATCAATCGTTCGACATACCCCAATTCCTTCAAAACAGAGAGGTATTTGTTTGTTTTCGTCGTCGCCAGACCCGCCATCTTGGCAATATCTCCTAGCTTATGATGACCAGCGGCAATGGCTTCTAAAAGTGCCATGTAATTGCGCGGTTCATCTAACTGCTCCCGTAACAGAAAAACAGCATCATTGAGCATTAGGTTGGTTGGCGTGATGAAATGCTCCTGTAGATTATTGACTAGGTTGAGTTGGTCATCAAAGAGTTCGAGATATGCGGGGATTCCCCCCGTCACGGCATAAACGGCAACCCGCTGTTCGGGTGTCATATTGGGTATAAACAACGACATCGCCCCAAATGAAAGTGGATGTAACTTCAACCTTGCTGTGGCACGACCGTAAAGGGGGGCTTGATAATCCAAAATGCCGCGTTGAATAATACCAGCCAACGATCCCGTCAGGATCAGAAAGAGATTGGTCGTTTTCAGTTGATGATCCCATACTTTTTGCAGGATGCTGGACGTTGCAGGATTGGCCTGCATCACGTAAGTAAACTCATCGAGAATCAAGACAAAACGGCGTTCGGCCGCATATTGTGCGACTTGTGAAAAGGCCATCTCCCACGAATCATAAGAGAAAGTTGGTGTAAGCGGTGTGTTTGGACTGATATGCCGCATCAATGCCTGCGAAAATGCCCGTAACTGGTTTGTGGTCGATGTCTGCGTCGCCATCCAATAGAGATAATCAGGCTCGTCTGGTGTCGTCGAAACCCACTGTTGAATAAGGCTCGTTTTTCCGATACGACGGCGACCATACAGAATGAGAAATTGCGCCCCTCGCCGCTGATAAATTTTATTGAGTTGTTTGAGTTCAAATGTACGACCAATGAATTTCATTTTATACCACCCGTTAAGCTAAATGTCCTGCAAAGTATTATACTTTGGTGGACATTTAGCGCAAAGAACGCAACTGTCTCTCCTATACAGAATGCCCCTGATTCAATCCGATGACCAATACATTGACCCCTCTCCAAAAAGCCGCCCACGCCATCAAACATCTGCGTTCACAGCTTGACGCGCTGCAACAACGCGCCCGTGAACCCATCGCCATCATCGGTTTGGACTGTCGCTTTCCGCACGCGAATAACCCTGCCGAATTTTGGGAACTGTTGCGCGACGGCCGCGACGCGATGCGCGAAGTGCCAGCCGACCGTTGGGACATCGACGCACTGTACGATCCCGATCCAGCGGCCGAAGGCAAAATGTACGTGCGCGAGGCAGGCTTTGTGGACGGGATCGACCAGTTCGACGCACAATTTTTTGGCATCGCGCCGCGTGAGGCGATTGGGATGGATCCACAGCAGAGGCTTCTGCTCGAAGTCAGCTATCACGCGCTCGAACACGCGGGACAAGCCCCCGATCAACTGCGCGATACGCCAACGGGGGTCTTTGTCGGCGTGAGCTTTGACGACTATTTGCAAATCAGCTTGCCCCACAACGACCCCGTGAATCTGGACACCTACACCGCGCTGGGCAACTATCACAGTGTTGCGGCGGGGCGCATCGCCTACACACTGGGCTTGCAGGGGCCAGCGATGCAGTTGGATACGGCATGTTCGTCGTCACTGCTGGCGGTGCATCTGGCGGTGCAGAGTTTGCGGCGCGGCGAGTGCGATATGGCGTTGGCGGGTGGGGTCAATTTGATGCTGTCGCCTGTGCCGACAATTGGATTTTGCAAGTTGCGGGCGTTGGCTCCCGATGGACGCTGTAAGACATTTTCGGCCGAAGCCAACGGCTACGCACGCGGCGAAGGGTGCGGCATCGTCGTCCTCAAGCGACTGTCTGACGCACAGGCCAGCGGCGACAACGTTCTCGCCGTCATTCGCGGCAGTGCGGTCAACCACGATGGCGCGAGCAGTGGTCTGACCGTCCCCAACCAGCAGGCGCAGGAAAAGCTGATCCGCCAAGCGTTGCGCGATGGCGATGTTGCCCCGCATGAGGTCGGCTACGTCGAGGCGCACGGCACGGGAACGTTGCTCGGTGATCCGATTGAGATCGCTGCCCTGCAAAATGCGCTCAACCAACAGCGTGAACAGCCGCTCTACGTCGGGTCGGTCAAAACGAATATCGGTCATCTCGAATCGGCCGCTGGCATCGCTGCCCTCATCAAAACTGTTCTCGCCCTTCAGCACCAGACGATCCCGCCCCATCTCCACTTTGACACACCCAATCCGCACATTGGTTGGAACCAGACCCGCGTCCCCACCGAGTTGACCGCATGGGATGGACAGCGCATCGCGGGAGTCAGCTCCTTTGGCATCAGCGGCACGAACGTGCATTTGGTTGTGGGGGATGCACCTGAGCAAGAAGTCGGACTTTTCCGAAAAAGTCCGACTTCTCACATCTTGACGATCAGTGCCAAAACGGAAGCGGGATTACGCGAACGCATCGCGCAGATGCAGATGGTTTTGGCGACGAGTGAGGCCGCGCTGGAAGATATTTGCTTCACGGCAAACGCAGGACGCGCTCACTTTGAGAAACGTGTCATCGTCACGGGACGGACGCGGGAAGAGGTGCGGACAGGGTTGGCTTCGGCCGAAATTCACACCCCCACGACCCAACCCACCATCGCCTTCCTCTTTGACGACACCGTTCGCACCGTTGACCCCGCCATCACCCACCCCGCCTATCGCGCCGCCGTTGAACAATGCCGCGCCATGCCGCCAGCATTTGTGGCGCAGTACGCACTGGCGATGGTGTGGCAAGCGTGGGGCGTTGAACCCGCCGCCGTTGTCGGGCGCGGTGTGGGGGAATATGTGGCGGCGTGTGTCGCTGGGATTATGGATGTGGCAACGGCGGGGCGCTTGCTCAACGGCACTGCCAACGGGCATCTGACGCTCAACGCGCCGCAAATCGACTTTGTGTCGAGCCGCACGGGGGCGGTCGCCAATCGGGATGTGACGACGGTGGCGTATTGGCAACTGCGCGGGGATGCGTGGGGTGAGGCGATTGCATCGGCCGAAAAAACCATCGGCTGTGACCTACTCCTAACGATGCAAAACGGAGTCGTGCCGCAAATCGCCCTGCTCTATCAGCGCGGCGCAACTCTCAACTGGTCAGCTATTCAGACGGGCAAACGCATCCCACTCCCGACGTACCCCTTCCAGCGCAAGCGATATTGGGTACAGCCCAAAGCGGTCACACCACAGCCGACCCCAGACGCACATCCACTACTCGGCAAGCGCATTCGCTCGGCCGCTTTCCGCAACGGCGAGATCGTTTTTGAGAGCCAACTCACCGCCAATCAGCCCACCTATCTTCGCCACCACACCGTCTTTGGTAACACTGTCCTGCTCGGCGCGGCCTATCTCGACATGGCACTGTCAGCCGCGCAAACGGTTGCGCCGCACGCGAGCCTGTCCGATGTCGCCATCCAGCGGGCGTTACTGCTTGACGACACGCCGACGACGGTGCAAACGATTTTGACCCCCAATGGAGATGACCGCTGGCAATTTGAAGTGGTCAGCGAACAGGGGGAGACATGGCACGTTCACGCGGCGGGGGAAGTCGTGGCGAATGCGCCCGCGCTACGCGAGGAGATCGGGGAGTGGCGGCGGGTTCAGATGGGGGAAGGGATTTCGGCCGAAATCTACTACCAACAACTCGACCGCAACGGCCTGACCTACGGCGAAAATTTGCAAGGGATTCAACAGCTTTGGATGGCTGGTGACACCGCGCTGGGCGACATCAAGCTCCCCGCGCCGTCCGCTGATCCGTATCAACTGCACCCCGCCCTGCTCGATTCAGCGCTTCAAGTGGTGATGACCGTCCTGCCCGACGAGACTGCGTACATGCCCGTCGCCATCGAGCGTGTTGTGCTTTATCGTCGGCCGACTGCGCGACTTTGGAGCTATGTCAAACGCCGCCCCGCTCAACAGGATAAAACTTATACGCTCGATGTGACCCTGTTGACCCCAGAGGGTGAAGCCATCGCCGCCATCTATGGGCTACAGGCCAAACGCGCCAGCGCAACCGCGCTCAATCAACAGGACGCGATTTGGCGCGACTGGCTGTATGCGGTCGAGTGGCGACCCCAAGCCCTGCCGCACGTTGCCAAACCAACCGAATTGATGCCGAGCGTATCGGCCGTACCGCAGGGTGGCATGAAGCCACACCTCACCGACTACACCCAACTTATCACGCAACTCGACGCGATCAGCGCGGGCTATGTGCAACAGGCGTTGGGGGCAAACTGGCGCACGGGCGACCGCTTCACAACCACGCAGTTGATGGCACAAACGGGTATTCTCGACCGCTATCACGCGCTGACTGAGCGACTGTTGATGATGTTGGTGGAAGATGGGTGGTTGGAGCGGAGAAGTGGTGCGTGGTGCGTGGTGCGTGTGGAAGATGTTGTGCTTGATGTGCCGCAGTCGTTGAGGGAGCAACATCCAGCGGCGAACGCGGAGTTGACGCTGTTGCAGAGGTGTGGGGAGCGGTTGGTGGCCGTGTTGCGCGGTGAGCAAGACCCGCTCGACCTGCTGTTTCCGGCGGGCGATCTCAGCACGACGACGCAGTTTTATCGCCAATCACCCGCGACGCTGGCGATGAATCAATTGTGTGAAGCGGCATTGATTGCGGCTACGCCAGCGTCAACCGTTCCCGCCGAGCCGTATCGCTTGGAAATTATGGAGCGCGGATCGCTCGAACAGGTGCGCCTAAACCCGTCTGCCCGTCGCGCCCCTGCACCCGATGAAGTCGAAATTGAGGTGCAAGCCGCCGCGCTCAACTTCCGCGATTTGCTCAACGTGTTGGGGATGTATCCGGGCGATGCGGGGCAGATTGGGGGAGAGTGTGCGGGCGTAATCGTTGCCGTCGGTGCGGGGGTGACAGAGTGGCAGGTTGGGGATGGGGTGATGGCGTTGGGGTCAGGCTGTTTCGGCCGATACCTCACCACTCCCGCCACCCATCTACTTCCCAAACCGCCCCACCTGACCAGCACCGAAGCGGCAACCATTCCCATCGCCTTTCTGACCGCGTACTACGGCTTGCACACGCTGGCGAACATCAGGGCGGGGGATCGCGTCCTCATCCATGCGGCGACAGGGGGCGTGGGCATGGCGGCCGTGCAGTTGGCGCAACGAGCGGGGGCAGAGGTGTACGCCACCGCCAGCCCCGCCAAGTGGGACACCCTGCGCCAGATGGGAGTGACGCACATCTACAACTCGCGCACCGTTGAATTTGCCGCGCAGATTCGGCGCGATACCGCTGGTCAGGGTGTCAACATCATTCTCAATTCGCTGACGGGGGATGGGTTCATCGAGGCGAATTTGGCGGCATTATCGGCCGATGGCTACCTCATCGAATTGAGCAAGCGCGGCGCGTGGGATGCCGATCAAGTGGCGGCGCAACACCCGACGGCGCGTTATACCGCCTTTGACATTGCCGCCGTCGTTGCCCAACAGCCCGCACTTTTGCCAACGTTTGCGGCGCAGTTGCCGACGCTGCAACCCCTGCCGTCCACGACCTTCCCTATCGATCAGGCGACCGCCGCCTTGCGACTGATGCAGCAAGCTCAACACATCGGCAAAGTGGTGTTGACTATGCCGCAGAGCGGGGCGACACAGCCGCTCCGCATTCTCGAAATCGGCGCAGGGACGGGCGGCACGACGGCGGGTATCTTGCCTCATTTGCGGGGGTGCAACGTCGAGTATCACTTTACCGATCTCTCGCCGCACTTTCTCAATCGCGCTCAGGAGCAGTTCGCGGCGTATCCTTTTGTGCGCTACAGCACGCTCGATATTGAGCAGTCGCCCGCGAAACAGGGGTTTGCGGCCGATTACGACATCATCATCGCCGCCAACGTCCTGCACGCGACGAAAAATTTGCGCCAAGCGTTGACCCATGCACGGTCGCTGTTGCGGCGCGATGGCCTGCTGGTTCTGCTCGAAGGGACGGCTCCACAGCGTTGGGTTGACCTGACGTTTGGCCTCACCGACGGATGGTGGCGATTTGACGACGATGTGCGGAGTGACTATCCGCTGATTGACGAGGGGGCGTGGCGCGATCTGCTGGCTGAAACGGGCTTTGGCGATGTGGCGACGACCGCGCCTTATCCTGCGCTCAAACAAGCGTTGATCGTCGCGCAAACGGTCGGACAGCCTGAGCGATGGGCAATTGTAGGTGAACATCCCGCGTTTGTTGATGAATTGCGACGGCGAGGGGAGTTTGTCGTGGCATCGGCCGATTTCAGCAACACAGATCGGGTCGTCGCCATCGAAACAACGCCAAAAACCACTCTCAAACTCGTCCAAGCCCTTGCCCAAACGGTCAACCCACCCCAACTAACGTTACTCACGAACTTTGACAATCCCGATCAGGCAACCGTCTGGGGCATGGGCAAAACGATTGCGCTCGAACATCCCGAACTCAACTGCCTTTGTTTGGATGTGGATGATGTCGCGGCGGCGATTGCGACGATTCAGCGGGAATCGGCCGAAACAGCAATTCGACTGCGCGAGGGCAATTGTGCCGTGGCGCGTCTCGCCCGCTATCAACCGCAACCCGCCAATCAACTGACGATTCGCCCCGACCACGGCTACCTCATTACGGGCGGAACGGGCGGTCTGGGGCTGGCGGTGGCCGACTGGCTGGCAGGGCAGGGCGCACGTTTTGTGACCCTGATCGCGCGGAACGCGCCTAGCCCGACGGCGCAAAAACAGATTGACGCGCTCGAAACACAGGGGGTACAGGTGACAGTTGCCCAAGCGGATGTGGCGGAACGCGACCAACTGGCGCGGGTGCTAAATCGGCTGGACAAGCCGCTGGCGGGGGTAATTCACGCGGCGGGAACGCTCGCGGATGGGTTGCTGGTCCAGCAGACAGCGGGGCAGTTTGAGCGGGTTTTTCGGCCGAAAATTCAAGGCGCAAAATACCTACACACCCTCACCCAACACCAACCGCTCGACTTCTTCGTGCTATTTTCATCGGCCGCCTCTCTGCTCGGCTCCGCAGGGCAAGCCAACCACGCCGCCGCCAATGCCTATCTCGACGCGCTGGCACACCAACGCCGCGCTAACGGCTTGCCCGCCCTGAGCATCAACTGGGGCGCATGGTCAGAGATCGGGTCGGCGGCCGACCGTCAGGCACAGGTTGCCGCGCTCGGCATGGGTGGCATCGCCCCGCAGGACGGGATCGCCGTCTTTGAGCATCTGCTGACGACGCAAGCCCCCGCTCAGGTTGGCGTTGTGCCGATTGATTGGTCGCGCTTTGACAGGCGTGCGCCATTTTTTGCTGATTTTGGGGATCGTGAGTTGTCGTCATCTTTTGGATCGGCCGAAACCCAACCCGCTACCCCAGACCAATCCAACATCCGCGTCCAACTCGACGCGCTATTGCCCGGCCAACGCTACGAGCAGATCGAACAGGTTGTCTCTCAATTGGTCGGGCAAGTGCTGGCGATGTCGGCCGCAGAGGTCAGCACGACGACGGGTTTCTTCAACTTGGGCATGGATTCACTGACTTCTGTGGAACTGCGAACGCTGGTTCAGAAGCGGTTTGCCGTCTCTGTGCCGTCCACGTTGGCGTTCGACTATCCGACCGTGACCGCCATCGCTGACTATTTGCTAGAAAAGTTGGGGTATGTGACGGCCGATGAAGTCGAAGAACCGTCGTTTGAGGTGGTGGAGACGACGGTTGAGGAAGATTTGGATGCGCTTTCGGCCGATCAACTCGCCGATCTACTTACCGCGGAGTTGGTTCTTTAGTTTATGCAACCGCAAATTCTGTGAAAGGTCGCATCGCTGGCGCTTGGAAACCCAACACAATATCTTGATTAGGAACACCGCGCTCCAAAAAATAGGTGGCAATCCCCTCTTCTGTCCAATCTGCTTCTATCCAAATTTTTCCGTCACGCAATGCGACGTGTAGTGGAATGTGTTGAAGCCGTTTATTTTTCTGCCATCCCAATTTAAGAACCATATACTGTTGTGTTTCATCGTCAAAAATTTGAACGACATCGTAATCAACGTTGATCCCTTGCTTAACCGCCTCAACATACGCTGACAGCGCATCTTTTACAAGTGCTTGGTAACCTGTCGTTACATGATCCATTTTGCGATCTCCTCGCTTTCAATATCGACAATCAGCAGGTGCATTTGATGTCTTTGTGTCACAACCATTGTTGCAGGTCTGGTGAAGTAGGTGTTGTAGACCGATTCGCTGATCGCCAAAATAAGCTGATAGCTCAATTCTGAAAGTTCAATCATATCTCTATACAGAGTATACTGCCCGATCGCTTGTTGAAACTCACGCATAAACGAGCGTCCAGAGAACGATTTAATTTCAACCAATATCTTCTGATTATCTCGCACCGCAACGATGGGTTCTCGTTGTGCCGCAATATCGACAAATCCCTCAAGCTCTCCATAGCTGAGATGAACCTGCTCAGCGAGAATCGCCCAGCCGTCTTTAATTAAAGCATTTCTCACTGCATCGTGGATCGCGTCTTTTGCCATAGCTACATTATAGAGTTGGGGATTTGCTAGGTCAAAAGTCATCTTCCCTTTTCCAACATGAGTGAACAACAACTGCAAAAATACCAACAGCTAATGAAGAACGCCATCGTTGAACTGCGCCAACTGCGCGGACAGGTTCAGCAGATGGAACAGGAACGTCATGAGCCGATTGCCGTCATCGGCGTGGGCTGTCGCTTTCCAATGGCGGCTAACGTCGCCGCTTACTGGCAACTGCTGCGCGACGGCGTGGATGCGATTGGCGAAGTACCGCCTGACCGCTGGCCGATTGACGACTATTTCGACCCCGACCCCACCACAGCGGGCAAGATGGCGAGCCGCTACGGTGGTTTCGTGGGTGACCTCGACCAGTTTGACCCCCACTTTTTTGGCATTTCGCCGCGTGAGACGGTGACGCTCGACCCGCAACAGCGGCTACTGCTTGAAGTGGCGTGGGAAGCGTTGGAGAATGCGGGACTGGCTCCCGACCAGATGCCGCGCCAGACGGGGGTGTTTACGGGCATTTGCGGGACAGATTATGCCCATTTGGTGCGGATGCAGGGATTGGAAAATCTCGATGCGTATTACGCGACGGGATCATCGCTGGGGCCAGCGAGTGGGCGACTGTCGTTTTTGCTGGGCTTTCAGGGGCCGAGCTTTATTGTCGATACGGCGTGTTCGTCGTCGCTGGTGGCAACCCATTTGGCGATCAACAGTTTGCGGCTGGGGGAGTCGGATGTGGCGTTGGCGTGTGGGGTCAATCGGCTGATTTTGCCGCACAACACGATCACGTTTTCGCAGGGGCGCATGTTGGCTCCCGACGGCCGCTGCAAGGCGTTCGATGCACGCGCCGATGGGTTTGTGCGTGGGGAAGGGTGTGGGGTGCTGGTTCTCAAGCGGCTGTCGGATGCGGAGCGGGACGGCGACACGATTTGGGCGTTGCTGCGCGGCAGTGCGGTCAATCAGGATGGGCGCACCAGCGGGTTGACCGTACCAAATGGGCCTTCGCAACAGGCGGTCATTCGGGCGGCGTTGGCGGATGCGCGGGTCAATTCGGCCGATCTCACCTACATCGAAGCACACGGCACAGGAACCGCATTGGGCGATCCCATCGAAATGCACGCGCTCGGCGCGGTTTTTGAGAAACGTGAGCAGCCGCTTTTGGTCGGTTCTGCCAAAACCAATCTGGGACACCTCGAAGCGGCGGCGGGAGTCGCGGGACTGATCAAAACGATTCTAGCGTTGAAACACGGCGAACTACCGCCTAGCTTACATTTTGAAACCCCCACACCCCAAATCGCATGGGACGAACTGCCCGTCGAAGTCGTCAGCACGCGCCGCGACTGGCCAACGGAGAAGCGGCTGGCGGGTGTCAGCGGATTTGGGTTTAGTGGCACAAACGCGCATGTCGTTTTAGCGGCCGCTCCAGAGCAGAAAGTCGCGCAGAGCGTCGAACGCTCTGTCGAACTGTTGACGCTGAGTGCGAAATCGGCCGATGCCCTCACCGAACTGACTGCCAGCTATGAGGCATTTTTGCAGGGGAGTTCGGCCGAATTTAGCAACATTTGCCATACGGCAACGGCTGGACGCACCCATTTCCCCCACCGTCTCGTCCTGACCGCGACCAGTAAATCGGATGCGGCGCATAAATTGGCGCGGGTGCGCTTAGGCATCGATCAGGAAGGCGTTTATCACAGCAGTGGTGGCAAACCGCGCATCGCCTTTCTGTTCACGGGACAAGGCGGACAATACGTCGGCATGGGGCGCGACCTCTACCGTACACAGCCCGTTTTTCGCGCCGCGATTGACGAGTGTGCCGAGATTGTGCGCGACTGGTTCGACGTGCCGCTGTTGACGCTTCTGCACAAAGATGATCGCGTACATGAAACGGAATTCACGCAGGTGGCGACGTTCGCCATCGAGTATGCGCTGGCGCAGATGTGGCAAAGTTGGGGCGTACAGCCTGCCGCCGTGATGGGGCATAGCTTGGGTGAATTTGTGGCGGCGTGTGTGGCGGGGGTGTTCTCGTTGCGCGACGGACTGTGGTTTGTGCGTGAGCGGGGGCGGCTGATGGCGCAGACGGCCGATGGCACGATGACGGCCGTCTTTGCCGATGAGCAGACGGTGCGCGACGTGTTGCGACCATTTCCAACAGTTTCCGTTGCGGTCATCAATGGGGATTCTGCCGTCACGATTTCGGGCGCAACGCCAGCGGTTCACGCGGCTATGCAAGCCTTCGAGGAACGCGGGATTCGCGTCAAACGTTTGAACATTTCGATTGGCTCCCATTCGGCGTTGATGGAACCCGTTCTGCCTGAATTTGAGCGCGTGGCGCGTTCAATCACCTATCACACCCCGCAAATTCCGCTCGTTTCCAATTTGACAGGTGGCGTTGTGACCGACGAATTGATGCGGCCTGCCCATTGGGTGCGCCATTTGCGCGAAGGGGTGCGCTTTGCCGATGGCATTCAGCAGATGCAGGCGTTGGGCGTTGATACGTTTATCGAAACGGGGCCGTCGCCGATGTTGCTGAAAGTGGGCAAACGCGCCTTGAACAACGCGGGGGTGTGGTTGCCGAGCATCAAGGCAGGGGCGGAGTGGGAGACGCTGCTCGACAGCGTGGCGCACCTGTACGCGCAGGGGGCGACGCTCGATTGGCAAGCCATCGCAGGTGAGCGGCGGCGCAACGTTCTTCTGCCCAACTATCCGTTTCAACGTGAACGGTATTGGCCTGACATGTTGCCCGCACACAAGCCGACTGCTACGCACCTGCATCCGCTCTTGCAGCGCAAAGTTGCCACGCCACGCAAGGCGATTTTTTACGAAAGTGAGCTAGGCGCGGCGACAGCGTATCTGCACGATCATCGCGTCTTTGGCGAGGCGATTATGCCAGCGGCGGGATTTTTAGAGATGGCTCTGGCGGCGGGGCGCGATCAATTTGGTGCGGCGACGGTGTGCGATGTGTCGATTGAGCAACCGTTGCGCTTGGGTGAGGAGACGCGGGTGCAGTTGGTGTGGGAGTGGGATGGACAAAATTCGGCCGAAATCGAAATCTACAGCCACAACTCAGACGACTGGACGCGGCACGCAAACGGGCGCGTTGTCCGTGATGCAGAATTTTTGCAAACGGAGCGGCTGACTGTGCCGACTGATGGGGGGGAATCGGCCGAAACCCACTACGCCACCTTCCAAGCCCATGGCATCGAATACGGCGACACGTTCCGCGCCATGCAGACAGTGTGGCACAACGGCGACCACGCCATCGTTCAACTACAGCCCACCGTCCGCACAGAACGTTATCATGCCCATCCCGTTGTGGTCGATGCGGGATTTCAACTGACGGGCGTGTTGCTCGGTGGCAACTATCTGCCGATTGGGTGTGACGAGATGCGCGTCGGGGCGGGAGAGCCGCGCTGGTGTCAGGCGTACATTCGCGCCCATACCGAACAGACGGCGACGCTTGATCTCACATTTTACGATGAGGCGAAACAACCCGTTATTCAGGTGACGGGTTTGCAACTCAAGCAAGCGGATGCCAGCGCGTTTGGAGGTCGTCCCGCGTGGGCCGATTGGCTGTACGCGGTGGAGTGGCGGCCTGTCGTTCGGTGGGGGGATGGTTCGGCCGATTTTCCACCCATCACCCATCTGCAAACGGGCGCGTCGCCACTTTCGGCCGCCGTCATTGCCACCTATCATCAAAAAATCGCCCAGCTAGAAAAAGCGTCTGTCGGCTACATTGTCACCGCCTTGCAACAGCTTGGCGCGACGTTTACCGTCGGTGCGCGATTGGCGACGGCGCGGCAGTTGGGGGTTGTGGCGCGGTATGATGGGCTTTTCGGCCGAATGCTTACCATTCTCGCCGACGCATCGCTGTTGAGCGCGGACGATGGGCGCGTCATCAAAAACCCGCTCCAACTCAACGGACAACTCAGCGCACCCCTGCCCGATGGCGCGGAGGGGACGCTTCTGCATCGCTGTGGCGAACGGCTGGCCGACGTGTTGCGCGGCGATGTTGACCCCCTGCAACTGCTGTTCCCAAATGGCGACACGACGACGACCGCCGCGATCTATGCCGATTCAGTCGAGGCGCAACTCGTCAACCACGCTGCACAGGAGACGCTGCGCCAACTTGTCGCGTCGCAGCCAGCGGGTCAGGGTCTTCGCATTCTCGAAGTTGGTGCGGGAACGGGCGGCACGACGAACAAACTGCTCCCTCTGCTCGACCCAGAGCGCACGCGCTACATCTTTAGCGACCTCTCGCCGCTCTTTTTGACAAAGGCTCAAGACCGTTTTGCCGACTATCCGTTTATCGACTATCGGCTGTTCGATCTTGAGCAAGCGCCGCGTGAACAGGGGTTTGATGGCTCATATGACGTGATTATCGCCGCTAATGTCGTTCACGCGACTCGTGATTTGGCGCAATCAGTCGAACACCTACACCAATTACTCGCGCCAAGCGGCGTGCTGTTGCTGCTGGAAGGGACGGTGCGCCAACGCTGGATCGATCTGACGTTTGGGCTAACGGAAGGGTGGTGGCGTTTTGCCGACAGCGCGTTGCGCCCCGACCATCCGCTTTTGGATGTGGACGCATGGAGGACGGCGCTGGTTGAAAGTGGTCTGTCGGCGACTGCGCTAAAACCATCTGGTACGGTGGCGCAAACGGTGTTGATTGCCCAAAAAGAGGGCATGACACAAAGCGCAACGGAGGCTGTTGTTCACATCGTTGAGGCGCAGGACGCGCTTGATTTTGAGCGTGTGTGTGGTGACTTATTGACGAAAGTGCAAACTTTATTGGCCGTACCGCAAGGGTCGCCCCAGCGACATCCAACTCCCCCACAACTCGCCATCGTTACCACAGGCGCAACCGACGGCACAAGCCCCATTGCCGCCGCCGCGTGGGGGCTGGGGCGCGTCGTCGGCATGGAGCATCCCGAACTGCGCTGTTTACAGATCGATGTTGATTCGCTGGCTGATGTCGAAGCGGTCGTCCAGCGCGAGCTACGAGCGCACCCCAACGGCGGCCAAATCGCCCTTCGCAACGGTCAGCGATTGCAGCCGATACTGACCCGCGCCGCCACGCCTCCCACCACCGCACCCGTCATCAGGTCAGACGTGACCTATTTGATTACGGGTGGATGGGGTGGGTTGGGATTGGTGACGGCGGATTTACTGGTTGAACATGGGGCGCGGCATCTCATTTTGGTGGGGCGCAGTGCGCCAGATCAATCGGCTCAAACGAAAATTGCTGCCCTACGCAGACAGGGCGCAACAATCACGCTGGCACAGGCGGATGTCGCTGACCGTGACACACTGGCGGCGATCATCGAGGCGATTGACCCCGCGACCCCACTGCGCGGCATCGTCCACGCGGCGGGAACGCTGCGCGATGGCCTCTTGCGCGACCAGACGTGGGCGAATTTTGAGACGGTTCTCAACGCCAAAGCGGTCGGCGCGTGGTCTCTGCACACGTTGACCGAGCATCTTGCGCTCGACTTTTTCTGGCTTTACTCGTCGGCCGCATCCCTGCTCGGCTCGGCGGGACAAGCCAATCACGTCGCCGCCAATGCGTTTATGGACGCGCTGGCGCATCAGCGACGGGCGCACGGGCTGGCGGGACTGGCGATCAACTGGGGCGTTTGGTCAGAGGTCGGATCGGCCGTTGAGAGTGCGGCGAGGCTCGATGCGTTGGGGTTGGGCGCGATTCGCACGACCGTTGGGCGCGAGGTTATGGCGCGGCTGTTTAACGTGACGGAGCCGCAAATCGGCGTAGTAAATGTTGATTGGGAGCGGTTTGCGGGAGATGAGGGATATTTTGGGGCGTTTTCGGCCGAAACCACCCCCACCGCCCAAACGGACACCTCCGCTCAATTTTTATCCACGCTCGCCGCCGCGCCCCACCATGAACGCGAAGGGTTATTGCAAACCTTCATCCGTGAACGAGTCGGTCAAGTGTTGGGCTGGAAAGGGCGCACGGTCGCTCTGCAACAGGGCTTTTTTGAGCTAGGCATGGACTCACTGCTCGCGCTTGAATTGCGAAGTCAGCTACAAACCGCCCTCGACTGTCAACTGTCGGCAACGCTGACGTTTAAGTATCCAACGGTGGCGGAATTGGTTGAGCATTTGGCGGAAACTGCCTTGAGTGACTACTTTCAATCGGCCGATGTGCCAGCCGCTGTTGAGCCATCGGCCGAACTAGACGAACTCGACTTTGACGATGCACTTGCCCAACTCGCAGACAAGTTGGGTGTTGAACTATGATGTTATGAAAATACCGTCGCCCGTGTTTCGAGCCAACGTTGCATGTCAGATTCGATTTGCGACAGTGTAATGAGTTGTGCATTGTGCTTTTTTGCCAGCGTTTGCGCGGCCGACGTGTAGGCACGCCGCGCAAAAAATGCGTAGTGGACGCGCCAAGTCACACTGCCCGGCAACACCTTTTCTGTCTTGTCAATTAACGTCTGAATCACGTTTTGATTGACAGGTTTTTGCCCCCACTTGCACTCACCGAGCAAAATCTGCTTGGTGCGCCAACTAATGGCAACCACATCAACTTGCGCCTCTTTTGACCAAAAACTGCCGACGCGCTCAGGCAAAAATGGCAGTTCGCCCAAGTCGCTGATGATTCGCACCCACTCACGACTCAACTCCTCAAACGTATGTGTGCCGATGAAGTCGAGCAGATGATCGTGAAGCAAGGCGGTCGTCTGTTGTGTGCGACCCTGTTCGATGTCGCCCAAATTGGGGAACAAAAAGCGGAAGTAAAAGCGCAAGTAGGGATCGACGATGACGTAGCGGCCGCGCCGACTCTGCTCTGGGCGACGGCGCGTGGCGGGGACAATCCGTTCGACGTAGCCCATCTCCTGCAAAATCGACAGATATTTGTTGATGTTGGAACGCGCAATCCCCGCATAGGTGGCGATGGCGGTGAGTTGGTGATTGCCAGCCGCAATCGCGTTCATGATCGCCATGTAGTTGCGCGGTTCTGTCAACTGTTCGCGCAACAAAAAGACCGCATCTGTGAGCATCACGTTGAGCGGTGTGACGACGCGCTGTTGGAGATTTTGCAAGATGTTGCGCTCGTCGTCGAACTGTTCGATGTAGGCAGGGATGCCGCCCGCCATGGTGAAGACGGCGACCCGCTGTTCGGCGTTGTAGTTGGGCAGGAAGCCAGCTAGCGCACCAAAGGAAAGGGGTTGGAGCTTGAGACGCGCCGTCGCACGACCATAGAGCGGTGCGTGATAATCGAGAGCCGCCCGTTGAATGATACCCGCCAACGAACCCGTCAAAATCAAGAAGATGTTCGACTGCTTGAGCTGATGATCCCATGCTCGCTGGATGAGGCTTGGCACTTCGGAATTGGCCTGCATCACGTAGGTGATCTCGTCTAGGACGACGACAAGACGGCGTGTTTGCGTGGCGCGGCTCAGTTCGGCAAAAACCGCATCCCACGATCCATAGCTGAACGTCGAGCTGTTTGGCGTGTTGGGGTGCAGAAATTGGAACAGCTTTTGGGACACCTCGCGTAGTTGGTTGACGGCCGATGTTTGCGAAGCCATCCAGTAAAAATAAGAATCGGGCAGTATATTCGCCCAGTGTGTGACCAAGCGCGTTTTACCGACCCGACGGCGACCGTACAAGATGAGCAGTTGCGCCCCCTTGCGGTGGTACAGATCGGTCAACAGTTGGAGTTCCATTTCGCGTGAAACGAAGTTCATTTTGAGCCTCTATTTTGCTAAGGAGTAAGACGAGTATGATACTTGTCTTACTCCTTAATTTCAAATCAGTTTAGCGATATGAGTGACAAACAAGCCCTTTACGAACGGCTGATTAAGCAGTCGTTACAGAAGATCAACGCGGCCGAAGCAGAGATCGAGACGCTCCGCCACGCACCAATTGCGGTGGTGGGGGTGGGGTGTCGGTTGCCATCGGCCGAAAATCCCACCCAATTTTGGCAACTGCTACGCGATGGAAACGATCCCGTGCGCGAAGTGCCAGCAGATCGCTGGGACGCGAACGCCTTTTACGACCCCATGCCGCGCACGGCGGGCAAAAGCTATGTGCGACACGCCCATTTTCTCGACCAAGTTGACCAGTTCGACGCGCCATTTTTTGGCATTTCGCCGCGTGAGGCGATGATGCTCGACCCGCAACAGCGGCTCCTGCTCGAAGTGACGTGGGAGGCACTAGAGAGCGCGGGGATTCCGCCGACGACTCTGCGTGGGACGCAAACGGGCGTGTTTATGGGGATGATGTCCTATCAAGAGTACGCGCAGATGGGCAGTGCGCCGCACCTGCTCGACCCGTACACGGCGGGTGGCACGGCGATGGCGGTAGCGACGGGGCGTATCTCCTACATTTTGGGAACGCACGGCCCGTCAATGGTCGTTAGCACCGCTTGTTCGGCCTCGCTGGTGGCAGTGCATCTGGCGGTGCAGAGCTTGCGGCGTGGCGAGTGTGATGTGGCGCTGGTCGGTGGAGTCAATCTACTGCTTTCCCCTAATTCGACGATTGCACAGGCACAGGCGCAGATGTTGGCTCATGATGGTCGTTGTAAGACGTTCGACGCATCGGCCGATGGGATGGGGCGCGGCGAAGGGTGCGGCGTGATTGCCTTGAAGCGACTCACCGACGCAGAGCGTGATTGCGTTTGGGGCGTGATTCGTGGCACAGCGGTCAATCACGATGGCCCTTCCTCTGGGTTGACCGTTCCCAGCGAAATGGCACAAGCGCAGTTGATCCGCGCCGCGTTAAGTAATGCCAAAGCCACCCCGCAAGAAGTCGCCTACATTGAAGCGCACGGCACGGGGACGAAGCTCGGCGACCCCATCGAGATGGGTGCGTTGGGTGCGGTTTTTGGCAAAGAGCCGCTGATCGTTGGGTCGGTCAAAAGCAATTTGGGGCATTTGGAAGCGGCGGCAGGGATTACGGGACTGATTAAAGTGCTGCTGGCGATGCGGCATGAGAAAATTCCGCCGCACCCCCATTTTGAAACGCCCAACCCGATGATCGATTGGGAACTGATGAATGCGACCATTCCAACGGAGTTGGTTGCATGGCCTGATGACAAAAAGTTGGCGGGGGTGAGTTCTTTTGGGGTTGGGGGGACGAACGCGCATGTGGTTTTGGAGAAAACGCGGATAGAGGAGAATGTGGATGGGGGGGAAGATGCGCGGCATTTATTGGTTTTGTCGGCAAAGAGTGAGGCGGCTTTGCGGGGTCAGGTTACACGGTACGGGGAGTATATAATAGAGGAAGATGTGTTGAAACATTCTCCCCAATTGGGCAACGTATGTTATACGGCGGCGGTGGGGCGGTCGCACTATCCGTATCGGCTGGCGGTGGTGGGGGATTGCACTGAAACGCTAGTCGCCAACCTCCAAACAGCCGAAATCGCGCATCATGATGAACCACCGCGTATCGCCTTCTTGTTCACTGGTCAGGGCGGACAATACCCGAATATGGGGCGCGAGTTGTATGAAAGCCAACACGTTTTTCGACAGACCATCGACGAATGCGCCGCCATTGTTGCCGCGCAGGGCATCTTGGATCGACCGCTACTCGACGTGTTGTACCCCGCTGATCCCAACGACCGCGCCGTAGACGATACCCGTTACACACATCCCGCGCTATTTGCGGTCGAGTACGCGCTGGCGCAACTGTGGCTGTCGTGGGGAGTGGAGCCGACTGCCCTGCTCGGTCACAGCATGGGGGAATATACGGCGGCATGTGTGGCGGGGGTATTCTCGCTGGCAGACGGGTTGCGGCTGGTGACGGAGCGCGGACGCTTGACGACGCAGACGGCGGCGGGGTGCATGGCGGCGGTCAAGGCGGATGCAGAGCGCGTCGCAGACTGTTTGCATGGGCGGGATGGCGTTTCGATTGCGGCGGTCAATGGCCCCGATGCGACGGTGATTTCTGGGTCGCCAACCGCGATTGAGCAGGCCAAAACGCTGTTGAACGCGCACGGGATCAAGGTGAAGGTGCTGAACATCTCGTTTGGGTCGCACTCGCCGCTGATGGAGCCTGTGATGGGGGCGTTTGAACGGGTGGTGCGGGGGGTGGGGTTGCATCGGCCGAAAATCCGCCTCATCTCCAACGCCGCAGGCCAACTCGTCAGCGACGAAATGACCGACCCCGCCTACTGGACGCGCCATCTGCGCCAGCCCGTGCAGTTTGCGGCGGGCATGGCGACGCTTGGCGAGATGGGGATCGGCGCGTTTATCGAAGTTAGTCCGTTGCCGATGCTGTTGAGCATGGGACAACACTGTTTGCCCGCTAGTGAGGCGGTTTGGTTGCCGACGTTGCGGCCGAATGATGAGCAAACGTTGTGGCAGAGTGTTGGCCAACTGTACACAGCGGGGGTTGAGATCGACTGGAACGCCTTCTATGCAGGCAAATCGCGCCACAAAGTGAGCGATTTACCAACTTACGCATGGCAACGACAGCGACACTGGCTGCCTGAGACAAAGCCAACTGTCGAGAGTTCGCCCGTTTTGCAGATGTTGGCGAACGGCGATCAGACGCAACTCATTCAGCAGTTGATGGGAGGATTCGCTTTGGAACAGCAGGCGATTTTGTCCGATGTGGTGGCGGCATTGATCGCCGCGCATCGAAATTTTGACGCACAGTCAATAGATTTTGCGGAGTGGTATTATCAAATCGACTGGCAGTTGCAAACTGTCACAACTGCCGACCCCCTGACCATTTCAAAGTGGTGCATCATCGCTGATAACGCGGCGATTGCCCAGCCGCTTGCAGATCATTTGATGGCGCAAGGGGCAGCGTGTGTTGTGATGGACAGATGGGATGCGACAGTTGATGCGGATGAAATCGTCTACTGTGCGGGAGAAAGTGACGATCCGCTATCGCACTGTGAGCGTGTGTTGACATTGATTCAGCAGTTGATTGACACAGACGTGTCGCCTCATCTTTGGATGGTGACGACGGGCGCACAGCCTGTGGCGGGTGAAACGCTGTCGCCAGAGCAAGCGACACTGTGGGGATTGGGCAAGGTAGCGGCGTTGGAGCATCCTGAGTTGCGGGTGCGACTGGTTGATATTGGTTGCGAAGTGGATATTGACGGGTTGGCTCAATCGCTGTTGCGTGACAGTGCTGAAACGCAGATCGCGTTTCGTGATGGGCGACGCTATGTGGCGCGATTGGTGCAGGCAAATCCGCCGACAGGGGTTGGGGTGCGTTTTTCGGCCGAAAAAACAATCCTCATCACGGGCGGTCTCGGCGGGTTGGGGCTGGCGGTGGCACGTTGGATGGTTGAGCAGGGGGCGCGACGGCTGGTGCTGATCGGCCGCTCTTCCCCATCTACACAGGCACAGCAATTGATTGACCAGCTAACCGCCAAAGGCGCACAAATCAACGTCATGCAAGCAGACGTATCGCAACGCGCCGACGTGGAGCGCGTCTTTAACGCCATCGACCCCGTCTATCCGCTGTGCGGCATTATCCACGCGGCGGGAACGCTCGACGACGGCGTATTGCGAAAGCAGACGATTGACCGCTTCCGCACGGTGTTTGGGGCGAAGGTGGACGGGGCGCGGTGGTTGCATGAGTTTTCGGCCGAACTCCCCCTCGATTTCTTCATTCTCTTCTCGTCGGCCGCTTCCCTACTCGGCTCGGCAAGTCAGGCCAATCACGCCGCCGCCAACAGCTTCATGGACGCGCTGGCACACTATCGCGTCGAGCGCGGCCTAGTCGGGTTGAGCATCAACTGGGGGGCGTGGGAGTCGGTCGGCGCGGCGGCGCACAAAATGGAGCGCATTACCCAGCGCGGTGTTGGCTCGATCTCGCCCCAGCAAGGCATTAAAACGCTGGCGCAATGGTTTAATCAACATGGACAGGTTGGTATTGTGCCGATTATGTGGGATGAGTTTAGGGAGCAAGTCGCCGACGCGCCGCTGTTTGAACGCTTTGTCGAGCCGACAACCGTCGAGCGTCGAACAGACGGACAACCCCGCTTTGCCGACGCGATCCGCGATGCCCCTGTCGAGCAGCACCGTGCCATCTTGCGCGAGCATCTGCACAGCGACGTTCGGCGTGTGCTGGGCTTCCCGCCGACACAGCCCATCGCGCCCAAAACGGGCTTCTTCGATTTGGGGATGGATTCGCTAATGGCGGTCGAGCTTCGCAATCGTCTGCAAAAGACGTTTGGTGTTGCGCTGTCGTCAACGCTGGCGTTTGATTATCCCAATCCCGCCGCGCTGGAGGCGTATATCGCTGAACAGATAGGCGTTGCCGCCGACACGCCACAGTTGTTGCTGGCTGATGAACCTGCTGTCAATGGTCATCATACCGATGAGTTTGTCGCTGAGGTCGAGCAGTTGCAGACGATGGCGGCGTTAGAGGCAGCAATTGAGGCTGAATTGCAGCACATTTAGGCGAAACGAGACGTTCAACTGCTCCCAATTTTGACAACCCCATTTCCGACTGTTAAACTGTGCATCTATCTGTACAGTTGACGAGGATTATCATGCAACAAACAATGAGCATCACGGAAGTGCGTAACAATTTTCCAGCCCTTGTGCGTCAGATTGCCGAACGGGGCGGGTCGATTGTGGTCACAAATCGCAATCGGCCGCAAGCGGTTCTCGTCGCGTGGGAGACGTTTGAGCGACAACAAAAAGAGTTGGCAATCACGGCGCGTTCGCAGTTGACGACCACCGTTGAGCGGATGGTAAAGCTGGTCGGTGCGATGGAGGAGATATACGATGTGGGGAGTTATGAGGTTGCGAGTTGGACACAGGATTTGCTGTTGTTTTCGCGGCAGGCGTGGCGACAAAGTCGGTTACTCCAGAAGCCATACACATTTTTAGCGTTCTTAATCACCAACGCGCTGGAGAATTTGATCGCATACAAAGAGCCAATTACGCTCGAACAGTTAGCGACGCTCTGCGACATCATTCCGCTGTTGAATGCGGATAATTTGACGACGGAGCAGGGGCGGTCGGCCGATATTGCCCTGCTCAATGTTGACCTTAACGCGATTGCCCCGATAGGGGATGAATTGGCCGCATTGTATGAGTAAGCCGTCTCTTTTCCTCGAAACGACCATCCAAATTCTACGACAATTTGGTAGCCGCGCTCGTCAACTTGAGCTAAAGAGAGAGTTAGCGGCGTATCGGCTCATTACATCAAATTACGTGTATGGCGAATATCTGCGTACCATCGTCAATGATGCGACTGCACTGCACCGACTCGCATTGACGGAAGATCATTTCGATGATCTCATCACGGCAATCGGTCAACACATCAACAAACGTCAGGCGAGCCGCATGAACTTGATTCTCGCCAATGTGATTCGCCAATACACCTACACCTCACAAAGCACAACTGAACAACTGAGTGAGAATCTCGGTTTCATGCTCGACTCGATGTTTACAAACCGTTTTTGGCTGGACATCGACGAGGTAATCAATACGACGCAGTGTGGGCTTGCGCTTGAGCATCCCATTTTAGTCGATGATCATTACAATTTGCGCGTCCAGTGCATTCGGAAGGTGCGTGAATGCAATCTCGCGGAGCAGATGGCGGCATGGCAACCGCAACTGCGCGTATTGGCGGAGGGGTTGCGCGGCGAAAAAGATCAATCGCTACGGCGGATGGGGGAGTTGGCGGCGCAAATTATTGACGATCCCATTTTGGCACGCGGCCGCAACTGTACGTGGTACTTGGGGGATATGGTGATCGCGCTCACGTTGCCAGAGGATGTGCCGCTGTACACGACCAATCGCCGCCACTTTGAACCGCTGCTTGCACTGCTCGGCAAGCAATTGCATACACCATAGCCCTTAGTTTCAACAATTCAATTTCATAACGACACCCATCGGCCGATGGGTGTTTTTGCATCCCGAAAAGGAGATTAAATGAGTAATAATGCACAACTGCCCGCGTTGAAAAAAGCCCTTGTTGGCCTGAAACAGATGCGTGCCAAATTGGACGCGGTGGAGGCGGCCAAACATGAACCGATCGCGATAGTCGGCATCGGCTGCCGCTATCCGGGTGGCGCAGACGACCCCGCCAGCTTTTGGCAACTGCTGGTCGATGGCGTGGACGCGATCAGCGTGGTGCCGCCTGATCGCTGGGATGCGGCGGCATATTTCGATCCCGACATCAAGACACGCGGCAAAATCGTGACGCAACAGGGCGGCTTTTTGGGCGACCTCGACCAGTTCGACGCGCACTTTTTTGGCATTTCACCACGTGAGGCGCGGAGTCTCGACCCGCAACAGCGGCTTCTGCTCGAAGTGACGTGGGAGGCGTTGGAAAATGCAGGGGTCAGCCCCGACGCGCTGGAAGAGACGATGACAGGGGTGTTTGTTGGGATTTGCATGAGCGATTATGTGCAGTTGCTCCAGCGACGACCCGTGACGGAGATTGACGCGTATATGGGGTCGGGCAACGCGCACAGCACGGCGAGCGGTCGGCTTTCCTATCTGTTGGGATTGCGTGGGCCGAGTTTATCGGTCGATACGGCGTGTTCGTCGTCGCTGGTGGCGGTGCATCTGGCGGTGCAGAGTTTGCGAAACGGGGAGTGCGCGATGGCAATGGCAGGGGGAACGAACCGCATCATGACCCCCGACATTCACATCAACCATTCGCGGGCGAATATGCTGTCGCCTGATGGTCGCTGTAAATCGTTTGCGGCAGCGGCCGATGGGTTTGCGCGGTCGGAAGGGTGCGGCGTGGTCGTTCTGAAGCGGCTGTCAGATGCGGAGCGGGACGGCGACCACGTTTATGCGCTGATTCGCGGCAGTGCAGTCAATCAGGATGGGCGCACCAGCGGGTTGACCGTGCCAAATGGCCCCTCGCAGCGCGATGTGATTCGGCAGGCGTTGGCGAATGGGCGGGTGGATTCGGCCGAAATCGGCTACATCGAAGCACATGGCACAGGCACAAAGCTAGGCGACCCCATCGAAATGGGTGCATTGGCAGAGGTGTTCGGCAAACAGCCGCTCATCGTCGGATCGGTCAAAGCGAACATCGCCCATCCCGAAGCAGCGGCAGGGGTGGCGGGGCTAATCAAGGCCGCGCTTTGTCTACACCACGAAGCAATTCCGCCCCATCTGCACTTCGACGCGCCGAGTCCGC
The DNA here is from genome assembly GCA_964389925.1 of uncultured Ardenticatenaceae bacterium. Lineage (GTDB taxonomy): Bacteria > Chloroflexota > Anaerolineae > Promineifilales > Promineifilaceae > CALECP01. Next base: position 82,738 of record CAYMGE010000013.1, read on the forward strand.
ACATCGACTGGGAGCGGCTCAACGTGACGATTCCCGTTGACGGCACGGCGTGGCGACGGTCGAAGAAGCCGCGCTTGGCGGGTGTTAGCTCATTTGGCGTGAGTGGTACAAATGCCCACATCGTTTTGGCAGAAGCTCCCGTGCAGAAAGCTATCGTCGCTGAAGCCGTGCGCCCACGCCATTTGCTGGCACTGTCGGCAAAAGATTCAGACGCATTTGTGGCGTTGACAAGGCAGTATGCTGAATTTTTGCAGGGAGATGCAGCGTTAGACGATGTTTGCTTTACTGCTAATACGGGACGCGCTCACCATCGCTATCGCGCTGCTGTCAGTGGGAAAGATTCGGCCGAAATGATCGCCGCACTCGGTCAACTGCAAGGCCACGCTATCGACCCCGCGCCAGCACGCATCGCCTTTTTGTTCACGGGGCAAGGGGCGCAATATGCCGACATGGGGCGCGAGCTATACGAGACACAGCCCACCTTTCGCCGCACAATTGACGAATGCGCCGCGCTGTTGCAGTTAGACCGCCCCCTGCTCGACATTATTGCCAGCGACGATGTGCATGAGACGATGTACACCCAGCCCGCCTTGTTTGCGATTGAGTACGCACTGGCGAAGCTGTGGCTATCGTGGGGAATTACGCCAGAGGTGCTGTTGGGGCATAGCATCGGTGAATTTGTGGCGGCGTGTGTGGCGGGGGTGTTCTCGCTGGCGGACGGGTTGCGGCTGGTTGCGGCGCGTGGGCGGCTGATGCAAAGCACCCAGCGTGGCGCGATGGTGGCGGTTTTTGCCAGCGAGGAGCGGGTGCGTGAGCTACTGCCCGATGTGTCGATTGGGGCGATCAACGGGACGGAGCTGGTTGTTTTGTCAGATTCGGCCGAAAATCTCGCCCCCAGCCTCACCGTTCTCAAAAACGCCGACATTCGCATCAAGCGGCTGACCGTCTCCCGTGCGTTTCACTCGCCGCTGATGGAGCCGATTTTGGCTGAATTTGAACAGGTTATCCGCAGCATCAACTTATCACGCCCGCGCTTGCCGCTCGTTTCCAATTTGACGGGGCAAGTTGTGATGGACGAGGTGACGGAGCCGCGCTATTGGGTGCGCCATCTGCGCGAGACGGTGCGCTTCACCGACGGGATGTTGACCCTGCACGACATGGGGATCGACACGTTTATCGAGGTCGGGCCGCACCCAACGCTGATCGGGATGGGTCGTTACATCCTGCCTGAAGGGGTTGGGCTGTGGCTGCCGTCTCTGCATCGGGACGCGGCTTGGGGGACGCTGCTGGAGAGTATCGGCCGATTGTACGAGCGCGGTGTCGATCTCGATTGGCAGGCGTTTGACAGCGATTATGCGCGGCGCAAGGTGATTTTGCCGACGTATCCGTTCCAGCGCGAACGTTTTTGGTTTGATGAAGCGGCCATCGCCACGCGGACGCTGACGGGCAACGGACACCCTCTGCTCGGTCAACGCTTGCCGTCCCCCCTGCGCCAACAGCAGTTTGAGGCGCACATCAACGCCCATACGCCTGCCTATTTGTCGGAGCATGAACTATTTGAGGCGGTCGTCTTTCCGATTGGCGGCTATTTGGAGATGGTGTGGGCGGCTCATGAGGGGGCGTGTGTCGTTGAAGGGTTGCAAATTGAACGGGCGATTGTCTTGCCGACGGACGGCTTGGTGACGGTGCAGACGATTGTAGATGGGGCGGAAGTGGGGATTTATTCGGCCGAAAGCGAGACATGGACGCGCCACGCCAGCGCACAATGCCACTCAACCCAACCCGCGCAACCGATGCACAACATCGCGGCGTTGCGAGATGAGATGCAGGCTGAACTGCCAACCGTCGCTCATCTCAACGGCAAGCCGATTATCGAACGGCTGTGGCGCGGCGCAGATAGATCGCTGGGGGTCGTGCATCTGCCGAGCCATTTCGAGTCCCACACCCACTATCTGCATCCCGTTTTGCTCAATCATGGCATGGAGGTCTTACAGGCCGCGCTGTCTGCGGAAGTCGTCGAGAGCGGCGATGCGTACATCGTCGGCGGCATCGGGCGGGCGGTTTGGTATGCGCGACCAGAGGGAGAGCGCGTGTGGTGTTATGGGCAGATTCGGGCGAGTGGGGGTGGTTTTTCGGCCGATTTAACGCTCATCAACCCGACGGGAACGGTCATCGCGGTGTTGGAGGAGATCGAACTCAAGCGTACATCGCGCACGGCTCTACTCGGTGGCAAACCCGCGTGGCATGATTGGCTCTACAATATAATATGGGAGCCGCGTCTGCGCTATGCGGGGGTCGATGTGCCATCGCCACAAGAGATGGCGGCGCGGATTCAACCAACGATTGCTGCCAATCATGACCACAACGCACTGCAAGCGTACAGCGACGGCGTGGAGCGGCTTAACCAACTGAGCGCGTTTTACAGTCGTCGTGCGTTGGCGATGGTCGCCGACGACGAGATCGCGCCACAGTACAAGCGATTGACGACGCGCTTGCGGGAGATTTTGGCAGAGGAAGGGGCGGTTGCGGAAAAGCCTGTGTTATCGGAGATCGTTGCGGCCGAAGCGGCTCTGCTACAGCGTTGTGGCGAGAATCTCGCCGACGTATTGCGCGGTGCAGTCGATCCACTCGAACTGCTCTTCGCTGCTGGTGACATGGATGCCAGCACGATGCTCTATCAGGAATCACTGTCTGGGCAAATGATGAACCCGCTCGTTCAGCAAGCGGTCGCTCAACTAACGGACTGCTTGCCAGCAGGACAGGGCGCACGCATCCTCGAAATCGGGGCGGGAACGGGTGGCACGACAGCGCATCTGCTCCCCCACTGTGCCAACTGCGACTACACCTTTACCGACATTGGCGCATCTTTTCTCAAACGGGCAGAGGAGCGATTTGCCGACTATCCATTTTTGCGGACGCAACGGCTCGACATCGAGCGCGATCCGCTGGCGCAGGGGTTTGCCGCGCACAGCTTTGATGTGATCGTGGCGGCCAATGTCCTTCATGCGACCCGCGATTTGGCGGAGACGCTGCGCCATGTGCGGCAGCTACTCACGCCCAACGGGACACTGATTCTATTGGAGGCGACGGAGCGGCTGGCGTGGGCAGATTTGACGTTTGGGCTGACGGATGGGTGGTGGCGGTTTGCGGATGAGGTGCGGGTCGATTATCCGCTGATTTCGGCCGAAAAATGGCAATCTCTCCTCACAAACAGCGGCTTTACGACCACAACAGCCCTTATGCCACCAGCCAACTATCGCGGCATCGGCTCACAGGCGGTCATCATCGCGCAGGCGGACGACAGCGACGAGTCGCTGCGCGGCGACTGGCTGATATTGGCAGATCGCGGCGGCTTTGCGGAGACGTTGCAAGCGCAGTTGAGCGCAAGCGGTGGCAACTGTCAGCTTGTCTATGCGAGACAAGTGGCTGTTCTATCAGACCGATTACGACAAGCCAACTGGCGCGGCATCATTTACGGCTGGGGACTGGACGCGACGCTCGACGAGCTTGATGCGGGAACGCGCATGGCGTGTGAAGGGGCGTTCCAGCTTGTGCAAACGCTGACGACAGCCAACGTCGCCGCGCCGCTCTGGATCGTGACGCGACAGACACAGCTTGCCCACTCAATGCACAGTACGCCGCAAGCGACACTGTGGGGGCTGGGCAAAGTGATCGCGGCCGAACACCCCGAATTGCAGACGCGCCTCGTCGATTTGGATGAGGATAACGCGGTGTTGATTGACCTATTGCGTGCGAATTCGGCCGAAACGCAATATGCCTTTGCCAATGGACACCAACACGTCGCCCGGCTGGTCAAGGAAAGCGCGATTTCAGCTACGCCAAACCAGATACGGGCGAATGCGACCTATTTGGTGACGGGCGGTTTGAGTGGGTTGGGGCTTGCCGCTGCGGAATGGTTGGTCGAGCAAGGGGCGCGACATTTGGTGCTGGTGGCGCGACGTGTGCCATCGGCCGAAACCGCGCAGAGATTGACGCAGTTAGAAGCGCAAGGCGTTGAGATTTGTATCGAACAGGTGGACGTGACGGACGGGCGAGCGGTTTTGCAGATGATGGCGAAAATCGAGCGCATGCGACCCCCACTGCGCGGCATCATCCATTCGGCGGGTGTCTTTGACAACCATCTCGTGCAGGATCAATCTTGGAAGACGTTTAGCAAGGTACTGGCTCCCAAAGTGCGCGGGACGTGGCAGCTTTACGAGGCGACCAAAGCGCATCCGCTCGATTTCTTTGTCCTCTTCTCGTCGGCCGCCGCCACGCTCGGCATGAGTGGCATGAGCAACTACGTCGCCGCCAACTCGTTCATGGACAGCCTCGCCCACGCGACGGGCAGGCCGTTGACGAGCATCAACTGGGGCGTTTGGGGCAATGTCGGCAGTGCGGCGCAGGGGGCTGGGACGTTGTACGAGCGGCATTGGGAAGCGGCGGGATTGGTACAGATGGATTCGGCCGATGCGTTTGCGGCGTTGGGCGGCCTGTTGGGAAGCGGTCTGCCACAGATGGGCGTTTTTGCGCTCAAGCCAGAAGCCCAACCGCTATTCGCGTATTTGGCAGCAGAAACGGAAGCGGTCGAGACAGAGACGCTTTTGGTGCAGTTGGTAGGAGAATCTGCCGATGTCAAACAAACGATCCTGCTCGATGCACTGCGCGACCAACTGGCAGGTACGCTGGGCATTGCCGCCCACCGTCTGGATGTCGATCTACCCTTGACTTACATCGGCATGGATTCACTGATGGCGATTGAGCTTCGCAACTGGTTAAGAACAGCCGTGCAGGTTGAGGTGACGATTCCGCAACTGTTGGAAGATATGTCGGTTCGTCAGCTTGCGGCGTTTTCGGCCGAGCAGGTGTCTGAAAAGTTGTCGGAGCCAACTGTTGCTGTTGAGGAGTTGGTCTCTTTGACGATCTAAAGAAGGCTACTGAAGCAGCAATTCCCGCAGGTAGGATAATATCTTTAGTTTCCGCTAAATCTAGGGTGAGCCTCAACGCCCTTGGGTAAGTGGTCAGTTTTGGAGGATTTTGGGCGTAATCGAGGGTGAAAAGCGTGATTTGGGGTCAAGTCGCATTTGCCCAATGCCCGTCGCAAACGACCAAGAGTCTTTTTGGGACGGCGATCCCAAAAGCCAGTGGGAATAGAAAGGGCAAGCATGGCAACATCTTGACTCATGTTGCCAGCAAGGTCATATCCGACGCTTGTTAACTACACGCCTGACAATGGGGGTCACTATATAATACATCATGAGACCAATACCCAGTACCGTTATCAGGATAGGCGGCAGGAGATAATGCTGTGTTGATTCCGCAGAGATAAACCCCACTACCGTCGGCACCGCACTCTCACTCGGTGTCACCTGTTCCAGCGTAATCTCACTCAGCACCCCCACGTCTCCCGTCAACTCTGTAATCGTAACCAGAAGAGAATCACCCGTTGCCGTTCCTGCTGGAACATCAATCTCAACCACCTGCGGTGTGGCTGTCAACGTTGTTGTGCCACCAAACTGCTGCCCATTAAGGCTAACCGTCTGTTGACGACCAGAGCCATCGTCCAACATCGTCAGCTTAAGTGTGTAAGCGTGCTGCGAGTTGAGGTTGTCAAAGCGATAGGTGAGCGAACCGTCGCGGAAGCGGATTGTCTGAGCAGGATCATCGCTGCCGTCGAGACTGACCGTTTGGCTGTCTGAATCGGTGTAGCCACAAGCGTTGCCCGCGTTCTCAAATGCAGGATCGACATCATCACCACCACCGCTGTCAATTTCACAGTAGCGGATATCGGTCAGGTAAATTTCGCTGACGACAGCATTGCGGAGCGTACTGGATGTTTCGAGAATAGAGATAGTGGTGCTGCCATCCGCGTAGTCAGCTTTGTCAAGCAAAAACGACACCGTGCGTGGCGTTTGGTTGACGGTGACGGTATCGGGATAGGTTGCCCCGTCCGCAGACACTGCCATCGTCCGCGTCCCGCTACAGACATAGAAGGTCAGATCAACGTGGTAGAAACGGTCGGGCAGCAGGTGGTCGAAGCGGTATTGCAGCGGATTATTGTTTGCCCCTTCACGGTAGGTTTGCTCAGATGATCCGTCCCCACAATTTTGCGTGTTGCCAGCTGTCAGATACCCATATCCGTCTGTCGCGTTGTATAGTTGATCGTTTGTGCCTGTTGCGTCGATGATGTGCGGATTGCCCCAGCCGACGGGCGTTTCGGCCGACCACACATTATCCAACTCATTGCGCTCATCAAAGCTGTCATCGCTGTCCAAGAGTAGATGTAGGTCAACTGTGCCGCGTGCGGCAGGTGTCCACGCAATCATCGCAGTCGCCTCTCCATTGGCAGGAACATCTACCGATGTACTGCCTAACACCGACGCTCGACTCGTTGGATCGCCATCATACAGCGCGACCTGCACGCCGTTTGCCGTGATTCCACCACTATTGCGAATCGTCACCTCAACCGACGACGACAACCCTTGTCGAATCGCTCCCACGTCAACGGCAGCAACCGCCATATCTGGTTGCGCTAAAATTGTCACATTTGCACTGGCAGCGTTGTCATCCTCGACCGTCTCGACAATACGATTATATGGGTCAACCGTCGCCGTGATCGGCAGCGTTCCCGTAAAGCCGAGCGTGTTCCACTCGTAAGCCGCCGTCGCGCTCCCGTTGGCGGGAACCGTCGGCAAGAACGTACTGCCGATGTACCAATTTTGACCGTCGGAAAGTGTTGTGTGGAAGCTGACGGTTGCACCTGTGATTGGACCGTTGGCACTGTTGTTAATCGTCGCCTCAAGCGTGATGCTTTCCCCTTCTTCCACTGTGCCAAAGTCGCTCAACGTTGGTGCAACCTCACCCGCCGCGACTGGCTCCACAACCATATTCGTCAACAACACCTGCCCCGCCGTGTCCAAACTGACGCGCACGGGGACATCGAGCGTCTCACCAACACTGCGCCCTTGGGCAGCTCGATACGCATTGAACGCCGCCGCCAAATCGGGGCTGTTCAACGTCTGCGGCTGACCATCCCCACTCGTTTGCCAATCCCAACTGCCATCATTGCCGATGTCCAGCTTGAGCGCAAAGTTGCCCGACTGTCCCGAAACGAGCGCATCCAACGTCGCACCCGCAAACGCCGCATCTGGCAGACGCAACGTGACCGTTTGCTCACCCGCACTTCCCAACTCAATCAGATGCCCATACTGTACGGTAAGTAGCTCACCGCCCGTTGTTGCCTCTGGCAAGTTGAGACGGGTTTGCTCAGTTGCGCCGTCTACTTGTTCTACGATGTAGCAGTCCAGCTTTTGGGTGCTTGCAGCGGGGTTGGTTGTGCCTGTTAGTGACTCGCAGTATTCGATGCGGATTCGGCCGACAGAGCCATTCCCACCATTGCTACCAAGGCTACAGCTAGCTCCCTGTCCTCCAACACCGCCTTGTACTTGAACATCACCAACCATTTCAGCGCGATATGCACGTATAAACACAGAACCACCCGCACCGCCGCCGCCGCCACCACTACAACTATTACCAGCACCACCATTACCGCCATTAGCCTGAATTGTTCCAGAAAGATTTAGCTCTCGTGCATTGATAAAAACAATACCGCCCCCGCGCCCACCACCGCCAGCACGAGTATCATTTTGGTCATTCCCGCCAGCACCACCACTGCCACCAAAGTAAAGCTGTGAAAACTCGTCGTCGCCAACAGGGGTTCCGCCGCCGCCGCCAGCATGGTAACTTCCGCAACCACCGCGTCCACCGTGAGTGGCATGTCCACCGCCACCGCCACCACCACCGCTGCCACGATCATCGCTATCGCCATTGCCACCATCTCCTGCACTTGCGTTGAAGTTGGTTCCACCGCTTGCAGTGCAGTTATTTGCACCAGTATGCACACCAGATTTCAAATGGGATTCGCCTTGTTGACCATTTCCGCCGTTTGAACCGTTAACGCTTCCGCAATCCTGCCAAGCTCCAAGTGCTGTCACAGTACCAGCAATTCCCGCAGGTTGAAAATGTGAGAGAATAGAGGGATGAAGAAGATAA
>CAYMGE010000014.1:0-29725 GCA_964389925.1 uncultured Ardenticatenaceae bacterium
TTCTTCTACGTTATTTCAATCTTCTCTTTTTTGCAATTTTTACGCGAACGGTGAGAAGTATGGTGTACAAATCGGAAAAGTTTGCGATGTGCTGACGCTTCGACCAACTCACGTTCGCCGGAATCGAGGTCGCGTAGAATGTCGGCTAATTTGCTCAAGAAAATAAGGGGTCACTAAAACGCGCGTCATCATCATGTGTCCTTACAGTGTGCTTTCATTTCAACGATTGTAACTATTTCCATCTTACCGCTACCACTAACAAAAAACTGTGCTTTCCCGTACAATTAACGATGATGCAGTTGTAGCAACGCAACAAAAGGAAATTTGTAACTATGTCAGACCTTCTCCGACAAATTCTAAAAGCAAGCCAAGCGGCTGGGCAGAACCCGCGCCGCTCGGCCGAAAACAGTGATCCAATTCGTGATTTGCTTGGTGGTATTCTCGGCGGTCGCAGCGCGCCCAGCAGCCGCCAACCCACGCCTCAACAAAACGGCTTAGACATTGGTGATTTAATTGGCCTCGTTATTGGTGGCAACGCCAGTCGAGGAGAGCCGCATCACAATGGGATGGGCGATCTCATCGAAACTGTCTTGGGTGGTGGGGGGTCGGTCTCGTCCGCATCGATCAACCCGCTCGCCAAAATTCTTGCCGAACGACTCAACATCTCACCACAGATTGCCCAAGCAATTGTGGCGTTTTTTATGGCGCAGATGATGAAACGCTTTTTTGGTCAGAGAGAACAAGGAACACAACCGTCTATCAATGAAAATGATCGTACTCAACCGGCCGAAGATTACCAAACTCAGCCAGATGATGGGTCACTCGACCTCGATGACCTGCTCGATATTATGGGAGATGGCTCTGCGCTGCAAAGCCGCTTCAACAACAGTGGCATGGCTACCCAACTTGCCCAACAGACAGGATTGCCCAAAGACAAAGCAAATGAGGCTCTACAAGAAGTTGTCAAGATCATCGGGCAACAGCGGATTAAACCAAGACCTGTGACCACCAAGAATGTCAACTTGAAAGATTTGCTAGATACCTGGTAGTAACGGCAAGAGAGAAATATAAATGATCGATATTCATGCTTCACCGACAATTATTCTCGATACTCTGAAATCAGTTGTGCAGATCGTCGCACTCAAAAAGAGCTTTATGGGCGGAATGTCCTCCGCATGGACAGGCAGTGGCACGATTGTGGACTCTCGCGGCATTATTTTGACTAATTGCCACGTTGCCAACCCACGCGCAATGGGGATGCCCAGCCCTTCTGCAAATGCACTCGCTATTGCCATCACAGATCGTTCCGATGAGCCACCCACATTAACCTACCTCGCTGAAATCGTGGCTCAGTCACCAGAACTTGACCTTGCTGTTCTCCAAATCGTCAGTGATATGCGAGGGCGTAAGGTGAGCCGGCTCAACTTGCCATACGTTGAGCTGGGCGATTCGAGCAAAATCGAGCTTGCAAATGAGCTTGCCATCTTTGGCTATCCCGGCATTGGCGGTGAGACGATCACGTTCACAAGCGGCAGTGTCTCAGGATTTACGCGCAGCAAGCAGCTCAGAGCGCGTGCATGGATCAAAACAGATGCGACGATTGCGGGTGGCAACTCGGGTGGGACGGCAATCGATAGCCACGGATATTTGGTCGGCATCCCGACCCAAGCAGCGGCCGGAGACGGCGTGACACCTGTCGATGCTCGCCCCGTCATCGATACCAATCGAGATGGGCGCGTTGACCAACGCGATACACCAATGGCAATTGGTGGGTTCATCAACGGTTTGCGACCAGTCAACCTCGCCAAGCCACTCCTCAAACAAGCGGGCATGAAAGTGAAGGGAGGCGGTTCGCGCAGCAAAGTGCCAACCGCGCCCGTTAAGCGAACACAACCCACAGTCCCAACACCACAGCAGCAAACGGGGGCGAAGGTCGAAAATCTAGTCTTTAGCAGTCGTGTGCGTAAAAATGGGTTGCCAGTCAATGCGGCCGAAGTTTTACCGAGCGGCTTAAAAGCAATTTACGCTTCATTTCAATTCTCCGGCTTCCGCAAGGGAACACAATGGGGGCAGGTGTGGGCGCACAATGGCAACAAGGTGTTGGAACAGAAGGGCAAGTGGCAGTCGGGCGGCAGCGGCCGACAGGTCTTAACGCTCTCCAATGGGCGCGGCATTCCAGATGGTGAATATCATCTGATTGTCACAGTGCGCGGTCAGGTGGCGGCCGAGGGGCAGGTGACTGTCGGCCGAAAAGTTCAAGACAGCGACACTGAAGTACGTGGGCGCATCATCGACGACAGAAGCAAGCGTGGCATCAAGGATGCGCTCGTCATTGCGCTCAAACCAAATGTGCGCGTGATGGATTTTGTCAAAGTCAAAAACAAGCGTATGGCCTTCACCTCGACGCGAACAGCCACAGATGGCCGCTTCACCTTCCCCAAACAGTTGCCAAAAGGGGCAGCGTATAGTCTTGTTGTTGTGGCACGTGGTTATAAGGATGTTGTTGTTGAAGGTGGTTTGCGGGTTGTTGCTAACGCGCCAGAAAAAGCGCAGATTAACCCTATCGGAATGCAGAAAGAGTAAATTTGCAGAATGCCGCAAGCAGTTTTTTACTCTTTTGGAACGCTCCTGTTTTTAATAGCCCATCTCACGGATGCCGAAGCTGAGATGACGATGGGTTTCGTAGGTGGTGAGAACGAGTTCCCAGTTGTTCTCAACGCAGAACTCGTTGACCGCCTCGACTACACCGTAACGATTTCGCATCTTCCAGTCGCCTGTGATGTAGTCATGACCCGCAATGATGCCACCCTGCTTGACCTTGCAACTCAGTAACTTAAGTTCATCGCGGGTCGTTTCATAGGTGTGGTCGGTATCGAGATAGACCCAATCGAAATAATGATCTGGAAAAGTCGTTAAAATTGTTGTGGAATAGCCACGATGAATCGAGACGCGGCCGCTCTCGATCTCGCCATTCATTTTATCACTGACAATTTTTTCTAAACCGCTATGATAACGGTCATCATCCCATGCGTCGATTAAGTGGAGACGACTTGGTTTGGCAAAGCGTAGAATGCGTTTGGAGAAATCCCCAGAGGCAACGCCAATCTCTGCTACCGTCGCTTGCGCTGGTAACGCTTGCAGAAGCGCATTGCGATTTAAGACGACGCGCAAATTGGCGATGTGCTGCTCTTCAAGCAGGATATAGGGGATTTCGGCCGCCTCATCCTTGAAACTCTCACGAATACCCTGCACAATGGGGGCATTGTCGAGGCGTTGACGCATCGAAGCAGGTAGAAGCGTGTTGTATAGATTTCGGCCGAATGCCGAAATGAAGTTTTCTGGCGTTGTCTGCATGTAATTGTGTTTCTGTCTCTATTTCATCTGCAAGACAGTCCTGCCATTGTACCAAACGAACCCATAAGCGTCAGCGAATTTGCTGTGAACGCCCTTGCCACTCAGAATTGTGTAGGTTAGCATCCCGCTATGAATCATACCTTTTGTATCTTGACCTTCATCTTTCTACTGTCAATAGGGTGTCGGCGTGTTGCACCAACACCCAGCCCAACCAGCACATCACCGGCTCCAACTATCACATCTTTGCCCCCAATCACCCCATCGACAACCGCTGAACGATTGCCAGCTTGGACTATTTTGCTCTATATAGACGCAGATAACAATTTGGAACCGTTTGCGCTGGCTGATTGGGAAGAGCTAGCGGCGGCGCAATTTAGCGCCGATGTACAGATTGTTGCACAATTAGATCGCTCTAGTTTATATAGTGATGACAAAGAAGCATGGCAAGTCAAGCGATTTGTGAAAAGCTCAGAAAGTTGGCAGGAGGTCGCCGCACTAGGGGAGTTAAATATGAGTTCGGCCGAGACGCTAACTGACTTTATTGCATGGGGAACAGAAAGTTACCCCGCACAAAGGGTCGGTTTGGTCGTTTGGGGGCATGGGGCTGGCTGGCGCGGGACGGGGGCTGACCTGAGCGCAGAAGGGGCGCAACTGTCACTAGAGGCACTACAGCGTGGCGTACAGGACGGCTTATCGACGGGCGGGGTCGAGCAATTGGCATTTATTGGCTTTGATGCCTGTTTGATGGGGCAGCACGATGTCTTTGCAGCGGTGCAGGAATCGGCCGAAGTCGGCATCGCCTCTAGCGGTCTCGTGCCGGGCAACGGCTGGAATTACAAGGCATGGCTCGATCAACTGGCACAAAGGCCACAGGCCGATGCAGCTAGCGTCGCGCAAATGATCGTCAGTAGCTACGCTACCGAGTACGCTGAAAGACCGACAGCCAAAGTCGCGGCGGTTGATCTAGCAAATTATGAGTCTGTCACGATGAGCTTGGCAACAGTTGCGATGTTGACGGGTGAAGAGATGCCGCGCTATGCAAACGATGTCAGCGATGCGCTCGCTGGTAGCCGCTTGGCAGGTGTTGGACAGGAAAATGAGGTGATCGATCTCGGCCGATTTGCCATGCTGCTCTCTCAACTGACACAATCTGATGTGCAGACGGCCGCCGCAACGCTTGGCTCTGCCATCGAGCAGACAATTATTGCGCGTTATCCCGATAGCTTTGCCAGCGGGATTGGCCTCTATTTTCCGAGTCGCAGTGATGCGTTCGAGCCAGCTTATCAGGGCAAGACAACTGAAAATCTCCTGATGGCGTTCTATGACCTGCTCATCCCCGCGCCGAACTTAACTTTAACCAGCGTGCCGACCGAAACGATCAATGCGCTGAATCCCGGCTATTTTGGCTTTGAGATGACGGGGCGACAAATCGACGAGGTCATCGTGCTGGCGGGGCGCGTTGTCGATGGGGAGCGGCAACTGTTGGACTATCAGCCGCTGCTGCCCGAAGCGACGCAACTGCCCGATGGGACGCGCTTGGCGACGTGGCGCAGCGGCATTCATCGTGATTTCTATGTTTGGAATACTGAATCGACTTACTTAACGGATGGTCAGCAGGGACTCTTTATCGTGATGTGGCCTATTACGGGTCGGCCGAATCAATTCGCCGTACAGGGTCGTTATATTGCGCCAGAGGGCGATGAGCTACCTGTTTCGCTCTTGTTTGAGCATGGGGGCGGCGAGCTAGTCGGAATTTGGGGCGGTGAGAACGGCGCGATTGCAGAAATTGTGCCGGTGGAAGGCGCGACATTTCGACCATTGCGCTACACGCTTGATGAAAACAACCAAGTTGTCAGCACAGAAGTAGACGCACTCGCGCTTGACAGCCTGACCTACGAGTGGCGGCCGATGCCAGATGGCGCGTACTTTTTGGGATTATCGGCCGAGTCGATCAGCGGTGAGCGTAGCACGACCTTCACCGATCTGACGCTCGACAACAGCACCATCCCCACCGACACGCTCGCCTATCTCGACCCCTACGTAGGCTATCAATTCCCCTACCCGGCCGACTGGGTTCCGCCATCAAACGGTGATTATGGCGCGACATTGTTGCTGACAAATGATGTCAGCGGGACAGTTAGTTTTCAGGTGAAGTTGTTCGCGCAGGGGGTGCTGACGGAGGGGCTTTCGGCCGAGTCAATTCGCCGCAGCGTATTCGACCAATGGGTCGGCGTTTCAAAGTTATTTACAGACACAGTGACGGTTGCCAACGCACCTGCTCTCCGCACGGCCTATGGCTATCTCACCGATGAAGGTCGGCGCACGGGAACCTTGCTCACCTTTGTTCATGACAACGTGGGCTACGCTGTCGATCTCGATATGCCAACGGCGCGTGAAGGCGAGATGATCGCGCTGATGGACAACATAGTGGGTGGGTGGAGATTCCGCGAGACGGGTTTTGGCTCAGAGGCGATCCAGTTTGCGACGCTCACCGATGCGCCAGCCTATCTGTTGCCCAAAAGTTTTCGCTATGAGACGCTGGCGAGTGGTTGGACACGTCTCTTGCGTGATGACCAGCCGCAGACATTTCTAGCCGTGCGGACAGATACGTTGGTGCGGGTGAATTCGGCCGATCTCAACGCAGCGTGGCTCAATGCGGCGACCAAAGACGTGCAGAACGCCTACATCGAGCAAACCGAAGCGGTTGCTCTGGCCGGCTACACGTGGCTACGCACCAACTTTAACTACACCGCGATTAACGATGTCGCCATGCGTGGTACAATTTTGACCTCGTTTGATGATGCAGAGCGCGTGATTTGGGCGGAGTCGCCGGCTGAGGATTGGGATGAATTTGAGACGATTGTGCTGGCGGTGGGATCGGCCGAGTTTGAGTAGCCATGTTAACCCAAGTTGCTACCAACCCATATAAGCGATACATGCTTTATACAGAGATAACGGGGATAGGCTTTTCGCGTAAAAAACGCAGTGAGAATAAGCCGACCAGAGCTAAGATGAGCGTTCCGATCAGCAGCCCATTGAGTGCATACGCATGGCCTAGCTGTCCACCGAGCAATGCGCCACTGATGTTGCCGAGACTGAGTAAGAGCGTGTAGATGCCCATCGCAGAGCCGCGTCCTTGCGAGTTGCCAGCTACGTCTGCCAGAAAGGAGAGCGCGGCGGGGGGGAATGCACCTTGTAGGCCAGCTGCGAGGGCATAAAAGGGGAAAAGCGAGAAACGCGCCATTCTTGTCCATTCGCTGCTATTGTTGAGCAGAAAGAGGCAGGCAACCACGCCAAACATCGCCATAAAGCCCGTTCGCATGATGCGTGCGCGAGAGGTTCGGCCGATTTGCAGCCCAAAATACCAAACCCCAATCGAAAACGTGATGATGTAAAGAAATAGCACGAGTGATGTTTGTGAGGGGGTTAGTCGGCCGACGAGCCACTGCCCAACCCGCGTCGGCCCGTTTAGCTGAAAGGCTAACTGCGATAGCCACAGTCCCACGACTGAATTAAACACCAACCATGGCACAGCCAGACGCAACAGGCTCTTATTGCGAAACGTCTGACGCAGCCCAATCAGTGGACTCCCTGTGCTGCCCGCACGCGCCCCTGTCTCCGCGCGTCGCAAAAAGATAAAGGCTGCCGCAAGGTAAAAGACTGAAATCAACCCAAACGCGGTTGTGCCAAGCCGCTCCCATAATGGCCCGCTGACTAAATTACCAACAGCCAGCCCCAAGAAAAGTGAAATTTCAAACCAGCTCATCACTTGCCCACGTTTTTCAGGCACAGATGTTGTCGCATCAGTCAGATAGGCGAGAATGCCGGGTGTTGTCGCTGAAGACCCCAATCCTTCCAATGCACGCGCCACAAAGAAGATGCCGATCATGCCCGTCAGCCCAAAAAGCTGAGTCGCCACTGCGCCACATAATGCTCCCGTCACTAGCACAACACGCGGTGAGAAACGGTCTATCAAAATTCCAAATGGAATGGCAAACAGCAGCGCAATTGCATCATGGGTTGCATTGAGATTGCCGACAATGGCTGAGTTCACATTTTGACCTGCTAGTGCGAGATCGGCTAGATAAAAACCAATGAGGGCGTTGCTGCCGCTAGCAGTCATCGCCGAGCGCAAAAGCGTGTTGGCAGCTAGAACGGCGTACAGTTTTGAGGCATTGAACATGAGGTGATCCATCTCCCTTGTTTTTCCGTCAGTTATTTTTCTCTGCCACTGTCCGATTGTCAATTGATTCGTACAATACCGTAATGAGAGAGCGGACAAACGAAGATTGGTTGAACGAGTTACGAGATGTTGAAAAACGCGAAGATGCGTTAGTTGATTTGCGTGCCATTTTGCTACGTGGATTGCAGCGCGGGTTGACCGACTATGTGCGAACGTCGGGGCCTGAATTTCAGCCATTAGCCGAAGATTTTACGCAAGAGGCGTTGCTAAAAATTTTGGCAAACCTAGAGACATTTAAGGGCAACAGCAAATTCACCACTTGGGCGCACAAAATTGCGGTGCGTGTCGCCTTGACAGAGTTGCGACGGGCGCGTTGGAAAAACCGCTCGCTGGATGAGATGACATCTGATGAAACCCCCTACACCTTTGCGCCAACTGACCAAAAGCGAAGGCCTGATGAGGTGACAGAGCAGGGCGATTTAGTGCAAAAAGTGTTGACGCTCATCAATGAAGAGCTGACGGATAAGCAGAGGCAGGCGATGGAGCTTGTTCCGATGGGCGGGTTGCCAATTGAGGTCGCGGCGCGGCAGATGGGCATGAAACGCAATGCGATGTACAAACTGATTCACGACGCGCGGGTTAAATTGAAAAAACGTTTGGAGCAAGAAGGGATGAGTTCGGCCGATATTCTCGCCTCTTTTGCCTAACTCATGTTACGCAAATTCGACGTAGGGGTGAGGTAAACGGCGTATGGCCTCAACCAGTTCAGGCTTGAACGCCGTTTATCTCACCCAGTTCATGCAAATGGTCAAATTGGGCGAGACAAATAGCGTAAACAATCGAAATGACTCGTGTTCGATGCCATTTGCCTAGCCACTACTATGCGTAACGTGACTACTCATTGCGTAAGATAGCTTACGTTCACCCCATCTATAGGCACAGAGCAACGACAATAGGTGTCAACATGAAACTACAACAACGTATCAACCGTCTGCTGCAACTGATCGAAAAGACGGAGCCAACCGAGTGTGACTGCTCACATGTCTACGAGATCATGGACGAGGCGGCCGAATTGGTCGCCGCAGGAGCCGATCTTTCCATTATCATGCCAGAAGTGACCCACCATTTTGAGGTGTGTGGCTGCTGTCGCTCAGAATTTGCAGCCCTTCAGAAAATTTTGGCAGAACCAGTTTGATCACAAACTGTTGACTGTCCACCAACAAATATGAACCTTCTAATCATGGGCGGCACCCAATTTCTCGGCCGTGCCATCGTCACGGCGGCACTGGCGAGCGGGCATTCCGTCTCGCTTTTTCATCGCGGCAAGACAAATCCAGACCTTTTTCCAGAAGCAGAGCATCTAATTGGAGATCGCAAAGAGACGAACTTGGCTGCATTGCAAGGACGCGAATTTGATGCGGTCATCGACGTATCTGCTTATATTCCGCGTGCCGTCAAAGAGCTACTTGAGACGGTTAAGACAAATCATTACACGTTGATTTCAACGATTTCTGTTTACAAGCGCAATGATTTGATTGGGCAGAATGAATCGGCCGAACTCATCCACCTAGACGATCCCACTGTCGAAGAGATCACGGGCGAGACGTATGGTGGGCTGAAAGTTCTTTGTGAGGAGACGGCCGAGCAGATGATGCCCAACAAAACACTGCACGTTCGTTCTGGCCTCGTCATCGGCACACACGATCACACCGACCGCTTTAGCTATTGGCCTGTGCGGGTCGCTAAAGGTGGTGAAGTCTTGGCTCCTGTCAATCGCCATCAGCCGTTACAGGTCATCGACGCACGCGACGAAGCAGAATGGGTTATCCGCTCTGTCGAGAACAATTTGACTGGCGCGTTTAACGTTGCCGGTTCGATCAGCGGCACACTCGGACATGCGCTCGAAGTCTCGCAAGCGGTTAGCCAGAGCGGCGCGACAATCACCTACGTCCCGTATGATTTCTTACAGACACATGAAGTACAACCGTGGCAAGATATGCCGCTCTGGATTCCGCAAGAGGGCGAGCGTCTTGGCTTTCACACTTTCAGCATTGAGAAAGCGTTACAACATGGCCTCACGTTGCGACCATTGACCAATTCGGTCGAGGAAATTCTTGCGTGGTGGCCTTCGCAGGAGCGCGACTTGCGGATTGGGATTTCGGCCGAAAAAGAGCAAAAAGTTTTAGCCGCATGGCACGCACGTTAAATGGGCATTTGCCCGTTTGATACCAAACAGAAGAACATTATGTCTAGCATTAACGGAAGACTCGTCTACAAATATCAAGTCACAATGAGTAACGGCCGACACAGCATCATCGCTGATGAGCCAATCGATGTAAACGGAACCGACATCGGCCCCGGCCCTTATGAGCTACTCTGCGCCAGCCTCGCGGCGTGCAAGGCGATGACCTGTCGCATGTATGCCGAGCGCAAAAAGTGGGATTTGCAGGGGATGGATATTGCGGTTTCACATCGCAAGGTGAAGGCGAGCGAGACGGCCGAAGCTGTTTCAGAACGCGGCTATGTCGATATTTTCGATGCAGAAATGGAATTTCAAGGCAATCTCGACGCGACACAACGCGAACGACTGCTTGAAATCTCGACCCGCTGCCCCGTCCATCGCACCCTTCTCAACGAAACCATCATCCACTCCTCAATGATGTAGAAGCACAATTGCAAACTACGCTTCCCTTCGTGAAAATGAGAGCTAAGGAGGGCTATGAACAAGTTGGGTTGAAGCGATGATATTCGAGCTTCCCGATAGACTTTTAGCTCGTTACCTTTGAAAAAGGGATCAGCATGAATTCACTGGTAACATCATATTTAGCTGAGAGTTTAGGAAAACGCGAAGCTGTTCGTCAACAACATCAAGGCAATTCGCCTGTCTAAAGTTGATGCAGGCGGAGGTTGATGGTTTCGTCTTGGCTGGCTGCCACGATTAAAGCACCGATGTATTCGTCATGCGGATCGAGGTTAAAAAGTTGCCAGTTTTGAGCAGCCTGTGGCTCGCTTTTGTCATAGAGTAGGCGTGGCTGCTCATCTGGCAGAAATGTGACCTCAAAATGGGACAATGGGTGGGACAATCCTTCCCCAATCGCCTTGATGAACGCCTCTTTGCGTGTCCAACATTTGAGAAAGGTCGTTTGCTTTTCTGCCTCTGGAACGGTTTGCAATTTAGCCACTTCGCCAGCCGCAAAAAAATGCTTGGCGATATTGTCCACATCACTGACCCGACGACGATGTTCGACATCAACACCAACAAGACGATCCAGCGTAAATGCAATGAGGGCGCATTCGTGGGAGTGGGTCACGTTGAACATCAATTCATGCGTACCATAAAGCTGCTCGACGTAGGGTTTGCCGTGTTCCGTTTTGGGGAGCGTGATGTCGAGCGGGTCGATGCGGAGATATTGACCAAGCAGGTGGCGCAGGGAGGCGCGTGCGACGATGTTGCGGCGGCGGTGGCGGGGGAATTTGAAGCGTTTGGCGCGGGCTTGCTCTTCGGCCGACAACACCTCCCACATCCACCCCGCCTCCTGATCGAGCCAGATACGCCAAATATCGACATGGTTGGGCTGAAGGTTGTAGATTCTAGTTTGTTGCCAATCGCTCATTGTTGGGTATTCGGTAATCGGTGACATTTTATCGAACACTGATTACCTGCTCAATGTTCCGCGCAAGAATATCGCCAATGTCGCCCATCTTGGGATAGCATCAAATCAGAACTTGCCGGCCCCCAAGAACCGACCGGGTAGTCATCGAGTGGTGGTGCGAACTCAGTCTGCCACCCCTGAATGATTGGGTCGATAATGCGCCATGCCTGTTCGATGCTGTCGGCGCGGGTGAAGAGGGTGGGGTCGCCGTCGAGTGCTTCAAGCAGCAGGCGTTCATACGCTTCGGGCGTGGAGTCTTTGCCAAATGCCAGTTCGTACTCAAACTCCATTTCGACCGAGCGCATGTCGATGTCGGTATCGGGAACTTTTGTCTCAAAGCGCAGATGAATCGCCTCATGCGGCTGGATACAGATGGCGAGGACGTTGCGTCGAATGCTGTAATCATCGGGAATTGGGAACATGTTGTGTGGCGTTCCCCGAAATTGAATGATGATCTCTGTTGCCTTCGTCTGTAGTGCTTTGCCAGAGCGCAAATAGAACGGTACGCCGCGCCAACGCCAATTGTCGATGTACAGTTCGAGCGCGGCATAGGTTGCTGTTTCGCTACCGTCAGCGACATCGGCCGCATCGCGGTAGCCTTCATATTGGCCGCGCACGGTGTGGCTGGCGAGGGCTTCGGGGGAAATCGGCCGAACTGCCTTCAACACCTTCGCTTTCTCATCACGCACCTCATTCGCCTCAAACGATGCGGGCGGCTCCATCGCCACCAACGACAATAACTGCATCAGATGATTCTGGAACATGTCGCGCAATACACCTGCCTGATCGTAATAACCAGCGCGATGCCCGACATCGACCGACTCGACCGCCGTGATTTGCACATGATCGATATAGTTGCGGTTCCACAGCGGCTCAAAAATAGCGTTTGCAAAGCGGAACACCATGATATTCTGCACCGTCTCTTTCGCTAAATAGTGGTCGATGCGATAAATCTGCTGCTCATCCAGCAGTTTGTGCAGCGCGATGTTGAGGTCTTTTGCCGACTGCAAATCATCGCCAAACGGCTTTTCGATGATGACACGCCGCCAAGCGTCGCCATCTTCCTGCACCATGCCCTGCTCGTGCATCTTTTGCACAATGGTCAGGAAAAAGCGTGGCGGTGTAGCAAGATAGTAGAGGCGGTTCGCCGCTCCATTCTCAAGATCAGATGTCGCCTTTTCCAAACGCGCAAAGTCGTCGTCTTCTGTAAAGCTGCCCTGTACATAGTGGAGCATCCTACAGAAATCATCGTAAGCGTTCTGTCGAAGATCATCATCGACAAACTCTTTGATGCCACTATCCATCTCTGTGCGAAATTTTGCCGTGTCCCAATCGGAAAAGGCAAAGCCGACGATACGAAGCCGCTCGGGTAACCGCCCTTTGCGCCACTGCTTGAACAGAGCGGGAATCAATTTGCGACGGGTCAAGTCACCCGATGCGCCAAAGATAAGAATCGTGGTTGAGTCAGTCATGGGGAGAGATTACAACGACTGAGGGAAAAGGGCGAATAATATGCACAATCTCACGGGCTTTACTTCATTCGCACTATTGTACAAAATAGGAACATTGGATTTTATTCAATTTTTAGGTGGCGGAATTGGCCGAAAACGGTACACTTACCCTAATGGTGTTTTTAATGCTCTCACTCCTTAGCTACTTGGCACTCCTTCTTCTGGAGCAGCCAAACCGCGCATGGGCAGTGAATGAAGCACGTCAGTAACCGATAATTCACAAATTTTATTGAGCTGCCCAATTGGGCAGCTTTTTTTTTGTCGTTTAGACCAAAGTTGTCATAGTTGGGATCACGGAGATTTTGATCATGAGCGAGATTGTAAAGATTTTTGACACGACGTTGCGAGATGGAGAACAGAGTCCGGGAGCTACTTTGAGTTCGGCCGAAAAATTAAAGATCGCCCGCAACCTCTCCCGCTTGGGTGTAGACATTATGGAAGCTGGCTTCCCCGCCGCCTCCCCCGACGACCTCGAAGCGGTCAAACAGATCGCTATCCAAGTTGGCAACAGTGTCCCTGACGGCCGTAGCGAACCACCCGTCATCTGCGGACTGGCTCGCGCCGTCAAACGCGACATCGACAAATGTTGGGAAGCCGTCCAACACGCCAAACATCCCCGCATTCACACCTTCCTCGCCACCTCTCCCATTCATATGCAGCACAAACTCCGCATGGATCCCGAAGAAGTCATCGATAAAGTCAAAGAGATGGTCACTTATGCCAAGTCGTACTGCGACGATGTGGAGTTCTCACCCGAAGATGCCGGACGCTCAAATCCTGAATTTCTCTACCTAGTTCTGGGCGAAGCGATCAAGGCTGGCGCGACGACGCTTAACATCCCCGACACCGTTGGCTATCAAACGCCCGAAGGGTTTGGCGATCTGATCAAAGGGATCGTGGAAAACACGCCGGGTATCGAAAATGTCACCGTCTCCGTTCATTGTCACAATGATTTGGGATTGGCAACAGCAAATACGCTGGCAGGTGTCATGAATGGGGCGCGGCAGGTCGAGGTGACGATCAATGGCATTGGCGAACGCGCTGGTAACACATCACTCGAAGAGGTCGTGATGGCGATGAAAACGCGCAGCGATGCGTATGATCTCGACACGAATATCGACACGACCCAAATTGTGCCACTCAGTCGCCAAGTCTCCCGCTTCACGGGCATGACCGTTCAGGCCAATAAAGCGATTGTTGGCGAAAATGCGTTCGCACATGAGGCAGGCATTCATCAAGATGGCATGTTGAAAAACGAGGAGACTTATGAAATTATGCGGCCTGAGACGGTTGGATTGTCGAAGTCAGAACTTGTCTTGGGCAAACATTCGGGTCGCCATGCTTTCAAGGTTCGCATGTCGGAATTGGGATATGAACTGGATGGTGATTTACTGAATAATGCATTTGTCAAGTTTAAGCGTGTTGCAGATGCGAAAAAAGTTGTCACGGACACGGACTTAATCGCGCTGGTTGACGATCAGATTATGCGGCCGACGCGCATTTTCCGCCTCGATGCAATGCAAGTCACGTCTGGTACAATCGATATGCCGACGGCAAGTGTGCGCTTGATCGACCCCGATGATAACAAACACACATCCGTTGCAATTGGGACAGGGCCAGTTGATGCAGCGTTCAAGGCGATTGACAGCATCGTGAACGTGCCAAACTCCCTCGAAGAGTATGTTGTGCGGGCGGTAACGGATGGGATCGATGCGATTGGGGAGGTGATGGTGCGGCTGGAATCGGATGATGACCAGTTCAAACAACGCACAGACCCTCAAAGCGGCCTACGGCGCGCCCGCTCCTTCGGGGGTCATGGCGCAGAAACTGACATCGTCGTCGCCAGCGCAAAAGCGTATTTGGCCGCGCTCAACAAAATGCTGATCGCCAGCGGAAAGTTTGAGGCTTGATTGACCTGCTATAATGGGATTTTTGAATACGACACACCAAACCATCCCTATTAAGAATAATCAGGTCATTATTAACCTGCCAGAAGCATGTCCAGACGACACGGTTCGAGTAACAGTTCAATGGCAACTTCGTCTTTCGAACCTACGAACAATCGTAGAGGATTTGGTTATGGTCAGCGTTGATCAGGATTTTCCAAGCTATCCACTCCAACTATTATTGAGATAAGAGTCACTATTTTGAATTGAGAAAGTTATGAAACCAAGAACACTTTTTGAGAAAATTTGGGACGCACACGTCGTCCACGAAGCACCCGGTGCGCCGACGGTGCTGTACATCGACTTACATCTGATTCACGAGGTAACATCGCCACAGGCGTTCACTGGGCTGCGCGAAAAGGGGTTGAAAGTCCGCCGCCCAGACCGCACGGTGGCGACGATGGATCACAGCATTCCGACGGTCAACACCGTCACAAATCCCGATCTCGTTTTGCCGATGAGTGACGGGATGGCGGTCAAGCAGTTGGATCAGTTGGTGCGGAATTCGGCCGATTTCGGCATCCAACTCTACGACTATCACAGCGACAAACGCGGCATCGTCCACGTTATCGGCCCCGAACTCGGCCTCACCCAGCCCGGACAAACCATCGTCTGCGGCGATAGCCACACCAGCACACACGGCGCATTCGGCGCATTGGCCTTCGGCATCGGCACAAGCGAGATCGAACATGTATTGGCGACGCAATGCCTCTTGCAGTACAAGCCAAAAACCGCCCTCATCAACTACGTCGGTCAACTCCGCGATGGCGTGACCGCCAAAGATATGATTCTCGCCTTGATCGCCAAAACGGGCATCGGTGGTGGCACGGGTCACGTCTACGAGTATGCAGGCGAGGCGGTTCGCAACCTGAGCATGGAAGGGCGCATGACGATGTGCAACATGTCTATCGAAGGCGGCGCACGCGCTGGCATGGTCGCGCCTGATGAGAAGACGTTTGAGTGGGTGCGTGGACGCGAATATGCACCAAAGGGCATCGACTTTGATCGCGCCGTTGAGCAGTGGGAAATGTTGCAGACGGACGAAGGCGCGACCTATGATCGCACCATCGAAATCGACGTGAACGCACTTGAGCCGATGATCACTTACGGAACCAATCCGGGCATGGGCATGGGCATCAGCGAGGCGATCCCCAACCCATCTGATCTGCGCGACTACAACGAGCGCAAATCACTTGAAAAAGCTCTCAACTACATGGCATTAGAACCGGGCAAACCGCTGCTCGGCAAGCCCGTCGATGTCGTCTTTGTCGGTAGTTGTACCAATTCGCGGATTGGTGATTTGGAATCGGCCGCTGCCATGCTCAAAGGCCGCAAAGTCGCTGAGAATGTCCGCATGATGGTTGTGCCGGGCAGCGAAGATGTGCGTCGTGTGGCAGAGTCGCGTGGACTAGACAAAATCTTCATCGAAGCAGGCGCAGAGTGGCGGTCGGCCGGCTGTTCGATGTGTATTGCGATGAACGGTGACCAACTCACCCCTGGTCAATACGCCGTCAGCACCAGCAACCGCAACTTTGAAGGGCGACAAGGCAAAGGTGGTCGCACCTTCTTGGCGAGTCCGCTTACTGCTGTCGCTGCTGCTGTCACGGGTGAAGTGACTGATCCACGCACATTATTGTAATTTGCTACAATGCAAATATGAACGAACCTAAAATCATTATCAATGTTGGTGTCCAGTGGGATGGCTACGTGTTTCAGCTCACACCCACGACGCGAGTTTGGATTGAAGAGAACTTTCCAGACCGAGAACGTGTCAAAAGCCTCTTTGTAGGATTTGAAAGGCGACAGCAGCCTTCTTGGAAAGTGACTAACACAATGTGGGACAATATGTGGCAGTTGCTAACAGGTCTATCGTCTGAGGAAATTCTCCAAATAGGCGGACTAGTTGCTCGGAACCCGATTTCAAAGGAAGAGATTTATAGGTTAGAGTCTGCTTATGTCTAAACTGGCGAATCTATACATTGGTCGCGCGGGTCAAATGGCAGTGATGGCTGAATTTCTGATTCGTGGCTACAATGTCGCTGTTCCAGAAGTAGATGTCGGTGATGACATTCTCGTTGTGCGCGACAGTGATGGTGAGTTTGCGCGTGTTCAGGTCAAGGCGACAAATGCAACCTCAACGAATCGGGGCTACAGTGCGCGATATACGCTAAAGTTGTCTCAGCTTGCGCTCCCAATCCGTCCTGAAATTTGGTATGTATTTGCCAGTCGATTTCAGGATAAGTGGGATACGTTCGTCATTATCCCACGCGAGAAACTCTTTGAGCTTTATGAGCTATATAACATCGGCTCTGTCAACAAGAATGGCGTTGTGTCGCTCTACTTTGCCAATCACGACGGAAACATTATCTGTTCTGGGCAAGACCTGACCAGATTCGCAGGGAATTGGTCTGATTGGCCGACGATTGAACATTGATGATGAACATAAAGAAAAATGGAACCTTTTAACGAACTAAATTCACACATCGTTGCGATTCGCACGAATGATATTGACACTGACCAGATCATCCCCGCCCAGTACCTCAAGGTGACGAGCAAGGATGGGTTGGTCGAAGGGCTGTTTTCGAGCTGGCGGTATTTGCCCGGTACAAAGCAAGACAACCCTGATTTCGCGCTCAATCGCCCTGAAAGTCAGGGGGCAAAGGTGTTGTTGGCGGGCGATAACTTTGGCTGCGGCTCTAGCCGTGAACATGCGCCGTGGGCGTTGATGGGCTGGGGATTTAAGGCGATTGTCAGCACCTCGTTTGCCGACATTTTCCGCAACAACTCGCTCAAAAATGGGTTACTTCCTGTCGTGGTCGATAAGGAGACGCATGAGCAGTTGTTTTCGCTGGTCGAGGAAGACCCCACAACCGAAGTGCGAATCGACTTAGACACACAGTCGCTCATTTTGCCAGATGAGCGGCGTGTCGAATTCCCGATTGACACATTTAGCAAGCAGTGTATGTTGGATGGGGTCGATCAGTTGGGGTATTTGCTCAAGCTAGATGATGAGATTTCGGCGTTTGAAAATCGCTAAATAATCTGAGTGGTTACAATTGAAAAGCGTGCATCTTGAGATGCACGCTTTCTGTTTCTGGGCGATTTTCGGCCGATTCATGCTATACTTGCCCTACAGCACAACTATCTTCTACCATCACAATAATTCTTATGTGTCAAAACTGCCAACAAAAAGAGTTTGTCCATCTCCATGTTCACAGTGAATATAGCCTGCTCGATGGCTTAAGCCGCATCGATCACCTCGCCAAACGCGCGGTCGAAATGAATCAGCCTGCCCTCGCACTTACCGATCATGGCGCGATGTACGGAACGATTGAGTTTTATCGAGCGTGCAAAAAGGCGGGCGTTAAGCCCATTATTGGCATGGAAGGATACGTCGCCGCACGCACAATGCACACCCGCGACTCGCAGCTAGATCGCAAACGCTTCCACATTTTGCTGCTGGCACAAAATAAGACAGGCTATCTCAATCTGCTCAAAACAGCCTCCGAAGCACAACTCAAAGGCTACTATTATAAGCCACGCATCGACCATGATTTTATGGCGCAACATAGTTCGGGGTTGATTTCGACAACGGGCTGTATGGCGGGAGAAATACCGCAAGCACTCCTCAATGGACAGACAAATCTCGCCGATGAGTTGATGGGCAAATATCTTGACATTTATGGGAAAGAGAACTTTTTCATCGAATTACAAGAGCATGACATTCCCGAACTAACGAAAATTAACCAGCAGCTAGTGGCAATGGCTCCACGTTTTGGGCTGGAGAATAACTTTTTGGTGACGAATGACGTGCATTATACGACGGCCGAAGAAGCCCAACCGCATGAGGTTCTGCTCTGCATCCAAACAGGTAGCACGACACAAGCCCCAAAACTAACGCTTTCTAACTACGAGTATTATCTCAAAGATTACGACCAGATGTGGGGGACATTCACAGGGTATGATGAGCGCGTTCTGCACAATGGATTTGCGAATAGCCTGAAAATTATGGAGATGTGCGATGTGAACCTCGATACAGAGGGGTATCATCTGCCACATTTTGATGTGCCGGAGGGGCATAATCCGACGACCTATCTGCGCGAATTGTGCGAGAGGGGTCTTGTGTGGCGTTATGGAGCGGATCGAGCGCAGAGTGATGAAGTTTTGAGGCATCGGCTCGACCACGAGCTAAACTTGATCCACACAATGGGGTTTGAGACGTACTTTTTGATCGTGTGGGATTTGTGCGAGTTTGCGATTCGTCGCCGCGAATGGTGGGATAAATATGGCGAAACGTATTATCCAGAGTTGACATATCAGGAATGGAAAAAGCGGGATATTTGGTGGAATGTGCGCGGTTCAGGCGCGGGGTCGGTTGTTGCTTATACGCTAGGTATTACAAACATTGACCCAATTATAAATGGGTTGATTTTTGAACGATTCTTGAATCCGGGTCGTGTGTCAATGCCCGATATTGATTTGGATTATCCCGATGATCGGCGGCACGAGATGGTTGAATACACGATGCGTCGCTATGGGGCGGACAAGGTTGCACAGATCATTACGTTTGGGACGATGAAAGCGCGGGCGGCGGTGCGTGATGTCGGCCGAGCCATGGACATCACCCTTGAAGAAGTAAACCGAATCGCCAAAATGATCCCTGCCATTCCGGGCAAAAAGGTCAAGATCAAAGACCTCTTCAACTCAGAGCATGAATTTTACAACAAAGAGTTTGTCACCCTTTATGAAAATAATGCCCAAGTCCAACAGTTAATTGACACAGCACAAAAACTGGAAGGGGTCAGCCGTCATGCGTCGAGTCATGCAGCGGGGGTCATTGTTTCAGATCGGCCGCTCGTTGAGTATGTGCCGTTGAATCGGCCGACTTCTGGCGATACTGGTCTCGGCGGTATCGACCGCGTCACGCAATGGCCGATGGAGATCGTCGAGTCAATTGGCTTGCTTAAGGTCGATTTTCTAGGTCTCAGCACATTGACCGTTATGCGTCAAGCCGCACGTGTCATTGAAGCGCGACACGGCACAAAGTACGAGATGGACACCATTCCGTATGATGTCGGACATGTCGGGCCAGACCCATCCAAGAAGCCGGAAAAGCTGTTCGAGATGCTGACGCGGGGGGAAACACCGGGTGTCTTCCAGCTTGAAGGGAACGGAATGCGACGGCTAATGATGGAGATGCGGCCGAGTAAATATGACCATCTCATCGCGGCAATTTCGCTTTATCGGCCGGGGCCGATGGACAACATTCCTGAATATATTCGTCGGATGCACGAATCTGAGCAGGGAAACAGTGATGTTGTCACGTTTCATTGTCCTGAGCTAGAGCCAATCCTAAAAGACACCTACGGCATTCTCATCTATCAGGAGCAGATTATACGGATTGCGGCCGATTTGGGAGGCTATCTACCCGGTGATGCGGACTTAATTCGCAAGGCGGTCTCCAAGAAAAAAGAGAAAGAGCTTGCCGCGCATTACAAAAAGTTTGGTGCAGGGGCGCGGAAACGGGGGATTTCGCAGGAAGTCGTCGATGCAATTTGGGACGATATTCTCTTTTTTGCACGGTATGGCTTTAATAAATGTTTACCCGGCGACACTGAAATTGTTGATGGTGCAACGGGAGAAATCGTCACACTTGAGGCGATGTATAAGGCGAAGAAGCAAATTAAACAGGTCACCACCTGCGACACAGATACACTTAAACTGAAAACTGGTCGCGTGACAGATGTGATCGACAATGGCGTAAAACGTGTTTATCGCGTGACCACTGCACTAGGCAAGCAGATTGAAGCAACATCAAATCATCCATTTTTTACCCATGCGGGTTGGAAATGGCTAGGTGATTTAGCCGTTGGGGAACAGATTCGCGTTCCACAGCGGCTACCTGTGTCGGGACGTGAGGAATGGCCTGAACATGAGGTAATTACACTTGGGCATTTACTGGCAGAAGGAAATCTTTGTCACCCTCGCACGGAAAAAGAGATTCCAACAGAGGCGTTTCTGCTGACAAACGAGCAGATTGCGTTGTTAGTCGGCCGAATGTGGGATGATGATGGCTCGCTTATAACACAAGGCAACACTCATCACGCCTACTATGCAACATCTTCAGAAAAGTTGGCGCGTCAAGTACAGCATTTGCTTCTACGTCTAGGCGTTATGAGCAGCTTCCGCGCTCAACATTTTGCCTACAAAGAGGGACGCATCGGTTATCAGATTCACGTTATGGGTAGTGAGCATATTGTGAATTTTGCTCAGACCGTTGGCAGACACCTCTTAAGAGCCGATCATTTAGAAACTTGTGCCTTAATCTGCACTTACCAACGTGAGGATGTTTCAGCACGCGATACGATTCCACTTGTTATCAGAAAGACCACGCGGCAAGAAAAAGATGCGGCAAAAATTACATGGAGGGAATTGAATGCAATGACGAGTATTGCACCGCGTGAGTTCTATCCAACTAAGAAAGGATTTAGGCGGCAAACTGTTTCCCGTTTGGGTGCGTTTTTTGATAGTCCCGAACTGCGGCAGCAGGCGGAAAGCGATCTTTATTGGGATGAGATCGTTGCAATTGAATATGTCGGTGAAAAACAAACTTATGACCTCACAATTGAGGACACACACAATTTCATCGCCAACGATATTCTCGTCCATAATAGTCATGCGGCCGACTATGCCAAAATAACAGGTCAGACAGCGTTCCTAAAAGCCCACTACCCCGTCGATTACATGTGCGCTCTGCTCTCTGTCGAGCGCGAAAAGTCGGAGAAAGTCACAAAATACATGGCTGAGGCACGGCGGCTGAATATCAAGGTTTTGCCGCCAGAAATCAACAAGGCACGTGTCAGCTTCAACATCGAACAGCAAAATGGCAAAGATATTATTCGCTTTGGCTTTGGTGCGATCAAAAATGCGGGGGAAAATGCGCTGCGGCTGATTACAGACGAGCGTGATGCCAACGGTGAGTTTGCAGATGTCTATGACTTATGTGAACGTGTCGATTTGCGACGTGTGGGTGGGCGTGCGCTAGAGGCGATGATTAAGGTCGGCGTGTTTGACAAATGGGGGGCGCGACCCCAATTCTTGGATGGCTATCGTCGCATGATGGCCTATAGCGGCAAATATGTCGATGAAAAATCGTCAGCCCAAATGAGCTTATTGGGGTTATTCTCCTCACCGACAGCGGTTGAGAAACCGATGTTGTTGCGAAAAGAGAGCGAGATCAAGCCGATCAAAAAGCGCACATTGTTGGATTGGGAAAAAGAGTTAATCGGGGTTTATTTGTCAGAGCATCCGCTAACCGAGAAGTTGGGGGCGATGCAAAACTTTATTTCACATGATTCGGCCGATCTCGAACCAACTGACAACGGCAAAGAAGTTCGTCTCGGCGGCATGATCCAAAGCATCCGCCCTTATACTACTAAAAATAACGATCCGATGGCATTTGGTGTGTTGGAAGATTTGACTGGAAAGCTCGATCTCGTGTTCTTCCCTCGCACTTGGGAACAGTACA
This sequence comes from uncultured Ardenticatenaceae bacterium, assembly GCA_964389925.1. Taxonomy (GTDB): domain Bacteria; phylum Chloroflexota; class Anaerolineae; order Promineifilales; family Promineifilaceae; genus CALECP01. The sequence goes on from CAYMGE010000014.1 coordinate 22,176, forward strand.
AAGAGATCGCACAACCAAATCAAATTGTCATGGTTAAAGGCAAGGTCAATGTCAAAAGCGACTCGCTTTCTATCTTGGTTGACAGCGTTCGAAAGTCGCTTGAGGTTGCAATGGCGGCGACAGAAGAGCAGCTCGACAATCAGCCGCGCTTTGATGACGCTATTATTGCCGAGCAAGAGGATGAGACGTGGGCACCGGCCGATTGGGATGACTTAGATGACGACAGCCAGCAGATAACATCTTTTCAAACGGTTCAAAAACCAGCAACGATGGTGCGGGAAGTTGCGACAACCACCTATAATGAGACACCTGTTGCGCCACCCGTAAAACCTGTCCTTGACCAAGAGATTGATAACGTGCCACCAGAGCCAGAGTTTAATGATGACTGGGGATTTGAAACGTTTCTCGCTCCGCCTAGCGACGGCAACTCGATCTCAACCAATGGGAACGGGCAGTTAAATCACCAGCAAAACGTCATACACACACCGAATACTGAGTATCAAGAGCGACAGACTATCGAAGCACCTGAACGCACCCTGATGATTGAAGTTGCGCCAACGGGTGATTGGCGAGCGGCGCTTGCGCGTGCGGTACAGTTGACAGAGGCGTATGACGGCCGAGATCGACTCGTTATGCGATTGTCCGACTATGATTGGGAGATTACGTTTCCTGATCGTCGCACGGACTATTGTGATAAGTTAGTGAGCGCATTGCGGCGGGTTTCAGGGGTCGAGCGGGTTGCAATGTTTAAGCAAAGTTAGACAGTAAGCCCCTTGAACAAATTCAATCGCTGACAAGACGACAGCAATACCGCAGCATTACATAGGAATGTGTCCGCGCCAAGCCTACTGCAACGCCGTGACGCTCACGTTGACAATTTCACCGCCATCATAGCCATTGACGATGAGCGTTGGCTCTTCAGTCACTGTGCCAACTTGGCCAAGCGGCTCGGCCGCCAGTTGAAACTGTAACGGTTGAACATTTTCAGGCTTGACTTCGATCAGGAATCGGCCGAGGCTTTCACTAAACAGCAAAATGTCATCGTGCGCCACATTTGCAACCATCCCTCTCAGGTCGATTCTCGCCCCCAAACGCCCCGCCATCTCCGCTAACGTCACCCCCAGCCCGCCTTTTGACAAGGCATGACAAGACTCAACCAACCCTGAGCGGAGCGCACGATGTAGCGCACGATAACGCGCTAACCCCTCCGTCACAGGTTGTGGCGTTGTCCCGCCCGTTTCATGATGCAGTTTGGCATACTCACTACCGCCCATCTCAGCGCGGGTGTCGCCAATGACAAATAGCTTATTCCCCACGCCCTGCAAGCTCATCGCCACCGTTTTTGTTACGTCGGGTACGATGCCAATTGCAGCCGTGTTGAGTGCCACCTGTTGTTCTTCTGCATACGCATCTTTGAAATTGATAATTGGTGTGCGATAGGCAACGGCCGCGTCATGACAGCCCTGAACACAACGCACCAACGCTCCCAACATCTCCCCCCAACGGAAATCCGCCACAATTGCCACCTCGTCCGGGTTGACTCCAATTGCAACCCCCTTTCGTATCGCCTCATCAATCGAAGCCCACGCCATCGCATACGGGTCGAGTTTGCCGTATGTTGGAGTATTGCCATTCGTAAGCCTAAAATCTCTTTTGGATTTTGGACTTTGGATTTTGGATTTTGGATTTACGAGCAGCCGTGTCGTAAGTTCAAAATCGTTAACCTGATCGTGGGCTGAAAGGCTTTGCAGGAGTTTTAGCAGAGCCGCTTGGGTCGGCATAAGATCGCGGGCGGGATTATCGTCGGGGATTGGCGTTTGCCATTTGGCAATCAGTTGATGCTGTGAACCCTCATCCTGCACATTTTCCGCGCTACGGCGTTTGACTTTGATGACTATATCCGTCTCTTCATCGAGACGAATGATTCCCACAGTATCATTAAAGGCAGCGCGTACCCATGATTTGTTGCTCTTTTCTGTCGCAGCCCAAATGTATGTCTTGAAGAGGCCATCGATGATCTCTCGTTCACCATTTGCGCCCGCATAGTCTATTTTTGCGTAGAACGGATTTTTACGATCGATGGGGAGCGGAATTGTTTCAACAGTTTGCATTTGATGTGCTTTCTCAGAGCCTTTTTGTGAGTATCAGAGGTCGATTTTACCACGTTCATCTACTCATATTTCGATTGACGCAGGAAGCTAAAGGTATTACGATTAGATAATCACCTAATTACTAGCAGATGACAACATTAAACAGCGTCGTTTCGGCGTTTGCACCTATGCAAAAAGATGTTTGTTATCTCTCAACAAAAAAAATGAGCAATTACGATACGTTAGTTACAAAAGTCCAAGAGTTGCACGACATCGGCAAAGCGGTTCAGCTAATGCAGTGGGATCGTGAGACAAACATGCCAAAGAACGGCAACGCGGAGCGCATCCAGCAAATGGCGACGTTGCTGAAAATTGGGCATCAGATGGGGACATCCGATGAGTATGGGGAGATGATTGAGGCGGCATCGGCCGAACTCAGCGGCAGCGATCCCAACAGCACCAGAGCGCGTTTGCTCAAAATTGTCAAGCGCAACTACAAACGCACGCGCACATTCCCTGAAGAGTTTGTGCGCCGTCGCACAATTATTTCGGGTGAGGCGCAAGCAGCTTGGACGCAAGCCCGCGCCCAAAGCGATTTTGCCAAATTTCTGCCCCATCTCGAAAAAGTTATTGGTCTATGTCAAGAGATGGCAGAGTACCTCGATGAAGGAGCCGACGAACAGTATGACACCCTGTTGAACTTGTACGAAGAAGGGATGAAGGCCGCACATGTGCGCGAGCTGTTTGATGCAGTAAAAGCGGAGACCGTCCCGCTATTGCAGGCAATCCAAGAACGCGGCACGCCGATTGACACGGCGTTGCTGCACAAAAATTTTCCCGTCGATATGCAAATGAAGTTTGCCCACTACATTTCGCGGCAGGTTGGCTACGATTTGGAGCGTGGACACATCGGCACGGTGACACATCCATTTGCCTCCAGCTTTAGCCGCAACGACGCACGCATCACGTCGCGCTGGTATGGCGATTTTATCAACCCGGGTTTGTTTGGCACGCTACATGAATCAGGTCACGCGATGTACGAGCAGGGAACGGCCGAAGAGTTCAGCCGCACGCCGTTGGCACGTGGCTCCTCGTTGGGGCTGCATGAAAGCCAATCGCGCACGATAGAGAACATCATCGGCCGATCGCTCGGCTTCTGGCAAGAACACTATCCCGCTCTACAACAAACGTTCCCCGATCTCGCCGATCACAGCGTCGAAGAGTTCTACCGCGCTATCAATCACGTCTCCCCTTCCTTTATCCGCGTTGAAGCGGACGAATTGACCTACAACTTTCATATCATTTTGCGCTTTGAGCTTGAGCAAGCGATGTTGAGCGGTGAGTTGGCGGCAAAAGATTTGCCCGCAGCGTGGAATGCAAAGATGGAAAGCTTGCTGGGCATTGTGCCACCCAATGACGCACAGGGCTGTTTGCAGGATGTGCATTGGTCTCGGCCGATGTTTGGCTACTTCCCCACCTACGCGCTCGGCAATCTCTACGGGGCGCAGTTCTATGAAGCGATCCAAGAGCAGAATCCGTCCGCAGTTGAGGACTTGGACGCGGGCAAGCCAGAGCAATACGTCGAGTGGCTGCGCGAGAACATTCATATCTTCGGCAGCAAGTTTACGCCGGCCGAAATCGTCATGAGCGCGACCGGCAAGCCGCTCTCACACGAGCCGTTTGTACGCTACGTGACCAAAAAATTTACTGACATCTACGGACTTTAGTTGTACTTTGAAAGGAGATCGCATCAAATGATGTGATCTCCTCCCCATTTTTCGTATCTCCTCCCATCCCATTGTAAAATGCTACTATGCAAATGAGCTATGATGAAAAGTCTGACGCACTCTACAAATAGTAACGTGACATTCAATTTGGCAGGTACAGTAGCATGACAAAACGACAAGCATGGATCAAAGCGATTCGCCTTCGCACGTTGCCACTGGCAGTGGCAGGAATTTTAATGGGTGGGTTTTTGGCGGCCGCTTATGATGACTTTCAGTGGGGTGTTACCCTGTTGGCAATTCTGACAGCTATTTTTTTGCAGATTCTTTCTAATTTGGCAAATGACTATGGGGATAGCGTGCATGGGGCTGATTCGGCCGAGCGCGTCGGCCCCAGCCGCGCTGTGCAGTCCGGCCTCATCACTCTCGCAGAAATGCGCCGCGCTATGCTTGTCTCCGCCGTTCTCTCGATGATTAGCGGCGTTTTATTGATCATCCTTGCGTTTGGCTGGCAACAGCTTTTGCTCACCCTCATCTTTATCGCGCTCGGTGGCGCGGCAATCTGGGCAGCCATCAACTACACGGCTGGCTCCAACCCTTATGGCTACGTCGGGCTGGGCGATCTGTTTGTCTTTATCTTTTTTGGTCTCGTCGCCGTTCTCGGCACGTTCTATCTCAATACAGGCGGTATCCAGCCTAGTGTCATTCTCCCCGCCGCCAGTGTTGGCCTCTTTGCCGTCGCTGTCCTCAACATCAACAACATCCGTGATATCAACAGCGACAAGCTCGCTGGCAAAATTTCGCTCGCCGTGCGCTGGGGGCTGGAAAATGCGCGGCGTTACCATTTATTGTTGATTGGATTTGGCATTGCCTTTGCGGGAGTTTATGTCGCGCAAAATTTTGAGAGCGCTTGGCAACTGCTCTTTTTGATTCCAGTGCCACTATTTATCAGAAACGCGCGTGCCGTTATCAGCACACCTTCCGAGCAGCTCAATCCACTACTTGGGCAAATGGCAATGACGACACTTTTGTTTGTCCTCACATTCGGGATCGGTCAAATTCTGGCATAAGAGTTAGTTGCAAGGATACAGCCATACCCCTTGTTTTAGGGCAGTTGACGCGCATAATCTAACGCATGACAACAAGCATCATTTTTGCAGCCGGTGAACAACATACACAAGTGGGACACCCCGAACACACAGGGCGTATGGGAGCGGTTCGTCGCTTTCTGGCAGAGTCGCAGATTTTGGAGCGCGTAACGGTTTTAGAGCCGCAGATGGCGACAGAGGCAGATTTGGAGCGGGTACATTCGGCCGAACAAATCAACCTAGTCCGCTGGGTCAGTGAGCGCGGCGGCGGCATGATCGGTGGCGACACCTATACGACAAGGGGGACATTTGACGCAGCCAAACTGGCAGCGGGAGCCGCTTGTCAGGCGGTTGAATGTGTTGTTGGGGGGTCGGCCGATAGGGCGGTTGCGTTGATTCGGCCGCCCGGTCACCATGCAGGCGCAAGCTCAATTGAAGGGTTCTGCCTGTTTAATAACATTGCAATTGCTGCGCGTTACGCTCAGACACAGCTAGGCGTTCAGCGGATCGCCATCATCGATTTTGATGTCCATCACGGCAATGGAACACAAGATATTTTTTACGCCGACAACTCCGTCCAGTTCTTTTCCACCCACATGTTTAGCCACTTTTTCTATCCGGGATCGGGTCACCAACGCGAGGATGGTATTAAACAGGGGGCAGGTTATACCATCAACGCACCGCTCCCACCCGGAACAGGAGATCGCGGCTATCAAGCAGTTTTTGATGAGATAGTAGAACCGCTATTAACACAGTTCCAGCCCGATTTACTGCTTGTATCGGCCGGATTTGATGCCCACTGGCGCGACCCGCTCGCACAAATGCAGCTTTCATTGAGTGGCTATGCCGCACTTACAAAACGGCTTATTCGCTATGCAAACGAGCTTTGTGCTGGAAAAATCGTCTTTGTGCTTGAGGGCGGTTATGACTTAGATGTATTGGGTTATAGCGTTCTGAACTTAGTTCATGCGCTGTTAGGTGACGCTGATGTGCTAGACCCATTTGGGGCAGCCCCTCGTCGTGAGGTTGATATCAGCGACTTGCTCATAAAGGTTAAGCAACAACACTTGCTTGCCTAGCGTAAAAATTGCATAATGCGATTGGTGGATAGACAGTAGTAACGCGAGATCGATTTATGTCTAGTGACGAAACTTTATACTCCCGACAGAATTCCAAAGAAATTGATGAAGCCTTAGCATGGCTAGAAAGTCTCGGTGACAGTGCGACGACGCAACGCTCATCACGACAGGCCGAACCAACCGCATTTCTACGCTTACCAACTTGGCTAAAGCATGACATACGACTTGACTATCCACAACCTGCCATTGATGCTCCGCCAGTACCCGATGACAACCTGAGCTGGCTCGATGCCATCGCGTCTGGATCAGGTGGCGTGTCGGAAGAGCCGCCAACGATGCAGTGGGAGTCGGGAATCGAGGCAGTGCCAGAAGATGAGCCGACCGAACTACTCTCATCTGAGCAGCCTAATTTTACCTTAGATGAACCGACGCATGTTTCGATGGAACGCCCTTCTGTCGATGCTGAGTTGGCAATTGAGGAGGATGAGCCGACCGAACTGCTCTCTTCTGAGCAGCCTGATTTTACCTTAGATGAACCGACACATGTTTCGATGGAACGCCCTTCTGTCGATGCTGAGTTGGCAATTGAGGAAGATGAGCCGACCGAGCTGCTCTCCTCTAATCAGCCTGATTTTGGGTTAGATGCGCCCACACAAGTCTCAATGCATCGGCCGCCTCTCGATGACGAGTTAACGGCGATAGCTAAAGCGGTTTTTGAAGCACAAGATGAGCCAACTGCGCTGCTCCCATCCGATGAGCCTGATTTTCTTGACCTAGATGCACCTACACACCTCCTGACAAAACAATCTTCTGTCAGCGATGAGTTGGAAGCGGGGATGGAAGATGAGCCAACAGATGCCTTGATGCGGCCGATTTCTGTTGATGATGAACGAACCACGACCATTGTGCCAAGCGTGGACATGCCGATTGAGCCGGTATTTGAGCCAACAAATGTCACAGAATTGACTGATGAAACGCTGTCTCTGATTGGGAGCGCGGCCGATTTTGAGCCAACCACACTGATTCTGCCAGAGAACGTGGAGCAAGTCCCTTCGTCTACTGCTGATCTATCATCAGATGAACCAACAAACCTACTTTTACCTGAACCCCAAGAAGAGGACGTAGCAGAAGAACTAACCTCTCTGCTGCCACCATTACCACCTGCATTTGAGGATATTGAGCCATTTGAGCCGACCAACTTTATCGAGGCAGACGAAGAGGTAAACTCGGCCGATTTTGAGCCAACCTATTTATTGCAACCAGATGCGGAAGATGACAATGATGGCGTTGATGAAGTAGAAAGCGACACACACTTTTCCGAAACGTATGATACAAGACCGTCTAACTCACAGCTAGAAGAAATTAAGACAAGCTCAACCGATTTACACCCTAACGACTTTGAGCCAACCCAATTATTTGTGCCAGCTGAGACGACGGAAACGCCTATCAGTGAGATTTCGGCCGAGTCAGACACAAATGAGCCTGTTTTACACCCTAACGACTTTGAGCCAACTCAATTATTTGTGCCAGCTGAGACGACGGAAACGCCTATCAGTGAGATTTCGGCCG
>CAYMGE010000014.1:29825-82142 GCA_964389925.1 uncultured Ardenticatenaceae bacterium
CGGCCGAGTCAGACACAAATGAGCCTGTTTTACACCCTAACGACTTTGAGCCAACCCAATTATTTGTGCCAGCTGAGACGACGGAAACGCCTATCAGTGAGATTTCGGCCGAGTCAGACACAAATGAGCCTGTTTTACACCCTAACGACTTTGAGCCAACTCAATTATTTGTGCCAATTGAGACGACGGAAACACCCATTCATGAGATTTCGGCCGAGTTAGATACAAATGAGCCTGTTTTACACCCTAACGACTTTGAGCCAACTGCGTTGGTTTTGCCAAAAGAGCTAGAAGAAATACTGCCCAGCACCGGTTCGGCTGAGAGAGAAAGTGTTGAATCTTATTTCCGCAGGATGAATGATTTTGAGCCGACCGCATTGGTTTTGCCAGATGATTCATCAGCAAAGCAAGCTCCATCTGAGAAGGAACCTTTTGAAGAGAAGCCAACCGAGCTGTTCTTTGATGAATTTGCGGCGATGGCGGCCGATGTTGGCGAACTGACAACGCCAGAGCGCACCGAGATTATTCTGCCCACGTCGGCAGATGTCCCTGATCTTGAAGCGTTAGCGTTGGAAAACGATGTCCTAAACGCGCTTGAAGAGCCGATTGTGTCTGAGGCAATTGAGGAGGAAACGCCAACACACATATCGGTCGAGCAGTCAATTGAAGGGCTGGGGTTTTACGAAGATGAGCCGACCGAGCCGTCTTTGGTCAGGCCACCGTTTGACGAGCTGGCGGATGAGCCAACTCAGTTCATTTCTCCAGAGAACAAAGCCCCCAGCCGCCTCTTTGAGCCAACGATTGTCAGCGAAATTTCGATTGCCGACCGCTGGCGAGCCATCCCAACACAATTTCGGCCGCGTACCACGCCAAACAAAGCGGAAGAGCCGTCAGTCGTCGAACAGCCCATACAGCCAGATGACACTGCTAACAAGCTAGGGCATCTCACCGATGATATTCCGGATGATCCAGATGAGACAATCGCGTGGTTAGAGGAAATGGCGCGGTTGCAGAAGCTAGGGGGATCGCTCGAAAAAGCTGACTCCGATCAGGATGAGGCACGCCCTGAATTTGAGCGACCAGCGCAAAACAGAGATCGTGCGCCTGAAGAGCCAGAAATCTCAACAGGCGGCAGCATTCTGGACGCAGCGACCAACGAGCAACTGCCTGCCAACTTCTTTGACTCCGTAGATGAGGTCCGCCCAACCATTATGGCTGACGTGGGCGAATCGGCCGAAGAAGGCATGGATGCCTTTGTGCGACAGGTAAATGAGGTTCTCGATGACGAGCGAGAACCAATTGAGACGCTGAGTGCGGCCGATGAAAGGTCTGTGGCAAAATCTGAAGAAGAGTTAAGTGATGCGCTCGCATGGCTGGAAGAGTTAGTGACGGGAACAGATGAACCACTCGATGAGATGACAATTGAGTTGAACGAAACTGATGTCAATCGTTTGCTCAACTCCTATCGTCCCACCGAGCGACCGCCATCTTCACAGGGTATTTCAGACCATCCCACCCTTATCACACATCATCCCGCTGTCAGCAAACAAGAGCCGGGCGATGAGCTAGATGCCGCCCTCTCGTGGCTAGAAGGGTTAAATTTTGACGATGAAAGCAACCTCATCGAGCCAGTTGAGGCACCTGCAACACTGGTTGATTATTCGGCCGCCCGCAACAGTGCGCGTCATGCGTTTCTGACAAATTCCTACCCTGAAGCGATTACGATCTTTGAGGATTTGCTTCAACGCGAAGATAGAAATGCAACTGATATTGTGATTGAAGATTTGGTTGAATGGACAAGCAAAGTGAAAGATTATATGCAGTTCTACCGCCTTCTGGGGGATGCCTACTTACAAATCGGCGATCATGAAAAGGCTGCTTGGACATTCCGCCGCGGTCTGACGATATGACGGATTAAAGAATTCAGCTATAATCAAAAATGACGATGTGATCCATCGTCGTTTTTGTGTGACCCCACACCAAATTTTTCCCAACTAAAAAATAACAATTTGCAAGCAGACAGGATTGTGCTGTTGTGGCTTGCTTAGGAGTGACAATCTTATGGAACGAACACTAATTTTGATTAAACCAGACGGCGTGCAACGTGGATTGATGGGTGAGATCATCGGCCGATTTGAACGGCGTGGCCTCAAGTTAGCTGGCATGAAATTTATGCAAATGACGAGCGAGAAAGCGGCCGAGCATTACGGCGAACATATTGAACGCCCTTTCTACCCTGATCTCGTCGCCTATATCATCTCTGGCCCAATTGTAGCGATGTGCTGGGAAGGGCCGGATGCGGTTAGAATTGCACGTCAAACCATCGGCGCAACAAAGCCTGTTGAGGCAACTATGGGAACGATTCGCGGTGATTTTGGGATGCAGATCGGCCGAAACCTCGTTCACGGCTCAGACAGCCCTGAAAATGGTATCCGCGAAACAGACGTTTTCTTCAGCGCAGATGAAATTTTGGACTGGAGCCGTGATACGGAGCGTTGGATTTTAGAATAATGCGGGCGAAATTGATGTGTGTATCGGGAATTGGATTTCCCGATACATGCACACGCTTTTTTGACTTGGTATCTACTTCTTCGCTACCCGTCAGGGCAAGCGACCTGACCGTCATCAATTGAACAGCCATCGCTATTATCAACCAAAATGGGCAAGTCCATAATGCCGCGCTCATTTAGTGCATTGACAGGAACCCAGCCAGCATCACCGCCACCCGTCACAGAAACCCAGCAACCCCAGAAATCACGACCAGTCATTCTCACCTCAACACCCGGCGTATAAGCGCGACCTGTTTGGCTGTCGGGATCGGCCGTCGCAAAGATGTCTGTCCAGCGTGTCGTCGAAGCTGTGGTTGCATTGCCAGGGCGACCACAGATACGTGCGTCAGGACGAGGCCCACCGCAAGGTTCTGCGCCAGCAAAAGGACTCGCCCATACGTCTAAGGCGTTAATGTCGATATTTGTCTCAACAGAGTCAGTTGGGACCCAGCCATCTCCTGCATCTGCCCAGATAAATAGCCATGAGCCATCTTCATTACGTGCCAAAATTTTGACAGGCGTATTTTGGTCAATGCTGTTGACAATTGCATAGCACTCATTTGTGCCATACTTGATGTCGCGGGTCACGCGCATCACACCATTCGTGACGATACCGCTTGGGGCGGGGCTATCAAATTCACCAGCGCGGTTTTCGTCCCCTTGTCCATTGTCCCAGATTGGCAGCATGTTGATGTCGCCACTAATTGCAATGTCTTCAGCGCGTGTCCAGCCGTTGAATTTATTCGGGCCTGTGCCTGCCGTGACGTAGACAAGTGAGTTGTCCCGGTTACGCCCTTGTAAAGTGACGGCTGTCCCCTGCGAGAATGTGCCAACGACAGGTGAATCCAGCGTTGGGGCTTTGTGCAGATTGATCGACTCGGCCGAGACCGTGCCGCTCAACTCCTCTGCATAGACGACCGTCGTCAACGCCAGAATCGGTAAAATCAACAGCGCAAATAGCTGCCAAAAGCGAAGGTGATATGTCCTGTTCATGATAAACTCCTCTAAAATGTTACCCTGTAAAATACAGCGCAATGTGTTGACGGCATACTGCAACTTCGTTTACATTGCCTCTTCAATTATCCCTAATTTTGCGTTAATTCAAAGGAAAAAGTGATGTTTATTTTCCACTTGTCCAGCTTTTGACCAACGGTAAAGCAACGCAAATGGGGGAATGTCTGCTTTGCGCTATAATTCGGCTTATGATTATCCAAGTAGCCGTCGGCGACACGGCACAGATGCGAAAATTTCATCCATGTGGCAGTGCCAAATGGCGCGTGACGCGCATCGGTGTTGATATTGGCTTACAGTGTCTCGGCTGTCAGCGGCGCGTTTTGATTCCGCGCAGCAAGTTTAATAAGCGAGTAAAAAAGATCATTCGTGAGCCATCATCTGACAACGGCTCCGATTAAATCTCAGTTAAGATGGCAATTTGGTTAGCAAGATTTTACGTCGTCGTGCTGACGGGGTTAGCACTTTATGGCTGTCTCGGCGTTGTAACGCTGCTCTTTTATTGGCGACATCGGCACAGCAAACATGCGCTGCCATTGGTGCATGAGCGAGAGTTGCCACTAGTGGTCGTACAGTTGCCGATTTATAATGAGCAATTCGTCGTCGAGCGACTCATCAATGCAGCCGCGCAACTCGACTATCCACGAGATCGACTGCACATTCAAGTATGCGATGACTCGGCCGATTCCACCACAACCCTCGCCCAAACCCTCGTCCAAAAATGGCAGCAGGCTGGCGTTTCGATTGAACTCCTACACCGTGAAAATCGCAGCGGCTATAAAGCGGGCGCGTTGCAGGCTGCGCTCGACTGTGCGCCGGTTGCGCCCAATGCGTTGATCGCTATTTTTGATGCGGACTTTGCACCATCGGCCGATTTTCTGCGTCGCACCGTCCCGCACTTTCTCAACAATAATCAACTCGGTGTCATTCAGACACGTTGGGGACATCTCAATCGAGCAGAATCTACCCTTACCCGCGCCCAAGCTATCGCCATCGACAAACACTTTATGCTCGATCAGCTCGTGCGCCATCGTGCCGACCTCTTTCCCAAATTTAATGGCAGCGGTGGCATTTGGCGGCGCGATTGCTTGACCGATGCGGGTGGCTGGCAAGCGGATACCGTTTGTGAAGATTTGTGTCTGAGTACAAGGGCGGTGTTGCGCGGTTGGCGGTTTAAGCTGTTGGATGAGGTAACGGCATCGGCCGAGCTTCCCAACACCATTGCCGCATTCAAAACACAACAGGCACGTTGGGCAAAAGGCTCAATCCAATGTTTGCTCAAATTCTTTGGCGCGATCATTACTGCGAATGAACACACGTGGGCAGCCCGCCTCTACGCGCTTTTCACAATGCTGGGCTACTTCACCAACCCGCTCCTCATTCTTCTGCTGCTACTCCAATTGCCAATGATCGCTTTCGATGTGCAACTTTCTCCGCTGCTTTGGCTGTTTACAATCGTTGGGCTTTCTCAACCGATCTTATTTATCCTTGGACAACAAATCCTCTATCCTGACTGGCGCAAACGCATCCGTCACTTCCCTGCTCTTCTGCTCATCATGACGGGTCTATCTCTCAGTCAAACCCGTGCAATCATCCAAGCATTGACGCGACGTAAGCACGTTTTTGTCCGCACCCCAAAGGGCGTGGGACAACATACGCAATACAAGTTACCGTTTGACTGGATTTTGCTGACGGAAATTGCCTGCACGCTGTACGCGCTTGTCGGCATTGGGTTTGCATTACAGCAGCGTCGTTTTGGTGCGCTCGCGTTGCTGCTCAATTGCGCGATTGGCTATGGGTATATTACCTATCTGGGGATTGGGGAGATGTTGGCTTCTCGGCCGAATACACCACAAACGTAACATAGGCATCCGTGCCTGTTTCTAACGCGACTTACTATGCAAACGCTACACCTATCTCTCCAACATGCTCGACAAATGGCTATACGAAAACAGTTATTGAGCGGGGAACACCCACCGGCAACCGCAGAGGGCGTGCTGGCAGTATTCCGCGCATTGGGCTGCATCCAACTTGACCCAATCCGTGCTGTTGAACGCACGCAATACCTCGTTTTATGGAGTCGTTTAGGCAACTATGACCGACGACTATTACACGAAGTCCAGTTTGAGCAACGACAACTATTTGAGTATTGGGCGCACGCTGCGTCGATTGTGCTAACAGAGCATTTTCCCTTGCACCGCAATCGCATGAATCGTGCCTTTCCAAAAGATGGCAGCAAATGGCAGCAACGCGCACGACAATGGTTAGAAGACAATGCCGAATTTCACGCCTTTGTCCTTGAAGAGATCAAGTCTAAACAACCTGTATCTTCAAACCAGATTGAGGATCAAGCGGCTGTTCCATGGATTTCGAGTGGTTGGACAGATACGCAAAACAAGCGCAGCGTGACACAAATGATCGATTATATGTGGACGATGGGTGAGGTCACCGTTGCAGAGCGCAGTGGCCTCCGTCGCAGTTGGATGCTGCTCAATGATTTCTTGCCCGAACAGGTGGTGCGAGAGCCATTGAGCGACGACGAAGAGACACGCCAGTCGATCTACGTCGCACTGTCCGCGCTTGGGGTCGCCACAAAACGGCAGATTAAAAGACATTTCACCCGTTCTAGCTATCCAAACTTTGCGACGATATTCAAGCAGATGGAAAAAGCGGGCGATATTTTTCCAATCAGTGTAGCTAAGATGAAGGATAACTGGTTTATGCTAGCACGAGATGTTCCCATTTTAGAACAGGTGCAAGCCGGTGAATTTAGCGGTCGAACTGTGTTGCTTTCGCCGTTTGATAACCTAATTTGTGATCGAGACCGAACGGAGGCATTATGGAACTTTCACTTTCGGATTGAGATTTACGTGCCAAAGGCGAAGCGACAATATGGCTATTATGTGTTGCCAATCATGCGCGGGGAGCAGTTGATCGGCCGAATTGCCCCCCGCTTCAATCGCAAAACTGGCATTCTCGCTATCAACGGTCTCTATGCAGAACCAGATGCTCCCCGCGACCCACAAGCTGTTGCTGACATCTATGCACAGATAAACGCACTGGCAAGCTGGCTTGGCGCAAAGGAGATTCAGTTCAACAGTGAGAAACCGCGCGATTGGTAACAAAAAACGCGCCGCAAACACAATTGTTCACGGCGCGTTCTCTCACGATTTACCTCACGTAAATCATGTGCTTTTTGTAATCATCTCGTCTAAGGACGTTCGATGAGATGAAATTTGATGGGCAAATTACTCAACGATAAAGCCGTTGCGTTCTGCATCAACAGCAAGAACGAGCGCGAAGAACTGGGCAAGTGTCTCAGAAGAGGCATCGTGTACAGCAGCAAGCGTGTCATTGCTGGGCAATGTGTCACCGGTCAAGCAGCTAATCGCGGCTGGCTCTGCCACACGCAAGAAGTCAGTGACAGCCAGCTCATACTCATCTACCAAAAATTGATAGTCAGACGTTACGTTGATGAACTCTGGTGAGAGACCCATTAACAAGTAAGCACCAGCGATGAGATCACAATCGGCCGAGCCACCCTCAAGTGCTATATCAACTTGTTCAACAAAGAGCGCATTGTTGCTGAACGAGAAAAGTGTCACAATTGAAAATGTACGTGCATCAAAGGGGACAACAGCCGGCCGCAACACGTCTGCACCGTCGATAGCATCCATGAACGCTTGGCTGAACCGTGCGCGACGTGTCTCGCCACCCCAATTGATATAGATGTCACTAATCGTCTCTTCAAACTCTTGTTGGGTAATATCACCGCCTGCGTCATCTGGTGGGTCTGGTACATCGGCTGGTGGCTCAGGCATTTCATCGTCGCCCATATCATCATCGGCCGGTGGTGGTGGCGGTGGCGGCGGATCAGAAGGTGGCGGCGCATCGAAGTCGAGGGCGTTGGTAGGCACATAGCCATTACCCATAATCGATTCGATCTGTGTCCATGGTCCATCGACCATTATAACAGTGACGCTGATGCCGGGTGGCAGTGATTCGCCGGTAGGCGTATTAGAATCTGGCGCACTGAAGATGTCCGTCCAGCGCACAGTCACAGCATCACCCATCATGTCATCATCTGGTTCCTCTGGCTCCATTGGTTCTTCTGGTTCCATCGGATCATCCATGTCAGTTGGTGGTGGTGCGGGCTGCCCACTGACTGTCTCAGCAATTACCTGAGCGCGTTTGCCGAGTTCGATTGCATCTTCAAGCGTGGTATAAGCGAGTCCATAATCAAAATTATTGACACTACCATCGTTTTGGCAACCAAAGTAAGCGGGGCGCGTGCGGTCAAGTGCGGTGACAAACGTCACTCGATACAGTGCATCCGCTTCTCCAAATTCGCTGGGGACGCTGGCAAAGAAAACGCTGTTCGAGAGAACCATTTCATACCCAGACATGAACGCAGCACAGTCAACGTCACCGCTGCCGAGTGCAAGACGCATCTCATTAAGGGTTGCATTCAGGTTAGCAATCCGCTCCAACAGTAGGTCTTCACTAAATGGGACAACATCAAAAGTACCCAGTTCCTCATCAGGATTGGAGACGTAAACAATTGTTACGGTTTCTTCCGATTCCTGTGCAGCAGCGAAATTTACGCCAGCAAAGGCGAAAAGTGCGCTGAACAAAAATAAAAATAAAGTCATGCGTCGTTTCATCATAGAAAACTCCTTGGGTGAGTCGTGTTATGTTCCGTGCAAACTGGCACGAACTGCGCTATTGTAACGTAAATAGAAATACCTGCACGATGAATACAGGTATATTTTTGGCACATAAAAAGTTAGGGTTTTGGTTACGCTTCCATTTTGCATCCTCTAAGCGACGTTCCAAAATCGTGGGCAGCCATGCCGATACGCCATATACTCTCAAAAAAACACCTATTTGGAGAACGAATGTCAGAATCAACACGCAAAATCACCTTAACCGAAGATGAAATCCCAACACACTGGTACAACATTGTCGCGGACATGCCTAACAAGCCGCTTCCGCCGCTCAATCCCGGCACGCATGAGCCAATCGGCCCCGAAGCCCTCGCCCCTCTTTTTCCAATGGAACTGATCAAGCAAGAGGTCTCACAAGATCGTTGGGTTGAAATTCCCGAAGAGGTGCGCGACGTTTATAAGGTTTGGCGGCCGACACCAATGTTCCGAGCCACTGGCCTGGAAAAGGCTCTCGATACACCTGCTAAAATTTACTATAAGTACGAGGGGGTCAGCCCATCAGGATCACACAAGCCGAATACGGCCGTTCCGCAAGCATACTACAATATGAAAGAAGGCGTAAAGCGCATCACGACAGAAACAGGCGCAGGACAGTGGGGCAGTGCATTGAGCTTTGCCTGCCAGATGTTTGGCCTCGAATGTGATGTGTATATGGTTCGCATCAGCTTTGATCAAAAACCGTATCGGAAAATGATGATGCAGACGTGGGGCGCAAACGTCTATCCTTCTCCTAGCGGCCGAACCAATGCCGGCCAACAGATTCTCGCGCAAGACCCCGATACGCCGGGCAGTCTCGGCATCGCTATCTCAGAAGCGGTCGAAATGGCTGCGATGAATGAGGACACAAAATACTCTCTCGGCAGCGTTCTCAACCACGTGTTGATGCACCAAACGGTTATCGGGCAGGAGGCGATCAAGCAACTTGAGAAAGCAGGGGCCGATATGCCCGATTACGTCTTTGCGCCATTTGGTGGCGGCTCCAATTTTGCAGGGCTAGCATTGCCGTTTATCCACAAAAATCTAACTGAGGGGACAAATGTCAAATGTATCGCCAGCGAACCAGCGTCTGCCCCCAAACTAACACGCGGTATTTTCCGTTATGACTTTGGCGACACGGTGGGGATGACTCCATTGATTCCGATGTACACGCTGGGACACACCTATGTGCCGGCCAAAATTCACGCGGGTGGCTTGCGCTATCATGGCGCAGGCGCGGTTGTTAGCCAGCTTTTAGCAGATGATTTAATCAGTGCAGAGGCCATCGATCAGATAGAGACGTTTGAAGCGGGTATCACATTCGCAAAGGCTGAAGGCGTTATCCCTGCACCTGAAGCAAATCATGCGATTGCGTCTGTTATTCGTGCAGCAAAGCAAGCTAAAGAAGAAGGCACATCACCGACTATCTTGTTCAACCTGTGCGGACATGGCAACTTCGATATGTTGGCGTATGAAGATTATTTTGCTGGCAAATTACAGAAGCATGAACTGACGCAGGAAGAGGTCAACGAGGCTGTCGGTAAAGTCGATACGCCGACGATTGAATCTGTGCAGGAGATGTTGGCGAATATGTAGGTCGCCTATCGCCCTTGCCAAACGGGGTCACGCTTTTCTGCAAAGGCGCGTGGCCCTTCTAGCGCATCCTCTGAGCTTACCATTGCGTCGTACATCTTTAGATTGCCGCTTCGCATGAGGGCGTAGGCTTGCTCGGCCGATAACTCCCCCACCGCCCGCGTCACCTCTTTAACCGCCGCAATCGACAGCGGTGCCGCCTGCACAACTGTTTGCGCTAGCTCTCGCGCTTTGTCCATTAGCTGCACTTGTGGCACGACAGCGTTGACGAGTCCCCAACGCTGCGCTTCGGCCGCTTCCATCCGTCGCCCCGTCAACAGCATCTCCATCGCAATATGATAAGGCAAACGTTTGGGCAAACGGATCGCAGCCGCATCGGCTAATACGCCGACAAAAATCTCAGGCAGGAAAAACTTGGCGTGATCGGCCGCCACGATCAGATCACACGCCAACGCCAGCTCAAATCCACCCCCAACCGCCATCCCGTTGACCGCCGCAATAATTGGCTTGTTCAAATCGTGCAGCTCGGTGATGCCGGCAAATCCGCCAACTCCGTAATCGCCCTCGATTGGGTCGCCATCGGCCGCCGCATTCAAATCCCAGCCGGCCGAGAAAAAGCGTTCGCCCCCTCCCGTCAAAATCGCTACGCGAAGCTCAGGATCGTCGCGGAATTCAGCGAACAGATCGCCCATCGCACGGCTCGTGATATTGTCGATAGCGTTGGCTTTCGGCCGATTCAACACAACTTCTAAAATCTGTCCATTTTTTGTAACTTGTAAGCTCATTTTTCAAATCCGTTGTAATCTCACCAGCGCATCGACAGCCAACACCCCATCCGCGTAAACAAACAGCGGATTCACATCAACCTCGGTGGCTCTCTGTTCTTCAGCCATCCGCGCTAGGTTTAGCACGGCTGTGACAATTGCCGTTTTGTCAGCCATTGCGCCACCGCGATACCCATTGAGCAGTGGCGCGATTTTCAGGCGGTCTAATGCTCGCTCAACCTCTGCACGCTCGATGGGGAAAAGCAGCGTCTCGCTATCCTGAAACAGTTCAACCAACACGCCACCGGCCCCAATCACCATTGCTCGCCCAAACTGTGGGTCGCATGTGATGCCAAGAATTAGCTCTGTGATCGGCCGCGTCGCCATTTCCTCAATCAGAAAGCAGTCACCAAGATGAGACATCTGTGCAATCGCTTGTGTCAGTTCGGCCGCCCCTTCGATTCCGACCTGTACGCCGCCCACATCTGACTTGTGTGCGATCTCGGCCGATAAAATTTTCAGCACAAGCGGATAGCCGATATGTTGGGCGCGTGTGGTGGCGTTTGAGGCGGTGGCTTCGGCCGATCTCGGCACGCGGATCCCATACATTCGCAGAAGTTCCTTGCTCTCCAATTCATCTAACAACTTGGGTTCAAATTCTAAAAACTCCACTTTTTCACCGCCTTCTTTTTGCGGTAAAGGGGTTAGAGAAGCGGGGTTCCGACTTCCCAACCAACTCGCGGCTCGAATCGCAACCAGACATTCTTCTAGTCCCAACATCGGTGCAATGCCTTGCTCGATCAACTCAGCCTGAATACGCTGCGGCATATTTTCATGTAACGTGCTAAGAACAACGCCTTTTGCACCACTATCGACGACCGCCTGTGCAAAAATGCTGCCCGTCTCCTCCCACAACGTCAAATCGCAAATATCGGGACGTGGATAGTCCAAAATCTTGATCGTCACCGCCTGTTTGCCAAGCAGCATGGCGGAGAAGCAGCGATATTTTGCCTCACGATCTGTCCAGATGTAGGTGTGATAGTCGAGTGGATTGGAGAGCGGAACCCGTTCGCCCAAAACATCAAAGAGGGCTTGTTGTTGGTGCGGGACAAGGGCTGGCATCGTTAAGCCATGCACGGATGAGCGGTCTGCCATCAGCGCGGCCTCGCCACCAGAGGAGCTAATTGACGCGATTCCGTTTGATGGTAATGTGCCGATAATCGACAGAAATTTAAGTGTTTCGAGCAGTTCCGGCATCGAGGCCACACGCACCACGCCGTAACGTTCAAAAAGTGCATTATAGAGGTCGTCCGATCCTGCGAGGGAGCTGGTGTGGGAAAGCGCAACTTGTCGGCCGATGTCAGAAACCCCCGACTTCAAAACGACTATTGGCACATTTTGCGCTTGTGCTTTGATAGCGGCGGCCGAAAATGCGGCAACATCATCTAGCCCTTCCAAGATCACCCCGATGGCGGTGACGCGCTCATCATCTAAAAAGGTCTCAATGTATTGCGGAATTGTTACCCCCGCCTGATTGCCGGTCGAAATGAGATAGCCCAACGGCAAGCCGCGCCGCTGCATACTGACGCTGATGCTCATATTGCCGCTTTGCGCGACGATGGCTACACCGCACTCGACGCGCTTTCCGCCATGCTCGTCAGGCCAGAGCGTCACGCCATCAAAATAGTTGAGCATCCCGTAGCAATTGGGGCCGATGATCGCCATTTCGCCCATTACGGCCTGTAACTGTTCCTGCCATTCGCGTCCTTCTGCACCCATTTCTGCAAAACCTGACGCAAAGCAAACGGCTCCCCCTGCACCCATCTCAGCCAACTCGCGCACAACGTCAACCGTCGCGGAACGGTTGACGCTGATAAAGGCGGCATCTGGTGGGGCTGGGAGGGCATCGGCCGATGCAAAACAAGCTCGCCCACCCATCTCCTCGCGCTGTGGATTGACAGGCCAAATTTCCCCATCAAAGCCGATTAGGTCACACTGTCGTATCACTTCAGCGGCTAACCCGCCGCCAAAGACAGCAATCGTTTTCGGTTTTAACAACCGGTCTAGCTGTTTCATGGATGGATTGCTCCCAAAGAATCGTGTTTAGACGAGCCAGCATTTGGATGGCTCAAAGTAGAGGGATGTCTCATCATCGACATCAAAGCGATCCGCATCACTGGCGGCGGCAGTCATCTGAATTAACGTGCCATCTTGTGCCACAAATTTATAGCGCGTAAATGTGCCAGCAAACAGTTTATCCTTGACGGTTACAGGAATCACATTGGCTGACTGGCTAGCGGCAAAGCTGAGGTTTTCGGGGCGGATGGTGAGGGATTGGGGCGTGATGTCGGTGCGAACGTGTTTGAGGTGAAATCGGCCGATAGCTGTCTCAAACAGGTCATTTTTTACATTTCCTGCAATAAAATTTGTACCACCAAAAAAACGAGCAACTTTCTCGCTTTTGGGTTGATTATAAAACGTCTTCGGTGCCCCTATTTGCGCGAGTTCGCCATCAAACATCAGCGCGATCTCATTTGCCAAAATGACCGCTTCCTCTTGGTCGTGTGTGACGACAATTGTCGTCACGTTGGTTCGCGCCTGAACGCGCAAAATTAATGCACGCATCTCATCGCGCAAGTGAGCGTCTAGGTTGGAAAGTGGCTCATCGAGCAGCAGAACACGCGGATCGACGACCAATGCACGTGCCAGCGCCACGCGCTGCCGCTGGCCGCCGCTCAACTGACTCGGCCGACGTGCCTCATACCCGCCCAACTGCACCAGATCGAGAATCTGCGCGATCTTCTCGCGTCGTTTCGGCTTGGGCATTCCCGCCATTCGCAGCCCAAACCCGACATTTTCGCCGACATTCATATGTGGAAAAAGCAGATGATTTTGAAAAACCATGACAGCTTGACGTTTTTCGGCCGCAATATCTACAACACACTCCTCATCAAATAAAATATCACCACTCGTTGGGGTCAATAGACCTGCGATCATCTTTAACGTGGTCGTTTTGCCGCACCCCGACGGCCCTAACAACGCCGTAATCTGTCCGTCTGCAATCTCAATGCTGAAATCGCGCACGGCCGAGACATCCCCAGCATAAATTTTATTGAGCTTGCGAATTGAAACCTGTGTCATATTTGTCGATCAATGTTGCTCGGTGAAGTATCGGGTCGTCATTTTGTGCGTCGCCTCGCTAGTCTATCATACGCTTAAGATCAGACAAGAAGGTGGCTCAAAAGATAGTGATGAAAATAGCGACGAATAATAGAACAAGGGCGAGTAAAAGCATTCCCCGATTGGCTGCAAATGCCTCAAAAAGCGGGAGCGAGACGGGCGTGACAATCTCTTTTTTCGGCCGTTTTTCCCGTCCAAATAGCACTTGCCGCAGCGCGTCGACATCAGTCGGCCGATCATCGGGGTGCATCTCCATCGCCCACAGCACCGCATCTGACACCGCACGCCGCACGTCCGGGTTGAGTTCATACGGCGGCAGCAAGATGCGTGGGTTGAGAAAACGAGCTTTTGCATCGGGTGGAGCTTTGCTTGTTAACAGTTGATAGAGCGTCGCGCCAAAGCTATAGAGGTCGGAGCGTGCGTCCGTTTCACCACCGTCACCACCATATTGTTCGAGCGGCGTGTAGAGCGCAGAGCCACGCCCCTGCATGACGGTCAGCGTACGTTCGTCGTCTCCCATCAGTTTGACGAGACCAAAATCAACGAGCTTGATGCGCCCTTCTGGTGTGAGTTTGATATTTGCGGGCTTGATGTCGCGGTGAACGACGGGGGGCTGCCGATTGTGCAGATAGTCGAGCGTATCGAGAATCTGCGCCGCCCATTCCATGACGATGCGCGATTCTAGCAATTCATCACGACGCAAACTCTCATCAATGATTTGTTTCAGGTCTTCCCCCGCCACAAAATCCATCACGAGATATTCGCGCTGATCGTCAGTAAAAAAGTCAGAAACCTTTGGTAAGTTGGGGTGGTCAAGCTGGGCGAGAATGGATGCTTCGGTTAGAAACTGGTCGTGCAGTTGGGAACGGTCTTCGGCCGAAATACCCTGTTCAGGCTGCACCTCTTTGATGGCACACAGCCGCCCCGGCAAACGCAAATCTTCCGCTTTATATACGCATCCCATCCCACCTTGCCCAACGATCTCGACAAGTTGGTAACGGTCACGCAAAATTGTGTTATGAATATGCGGTCGAAGCATGAATTAACGGGCAAGTTGCAAGTTGCAAATTAAAGTTCACTTCTGCAACTGACAACTTATAGTTTTTAATTTTACATTTTACGCTGAAAGTTTTATCATACACGCTGGCACAAAACCAATGTAGGAAAGTCCTGTCAGGAACCCCGCGCTAAAGCGATGGGGCTTACAAGAGCCTCGTAACCTGACCAGACTAAGCACTTAGGGTGCTACGTTACCAGAGAAATAGGTACATTCGGATACATCTCCAGTCTGAACCGCTACGGTGTTCGATTAAACAGGTGTAAGGGTTAAGCCAGTCTGGATAACATTGTCGAGGAGACATTTACGCCCGTAAGGGTAGCGGCCTAGCCGAGCCATCCGTAAGGTAAATCGGCCACCTTTTTCAGATGCGCCTTTGAGCGCAACCGCTAAAGCGCGTGAGTTTCCGCCCGTCCCTTTAGGGCCGGGGTTTCCACGGGCTAAAGCCCAAAGAGCTATGACGCAAAATCCAGTTCTCTATATCCGCGAAGGCGAACAAGCGGGTCAAAGTTTTACAATCGATAAAGATGAGTTTTTAATTGGGCGCGGCAGCACGTGTGATTTAACCCTCCTTGAACGGCAGGTGTCGCGCCATCACGTCCAGATTTTACGCACAGAACAGAGTCGCTATGAAGTACGCGATCTTGGCAGCAAAAATGGGACACATGTAAATGGTTCACAGGTACAAGGCTCTGCGCCGCTCAATGACGGCGATGAGCTACAGGTTGCGCTTGCAGTCAAAATGGTCTTCATCGGCACCGATGCAACTGTTCCTCTTTCATTTGATCCACCTGAACCGGATAAACGCTTAGTATTGGAGGAGGCAAGACGCACCGTTGTCATCAATGGAACCGAGTTGTCACCACCACTTTCGCGGGCGCAGTTTGATCTGCTAAAAACATTATTTGACGCAGAAGGCAGCGTTGTAGATCGAGAAACTATTGTGGGGGCTGTTTGGCCGGGAACAGAAGGAATTGGCGTGAGTGAGCAGGCGATTGATGCGCTCGTGCGTCGTCTACGGGATCGACTCTCCGAAATTGACGACTTCAATTATATTGTGACTGTGCGTGGGCATGGGTTCCGTTTGGATAATGAAGAGGGATAGAGGAAGTTCGATGTGCTGTGCCTGCTCGCAATATCGTTAATGATTACAGATTTTCACCTCCCGTTCGTGCAACCTATTCGATAGTTGTTTCGGGATTTGCTTGCGGGCGAACAAATCCCAAAACACGTTCACTCACAGAGGTTGCGGAAAATCACGCCTGTCAGACACAATCTGCGGTTGCGTGGTTGGGGCAGGAAGCCCAATCGTTTTAGCTTTGGGTCGCTCACGCATCCAATACCAGCGTAAAAATGCGCCGAATGCAGCAAATACAAGCAACAACCCTGCACCAAGCCCAATCCAGAGCAAACTAAAGCCACCTACCTGCACCTCTGCGGCCTCAACGGCGTGCGGCACATGTTCGATCTCTTTGGTTGCTAATGTGCTTTCCAGCACACTGAGTTCGACATCTCCGTTGGCAATCGCACGCATTGGTACGCTAAACAATATCCCCGAACCTGCAACGGCAGGTGCGGGGTTGACCAACACAATCGCAAAATTTGCCTGACCCATTTCATTATCGCCTTCGTTGAGCAGCAAAAAGGTCGATTCAGATTGAGCGAAAAATGTGCCAGCGGTCAACTGCACACCGCTTTGACCGTCATCTGTGTCGATAATCTCGACAACATCTGGGTCAAATTGCAGGCGCACATCATAACCATAGAGTGATGGGGCTGTGTCGAGCTGAACATCAACGGTGAATTCATCGCCGATGTCGAGTTGGGTTGTTGGAGTGTGGAGGGTAATGCGGGTTTCGGCTTCTTGTGCTTGGACTCGGCCGAATGCAATAAAGAGAAAGAGAAAGAGAAAAGCAAGCTGTTTCATAATAAATCCTTCCAACTGATAAGAAGATGTTTCGGGAATTGCAATTCCCGAAACATCTATCTATATGCGCCTAATCGCAATTACTAATGGTGTTGTAGTTACCACCGAGAGCTGTTAAGTCACCACCGTCAATCTTGCCATTTGCGTTAAAGTCGCGACTCAGGTTAGTTGTCTGGTCACCAAAATCCCCCGAAATGGCAAGCGCATCGTCGAGGTCAACATCGCGGTCTGCATCGGTATCACCCGCTTCTAGCTTGACGAGCGGTAACGTCACTGTTTCCCCTTCTGGCACCACGACATCGTTGTGACAGTAGTCAAGATGACCGATACGCTGACCCATTAAATCGTAGTTGCCAGAAGTTAGGTCATCAATTGTAAACCCACCACCGTCACTCGTGATCGTCGATGCCTGTGTCGCACCGTCCGCAATGGCCGCGACAGCGATGCCATCATGTGGTGAACGCAATTGGTGGACAAACGTCCCATTGACACCGCCCAGTGGAGCGAGAATGTTGATCGTCGTGTCGGCTGTGCCGCTGGCGATTGGCTGCCCTTCCTTATTAAAGAATTCCCATTCGCAGGTCACAGTTGTTTGACCACTCTGTTGTGGAGAAAAGGTGATGTCACCCACTTGACCACTGCCCTCAAGCGCGGCAGCGGGGTTCTTTTGTGAGGCGGCAAGCGTGATCTCACCATTAGCGGAATTGTTTACTGCAAGTTCGTCTGTCTCAAAGAACAGTGGCCACGTCACATCTTGGCGTATCAAGAAGGCGGTATCGTAGGTACAGTTGATCTCTGTGCCGTAGAGTGCAGCAGCATCATTGATCTGCAAACCAAGTGTGAAGGGCAAGGGCATAAACACATCCACTACGTCTGGCGAGAGAGTCAAATTCATGTCACCATCGCTTACGGTGATCTCTTGGGTCACCGGCTCGCTGCTTTGTGCGCCATTAGAGACAGTCAGGCTGACGAAGTGGGTTCCCAAGGTTGTAAAGGTATGAGATGGATTTTGCACACTGCTCTGTGTGCCACCCAAATCCCATGCCCAACTAGTTGGATCTCCAGTAGATTCATCGGTGCAGGTGACGGTCAGCGGGGCGACACCAGAGGTCGGCGTGCAGGAGAAGGCAGCGGTTAGAACGCTACCACCAGCAGTCAAGTCGAGCTCAAGGGAAGCACCAGCACTCCAAGTTGCAGTCTGGTCAGCTACATAGTCACCAATCTTGAATACAATCGTATCTCCGTCTGTGCCTCCGTCTTTTAGAGGTGTGTCGGGGTCATCGGCCGCAATTTGCAACTGAAAGTTGGCATCATAGCCGGCAACGTTCTGGACTGTAAAATCATCGTAAACAACCCCATCAATTAGGGCTTGCACTAGTGTGCCATCAGGCGCACGCACCCCATCGAGCAAAGCAGTCCCAAGAATAGCGTGTGGTTGTTGTGGTATAGCGTAGGCGGTCGTGGTCATAAATGCAGTCACAGCAAAGATGAACAAAGTAAGTAAATTGGTTTTCTTAAACATACTAAATTTCCTTAATTAAGCGGGAACAAGCCCGTTTTTTTATTGATGTGCGATTGTCCAAATGGAGCGAGGTAAACGACGTTAACTTGTATCAAAGGTTAAGTTTTGAGCCGTTTACCCAAGCCCATACAGCCAATTTTCTAGTCAGAAACGTGAATCCAGTACCCCATACCGGATGTAAAGTCGGAAAAGTCATTGAAAGGGGAGTTCGACTGATAAACGCGCCATGTATCTGTTTGTGCGTCAAATCGTTGAATCATTTGTAACGTGCCACTGAAGGCGTAAAGCGACAAACTATCTGCGATGGGTGCGCCGTCGATGGATGGATAGCTGACGAGATTCCAGCCGTCATTGAGCGCAATCGGGGTAGAAGTCGTTCCTCCTATCACAGTCAACGTAGCAGGCTCAGTCATGTAAATCCAGAAGCCGATTTGCCCATCGAGTTCGTTAAGTTCGTTGAATGGTGAAGCTGGATTGTAGAGCAGCCATGTGCCGTTTTGATAGGTCGCTACACGGTTGTATTTTCCAGCAATTTCACTCAGAACGGCGGCAATTGCTGTGTCATCTGGGGTCAAAGGTAGGGAAACAAGATTCCAACCAGCATAGAGTTCCAAACTGTATGAGCCTGCGGGGATGACGGGCAATTCGGTCAAACATGCTTCTGTTTTCACAGTTAACCCCTCTGCTTGTGTGCGTGTTTCCCAGTACAGTGGCATCACGTCTGCCCACGTCACATTTTCACCTGTAATGAAACGGTATGGATGAGGGTTATCAATACCTGTCTCTGTAACGGAATCATCCGTATAGAAAATAGCGTGCCACGACAGGTTGCGTATGGTGTCGTTGTCAGGATCTGTTTCTCCAATCAAATCGGCATAAATACTGATGCCAAGTGTATTTGATTGGTCAAATGCCCACATTGGTGTTTGTGATGTCACGAAAGAGGGGATACCGTTGGCAGTTGCCCTTTCGATGACAGCACCTGCCAAAAGCACACGCGCTTGCTCGGCGTGAATACCAACCTCTGATGACAAGCCAAACTCTACCCTCAATTGAGTCAAGAATGCGCCCACATCGCGCAATCCGTCCGATGGTTCCAGCGCAAAATCTTCGGTGCAGTAGGTCGTGTCGTAATAACTTGGGCTGTTTTGAGCGGCCGATTGTAACTTCGCTACTGTACCAACGGGATCAGCCGCGAATTCACTCATCAACTCGACTGCGATCTCGTCAAAGAGTAACTTGATACCTGTCAGGGCTGCACTGTCAATGACTGCAAGTGTGCGTGGATAATCAACATCGGGGTTGCCATCATTGAGATCCGCTAACGCGATCTCGTCTTCATAAGCCGTCATTAGGTCAGTCGCCATCGTCGCCGCATCATCATCTGGATTGAGCGCAGTAAGTGCTTTCGCTGGCATTGACGGCCCGAAATAGGCGTAATTGGCAGACCCAACGATCATGTCGGCGTATTGCGTGCCACCATCATTACTAATTTCATAAATCTCCTCTAACGAAAGAGCAAAGCAATGCGTGAGATCAAGAACTTCTATCGGGTTCGCTCCATCACTTGTGCCAATCTCAAGCATCTGCCGAATTGCGTAGGGTGTGATGAGGGCTTTTTCTGGATGTACGTCGGTGAAGTTAGGGAACGCACCAACGATATGGGGCATTGGGAACAATGGAATATCTTGGCGTGATAGTTCTGCCATCTCCTCATTTCCAGTGAAGATACTACCTAAGTCAATTTCAGGGGCGAGAAATGTGCCATGACCGTAAAAGGAGAGTGATGTTTTTGTATTTGTATCAGCGTAGTTGTCCAATGTCCATTTGAGGAAACCGCCTAGATGCTCGCCATCTGTCATGTCATACTCGCTAGCTGGCGTTAACATTCCATTGACATCGGGCAGCCCATTGACTTGTGTTTCAACCCCATTGGAGATGATCGATATGTGTGTGTCATCTATTCCATCTAAGTCTACTAACACAACACTTGTCTTATTTGGTTCATCCTCCGAGGCAGCTATAAGCTCTTGAATCGTGGCTGGATGGTACTGTGTCAAGTCGCTAGGAACATCAGGCTCTTCTCGCAAATTATCTCCAGCGTATATCAGTACTTGCAGGGTTTTCATCGGTAGATAGGGGTCTTGGGAGATTTCTGAGAGCGGCTGATAAGGTAAGCCAAGTGCTGGGAGTACCAGCAGACTACTTCCAAAGAGACCTGCCACGAATATCAAACCGAGAACACGGAATAAGTTATTATGCTTCATTTCTAAAACCTTTTAATTTTGGATCAATCGGCCGCAACAAACTGATTGCCTTCCACCAATGCGCGACTGTGAACCCTTTGTGTCGTAATAAAGGATTCTTCTTCAAGCCACCATGCACGTAAAAAGATGTAACTAACTGATGCAAATAGAGAAAGCATCATCGCAAGCAGTATCGTTACAAACGGTCTGCCAACTTTGACTGACTCAGAGGCATAGCTGTATATCTGCATGTTCTGTGATAGTAGATGGGATTCGTTGACCGCTCCGCTCAACATCCTAACTCGCTCATTTGCCTGCTCGACCTCACGCAACAAGCCTTGCTGTTCTGCGAGCGCGTTTTGATAGTTATGCGTAAGCGTCTCAATTTCACTCTCTAATGCGACCAGTTGTTGTGTGATAGCTTGCAACTTGCTCTCTAGTGCTGTTTTCACAGAGGTGACTTGTGCGAGTTGTTCGGCCGATGACAACTCCGCATAATTCATCATTTGAGCATTCCCACCTGACATATCTGGTGGAACACCCACTAAGATCAATTGAAGTGAGGAAAGTGTCGTTTGCAGAATGGTTCCATCGATCATTTGCCCATCGACTAACTGTTGGTGTAATTCCGTCACGCCCAAAAGCGCGTTTTCAATGCTGGTTTGCTCATCCAAAAATGCACGCCATCGCTGCTGGGCAGCAACTTTCTGAGACTCTAAGCGTGCTGACTCTTGGCCTGAATTGGAACTGACTTGTGCTTGTTCGGCCGATGCCAAAGCGGTCTCTGCCTCTGTCAAGTTGTTATGTAAGGATGACGTTTGATTGTTATAGGCCGTAAACGCCTCCGCCCATAAATTCGCAATGATCACAGCACGTTGGCGATCAGAATCTTCTACCTGCAACTGTAAACTGGATGCCAGTTTTTTGACTGTCAACTGTTCTTTTAGTTCACGTGTTGTTACAAACACGTCTTTATCCTGCGCTGCGACGACTAACTGGCTAAGAATGCTGTCACTGATAGCCATCTCAATAAAATCGGGTAACGCTATCTGCGATCCTTCAGACAAAGTAACTAGCGTGCTGGCTTCATACTTCTCCTGTTGCAATGCACTCACGCTAAGCGCGACCAACATTGCGGTAATGACACTCAATGCTATCCAATGCCAGTGTGCAAACAGCGTCAGCACAGCAGCGCGTACATCAATGACAGTTTCATCAAATTCGTTATCGTATATCATCGTGTTACTCCTAAAAATCTTGTGGTGTTATTTGAAATCCATGCTTTATTGGCACAAAACGGAAAGAACGTGCAAGAGATGGGTCTTTGAAACTTGTGTAAACTGTTCTGTCTGCTTGAAAAGCAGTTGTGATTATTTGACGTTGTGCATTTGGCTGGGCGAGAAAGATATTGATGACCGATACATCAAGACGCATGTCTTCTGTGATTTGTAGATACTTCATCGCTGCGGCATCACTCCAAATGCCAAAATAGAGGCTGTTTGGCTCGGCCGATTCTAGTCGCTCACGCGCTTCTATCCGCGTTGTATAATGTGACTCAACATCGACATAAGGGCGATTGATAACAAAGAAAGCGACTGGCAGTAACCAAAGCACACTCGCTGTTCGCTTTGGCATAAACTGAACAAATTGACTTAAGCCGATTCCTATAAATACCGCCCATATTAGGTAGAGTGGCAAAAACATCGTGTCTTTGTCTGGCGCACGATAGACAGTAAAGAAAAGCAAGTGCGGGGTAAACGTGAGCAGAAAGGCAACGGTCACAGAGGGATATTTGCGCCATAACGCAACGATTCCCCACAGTCCCAGCGGTAAACCAATACCAAGAAAGGTGGCATTCAGACGCAAAATGGTCGCTTTTGTTTCATCTATCAACTCCAAGAATGTGTAATTACCCATCCAAGAATGAAACGGGCCACCAGACAAATACCAGATTAAGTTGTTGAGATCGGTGAGGTTTAATGGATGAAAAAGACCCATTTGATCGTAATCACCTGCATAATTCAACGCAGGATTTGCGAGTGAACGGATAGGCAAATAGAGAATAAACGCCGTCCCAAGCAGGAAAAGCAACAACGCCTTACCCGCAATTTGCCACGTCAATGGCTGTTTTGGACGAGCCAATTTCAAAAGCAAAAAGATACCACCCCACCACAATATCGTGGCTGGATTATTGGCTGCGCTGAGTCCAAGCAAAAATGTCACGCTATACAAATAACGTTCATTTGCCGTTTTTTGCCAAAGCCATGCCCCCCATAGTAGGAGTATCAAGAGGCAGACTTGAAAGGTGTAAACCTCTGTGATGACCGAGAGTGACCATGTGTAAAAACTCAACGCGAATAAACAGCCAGTGATACTGGCAATAACGCGAGGAACACTTAACTCTCGCAAAAGCAAAACCAATATAAATACAGAGGTGACCGTTGAAATTGCGGAGAGGAGATTGACACGATAGGCGACATCTCCAAATGGCAGAAACGTAAAGGCATGTGCAACGAGCAAGTAGACGGCATAGCCCGGTGAATGAACAATGCCTAAACTGCTTGCACCGGCCGCCAACTCAGCACTATCATGCGTAAAAAGTGTTGGGGCGAGTGAACTGAGGTAAATGATCAAGACAACAACGGCCGTCAAACTAGCAACTTGTCTGTTGGTAAGTGATTTCGATTTAACTTTTGGTAGCGATGGGATATACATTGTTACTCTCCTGTTGAAGGTGTTGGGAGACTTCGGCCGATAACCACCCACACAAACATCGTCAATAAACGACCTGTCTCAAGTCCCCATGGGTAGTACTCAAACATGCCTTCTCCCACGAGTGCGAGCCATGCACACAAGCCGACGATCAGCCAACCATGTTGACTATTCCAATGTCGGAACAACCACCAAACACCCAACCCTGCAAGCAAAAACCAAACGCCGCCGCCTAAAATCCCAACCTCTGCGGCGAGCAACATTGGGACATTATGCGGATTGTCTGGACCGTTTTCTGTGGTTTTGCCCAACATTGTGAGCGGGAAATTGCCTGCACCTAACCCTTGCAATGGACGTGCGACCAACACACCAAACGCGATTTTGTTCAGTCGCCAACGATAATTAATTGCATATTCGTCTAATAGTCTTTTTTGCACACGGGTTGTTTGTATACTCAGCCAACTTGGCGATGGCTCTGCAACAATCTCTGGTGCTTTGGACTCTGTCTTGGGTATTGAGGTTGGCACAATTTTAGGCGGCGCAATGACTTCTGATGGTGCCGTCTGTTCGGGTATTGGCGTTAAGATAATCTCTGGTTGTGAAGAAGTTTCGGCAACTCTTGTTTGTTCCGCTGTTCCGTTGAGCTGGGCTGCTACCTTATTTGAATAAGTGCGAAACAAGAGGCTTCCTCCTTCTTGCCGAAATAGGTGAATACTTCCAAACGCCCCAACAAGTGCAATCAACAAGATGTAACGATAGGCGGGTCGATGCCAAAAGAACCAAATGAGGGCAATTGGTAAGGTTAGACTTAGGGCAACGGCCGATGAACGCGATGCCGTTGCAAACCAACCCGCCCACATCAACCACCAAATGGGCAAAAAGCGTTTATATTTCAAGAGCGGAACTGCAAGCAGCAACCCAACAACTAAATAGCCTGCAAACACATTTGGATGAAAGGTCATGCCAATTGCCCGCGAGACATGATAGGCAGGTTGGATCATCTCACCCGGCAAGCCAATTGGTTTGCGCGTGATTGACTGGATAATCCCCAGCACCGATTGAATCCCTAATCCGCCAATGAAGACACCGACCATGTGAGGTAGAGAAATGGGTGCTTGTAACAAGATGCGATAGATAAGAAACGCAAGTCCCCAACGCAACGCAGTATAGAAAGCGTAATGTGGAACAATCGCTGTGACAGCTGTAAGCAATGCAATGACACACAAAGCGAGCCAAATAGTGTCAATTTCGCGTGTTTTGTTGTCGCTCAATGAAATGCGTCGCCAGTGCAGGATAAACACAGCAATGATGGCCAAATCGGATAGATACCACGTGGGCTGGGCTAATAGGGGGAATATGCCGATGGAAGAGGGTCGGCCGAAAAACCAAAAGACAGCGGTCGGCATGAGCAAGAGCAAAAGATAAACTGAGCCGCGCTGCCATGACTGCAAAATTTTCGGCGCAAGACGATAGAGGACATTAGGTTGAGATGTTGAAAACAACATGATACACAGGTGTCCAGAGAGCCAGCAAGATGGTCTCTCTGGACTTAAAATATAACTTTTTTGCTTCTTTCAGGATGACCCAAGTGTAATGCAGGACTAAAATGTGAAGTAGGTGGAAAGGGGTGCAACTTCTTCGGCAATTTATCTGTTGGCAAACGTGAATTTGGCGTGATTAGGCTTGATGCGGCTCAATCATGGCGCGATTCACGCCTATCGGGGGCATATTGCGGTGATTTTAGCTAAAATCTTGTACATTAGGCGCGATAAACAGGAGATATGAGATGATTAGTGCAAATAGCAACTGGAACTCGATGATAAAAGATGCGTGGCGAACATATCGGAACGAGGCCGAATTATGTCAAGTTGGGCTGGCACAGACAGACCTTGCAAAAGCATGTCTTTTGGATGGCGACAAGACAATTCACAAGCACTTTGGTGTGCAGGCTATTCTATTATGGTCACTGTCGCAATTGGAGAAAAAAGGTTCAAAGACAAGGCGAAACCAAGCCAAAGTCTTAAAATTGCGTTATGTAGACGGAGAAACTGTGAGTTACGTTGCGAACGATTTAGACCGACCTATAAGCACGGTGAAAACGCAGCAGCGAACAGGGATACAACAAACAGCGAAAATTCTCAAGCAAGAACGTTTGGAAAAACAAGAGGTAGAATGGTATCGGTCGAAAAGCATTGAGCTTCGTATCAAGGATAGAACGGAGGCCGAAAGAAATCTCTTGTGCTTTCTGGCTGTCTTCCGCCACGTCGTCCCATTGCATGTGACGGTTTCGGCCGAAGAGATCATCTTTCAACCCTATGCGCGGACGCTGCAACAGGCCAACTTATTGCGACAAACGGCCGATGGGCTTGAGCTACATCCAGACGTTCGGGGCATCGTCATAGGACTAGCGCCACCACAAACAATACTTGGCAATCATAAAATCGCAGCACGTTTTTATGAACGCGAGAAGGAGATTGGTGAAGCAATTTATCATTGGCAACAAGCGGGGAATCAGGCAAAAGCTGCCGACCTGTTGTTGTCACAGGCCGCACAGTTGGGAACTGGTGAGGTGTTGGCATTGCTCAATAACTTTGATCGGTCAAAGTTGCCACGCGATAGATGGGCGCAACTACAACTCTTACATGGGCAGGTGATTGAACAATCAAAAAGGGAAAATCAGTCACTTGATGAGGCCATTGAACTGTATGAAGATGCGTTAAGCGCAAATGATTCCCTGATTCAGGCAGAGGCATGTTATCGACTAGCATACGCATATCAGCGACGTGATGTGCAAATGGCATTGACTCACTATACATCGGCCGAACAGCTTCTGACAGAACCAACGGCGCAGTTAGGCCAACAGCTATTAGCCAATGTGCATATCAGGCGAGCGTGGATTTACATTGACCAATTGCCAGACGAGGCGTTAGCGAGGCGAGAGTTGGAGGCGGCCGAAAAATACCTGAGCTTGAATGAAGATGATAGCTGGCTACAACTGCGCTCTGATTGGCATAGCGCATGGGGAGAGTTCTTTGTCTCACATCGGCAAGCAAAAGAGGCAGAGATGGCGCGGTATCAGGCATGGTTGCTGGCACGTCGCGCAGGGGACGTGACGCGCACAATTAAGGCGGGTTACAATTTGGGTTGCGTCTATCTACAATTAGCGCGTTTTCCGGAGGCTTATCGCTTTTTGCTAGAGAGCCAAGCATTGGCACAGGAAGCCGGCAACCAGCGCATGGTGGCTGTGTGTGACAAAACGCTGGGTGCTTATCATGTTTTGAACGGGGAACAGTATTCGGCCGCCTTGCCACTTTACCAACAAGCGTATACCCATTTCAAGCAGAGCGGAAATACATTTTGGCTGGCCTCAACCTGCTATGATTTGGCTGAGAGTTCAATCATGTTGGGAAAATCAAAAGCAGCGTTGACGTTTTTGGAGGAGGGGAGTCAGCTTGTCGAAGCAAAAACGGCGTTAGGGGAGGCGTTTGAGGAGTTAAGAAAGCGGTTTTTGGAGTTATCGGCCGAACTCACCCAACGTCAACGCGAAATTCTGCACTATGCTCGTACCCATGATGGCATCAAAAAACGCACCTGCCGCGATTTGCTCGACATTAGCGACCGCCAAGCGCTACGCGAACTTTCAGTCCTCGTCGAGCGCGGTCTTTTGCGCCGAACAGGTCGCGGACGAGCAACACGTTACGTCATCTAGGAAATGCGACGAACGAAGTCTCTTTGAGGAACTTCGTTCGTCGCAAAATTTTTACCAATCCTCTGTCTGATCTTTTGTGATTCTAGGCACGACAACCGCGATCACCATAATAATGAAAAATAGAATGAAAAATGCCCAGCCAATAACTTCCATATTGAATGCTCCTTAGAAGTGGCTAGTGAGTAGTGGTTAGTGGCTAGTAAGAGTTGAAGTTTTCTTAACTAGCAACTAGCAACTAGCAACTAGCAACGACTCAGATAATCCGCAATTGCCGTGTCGTAATCGCGGGTGTGTTGAAATGCTTTGAGTGCGAGGGCGCGGCGGGTTGGTGCGTCGATGGCGTGATTGGCGCGGAGTTGGTCGAGGATTTGGGGATAATCGGCCGAATCCACCACTACCGCCACCCGCGCAAAGTTTTTCGCTGCCGCTCGCAACAACGTCACGCCCCCAATGTCGATCTGTTCAACCGCCTCTGCCAGCGTCACGCCAGCTTGGGCAACTGTCTGCTCAAACGGGTAGAGATTACAGACAACGAGATCGATCATCTCGATTCCTTGCGCTGCCAAATCAGCCCGATCTCGCTCGCTGTTCTGCGCCAAGATGCCACCATGTACGGCGGGGTGGAGCGTTTTAACACGCCCACCCAATATCTCAGGCGCACCGGTCATTTCCGCCACTGACGTTACAGGCAATCCTGCCTCACGCAGCAGTCGTGCTGACCCACCACTGGCGATCAGTTCCCAACCCATGCTCACCAATACTCGCCCAAAATCGGCGAGTCCTGTTTTGTCGTATACAGATAAAATTGCTCGTCTACTCATTTCGTGAAATTTACCACGAATGGAATGGTGTGACTAGCAATGGGCATTCATGTTGATGGTTGTCAATGCAAAAGAGTGCATTTCATTTGAGCAAAAGATGAAGGGATATAACATGTAGGGGCTAGGTAAACGGCGCATGATTTCGATAAAAGCACAAGCCAACGCCGTTTATCTCGCCCCGTTTGAGCGATGCGCCACAAAAGGGGCGAGACAAACGGCATGAACATCATGATAATGATAGACTGCACACCGTTTGCCTAGCCCCTACCCACACGTTTTACTGATTTGAAATGCACTCAATGCAAAATTGCGAAGGATACTATAGATTAAGTTCAAATGGTCGGATTGCCAATCCGACCTACACAGGAGTTAGGTATGCGAGGATTGCTGGTTTGCTTGGTCTTATTTGCAATTATTTTTGTCGGGCGGCAATCGGTATTTGGACAGAATGAGCCGCTAGTGGTGGCAATTCGGCCGATTGAACCATTTGTCATCCCCACCAATGCAGGTTATGGTGGCTTTAGCATTGAGTTGTGGGAAGCAATTGCAAGTGATTTGGAAGTTGAGTTTACATATCTTGAAGTTGGAACAGTCCAAGATATGTTGGAAGCTGTTGAGACAGGAGCAGCCGATGTCGCTATTGGCAACATCAGCATCACGGCCGAACGAGAGGAACGCATCGACTTCTCCCACTCGATGTTTAATTCTGGGTTGCAAATTTTGACGCTCTCTCGTTCAGGTGACTCTATCATCAACACATTTCGCTCCATCTTTTCACCACTCATGTTACGGGTTCTAGGCGTTGGCCTCATCATTTTACTCATTGTCGCCCACATCATTTGGCTCATTGAGCGGCACGAGAACTCTGACTTTCACCAAGACTATTTGCATGGAATTGCGGAAGCCCTCTACTGGTCGGTTGTGACGTTGACGACGGTTGGGTATGGCGATAAGGTGACGAAGAAACCACTCGGCCGACTCATAACCATTTTGTGGATGCTGGCGAGCGTCGTTCTCATCTCCTATTTCACAGCAGCAGCCACAACCTCTCTAACTGTCAATGCGTTGAACAGCAGGATTAGTGATCCAAGCGATTTGGGCAACAAACGAATCGGAACATTGGCGGGGACAACATCGGCCGATTATCTGACCACACGTGGCCTCAGCTTCTATCCTTATGATGACATTCCAAGCGCAATTACTGCGCTTTCAGACGGTATAATCGAAGCAGTTGTCTATGATGCGCCTGTTTTAGAATATCATGCTACTCGGTCAGGCAATAGACGACTACAGTTAGTTGAACCTATTTTTCAAACGGAAGATTACGGTATCGTCGTCGCCAATGGCAGCAGTTTGCGAGACCCAATCAATCAAGCCTTGCTCCTCCTGCGCGAATCTGGTCGTTTCATAGATTTACAACTGCCCTAGAATAACATTACAACTCTCTTAAACGCTAGAATTCAACTGCGTAAATCGGGTTCAATAGGTGAATAACGTTGCGAGATGTTGAGTTGCAAAGACTTTACACTGACAACTATGGAAAACCATTACACTGATAAAATCAGCGATTACGTTTTGGGGATGTTGGACTCGGCCGACATTCCCCACCTAGAAAAACACGCACAGTGCTGTGAGACATGCCGCACCGCTATCGCGCAGGAGCGGCAACTGTTGGCACAAATTAGCGCGACATTTACCGTCATGCCACAGCCAACACACGCTCGCTTGATGCGGCTGATGCCCGCACCGCCAACAGCACGCCGCACGTTCAATCAAGCGTGGCAACGCGCCGTGACCGTGATGGCGATGGCAATCTTTCTGTTGATTGGCGGATTTACGTTGCGGCCGAATGGCTCAACACCCATCATTGCCAGCCCTGCCCCGTCGATGGTCGCACTCACGGCAACGGTGACAACGGCCGCGCCAACTTCTACACCAACGCAATTAGCACAAGGCGTGTTTGTCACGCCAGTTCCCAAACCTGATGGGTATTAAGAAATAAAACGACTTAGGGGCATAGCGTGCTATGCCCTAGAATTGGCGCAACACGTTGCGCCCCTACCATCATGACACAAGCAACGATAAAAGAACCCCGTCAACAAAACCTGCTCGGCCGACCGCTAGCAAGCGTCTTAGCAATGGATTGGGAAAAGGCCATCTACATCGCCTTTATTTTGATCGCCATCATCTCGCGCTTTTACATGGTCGGTGATCGTGTTGTGAGCCACGATGAGAGCCTGCACACACAATATAGCTGGCAGTTTTACAATGGAGATGGCTTTCAGCATACGCCATTGATGCACGGCCCGTTTCTGTTTCACATCACGGCAGCCTCATTCTGGCTATTTGGTGACAGCGATTTCACGTCGCGCATTCCCGTCGCTCTGTTTGGCGTGATACTGGTCGTGATGCCATACTTTTTACGGCAGTGGTTGGGTAAAAAGGGCGCACTCTTCGCCAGTTTCCTGCTGCTCATCTCCCCCTACACCGTCTACTACTCGCGCTATATCCGCCACGATATTTACGTCATCGTTTTTGCGATGGTGACGTTCATCGCCACCGTTCACTATCTGCGAACGCGACAGGAGTATCTGCTCTGGTGGTTCGCGGCCGGCGTATCGATGATGTTCACGATCAAAGAGGTGTCGTTTATGTACGTCGCCATCTTTGGCAGCTTTTTAGTGTTGCGTCTGTTGGCGCGAGTCTTTACAGCGACGTGGTTTTATGATCGCTGGAAAGAGACAAAAGGGCTGTTTGCATTGTTGGCACTGGCTGCTGTCATTCTGATAGCAGGCTTGAGCGGCAGCGCGATTTTTGGCTCCGAAGAAGGGGGAGCGGAAGGTGAGGTAGCGGTTGCGGCCGATCCGTTAACAGAAGGGGCAGGCGGACTCTCGGCCGTCGCCACGTCAATAGATTCGCTCACAAAAGGGATACAGGTCATTGGGCTGTTGGGGCTGGGCATTATGCTGTTTGTGATTGCCAACCGGCTCAAGAAACAGCTTCAACGCTACCCAGAATTTGACATCATTGTGCTATACGTGACGCTCGTTTTGCCGACAATGACGGCGTTTATCGTCTCACGCTTCGGGGTCGATGCACGTGATTACACGATGCCTCACTGCTCATTGACGCTGACAGACGGCACGCCATTGACGGGCTGGCGTTATGCGGCCGAATGGGTCACAAACGGACAGTGTTGGGGCGCGTTTATCTCATCACCTGTCTTTATGTCAGGTGGCATCTTGATTGCCTTGTTAATTGTAAGCGTCGCGGTTGGTCTGTGGTGGGGCGGCCGACGTTGGTTTGTGCCAGCCATCATTTTCCATGTGCTGTTCGCGCTGTTTTATACGTCGCTTTTCACCAACCCAGGTGGCTGGTTGAGCGGCATGATCGGCTCGCTCGCCTACTGGCTTGAGCAACAGGGGGTTGAGCGCGGCAGTCAGCCCGACCATTACTACATTTTTGTGACGACATTCTATGAATTTTTGCCAATTTGGTTGTCATTCTTGGCAGTCGGTTTGTGGCTCAAAATGCGGAATGTGGGCAAGTCAGTTGGCTTTTGGATTCAGGCATTATTTGTGGCGTTTATCGCTTATCAATTTACAACATGGCTGTTCAATCGGCCGAATGCCCCCACAGACTCCCTCTCTCTCACTGCAAATCTGCTCATCCTCATCGTTGTCCTTGCCGCCGTCGCCGCTCAATACATGATACGTTTCCGTGATGATGCCCCCGACTGGCTGCACGCCAGCGCACGCTGGATCCTGCTAGCCGCCGTCATTGCGCTCTCTGTCGGGATCGCCAATCTGCCGTTCAAAGCCACAACTGTCATCGACGACGCGGGACTTGAACAGCTCAGTCAGACAAGTCTGCCCGGTGTTCTCGCCGTCTTCATCGTGCTGGGGGCAGCAATCGTCTACTTCTTCATGCTGCGACCACCACAAGCAGACGCGGCGACCACAAAAGTAGCATGGCACACTCGGCTAGAGATAGAGGAACTGTTTGGCTTTATTCCTTATGTCATCTGGTGGATGGTGCTGAATTGGGTGATCTACACGTGGGCTGGCGAGAAGATGCCGTGGCTGAGTACGCACATTGTCATCCCGACTGCACTTATCGCAGGCTGGTATTTGAACAAGCGATTGAAAGAGATTTCAACACGAGAATTATTGAGTCAAAAGTCGCTGGCCTTGATCGGCACGACGATGGTGTTGCTGCTGGCGCTCTTCTTTAGTTTGCAGACAGCCTTGCTCGATGTTGAATTTGGTGGGGCGAAGACGTTGACAAATTTGACGGGGTTGAATGTGTTGATCGGCCGAGTCGCCCTCATCGTCATCCCCGCCGCACTCCTTCTGCGCCACCTGACCCGCGATGCAGATCGCGCCACAATTAGCCGTAGCTGGCTGTTCGCTGGCTTCATCTTGCTTACCGCGCTGACGATTCAGTTCACTTACCAAGCCAACTATCTCAACGGCGATTACGCAAACGAGTTCCTCGTCTATGCACACGGCAGCCCCGCGACCAAAAAGCAGGTGATGGCGCAAATCGACGAAATTTCGATGCGCTTGGAGGGGGATAAGTCAATGCGCGTTTCCTTCGATAACAAGTCGTCTTGGCCTTACTATTGGTATCTACGCGACTACAACAATCAGCACTTCTTTGGCGAGAACCCCGACGCGAGCATCGCCGATTCCCCCGTCATCTTGGCTGGCAGCGACAAATGGGACACCATTGAAAATATCGTGCGTGATGATTACGTTCACAATACCTATCACTATATCTGGTGGCCGATGGAGGAGTATCGCAACCTATCGTGGGACGCACTCTATGGGGTCAATCGCAACGCGACACAGGAGCGCGGTTTGGGCAGTCGGGAGGTGCGCCAAGCGATGTGGGACATCTTCATGCACCGCGACTACGCAAAGTTTGGCGAGGTATTTGGCGGGACGTACACCGAAGGGCAATGGCCTCTACGCGCCGATTTGCGCCTCTATATTCGCCGTGATGTGCTGGCGAGCTTGTGGGACAGTGGCCTACAGGTTGCCAACTACACACCGCCTGTCGATCCTTATGCGGCCGGAGAAGTATTCCCTACCGCCGTACAGTCATTTGGTGATGGCTCGCTCAATGCACCGCGTAACGTGACGGTTGCCAACGGGCGCGTCTACGTCGCAGATACCAATAATCATCGTGTTCAGGTCTATGACCAAGCAGGAACATTTGCGTTTGGAATTGGTGAATTTGGTGCGGGGCCGGGCCAGTTTAACGAGCCGTGGGGG
This sequence comes from uncultured Ardenticatenaceae bacterium, assembly GCA_964389925.1. Classification (GTDB taxonomy): domain Bacteria; phylum Chloroflexota; class Anaerolineae; order Promineifilales; family Promineifilaceae; genus CALECP01. Next base: position 62,899 of record CAYMGE010000014.1, read on the forward strand.
ATGACGGCCGATGAAGAACATCTCTACGTCGCCGATACGTGGAACGGGCGCATCCAGAAGTTCACGCTCGATGGGGAATTTGTCACAGCGTGGGGAACGTTTGAAATTCCAGCAGAAGGAGAAACGGGCGAGCTTAAGTTTTATGGCCCTCGTTCAGTCACGCTATTGGGCAATGACCAGCTTGCAATTATGGACACGGGCAACCATCGTATCCAGATTACCACGCGCAACGGCGACTATGTTTCCCAAGTCGGCAGCAATGGATTTGATTTGGGGCAGTTTAGCGAGCCTGTGGGGATTATCTCGGCCGAAAACGGCTCCATCTACGTCGCAGAAGCGTGGAACCGTCGTGTGCAGGTGCTTTCCTCCGACTTGCAGCCGCTCTACGACATCCCAATTGACGCATGGGAGGGCAACTCGCTCGACAACAAGCCGTACATTGCGGCCGATCCCAGCGGCCAACTCTACGTGACCGATCCAGAAGGTAGTCAGATATTGATCTTTAATTCAGCGGGCGACTATGTGGGGCGGTTCGGCCGATATGGAACCGACCTATCCTCCTTCAACCTACCAACGGGCATCTCAATTGACGATGCTGGCAACGTCTACGTCGCGGACACCAACAACGGGCGCATTCTCAAATTTGCGCCGCTTGAGCTGGTTGGTGGCTCGGCCGAGAGCGCACCCTAACGCTGTATGGATAAACACACTGGCTCATCCTAAGTCCTTAATCAAAAGTAATCGGGTGTTCGGTATTCGGTAAGTCGGTATTCGGTGTGCGTTCTACCACAGGTCAATACCGAACACTGTATACCGATTACCGTTTACCATTGCCCCAAAACTTTTTCCTGACTACTTATGAAGAAACCCATGCGCCTACTAGTTCGCGCTCAAAAAGTTGAAGCCCGAACCGCAACGTAAGACAACGATAGCGCAAACGAGAAATAACACCAATGTTCTATGCAGAAATGATCCTACTGTAAAAATGGATTTGACAGGCGTTCTCGGCCGATAGTCGTCGCATTGCCATGCCCAGAGAGAACATGCGTTTCATCAGGGAGCGGCATCAGCTTCTCCTCGATGCTGTTCATGAGCGTGCTAAAGTCGCCGCCGGGTAGGTCAGCTCGGCCGATGCTCCCCTGAAACAAAACATCGCCATCAAAAATGACGTTATGGTCGCGTAGATAGAAACAAATGTGACCGGGGGCGTGTCCCGGCGTGTAGAGGACTTCGAGCGTCAAATTGCCAACGACCACGCTATCTCCCTCATCTAAAAAGTGATCAGGGTCAGGTTGGGGCTGCATAGATAAACCGAAGCGGGCGGCCGAACTCACTGCATGTCGCAAAAATGGCACGGCATCCTCATGCGCGTAAATTGGTGCGGCCGTTGCATTTTTCAGATCATCAAGCCCACCAATATGGTCAAAGTGAGAGTGGGTCAACAAAATGTGTGTCAACGTATAGCCATTTTCGGCGATATAGTCAGCCAATTCCTTGCCATTATCGGAAGGATCGATGATCGCAGCCTGTTTTGTTTCTGTGCAGCCTAAAAAATAGCAGTTTGTCTGTAATGGGCCAAGTGGAAGCTGTTTAATGTTTGGTGTCATAGGCTACTATGGTCTCAGAAAATGACCGTTTGCGTATACTATTTTGCGTTAAAATCTAGTCAAGAATCTGGAACATAAAAGCCTCCCACGTTAGGGATCGTGGAAGGCTTCAGAAAAGGGATATTGGAAGAGGAAAGTTTACTTCTTACCATTCATGGTACAGTTGTTACCATTTCCGAGCAAAAGTGTATCTTTAACCTTTTAACGTTGCCATCTCTTTTTAATAGAAACACATAAAACGATACCATTTGTTAGTTTTACATTTGCACGCTCGGCCGTCAGAATATTGCTAACACCGCGTGCGGGGCCGAATTTGAGGGTGCTGTTTTGCAATTCCCACTTTAAGCCCATTGTATTTGCCACTATCGCATCACCAGCAAGCGGGATGAGTGAGAGTGTGTCGCCAATTGAGCCGCAAATCTCACTGCTGTCCGTAAAAACCCATGCTGATTGATGCGGAGCAATTAGGCGGATCTCTCGTTGTAGCCAATTTGGGTGGGTGAGGAGCATGATGTTGGCGATTTCTTGATCAACTCGGCCGCCAAATGCCGCACAAATACAAATCGCGTCTTCACTGTGAGCCGTCGCATACAGCAGGGCAAGTTCGAGATCAGTTTCATCTTTCTCAGCCGCCACCTGCCGCACCGTCACCTCTCCCTTTTCTAACCACGCCAATGTCTCGGCCGAAACCGAATCTAAATCCCCAACCACTAAATCGGGCAGTCTGTCGATCTTGTGCAGATGATTTGTGCCGCCATCGGCCGCAATGATAAAATCGGCCGAGTCAACCTGCACACGCAGCCACTCAGCAGTTGGCATATCCCCATTTGCAACAATCAGTATCGTCATCTTTCCCCTCTTTCAACAAATACACAGCGCATGATCGTGACTCGCTTTGCATTTTTGGTGAATAAGTTACAATAACAGAAAAGTATATAGTGGCTAGTTGCGAGTAAAATGTTTCTGACCAGCAACTAGCCACAAGCCACTCTTATCATGAACTTTGAGCTAAACGCAGAACAACAAGACTTTAAGCATTTTGTCCACGAATTTGTGGCGCAGGAAATTCGGCCGAAGGCACATCACGTCGATCAAACCAAAGAATTCAACTGGGAAGCTGTCCGCAAAATGGGGCCTCTTGGCCTACTCGGTTTGCAGGTTCCAGAAAAATACGGTGGCGCAGAGATGGATTCTATCAGCGCGTCAATTGCCATCGAAGAGATCGCATGGGGATGTGGCGGAACTGCCCTCGCCATCTCTGCCCACAACGGGCTGGGTCTCATGCCCATTGTCGCCTTTGGCACAGAAGCGCAGAAGCAAAAGTGGCTGCCCCACTTAACATCGGGAAAAAATGGTCTCTCTTCACTTGGCCAGACAGAACCGAACGCGGGGTCTGACCTACAAGGCGGCGTAAGTTTAACAGCGGTCTTAGACGGTGACGAATGGGTTCTCAACGGCTCAAAGATGTGGCTGACAAACGCCCCCATCGCCGATCTGATGATCATTCTCGCCCTGACTGATCCTGAAAATCGCCGCATGAGCCACATCCTCGTTCCAACAGACGTTGCGGGTGTCACGATTGGTAGGCCTGAGATCAAGATGGGTCTGGGCGGCTCGCCCACGTCGCTCGTCAACTTTGAGAATGTGCGTGTGCCAGCCAGTAATCTGCTCGGTGTGGAAGGGCGCGGCTTGAATCAAACGCTTGCATGTCTGGACGGCGGGCGTATTAGCATCGGTGCGTTGGCAATTGGCCTAGCGCAAGCAGCTTATGAGGAGTCAGTCCAGTATATGAAACAGCGCGAGGCATTTGGCGGCCCAATTGCCCGTTTCCAAGCTCTACAGTGGATGATTGCAGATGCGGCAACTGAAATTGAGGCAGCGCGGATGTTGGTTTACAAAGCGGCATGGATGAAGGATCGTGGGGATAATTTCAGCATGATGGCAGCGATGGCGAAGCTATTTGCGACAGAAGTAAGCGAACGTGTTTGCCGCAATGCGATCCAGATTCACGGCGGTTACGGGTACAGCAGCGAATTTCCCGTTGAGCGCATGTATCGAGACACACGTCTGATGACGATTGGTGAGGGAACGAGCGAAATTCAGCGCATGATTATCGCTCGCAACATTTTGGGGCGTTATTAACGGACGTAGAACGGACTTTGGTCTAATAAACGTCAGGGCGGCGGTCGGTGAAGATGGGGATTTTGGCGCGGACGTTGGGCAATCGGCCGAAATCCACCTCTGCCGTCAACAGCATCTCCTGCTCACCCCCTTCGATGATTATCTCCCCCCACGGGTCGATAATGGCAGAATGCCCAAAAAATTGATTGCCGCCGCCTTCACCAACCCGATTGCACGCAATTATGAACATCTGGTTCTCGATGGCACGCGCACGCAAGAGGGTGCGCCAGTGCATCCGACGCGGATGTGGCCACTCGGCCGGCAAGATCATCATCGTCGCCCCCGCCAGCGCATAGTGTCGGAATAGCTCTGGAAAACGCAGATCGTAACAAATGCCTAGCCCAACCTTTCCCCATACCGTTTCGACAAGCTGGGGCGCATCCCCCGCCGTCAAAAATTGATGCTCGTCCATCAGGCGAAAGAGATGCAGCTTGCTATAAATAGCGGCAATCTCGCCATCGGGTTGATGCCACGTGAGCGTATTGCCGTATTTTTCTGGTCGCAAAATTGAGAGCGCAGAGCCGACAATGTGGAGGTTGTGCTGCTTTGCAAGCGTGGCAATCTCAGCAAAGATGCCGTTGTTCGTTGAGGTGGCATGATCGGCCGCACGAGTCAGATCATATGCCGTTGACCATAGCTCAGGCAATATCAACCAGTCAGAGCCACGTCTAGCCGCCTCGACTGCAAATTGGCGCACCCTTGTCAAGTTTTCAACTGGTTGCCCGAAAGCAATATCCATTTGAGCAAGTGAAACAGTTAACTTCATAATTTATGGGCGACCAGCCGCAACCCACTCATCCGCGTAAGGCAAAAGCGCACGATTTGCAAAGCGTAAATAGTTGACTGGATTGCCACGCATTTGTTGTGTGTGGACAGATGGATATGTTGTAGACAGCCAGCGTTGGAACGCCTGCACATCGCTCCAATCGGCCGCTATCCCGTCACGATACTGATAGTCAAGTAACGAAATGATTGCCAGATTACTGTCAAGATTGACGTTCAGCTGAGAGACATAGGGCGAAAGGCCAAGCGCATTGCGCCAGTCGTTGGTCATCTTCAGTTGACACGAGATAGCAAAAAGTGTTTCCCCATGTTGAGCAAGGTTGGCGCGACATCTATCGAGTGAAAAATAGCTGTTTAGACTGCGAAGGGCATTGAATTCGGCCGCTAACTCCTCACGCTCCTGAGTGCGCCGTCCTTCACCTGTTCCGTAGTGCGTTATCTCTGAGAAGAAGTTGAGAACAGCATCGGCCGATGCCCCATTCAATGCCATCACATACCCGTCCAGTTGTGCCACCGCACGCGCCTCGTTGAGTACAACTACTGTTGGTTCTTGAGTCGGCATTGCTGTTGGTCGTACAGTCGTCGCTGTTGGTGGTTCGACGGTCGGGGCAATCGTTGGTTCGGCCGTTGGCGGAACTGCTGTAGATGGGACAGCTGTCACCGCTGGTGGAATGACCGTTGGCGAAATAATAAGCGGCTCAGTCACGACGATTTTAATCTCGTCGGTTGCCTGTGCTGTCGCTTGGGGAGAGGCAGTTGGTAGTGGTAAATCTGTTGGCAGACTAGTAGGCAACGGCATCTCGGTCGATGTTGGCTCAATCGTCGGCACTTCCGTCACAACGGCCGCGACAACCGTTGACGTTTGCTGCACCTCCATTTCCTGCGGAATAAATTGCTGTGAAGCATATAGCAGGACGCTGATTAGAACGACGACTGCGGCGATACCTGCCATCAGGGGTGCATATTGACGAGTGACAGGATAGCGTGGTGCAAGGGCGGCTTTGAGGCGAGCTTTGGGCAAGGAGATTTCGGCCGCGCTTACTGTCGGATAGCGCACCTTAAGGCGATAACGCAGTTGCGTTTCCACCTCCTCCATTTCTCGCGCTATGGCACGGCATTCGGTACATTGGCGTAGATGCCTTGCAAGCGCATCGGCATCACGAGCCGACAATGCGCTATCTTGTGCCATCAATAAAAATTTTTGCGCTGTCTCATGTTTCATGGTCGCACGTTCATCATTTCACGATCAATCAACACCCCCCGTAACTGCTTTTGGGCATAATGAATCCGTGAATAGACTGTTCCTTCGCTGATGCCTAGCACTTCACCAATTTCACGAGCGGTCAAATCATGCACATACCGTAAAATGATTGGCTCACGATGTTTTGGCTTCAACTGGTCTACAGCTTCCCACAAAGCTGCGTCTGATTCATTGCGTATGGTTTGATATTCAAGCGAGGGGGAATGCTTTTCCGTCTGGTTTTGCTCCCATCGCCCCCAAATCACCTTTCGTCGTTTTCGTTGGCGTAGTTTCCGTCGGCATAAATTTGTGCCAATAGTATAAAGCCAAGTTTTTACGGACGAATCGCCGCGAAAATGCCGCAAATTCTTATGGGCAGCTATGAAAGTTTCTTGCGCCGCGTCCTCTGCTTCTGCATGATCATCGAGATATGACTGTGCTAAACGTAACATCGCACTATAATACTCGTCTATCAGGTCATCAATCGTGAGGTCGCTTCGCATGAAGTTTCATCTTCTGTTCTTCGGTCATTTTGGTAGAGTCGGGTGGAAAGCATATCCTTCAATTTTGCTAAATTTTAACACAATCGGATTTTGCCTGAGTAAAAAGAGCCATAACAGTCAATATGCTTAATTTTTCAAATATCACGTCCCTTTGGGGATCGCTCATCATTGAAGCGTGTGTTCGCAGTGGCATCGACTATTTTTGCATTTCGCCCGGCTCGCGCTCGACTCCATTAACCGTCGCGGCCGCACGCAACCCAAAAGCACGCACGATTATTTGCTATGACGAGCGCGGCGCAGCATTTCATGCGTTGGGGTATGGGCGAGCGGCGGGAAAGCCAGCCGCTCTGATCTGTACATCAGGCACAGCAGTTGCTAACTACTTTCCGGCTGTGATTGAGGCAGATGTCGATCAGGTGCCAATGCTAATTTTGGGAACAGATCGGCCGCCTGAACTGCGCGACACGATGGCAAATCAGACGATTGTGCAGGCGGGGATTTTCGGCCGCTACGTCCGCTACTTCTTCGACCTCCCCACCCCAACGACCGTCATTCCACCTCAAACCGTCCTCACGACCATCGACCAAGCTATCTATCGGACAACCGAGACAGCCGGCCCTGTTCACGTCAACTGCATGTTCCGCAAACCGCTCGAACCGGCTCAAGCGGATGATCCCACTCTCAAACAGTTTTTTGCTGAACATTTGCCAAGCTTTGCAGCTTCACAGAGGCCACACACACGCTATGTGATGAGCGGGAAGTCGGCCGATGTGGCACCATTCCTAGAGGCAATCCGTCAAACCAAGCGAGGATTGATCTCTGTTGGACAGCTAAAAAGTGAGGCTGAACGTCAAGCTGTCTTGACGTTGATCGATGCACTAGGCTGGCCGACATTTCCCGACATCACGAGCGGCTTGCGCTTAGGCGTGACGCGAGACAGTATCATTCCATACTTTGATTTGGCACTTTTGTGCAATGAGCTGCCAGTTCCACCAGACACTATTTTGCACATTGGCAGTCAGATGGTAAGCAAACGCTTTTTGGAGTATACGGAAAAAGTCAGGCCAAAGCGTCACATTCTGCTTAAGGATGCTCCGTTTCGACATGATCCCGCACATACTGTGGCACTGCGATTTGATGTGAGCATTGTTGGGTTTTTGCAGGAGGTGATGTCATCACTCCCACAAACTAGCGGGAGCACACAGGCTTGGAAAGCTGTGAACGATGAAGTTGCGGCTATTGTTCACGCTTCAAAAAAGCAGTTAGGGGAGATGGAGGTGGCACAGATTATCTCGGCCGAAATTCCCACTACATCCGCCCTCTTTATCGGCAACTCAATGCCTATTCGTGATATGGATATGTTTTCGGCCGCAGATGGGGCGCGCGTTCCCGTTGCAGCAAATCGAGGAGCGAGCGGGATCGATGGCAATCTAGCGACGGCAGCCGGCTTTGCCGTGGGGTTAGGACGACCCGTGACGCTTCTGCTAGGCGATCTCACACTACTGCACGATCTAAACTCGCTCTCACTCTTGCGCTACATCTCCCAGCCACTCACCATCATCGTCATCAACAACGGCGGCGGTGGCATCTTTCATATGCTGCCTATTCGCCACCATGCAGATGTTTTTGAGCAAAACTTTGGCACACCGCATCCCTTTGATTTTGCTCATGCCGCTGCCATGTTTGGCATCGACTACGAAACGCCTACAAACTTAACGGCGTTCCGCGCCGTCTATCGCGCCGCGCAGGCTAAACAAACCCATACGCTCATCGAAGTAAAAACAGATCGCATTGAGAATCATGCCGCGCATAAAGCGGTTTATGCCGCTATCCGCGAACAATCACCCTCTTAGCTTATAAGCTGTCGGGCGACTTCAATTTGCTTGAGAACCGCCGCTGGAGCCGTGCCGCCAACGACATTTCGGGCAGCAAGTGAGCCGGCAATGCTGAAGGCTGTCGTGACATCCGTGCTGAAAAGATCGCTGATTTGTTGTAAATCAGCAAGGGAAAGCTCGGTAATCTCGATGTTGCGGTCTTCGGCCGCCTGCACAACCGCTCCCACAACATGATGCGCCTCACGAAATGGCAATCCCTTTTTCACCAAGTAATCTGCCAAGTCGGTCGCTAACAAGCCCGCTTCTAGCTGGGCAGCCATCTTGTCTGCATTGATTTGCAACGTCTCGATGACGGCCGCCATCACGGGCAGCACAATCGCCAAGGTGTCAACTGCATTAAAAACCCCCTCCTTGTCCTCTTGCAAATCCTTGTCATAGGTCGAGGGTAACCCTTTGAGCGTCACCATCAAGCCAACAAGCAAGCCGATTAAGCGACCCGATTTGCCACGTGTTAGTTCGAGCGTGTCGGGATTTTTCTTTTGTGGCATCAGGCTTGACCCTGTGCTGTAGGCATCATCGACGCGCACAAAGCCAAACTCCTGCGATGAAAAGAGAATCAGTTGCTCAGATAAGCGGCTGAGATGCACGCCCAGCATCGCGCAGGCATAAAGCGCATCGGCAACAAAGTCACGATTGCTGACGGCATCAAGGCTGTTTTGCGAGATGCTTGAGAAGTCGAGTTCGGCCGCCAAAAACTCACGGTCAATCGGAAAGGCTGTGCCGGCGAGGGCGGCCGAACCAAGCGGCAACTCATCCGCGCTGTCATACGCCGCTTGCAACCGACTCCTATCTCGCTCGAGCGGCCAAAAGTGGGACATGATCCAATGCCCCCATGTGACGGGTTGCGCGTGCTGCATGTGAGTGTAGCCGGGCAGCGGCGTGTCATGATGGCGTTCCGCGCTGCCGATCAGCGCGGCCTGCACCGCCGCCACATCTGTGAGAATGTCGCTGACGGCGCGTTTTGCCCAGAGTCGAAAGTCTGTCGCAACCTGATCGTTGCGGCTGCGCCCTGTGTGCAGTTTGCCACCGACAGAGCCGACAAGTTCTGTCAGGCGGCGTTCGTTTGCCGTGTGAATATCCTCATCACCGGTCGCAATTGCAAAGTTGCCAGCCTGCCACTCTTCGGCAACTTGTCGTAAGCCTGCAATGATTGTTTCAGCTTCATCCTGTGTCAACACTTCTGCATGGGCAAGTCCTTTTGCCCATGCGATGCTGCCGTCAATGTCTTCGCGCCACATGCGTTGGTCAAAGCTGATGCTGTCGTTAAATTGTCGTAGTAGTTGATCGGCCGATTTCGCAAAGCGTCCACCCCATAATTGCATAATTTTTCCTTATCATTTGTTGTTTCACATTACGCAAATTTGATGTAGCGGCTAGGCAAATGGGGGTGAGATAAACGGCGTTTAAGCTATCTGCCGTTTACCTAACCCCTACGACTCTATGCGTAACGTGAGTTATTGTTTCGGGGATTATCGCTGGAAATCGGCCGAAACTCAAAAATTTTTACGGCGACTCTACAGGACTGGTCAAAAGGACAGGGGAAATCCTGTCCCTTTTGTTTGTTGGCATACTATCACTGCCTCGTTATGCTTGTAGTATGACAAAGTAAAGAACCCACTCCCATACCAAAGGAGAAAATCTTATGAACGACGCTTATCTTTTAGCAACCTCCATGACCAAATTACGCGAGAGCGGCTGCGTCACGGCACAAGTCGGCGGTCACGTGATCGCGCTCTTCAAGTATGGCGAACAGGTTTACGCCATCGACAATCGCTGTCCACATATGGGCTTTCCCCTCGACACGGGGACAGTCAAGGATGGCATCCTGACCTGCCACTGGCATCACGCTCGCTTTGATTTGACGAGTGGCGGCACATTTGATCTGTGGGCAGATGATGTGCGAGCGTTTCCCGTCGAGGTGCGCGAGGATGAGGTGTGGGTTGACGTGACACCGCCTGACAACTCGCACGAACATCATCTGCGCCGCCTTGATATTGGACTGGAGCGTGATATTCCGTTGGTAATTGGCAAAGCTGTGTTGGCACTGTTAGCGGGTGGCGGTCAGCCAATTGTGCCGTTTAGGGCTGGGCTGGCGTATGGCACGCGCTATCGACAACAGGGGTGGGGGCAGGGATTGACAATTTTGACCTGTATGAACAACCTGTTGCCAACGCTGGATGTGTCAGATCGGCCGCGTGCGCTCTACCAAGGATTGGCAGCCGTCACACGAAACTCAAATAATCCAACGGCGCGGTTTACTGTCGATCCGTTGCCCAACAAAAGCGTGGATGTGGCGACGTTGAAGCGTTGGTTCCGCCGCTTTGTGCTGGTGCGCGATGCGACAGGCGCGGAACGCTGTATTGTGTCGGCGATTCGGGCGGGTGCATCGCCTGTAGAGATAGCGGATATGCTGTTCTCGGCCGTCACCGATTACCGCTATCTGAATGTGGGGCATTCGGCCGATTTCACCAACAAAGCATTTGAGGCACTGGACGTTGTAGGCTGGGAAATGGCTGAACAAATCCTCACCAGCCTTGTCCGCGACTATGCAATGGGGCAGCGCATGGAGGAGACCAATTCGTGGCGGTCACCAGTCGATTTGGTCGAACTGCTCAAAGCGGCATTTGCAGAATTGCCTGACGCGCTCAATTCGGGGAAGGAGAAGTCGCAATCGCCAGATCGCAAGGCGTTGGTTGCAACATTGCTCAACGATGATCCACAGGAAACGATTACGACGCTGTTGAGTGCGCTAAAAAGTGGGGTCACGCCTATCGATTTGGCACAGACCGTCACTTATGCGGCCGCATTACGAATTGCGCGGTTCCATACGAGTAACGAGTTTCCAGATTGGGACACCGCGCTGCATACGTTTACTTTTGCCAATGCGATTGAGCAGGGATTGCGACGGTGTAATTCGGCCGATCTCGTGCGCGGCATCTTTGACGCGGCGATGAGCATTTATCTCGACCGTTTTCTCAACATCCCCGCAGCCAAAATGCCGCAACCAAATGGGCATGTTCCAGAACTAGCGAAAGAGTTAACCGCCCTACTTAACCAACAACAACAGGTCAATCGTGCCGGCAACATCGTCGCGCAACATCTCTATCACGATGGCGATGCAGATGAGCTACTCGCGCTACTCGCCAAACTGCTGCTGCGCGAAGATCGCAACTTCCACACGATTCAAGCGGTTGAGGCTGCCATTCAGCAGTTTAACGCCCAACGCGAGTCAGAAACGGGCATCCACTTTCTCGTCGCGGCCGCACGCTATCTCGCCGCCCACACGCCAACTATGCGGGCGCAAGAGCAAACTTACGGCATCGCCTATCGGCTACATCGCGGGGATAACCTGTTTGAAGGTTAGATTTTGTGCTTTTCTTTCCGTCGAAAAAACCTATAATCGCCCCAACATAAATCGTCGTACTTTAAGGAGATTATAGATGGACTATCGCTTAATCAAAGGCACATTTCACGTTGTCGGCTACTCGCCCGATGGCGATTCGCTGAAGTTTCGCGCTGCTAATCCGAAGAACTGGGCAAAGCTCGAAACCGATCATCGTGAGCAATTGGACAAACAGATTTCGGCCGATGAAGGGCTTGTGCAGTTGCGTCTGCAAGGGGTCGATGCACTTGAAACGCATTATTCGCCTATGACCCCCAAAACACCGCCAGAGTTGCGGCAAAAGGAGTCTGATAAATTCCCTAAACCAGATTCTGGCGCACATAAGCAACCAAAATTGTATGCAGAATTGGCAACCACAGGCATTTTGAACTATTTAGGTGTCGAGCGCGTCGAGTGGAAAAGCTGGGGGCCACATACTTGGATATCAAAAGCGTATGTGACACAAGGGCGTAAAGAGGTGTGTTATGCTGAAAAGCGTGAGGATGGATTTGAAGGGTATATCGTAACGCGAGACGCAGAGAAGAATGGTCGGCCGATAGCATGGGTCTTTGCCGGCAAGACACGCACCCGCGACGGGTCAGCTCTCTCAACATCAGACTTAGCGCGGCGCGTTCAGCGCAGTGCGAACTACCATTTGCTAGAACAGGGATTAGTGTACCCTTATTTTTTCATGACCTTGCCAGCAAAAGTGCGCGATAAGCTGATGGATGCGACCGAAGCAGCCGTCAAAAAGAAGCTGAATTTGTGGAGTGTCGATCAATCGGCCGAAGGTGTCTCGATCACATCGATCCGCAAGCTAAACGAGGATATTGTTCTTTTTCCTTACCTATTCCGCAAGCTCCTGAAATCATGGCATCAGCGTAACATGCAAGAGTATTGGGAGGCGTTAAACGGCAGTTCAAAAAATTATGAGCGCAACGACGGTCGTATCTATCCCAAAGGGCTATTCGACACAGGGAACCCCTATATCTTTCTCATCAGTGATCGGGATTTTGTCAAGCTGAGTGAAGTTGTCGAAATCAAGGGCAGCAAGCTGACGATGAAACGCCCACCGCACGATATTGTCTTTTTGGGCTAAAATGATTGCTTGAGGCGTGCCGGATGTACACAATGATGGGCGTATGTGCTACATTTAGGCAATGCGAAAATTACAAACTCAAGGTGTCCACCACATCACGTTTGTCGGTGCAGATCGGCAAACGTCTATTGATTTTTGGGAAGGCGTTCTCGGAATGCCGTTTATTTTTGAGCAGCCCAACCTCGATGTGCCGGCCGAAAATCATCTCTACTTTGACCCCGGTGATGGGCGGCTGATAACTGTTTTCACCAACGAAAATCGCAAACCAAGCCCCCAACATAATCCTGAACTGATCGGTTGTCTGCAACACATTGCGTTCAATGTCTCGCGTGCGACCTACACGCAAGCAAAGACTCGTCTCGATGAGCGCGGGATAAAAAATACAGGCGAGGTAGATCGTGGCTTTATGTACTCGATCTATTTCCGTGATCCGCTTGGTTTGCTCATTGAGTTGGCGTGCTACAAATTTTCCCCACCACCTAACGTCAGTCATGCAGAGGTGTTGATGTTGGCGCACAAGTTGCGGATGGAGCGCGATGATTATGCGATTGGCGACGAGCATCTCGCGGATGCGCTGGAGATTTTAGTACGTCGCACCCAGCCATCGTTGTCGGAGGAGCGCGGTGTAAAAGACCCCTATAGCAGGGAAACAGCGGGCACTCAAGACCGCCACACAGATAGTTAAAAGTAGCAGGCTAACCCCAAGCCTGTTTCGTGTTTTGTACGAACCGTTCGACCTTTTCAATATAAGCCGGCATCTTGGCTTTGCGCTTTAAGCCGTTGTAAGACATATAGCGCACTTTGCCGAAAATCTCGCGCTCTTTCCATGGACGGTCGTGTAGACCAAAAATCCAAAGCGCATTGGAAAATGAGTTAGCATCGCGTCCATCGAGGAAGTATTTGTTGTTGAAATACAACAGCGTTTCGTGGGCATACTCAGGCGTGCTGCACCATTCGAGAATTTTTTTGCCCCAATACATCCGCATGTAGTTGTGCATATAGCCTGTGTAGATCATTTCACGCATGGCAGCATTCCAGAAATCGTCGTGGGTCTCGGCCGATTCCATCTCTCCTCGCGTATATCGAACAGGTCGTTCGTCATCCCGATGCTCTGCCAATGTTTTCTTCGGCCAGTCGGGCAGCGCACTGTACTTGTCATAATCATCCTCGAAAAAGCAGAAATTCATCGGCAATTCGCGCCGCACAATCAACTCTTCGATGTATGACTTCTCATTCTCACCGCCAACGTTGCTGGCTTTTATCTGCAACGCGACGTGCAAGGGTGAGATGTGACCGTAGTGCAGATACATGCTCATGTAGCTCACGTTGTTTGTCTGTGGCTGATTGCGATGGTCATCATAGTCGTGGAAACGATTGGCAAGAAAGCGACGTAGCGTCGCCTTCGCCGCATTTTCTCCACCCTTAAATAGATGACTGACGGGACGGACGCTCTTATCGACGTTCAAATTGTCAATAATGGCGGGTATATCGCTCAGGTCGATCCTTTCGATGTCGAGGTTGAGCGATGAATTTTCGATGGGGGTGGTGATTAGATCGATCAGGAATTGGTCGAGGTGCTTGTGAATCCTCGGCCGAATCGTCCGCGCCGCATATTCACGCTTGTGCGACACCATTTCGACAGGCACAACCACATCCGTCTCAACCTGTTCCACAAGGCAGTTCAATCCCGCTAACTGTCGATACCAACGCTTGTGATGACGCAAATAGTTACGGTCTACAATGACCATCGCGGCCGCCTGTGCGAGCTTTTCGGCAACGGCAAACGGTTCCCCCTTCTGCACGACAAACCTAATTTTGCGCCGCGCAAGATTGCCCTCAACATCTTGCAGCCCTTCAAGCAAAAATTGAAAGTGTCGCGCATTGGCTTCGGGATAATCTGCCCAGAGGCCAAAACAGACTAGCAGGGGCAATTCTAACGTATTTGCCTGTTGAATGGCATATTCGAGCGCGTGGTTGTCCATTGAGCGGACGGCCGATTGCATCCAGTAGAGAACGTAATGACCTTCACGAGTAGGCATATCGTTCAATGTGCGAATGCGCTCTGGCTGGATTTGTTTTGTTGCCATGTTGGAGAATGATGAATGAAGTGTATTCGTGACAGTTCAACTGATGAGTTGTTCAAAAGTCTGGCGCGTCGCTTTGCGATCGATGCGCTTCATCAAACCAGTTAGTTTATCACCCGGCCCTAGCTCGATAAATGTTTCAACGCCACGGCCACGCAATGTTAGCATCGACTCGCGCCAGCGGACACGCTCGGTGAGTTGGCGTGATAGCTCGTCGCGGATGCGGCGTGGGGCAGGCAGCGGCTCGGCCGTCAAATTGCTAATCACAGGAATCTTGGGCGAGTTGACGGGTGTATCGTCGAGAATTATCTTGAATTCGGCCGCGACATCTCGCATTAACGCGCAATGTGACCCCATCGGAATCGGTAATCGAACCGCACGTCCACCAACTACCTTTACAAGTTCCGTCACTCGTTCAAGCGCGATCTCTTCGCCCGACACAACTTGCTGCTTTGGGGCATTGTCGTTCGAGAGGTTGAGGATGGCGTTCGTTTCGCGGGCGGCTTGCTGGGTGAGCTGTTCGGCCGATGTCAAATCCAAGCCTAACAGCGCAACCATTCCCCCTTTCGACATCCCGCGCATCAGCCTTCCACGTTCGCGCACTAAATGCAGCCCTGCAAAAAAGGTCAGGCTCCCCGCCGCTGCCAGCGCCGTGATCTCACCCATACTGTGACCAGCCAGATATGTCGCACGCGGCCACCCCTGCTCTCGCGCATACGCCCAACGTGCCAACCCTGCCACGTAGAGCGCGGGTTGCTGCACATCTGTAGCCGCCAAAGCGGTTACGTCATCGGCAAAACACAACGCCGAAAGCGGATAGCCCAAAAAGCGATCCGCATCATCATAAACTTTTCGCACGGCTGCACTTTGTTCATACAGCGCACGTTCACCATCCAAATTTGGAAATCCCTGTCCGGGAAAAAGGTAGGCAACCGCCATAAACACAAAAAAGTGCCACCCAAAAAGAGTGGCACACTATACGATATAAAAGCTCAAATCACGCAGGTCTAGTTCTCTTCAAAGGCCGGTAGAATTTGACGGCCGCGATACTGGCGACAGCTAGGACACATGACGTGTGGCAACTTCATCTCGCCACAGTTGTCACAGCGGATCAACGTCGGGACAGAGATGTTGTGATGTGTACGTCGTTTGTCACGACGAGTTTTAGAAATTTTGCGCTTCGGTAATGCACCCATGAATAAATCCTCTTCCAATCAGTATGCTGACTAGGTGGTTTACGTCTGTTCGTTTTTGGCGTGACGTTGGTTTGTGAATCGACAAGAAAAAGGTTTTGCCACAAACGCCGAACAAGCTGTCGGCTTGTTTAGTAGGCAAGATGCCTACGATACGTGTGACGCGATGGAAAATTATAGCTTCTCAGGTGGAGAAGTCAATAATTTTTGAAAGACAACAATGAAAACGATAGTCTAGCTCCGCGAAGGTGACAGTTTATGCTTTACAACGAGAAGCAGGAGACCAGTTGTGACGAGAAAGGCTGTGAGAATTGGGATGAGTAGCGAAGTGGTCGTCTCGGCCGATCTCAACTCAACTGACAGCGGAACCTTAATGTCTAAAAAGATCGCCGTCGGTGCGCCGGTTTTACCCGTCGCGTCGGTCGCTGTGACAAAGATGGTGTGCTTACCATAATCTAAGCTAGATGTGTTGATTGTCGCTTGAACAGCTTCTGTCATTTCATCAAATGTGCCATCTGCGGCCGACATGGAAAAGACAGGCGTTCCCGGTATCCAAGCTGGCGCGTTAATCGTGTAACTGGCTGCTGTGATGATCTCGCTGCTGATGACTTCAAGGTTCTGCGCCTGATAAAAGCTATCTTGGTGAAAACGTGTCTCATCGACTGTCGCAGCCAAAGTGACAACCGAGTCTTCCGTGACGCTGAGTGAATCTGACACCGTTACACCATCATAAGTGAGCGTGAGGTTGACAACATCAGGGGCATCTGAAGTTAGATAAGGTTGCCGTGTTTGCTTAAAGGCGTAAAGAATTGCGTCGAGATTATCGGGATAGATGACGTTCTCAAAGCTGGCACAATCTTGGAAGAAAGTTGTCCCCATCTCGTAAGTGTAAGATGGAACACCCAATGTACCGTAGGCAAAGTCATCGTGTGAGCCAGAGGCAGGGGAAGGGAAGCCTGCATCTGTCCCTTTAACTAGGTAGTTGTTGTAAAAACCCATTTTTCGGCCGAACGTCATCAACTGCTCGTAGTTTGGATTATCTCGAATGTTCGTCCATGACCACGTTGGCAAAATGGAGGGGCCATAACTGTGCAGGGTTAGAAAAACGCCGGTGGTTGTGATGGGGGCGGCCGATGTGAAATCATCAGCACGCTGATCGGGCAGTACGTTCGTTATGTAATTCTCAACCGCCATCGTTTCAATCTCTGAACCGGGTTCTGGCCCTCGATACATATTGTTGCATTGACTTCCGCTCGACCCACTATTCAATCCCCACTGATAGCTGGCATTGCGATTTAGATCAATGCCTAAGTTGCCCGTCGAACAAAATTCGGCGTTGCGATTCTTGCGCCAAGAAACGCCATTTTCTGCCAGTTTTCGGCCGTCAGGGTTACCCTGCGGAATGATGTGGACGGCATAGTAGTCAAGCAGCCACGTGATGTCCGGGTTCGTGCCATAGTTAGTCAGCAGATGCTCTGAAAAACGAGTCGCAAACTCGCCCGGCGTATACTCTCGCGCATGAACGGTTGCCAGTATAAACAGCACCGGCTTTGGCAATGGCACAGTCGCAGTTTCATTTGTCAAGACATAGGCGAGAATATCATAGCCGGGCAGTCCGTCGGCCGTTGCCTTTTCGTGAGAATCGCCAATATCGACAGTTGAAATCAAGTTGGGATAGGTGGCTTCAAGTGATTCAAACGTGGCGGCCGTCTCTTCAACTGTGCGATAACAGCCTTCATCCCCAAATGTGCGCGTTGAATTGATGAGCGTCGCTGTCTGTGCCTCATCTCGCATCAAGTCTGGAAACTGCGGAGCGAGATCCGCATACTCCGCGTCGGTCAGCCGCACGCGAATCGAGCCATCTGTCACTCGATCCTGCCACAAATCATAAGCCAACAGCGGTTCGATCTCGGCAAGCTCATCATATTTGATCGTGTAGATAGTGGAAGACGGCAGGGCAGGAGTTTCGGCCGTGACCGAGATAGAAACACCGATGAGCAGAATCAAGAGTATGAATGAATAAAGGAACCGAGTCATAGTAGATAGTGACGATTTATGCCTCTCGAATTATTTAAGTTAAGCACAATCTCTGTCATTGATGGGCAGTCACAGATCATTCTCACGATTAGCGATTTTGGTGGTCTGTAATTGGAGTGGTCATCGCTTTATTTTAGCATACATGTTTACGTTCATGTTAAGCTTAACAACCTACGCCAATTGTGATGAAGCTATCAAATGCTCATATAGCATCATAGGTGAAACGGTGTTAAGGCCACCAATGGATTCGTGTTTTCCAGCGAGTAGGGCTGCGAGTCTCAGCGACGCCTCACCTTAGATAAGATATAAGCGTCAGGCGATTAGCAAAATACCCCCTGTATATCTATCTAATTTGAGCGCAACAGTTTGGTCATTGGAAAGCGTTGCAATCGTTTTTCCCGTTATCAAATCGGTTAATTGACCTGTTCGGCCGCCCGACAATTCAACACGTTGCTCAACCCGCGTCGCCCCAAAATTAAGAGCCGTAATCTGCATTCCTAACTGGTCGGGCAGCTTATGAACCATCACTAACAACCCCCCTTCGCCCAACACCGCAATTTGCTCACTTTCAAAAATACGATATTGCTGACGAATAGCCAATAGCTTTTTGAGTTGTGAAGCAAACGAATGGGGGTCTTGGCGTTGGTTAGGCAGTGAGCCATAGAGCGATGGGGCGAGTGGCAAATCTGCGCTCCCCCCTTTGCCAAGCAGATCGTAGCCACCGCGATTGATCCAGCGCGTGTCGCCATCTGCCATCCGATGCGCGACTTGCTCATGTGGCACGGGCAATGCGCCGACCAAATCCCAGCCTGATAAGGCAAATACACCCGGCTGAAAGGCATTGTACATTACGAGAAGTAGATGCAGTTGTTTAATTTGCTCTTTCTGCGCTGCGGTTAGATTGGCGAGATCACGAATGCCAAGGGCGGCCGTGATGAGGCTTAAGGTTGTGCAGGCCACACCATTTGTCGTTGACTTTAAATTGTAGGGCGCGTTGTCGCCCAGCAAAACGTCGAACATCTCAGTGCGTATCTGTTCGCGCAAATCAAGTCCTGCTAGCAATTCACCGTTTAACTCAAAGGTCGTTTTTGCGTGACGTGTCCAAAAGTGGACGAGTTCGAGGGTCAGTTCGTCGTGGTTCTGTAGGGCATGGATGAGGGTATTCGGCCGAATGCCCACCCCCCGCATCAACTGCAACATCAAACGTAAAAACCCCGCATCACCCGTCACAAGCGCGTGA
>CAYMGE010000015.1:0-81507 GCA_964389925.1 uncultured Ardenticatenaceae bacterium
TTGGCTTGGGTCAATGGGCGCTTTGACTCTCTTTTCTCTTCTTCTACACTCCCCCTAGTACACTGCGGCGTAGATAATTGACATATTGTTCTCGTCATTATCCAGAGTGGCACGCTATTAGAGAACAGGTCAGATACTTACGCCGTGCTGTACTAGTCATTTATGCGCCCATCCTCAAGTTGTTTGTTTTTGTTTGCAACCCTAATCATAACCGCTTTAGGCTTCTTTTTCCCCTTTTATGACTTTGGAAAAACCCTGCCTTTTGCGTTCCCTACCTTGAGTGTGTCATAATTAGAATATATGAACGAAAAAGGCTCCCAGCGATTTGTCGCGCCCCAGAAGAAAAGAGAGGATGTCGAATCACACATCCGCCCCCAATCACTCAATGATTTCACTGGTCAGGAAAAACTGAAAGCAAATCTCAAAATTTTGATCGAAGCCGCTAAACAGCGCGGTGATTCGCTCGATCACGTTCTTTTTCACGGCCCTCCGGGTTTGGGAAAAACGACGCTCTCTCACATCGTCGCCAATGAGATGGGTGTGAACATTCGCATCACGGCGGGGCCTGCCATCGAGCGCGGCGGCGATCTCGCGGCGATCCTGACCAACCTACGGGCAGGTGATATTCTATTTATCGATGAGGTACATCGTCTCGGCCGAGCTGTCGAAGAAATTCTCTATCCCGCAATGGAAGATTTTGTCTTGGATATTGTGGTCGGTAAGGGACCCGGCGCGAAGAACGTGCGGCTCAAACTACCTCGCTTTACCGTCATCGGCGCAACGACTCGCTTGGCAATGCTGACTGCCCCGCTCCGCGCACGCTTCGGGGCGCATTACCGCATGGATTTTTACGAACTCGATGCGATGATCGATATTGTGACGCGGGGAGCCGGTGTGCTGGGGGTTGAGATTGAGCCAGAGGGCGCACATGAAATCGCGTTGCGTGCGCGGGGAACGCCACGTGTCGCGTTACGCTACTTGCGGCGTGTGCGCGACTATGCCCAAGTGCGGGCCGATGGCAAGATTACGCACCCTGTGGCAGAGCAAGCACTTGCCATGCTTGAAATCGACGCGCTCGGTCTCGATGATCTCGACCGCTCCGTACTGCGAGCCATTATCGAAAAGTTTCGCGGTGGGCCTGTCGGTCTCGACACGATTGGGGCAGCTATCAGTGAAGATTCGGGGACAATTATGGATGTGGTTGAGCCTTATCTGTTGCAACTTGGCTTTTTAGAGCGCACGCCACGCGGCCGAATTGCCACAAGCCATGCGTACAATCATCTCGCCATCCCTCAAACAGAGGAACAGCTTCAACAAGGGAGTTTGTTCTGACAAAACATCAAATCTCAATCTGATTTTGCACCGTCACAAACTCGACATTCGCATATTTACCATCATAGTAGCTCAACTCGTGTGCTGAGTTAAAGAGCGCGACGAGATTTCCCTGATTATCTTTTGTTCGCAAAATGCCGTAGCGCCACGGCAACTTGTCAATCTCATCCCGTTCGCCTAGCACCCACCGCGACAAGCTGTGTGGCAACATTTCAAGTTTTGTTTTGACTTTGTATTCGTCTTCTAGTCGCGCCTGCACAACCTCAAACTGCAACACGCCCACGACCGCCAAAATCGGATCACGCCGAAACGCATCAGCATCATACAACACCTGCATCGCCCCTTCCGTCTCCAATTGTTCGAGACCTTTCTGAAAATTTTTCTGCTTACTAATGTCAAGGTTGATGAGACGCGCAAAATGTTCAGGCGCAAAGCGCGGAATTGGGTCAAATTTGAATGTTTTTCCCGCACTCAACGTGTCGCCGATGGTGAAGAGGCGATTGCCCGGCAACCCGATGATGTCGCCTGCATACGCCTCTTCGACAACGCTACGTTCCTCTGCAAAAAAGGCATAGGGGCGTGACAGCTTAATAGAGCGACCCGTGCGTGGATGCTTGACTGTCATGTTGCGCTCGAATCGGCCGCTACAAATCCGCAAAAATGCCACACTATCCCGATGACGCGGATCCATATTCGCCTGAATCTTGAAGATAAAGCCGCTAAATGGATCATCGTCTGGGTCAATTTTGCCAACCGTACTGTTATAGCTGGCGGGTTCGGGCGCATATTTAACAAAATCATCGAGAAATAACTGCACGCCAAAGTTGGTCAACGCACTGCCAAAGTAAACAGGCGTTTGTTTGCCAGCAATAACCGCATCGTAATCAAACGCGGCCAACTCATCCAAGAGCATCACGTTCGTTTGAAAATCGTCCAGTTGATAAGCTGACAAACTCTCTGCAATGCGCTCATCATCCATATCGGTGATGTACTCTGGCGAAATTGTCTGATTGCGTGCGGTGCGGTCAAAGAGATGCACTTGCTCGCTTGCCCGATCATATACGCCCATAAACGACGCACCGTCCCCAACTGGCCAATTCATTGGAACGGGCTGCATTCCCAAAACGTCCTCAATCTCATCTAATAACCCAAGCGGGTCACGTGCAGGTCTGTCGAGTTTGTTGATGAAGGTAAAAACCGGAATGCCACGCTTGGCACAGACATCAAATAGCTTGCGCGTCTGTGGCTCGACCCCTTTGGCTGCATCTAGCACCATCACGGCCGCATCGGCCGCCATTAAGGTGCGATAGGTATCCTCCGAGAAATCCTGATGCCCCGGCGTATCGAGCAGATTGACTGTAAATCCTTTGTAGGGAAATTGCAGCACAGTAGACGAAATTGAAATGCCGCGCTCGCGCTCCATTTTCATCCAGTCAGAAGTCGAGTTTTTCTGATTACGCCGCGCTCGCACGTTCCCCGCCTCGTGGATTGCGTTACCATAAAGCAGCAATTTCTCAGTTAACGTTGTTTTCCCCGCATCAGGATGGGAAATAATAGCAAACGTGCGGCGGGTGGAGATTTCTTGGGTGATTTCGGACATAATCAAAAAGCGGTCACAACTATGCTGTGACCGCTTTGTTTGATGCAGTCGCGGACAAACGTCCGCGCAACATTAGCGTGAGTAAAACTCAATAACTTTTGGAACTTCCGCAAAAATTTGCGTTTCTTCGTAATTTGGCACGCGGCTCAGTGAGACAGTGAGCGCGTTTTCGTTGGTTGTCACGTAGTCGGGAATTCGGCCGACTGAAGCCAACGCATCGCCAAACATCGGAGAATTACGCGACTTGTCGCGCACCTGAATCACCTGACCGGGTTTGACACTATAACTTGGGATATTGACACGTTTGCCATCGACGAGCAGATGCCCATGATTGACAATTTGACGCGCCTGATAAATGGTGCGAGCCAATCCACCGCGCAATACGACGCTATCGAGCCGTGATTCGAGCATCCCAACGAGGTTATCGGCCGTGTTGCCATCTTTCTGAGTTGCTTTTTTATAATAGTTCCGCAACTGCTTTTCATGGATGTTGTACTGTGCGCGCAGTTTTTGTTTTTCGACCAACTGCTCTTTATATGGCGACGGGCGCGAACGTTTGTATTGTGATTGGGGGCCATGTTGTCCCGGTGCGTAAGGTTTACGCTCCATGACTTTTGCTGCTTTCGGGGTCAGTGCCACACCCAGTCTGCGGGAGATGCGTACTTTCGGTCCAGTATATTTCACTATTTGCTCCTAAAATTTGCTACGTTTCACGACCGCACGGGGGTATCATCGGCGGGGTTGGTAGCGTGCAACCGCGCTCGTCCGTGACTATGCCGCTTTTAATTCTTTAAGGGAGTGTTGGCTCAATGCCAGCGGGCAATTGTAGCCTGTTTGACAAGCTGATTCAACACGAAAAATTTCCGCAACTTGGACAATCTAATTTTGGATAACATTATGACTTTCGGCCGATTTCGTGACCTCATTCTCATTTTTCTCGCCCTCCTGCTCGCTGTCTATATCGCCACACGCAGCCCAACCGCGCCGCAGCTAATGCTGCTGATCCTGCTCTATGTTATCACGGTCAACTTTAGCATTCCTGTTTCGATTGGTTATGTCGGTCTGACACCAATTGTCGCTATCAGCAGTTTGCTGACAGTTGGCGTGACAGATGCACTGCTGGCGGCTGGTATTGGACTGCCGTTGGCTGAAATGATGCGCCCATTTTGGCAACCGCTTTGGCAACAGACCACTCCTCAGCTCGCCCGCTGGCGCGACCGTATTGGTCTTGCCATCTTGACGCTACTCTCACTTGCCCTAGCTAGCCTAACTTTTCTACGTCTTTATCCCGATGACCAATCAGTTATCACGACGATCTTGACGCGCATTCCCAACACGACGGAAGCTACATTTGAGCCAATTCTGCTGACTCTTTTTTATTTTTTGATCTACAATTTTTTGTCCTTGATTTACTGGCGGCTGTTAGGAAGCACAATCGGCCGCTACTTTAGTCAGACGGGTGGCTATGTTGCAGGAACAGCATTTTTTGCCATTCCGCTGACGTTGTTTATTACGTCGGCCGAAATTGGCCTACCCGCTTTTGTCCTACTCTGTATTGGGACAGCGGCGTTTGCCATTATCACGTGGGTCAACTGGCAGCGACGGATGGTCACCGTGCAGCGACTGAAGCAGTTTGCTGCCCTCAATACGGCAGGGTCATCGCTACGTGAGACGCTTGATTTGAATGAGGTGCTGGCGCGGATCGTGAAACAGGTGACGGCGTTGGTCTCGGCCGAGCAGTTTTCTATCGCCCTTTACAATTCAGACAGCAACGTGTGGGAGCAGCCCGTTGTATCAAATGATGGGGTGATGCTCTCACGGTTTACACCCGATGACCTGACACGCTGGGTTGTCGAACACGACGCGCCGCTTGACCTCGATCCTAGTAACATCCACTATGCCAAACAGCATAAACTGCAACTTCCAAATCCAAAACCACGTGTTTGGCTCGGTGTGCCATTACGCTCGGCCGGTGGCGAGGAAGAGCCACGCACAATAGGTGCCCTTGTCCTACAAAAACAACAAGACGGCGAGCCGTTTTCATTGTGGAGTCGTGAACTTCTGTTAGCAATGGCAGGGCAGGCAAGTGCGGCGATCCAAAATGCGCGACTGCACAGCGAAACGTTGCGACTCTACAACTTAACTGATGCCGAGCTAGCGCGACGGGTAGAGCAGCTTCAAGCATTACTTTTTTCAATCATAGAGGGGGTATTGATGCTCGACCAAGAAGGTCAGATCGTGTTGATTAACCCAACGGCTGCGCGATTGTTAGAGAAATCGGTGGGTGAGTTACGCGGGGCGCACTTAGATAGTACAACTGTGACCGCGTTGGGGTATCAGCCAGAAGGATTGCAGCGATTATTGCAGCGGCTTGCGTCAGGAAATTCGGCCGAGTTCCAAGAGAAAACCACGCCCCATCAGCACACCTACCAACTAATCCAAAATGACCATCTTCGTCACATTCAACGTAGCGAACGACCCGTTACCTCAGATGAAGGGCATGTGATGGGCTGGCTGATGATATTTCGTGATATTACAGAAGAACGGGAACGGGTTGAATGGCGTGCCGATCTGACGCGCATGATCGTACATGATTTGCGAAACCCCATCACGACACTAAGCAGCACGGTCAACCTGCTCGAAAATCGACTGCCTAACCAAGATCGGGTGCGCGTTATAGACCTTCTCAATACGGCACGACATGGCGCGGCCAATATGCTGGAGATGGTCGATTCACTCATGGATATAAATCGCGCCGAAGTCGGCAAATTTATCATCGATGCAGACGCAATGCGGATGAACATACTGCTCGATCATGTGTTGGAGACGATCAAGCCGCTGTCTATCCAGCGCGAAATTAATTTGTCTGTCGAAAGCGAACATGATTTACCAATCGTCTGGGGAGACACGGAAATTTTGCGTCGCGTCGTTGTCAACCTGCTAGACAATGCGCTCAAATTTACACCAAGCGGCGGGGCTGTGATGGTGACTTTGGCGGCCGATGACCCCTTCCCCAATCACGAATCTGGCGTGCATGTGACAATTATTGACAGCGGATCGGGTATTCCGGCTGATCAAAAGCAGCGTATCTTTGATCGCTTTATCACCTTCAATCGCGGTGGGGGGCAGGTACGCGGCACAGGGTTGGGCTTAACCTTCTGCAAATTAGCAGTTGAGGCACATGGTGGCGAGATCTGGGTTGAGGATGCGTGGACAGGCGGAAGTGCGTTTAACTTTACCATTCCCGGTGTGCCGATCTTTTGATTTTAAGCAGCCTCTGATCTCAGGCCAGAATCACAAGGATGACTGGTTGAATTGCGGCCGAGTCTGCGTATCATGTGAATGCTACATTATACTTGTGAGATGTTGTAAATAATAAAGTGGTCGAATTTGAGGATGTGAGATAGGTTTTGGACAATATGCGAAAATTAGCAGTTATCACAGGGGCATCGGCCGGCATTGGTACAGAGTTTGCGTGGCAATTGGCAGAGCGTGGCTATGATCTGTTTCTCACAGCGCGACGAGCCGGGCGGTTGCAGGCATTGGCAGATGAAATCAATATGAGATGGGGGATTTCGGCCGACATCTACCCAACGGATCTAGCCGACCAAGCTCAAACGCTTGCCCTTGCCCACAAGATCGAAATGTTGCCGCATCTAGCATTGCTAGTCAATAATGCGGGATTCGGAATCGATAGTCCCGTTGCAGAGGCTCCGATAGAAGGGCAACTCGATATGATCCATGTTCACACAGTTGCACCCTACCTACTTTGCCGCGCTGCGTTGCAATCAATGTTGCCGCGCAAACGGGGGGCGATTATCAACGTCTCCTCCGTTGCAACATGGACACATGGAGAAGGCGCAGCAAACTACTGCGCGACAAAGGCATATTTGACGAGCTTTTCGCGCAGCTTACATGATGAAGTGGGCAAACAGGGGATTGCAGTCCAAGCATTGTGTCCGGGCTACACTGTGACCGAATTTCATGATACCTCAACTATGCAGGGATTTGATCGTCGCAGCGTGCCAGCGAAGATGTGGGACTCGGCCGAATTTGTCGTCAGCACATCTCTTGATAAACTGCATAGCGGTCAGGTCGTTGTCATACCCGGCCGCAAAAATCAAGCACTCGCTATGGCGGCACAAAACCCTATTCTCAGCAAGTTAATCACCTTCGCGGATGGCGTGTTGCGTCGCCGCTGAACAATGGAAGCTATCAGGATGTGCTTGCACTGTTGTCGTTGTGTCCTTGCCACTCAACTCTCATAAATTACGCTAAAAACATCGGCCGGCACAAAATTTTTGGGTTTCAAAACCTTGCCATCCGCACGCCGCGGACCGCTCGCCTTCTGCATATTTGCCCGATGAACTTCTGCAAATACCGCATCCGCATCGACCCCTAACGACACCATCGCACCATAAGTGACATAAAGTAGGTCGGCACATTCGTGTATGAGATGGGCAAGTGTGGACTGGGTTGGCTCGGCCGATAATTGTTCAAACGCCTCATCCACCTCCGCACATTCCTCCTGAATCAGCAATCGCCGCAACCCTAGTAACCGCTCGTCTGGCAAGGTCGGCTTGTCTGGTACTGCGCCATCCATTGTTCTTTGAAACTCGATAATTTTTTCTGCATTCGTTTGATTCATATCGTTATTTTCGCAGAATTTTGGCGTTCTGTATCATTTCAAACTATTTTTCTCAGGAAGAATGATAGGCTGCCATATTTATAAAATTCACCTTCATCGGCTGATTTATCCACATAAGTGGTAAACTTATCCTATTTCGGACAAAAATGTTGACATACGTTACTGTTAATATCTATAGTTCTCATATGTGGTACGAAAAATGTAATTGTAGCTCACGTATCACACGTTCCTGTTTCTAAAAGCATGAATTAGAAATAGCTGTATAGGTATATCATGTTCAATTCAATAAAGTGTTTCTCAACGCTATTGTTAGCAGTGTTTGTGCTGTCAGTAGCCTCCGCAGCGAAAGCTGTACCACCTTCGCGTACTTCTTCACCGCCACCCATAGGAAGCAACTTAGATGTTGTCGCTGACTGGTCAACGGAAATTCCATTTATCGACGTATTCAAACTCTCACGTCCTTGGATCCCAAAAAGCGAACGCTATTTTGACACAGGGGAGGCTAATGAAATTGAGACAGATAGTGCAGGTTGGGTGATACAGTTACCTCAGAATGATGATTCATTTACCAGCGTACAGACCGTTTTGTTCACAAAATCAGGCGTGAACTATCCAAAGGGAGAGTATACGGTGCTATATGAGGGAACGGGGACGATTCTTTATGGAGGCGATGCCCAGAAGATTGATGACCTGTCTAGCGAGGGTGTGGACATTGTTCAGGTTGAGCCCGGTTCAACTAATGCGGGAATCGTGATCGAAATTACGGAAACTGACCCGGATGGCACGGGAGATTATCTTCGCAACATTCAGATGTTGCTGCCGGGCTTTTCGGCCGAGCAAGCCAAAAACGACATCTTCAACCCTGACTTTCTTGTCAGCATTGACCAGTATAGTGTCATCCGTTTTATGAACTGGCTGCGTGTCAACTATAAGCGTGACTGGCAAATGGCGGTAGAGACGCGCTCACAGCCCTCAATCGAGCATATCAATCCGCTTGATCAACTCGTGTATGAGCCAACCTTACGATTGGCAGATTGGCGTGAGCCGCTATTGTGGGCGAATCGCGCAAAGGTAACAGATGCACGTTACTCAACTGCGAAAGGTGTCCCAATTGAGATCATCGCAGCACTGGCGAATCAGATTGATAGCGACATTTGGCTCAACATTCCCCATAATGTGACCGAATACTATGTTTGGGAATATGCCAAATTGATGTTCGAAGAATTAGAGGGAGATCAACAGGTCTATTTTGAATATAGCAACGAGCCTTGGAACACTGGCTTTGGGCAAGGTGAGTACTTTCAAGAGCAAGCTATACAGTCAGAGGTATCGGCCGTTAACGGGTATGAGGCACGTCTGAAATGGTATGCAGCACGTTCAGCAAGTCTTTGCAATGTTTGGAAACAGACATGGGAAGAGGCCAATGACTATCGCGTTACGTGTGTCATCAATGCTCCCATTACCCAGCCTGACAAAATCACGACGATGCTGGCCTGCGATCATTGGGAACATAGCCCCTGCTATAAACATTTGGATGCGGTGGCTGTCGCCCCATATTTTGGGCAACACATCGGTCAACCAGAGCATTTAGCAACTTTGCGCCAATGGGCAAATTGGGGCGAATCCGGCTTAGATCATCTGTTTGAAGAGTTACGTTACGGCGGCAAACTTCCCGATGTAGGCGGTATCTCCCCTGCACCTCTACCCGTTGTCTATGAAAACATCACCACTGCTGTCGCTACGGTGGTCAGTTATGTCAATAGCGACAATAGACGATTAAAACTAGTCGCTTACGAGGGAGGCCAGCACCTCGTTGGTCTCGGCGATGTACAAAACGATGAGAAATTGAACACATTGTTCACTGAATTTAATCGCAATTGGCGTATGAAGACCCTCTATGCTGATTACCTCGCTATGTGGAATGAACGTGGCGGGGATATGTTTCTTCATTATAAAAGCACAAGCAGCTATAGCCAGTGGGGCTACTGGGGATCACAAGAGTATTTTGCACAGCCAAATGCGGAAAAAGCAGAAGCGATTGAAGTTTACGTTGAGTCATTCGCAGAGCCGGATTATGCACATCATCTGTTTCTTCCGATGCTCGTCGTGGACACTGTTGCAGAAGATAAAGCGCCCTTCTCTGTGCCAATGCCAGATGATGAGCGTGAGGCAGCGGCCGCAAATGCCGCGCATCTTTCGGTCATCCAAGAAGATAACTAGGGCGAGCGTGTTGGTGTTTCGGGATTTGCCCACACAGACGAACAGGGCCGTTGTTTCGCCCCCTCCATCAAAGAACGAAAATAAACTGACTGCCGATCTTTCCCCACAGACAATGTTGACAGATAATCACGCCCAT
Organism: uncultured Ardenticatenaceae bacterium; assembly: GCA_964389925.1. Taxonomy (GTDB): domain Bacteria; phylum Chloroflexota; class Anaerolineae; order Promineifilales; family Promineifilaceae; genus CALECP01. Next base: position 9,937 of record CAYMGE010000015.1, read on the forward strand.
GACGAAGCAACTCAATCTACGTTACGGCATGAACCCTCATCAGCAGCCCGCCCGTATTTCTGTGAACACGGGTGCGCTGCCGATCACTGTTCTTAATGGACAACCCGGCTATATCAACCTACTCGATGCGCTCAACGCATGGCAGCTCGTGCGTGACCTGAAAGGTGCAACTGGGATGGCATCGGCCGCCTCTTTCAAACACGTCAGCCCCGCGGGGGCAGCCGTGGGCGAACCGCTATCTGAGTTACTGCGCCAAATTTATTTTGTCGGTGATGGTAAACTTTCTCCGCTGGCCATGGCATATGCACGAGCGCGTGGGGCAGACAGACTCTCATCGTTTGGAGATTGGATAGCACTAAGCGATACAGTCGATGTCGCAACTGCTAGGCTGATTCGGCGCGAGGTGTCTGATGGCGTGATCGCACCCGCTTATGAGCCGGCCGCTTTGGACATTTTGTGCAAGAAAAAGAAAGGCGGCTATCGCGTGATTCAGGTCGATGCCGATTTTGTGCCAGAAGGGGCGACAACACAGGAACTGTTTGGCATCACGTTTGAACAAACACGCAACGACTATGTACCAAAGGCGGCCGATTTCACACAACCTGTCACTGCAAACAAAACCCTTTCTGATGATGCAAAGCGCGATATGCTCGTTGCCCTCGTCGCGCTGAAATACACACAGTCAAACTCAGTCGTGTTTGCAAAAGATGGGCAACTAATTGGTGTGGGAGCAGGCCAACAGAGTCGCGTTCACTGCGTGCGTCTGGCGGCGACAAAGGCAGAGACATGGTGGCTGCGGCAGCATCCGCGTGTGTTGGAATTGCCATTTGCGAAGAAAATCGGCCGAGCTGCCCGCGACAATGCCATTGACCAATTTTTGCTAGAAGCGCAAAGTCCGATAGAAGAAGCCCACTGGCTCCAAAATTTTAGCGCAGTTCCCAAACGCTTGACCCAAACAGAAAAACGTGCTTGGCTCAATCAGTTAACCGATGTCACGCTTGGCTCCGATGCCTTCTTTCCATTTCGAGACAGCATTGATCGCGCCTCGCAAACAGGGGTGCGTTATGTTGTGCAGCCGGGCGGCTCATTGCGCGATGAAAGCGTGATTACCGCGTGCGATCAGTATGGGATGACGATGGTGTTCAATGGGGTGCGACTGTTTCATCATTGAGAACGGCTATTTGATTTTGCCAATGGAGCGGAGGTAATCGGCCGACTTCTCCATCCCCTCTTCAATACCAATACGCGGCTTGTATCCCAGAAGTCGCGTCGCCTTTTTATAGGGATAGACTGTTTTGGTTCGATAAAAACGCAAACGTTCCGTCGTCAACGGAATGTTATCCAGCTTCAAAACTTTCTTGAGAAAAACCACCCCACGCGCCAGTATAAATGGGATGCGACGTGGCTTTTTCCCAGCCATTGCGCCAAAGTAGCCAAAGAACTGATTCCACGTCACGGGGTCATCGACGGCGTTGAACGTTTCACCGACCGCTGCATCCTTAGTCGCCGTCAAAATCAGCAAATCGCACAAATTGTCGATATAAACGGGAAAAGCATGACCCTCAGCCTTGCCAAACAGCGTAGGTATTCCCTTGTCTACCATGTTGAACATGCCGGTTGTCCATGAGTAGCTGCGTGGCCCGTAGACCATGCCCGGCCGAACAATCACAAGTTCAATACCATGCGCTGTTGCCGCTTCGCGTGCCACCATTTCGCCTAGTGCCTTGGTGCGCCCATAGGTATCCATTTGCTGCGGGTCAATGGGGGTTCCTTCATCCATCATCAGCTTGTCTGGCACACCATAGGCGGCAATCGAACTGGTCAGAATCACGCGCTGTACACCTGCTTGTGCTGCGAGCGTGATCAATTCGCGGGTGGCATCGACGTTGATGCGCCGCGCCATCTCTTCGTCATCAGTCCGCTCACTCAACCACGCTGCAATATGAAAAACGACATCCTGTCCGGCTAGCACGGCCGCCATTTCATCGCGTTTGAGCAAATCCGCTTTGCGTAGGCTGACCTTTTCACGCAAAAATGGGACTGCGCTGAGATTGCGTCCCGTTGCCGTGACGGAGGCACGTTCGACATCAGCCAAATGCTCTGCTAAATGTGAGCCGATGAAGCCTGTCGCGCCTGTTACAAGAACGTTCATATTTTCAAGTGGATTTTCGAGCATGGTCATGATGTTGAAAGTTACCAATAGGTCACGTCAGGGCTATGACGTTTGACATCAGTTTATACCCTTGAGCGTATAGCAAAATGGACTGGCAGCGCGTTGGGATATGTGTTGTTGGAAAGCGGGGGTGTGGGGCGCGGTGAGGATGAGTTCGGTGTTGCCACACAAAAAGTGAGTCGTGTGTTCTTTTTCGATGCCATCCTGTTGGAGGAGGCGGCGATAGTGTTTACTGCTTCGGCCGAGATCATCAACGATGATGGTAAGTTGAGTGATTCCCAGTGCGCCATTGGGATGATTTGTCTCGGCCGGCACACGCCACTCGCGCGGTGTCACATCTTCTATCAGGAAAGGCAGATCGAGCGTGGCGGGATGCCCCATCTTCCAGCGCAGTTCCACCCCATCAGGGCGTGCGCGTCCCATCTCAAGCTCCGCAATGTCAACCCCACGCTGTCGCACGAGGTCGAGATTTTCAGGAATGAGCGCAAAGTCGATCAAACCGCTAGGAAGCCCGTTCATTGAAAGCCAACGCGCCGCAAGGCGAGATTCCCCAGCAGCGAGGCGACTTTGGTACTCGCTAGCGCGTGAGAGATAAGGTGCTTTTGCGCGAAAGGTGGCGAGTTCCAAATAGGTTCCATCGGCAAACGGAATCAGAGCATTGTGGCTGCCAAATGCCTTATGTTCGCCGCCTTGCACGACGTTAAACCCACGCTGGCGATAGTCGGCCGAACTCGCTGCCAAGTCATCAACTAAAATAACGAGATGATCCAATTTCATAGCGGGAGGCAAGGAACAAGATAAGACTTCGTAATTGCGTTTTCGCGTAATCGTGCAACCTTGCGGTAGTCGGGATCACTGACGAGATTGAGGAATGCTTGCTTGTCAGGCCAGCGCACAAAGAACACCATGTCTGCGTCAAAGTTGCCAAAGAGGTCTCCCTGTGGCAGAGAGAGATTTTCGGCCGATGCCCCATATTTTTCGACAAATGGCTGAGTTGCCTTGAGATACTGACGATACATCTCTGCCCCCCCATTCGGCTTAAACCAAAGCGCATTGAGCATCAAAAAAGAGGTGTCCGCAGGAAGATTCTGAATTGATTCAAACATGTGGGTGATTATAGAGGATTTAATGTAAAGCGCGTAACATCCAGTCACAAAATCCCTGCTTACTCGCTTGTGTTACAGTACAATAGGGCTATGTCTTTGAGTGACCGACGGAACGCCATACGGCATTTATTGGATAGGGGCGATGCGGCCGATGCTCGCGCTGCCTACTACGCATTTAACCATCCGGAAAATCGCACGACGCTCATTACCTATTTGCCCAATACAGCCCGCGCCCGCGGCTATATCTGTCTTTCCCGTACCGGTCTCGATCTCTTTCGCCCACTCGTCACACTACGCTTACCGCTAAATGACATGCTGGCAACAGCAGAGCTAATCTACAGCGCACTCCCCGTTGGCGCACCCGTTTTGATGAGTGTGCCAGAAAGCCACCTCCCCGTCGTTAAGGGACTATTTCAAGTTCAAAGGGAAACATCCACGAGCGTGTTTGCGCTCGAACGCAGCCGTTTTACGCCCATTATCAACGTTCTCATCACTAGTGAGACAGGCGCAAATGGCCTACTGCGCTATGTCATTCGACGGGATGGCGAGACGGTGGCAAGTGCGAGCATTAACTGGCAGTCGCGCTACTTTGCAGAGATCGGTGTCGAAACCCGCCTTGACCAGCGACGACAAGGTTGGGCGCGTAGCGTTATTTCCTCGCTCTGCCAATATCTATTGTCACATGGGCAAACCCCCCTTTACGTCGCGGCGGCTGACAATGCTCCCTCCATCCAGCTTGCCGAAAGCGTTGGATTTGTCAATACGGGCAGTCGGCTCGTCTTCTTGGAAGCTTCTCTACAATCACGACGTTGAGCATTCACGCTCTCTTCACAATACTTTCTAACAATCTTACAACTTTTCTAGCATAGGCAATGTCATGCCTGTCTCTTCTCGTTTTTCAGCTTTTATTCATGCCTCTTTTACGGAGCCTGCCGCCTCAAAATTGTTAAATAGTTTACAGTTTACAGAGAAATGGGGTAGCAGCGGAGCCAATAGCCAAGCCCCAACGCGGCAACTGATTAGATGTGTCGCCAAATCAGCACGTTGGAGGTGCAGTATGTTTATGAAAGAACATCATAGAACAAGTGGGATTGTAAAGTGGTTTAGTCGCCTAAAAGGGTATGGATTTATTCTGCCAGATGAGGGAGACCGTGAGGTATTTGTACATTACTCCGCTATTGACGGAGAAGGTTATCGGAATCTATATGAGGGAGATCGTGTCGATTTTGATCTTGTCGATGTTGGCAAGGGGCCACAGGCGAAGCGCGTCGCGGCACGGCGATAAAAAAAGACCGTCTCACCGAGACGGTCTTTTTTTATTTTAGAACGTTGGGAGATGCTGTGGAAATTGGGTCTCCCGAAACACATCTCTTTACAAGCCTGCCTGCTTCTTTGCGCCTCGTGTTCTCTACTCTTTTACGCGACCCTTCCTTGTTACAACTTGTGGCAGCATGACCATGCTTGTTCACCTATGACCACTTTTTAACTATCTCATGCTAGTGACGATGCACGATACACATGGCAGGTTGCCATTGTCAACATGATAGATGCTAAGACGACTAGCAAAGATGATTGTGTGTTTTGAGTTGACAGTTGTGCAACATTGACAGCGGTTGGGACAACTAGCTGAATCGGCTCACATGCTGCCCAGTCACAAGGTGTGTTAGCGATGTGTGTTTCGATTGCATCACGTTTGACAGCGATTTCTTGCAAGTTGTGCTCTTGTGCGCCCCAGTTACCCCAACGGCTGTAGCGGCTGACGCTGTTGAAGTTGACGAACATTTCACCATCTGTATTGTGCCACGCTGCAAAGTAAGTGGTGTACAACGCTGCCATACGGGGGTCGCGGTTTGCCTCTGCAAATAGAGTGGCAAGTGCATCATCCCATTGTGGAGAACCAACGCCGACGAGGTGCTGCCCACCTTCATAAGCGACCAAACTCAAGTCACGGCTATCTGCAACGTCACGGTAATCGCTCATGCGAGTTATTGTTAGTGGCAATGTCTTTTGCTCGATTGAAGAGTTCTGCAAAACGGTTCCATGCTCCAGTTCTTCAAATAACTTTGTCAAGCCACCATCTGCTTCATTCAACCATTCACGAACGACAGCATAATTAGCGGGGTGACCGATGTGTTGTCCAAAGTAGGGTGCGACAGCAACTGCGTCAACATAGGCGTGGCAAGGCGCGTTGTCCCACAGTGGGCAGTCCAGCATCTGTTCGCCCACCCATGGATTGGCAGATTGTGTGGCAATGACGCAGATGACGCGCTCTGGGTTTGTAGAGAAGGCTGCTTTCCAGATGTTGCACATCTCGGCCGAGCGCACCCCATAGTAGCTCAACAACTTCTTGAAACCCGACTCGTTACTCTCAGGCCACATCTCTTCACCACGTGCCTTCACCCATTCGCTCTGGTAGAAGCCATCATTCCAAACTTCGTTTGAGTATTCAATGTACACACGTTGACCAGCGTTCAAACGTGCCTCTGTCAATTCAGCAAATTTTGCCATGTAGTCATCTGAAGCATGATGGGGCATGTTAAACCAGACATCTGCATTTAGTTCATTCACCAAGTCGATCATCACCTCGACCGGCATTCCTTTCTCAGATGTATAGCGTACATCAGTTGGTAGAGGACGCTCTGACCATTCTAACAACTGAACATCACCACGTGCATTCTCCGTTGGACGCGCATTATAGTAGGGGTTCTCTGTCGCATCATTGAGAACATCAATTGGCTCAATTTGCACCCCTTCTGCGCCGCGAACAGGTCCCTCAGCATTCCAGTTGGTGCGTTGCCAATCCATCATGCGAATTGTTTTATATTTACGGATATTTTGCAAAAAGTGTGGGTGAAATTGTTGGCTTACATCGACATTTGGCATTTCAACGCGAATGTTGCGGATGTAGTCGCCTGTCCCATTTGGGTCTGTTTGCGTAATTTTCAGCAAGAAGCCAAGTGGCGTTTCGCCCGGTGTCACGTTCACGACATCACGACCATTTGCGGAACGCGCTTCGTCTTTCCGCGCATCGTAGCCATATTCAACCGTGCCTTCGCCTTCATAGGTCACGACGTATTCGCCAGCGGGATAGTACTCGCCAATTTGTTGGAACAACGTCGTTGCAATCCAGCTCATCTCAACGCCATTACCGGTTGGGAGCGAGCGCGGCCAGCCATTTTCGTCAAAGTCAACTAGGTGATGTTCTTTCGTATTCCAGATTGACCAGTTTTGGGTGAGCCAGTCGCTCGACTGAAACATCGGGTTTGTAAAAATGTATTCGGCCGACCATTCCGCTGGCACACTCAAGTTACTTCCCATAGGAGAATCTTGGTTAAGTGTCTGAGGCGCATCAATGTTTGCAGCGACCTGTTTGAATGTCAGGCAGAGGAATAAAAAAGCTATGATGAGAAATTTTTTCGTGTTCATTTTTCTTTGTGTTCCACAGTCTGACCGTTTACATTTTGTCAAACTCTGAAACCCACCTACCAGTACATCGTCTACCAATACATTTTTAGATGACGAAACAAAATAACAACTGCAAAAAGGATAGCTCATTTGCCATCTGTTTGTCTCCCAAAAAGGCACCGCTTTTTCAGCATGAGCTTACGAATTTATGCTGACAGACAAAACTAAAATTAGAACCGAAAAAGGAGATGTTTTGTATGGTCGTCTCTATGTTCTTGGCTCTATCGTTACCCAGTCTGCATACCCTTCATTACCAATCTCCCATAGCGCTTGTCTTTTAGATCGGTAACACTATCTACCTAAATTGGTAGGATGCTATTCTATTTGTCGTAAATTATGAATTGACTTTCTACCTAGTATTTCATCCCATCTACTAACTATGATATCTTCGGTGAGCCGAGAATATCCTACATTGACATGAACCAGAATCACTTTGGCGAACTATTAGCTGCACTGAGAAAGGAGCAATATGACCCACGGGCAGGTAAAGTGTGGAGTCAAGCTCGCCTAGCACAAGAGACAGGCTTATCTGAAAAAATAATTGGCGATATTGAGCGCGGCTCACGTAGTACGCTTGAGTCAGACATCATCGTGCGCTTTGCCGACGCATTTTCGTTTAACACAATGGAGCGAAAAGCGTTTTTCTCGCTTTTTCGTTCAGTTGAGCAAGCGATGGTTCCCGCCACCGATGATAGTAATGTCTACCATGACTGCCTTGATTTACTGCAAAATCTGCAACTTCCCGCTGCACTACAAGATTCATACTATAATTTGATCGCCGTTAATCAATCATGGTGTCGGCTCTACGATGTCCCAAGTGATTTTTGGCATAAAGAGAATGACTCGGCACGTTATAACTTTATTCGACTGCTGCTCGACCCAGCCTCAAACATGCGACGTGTGTTAGGCAGGAGTTATCGCAAAATTGTTGAGGAGGCAGTGGGGATATTTCGTTGGATGTCCCTACCCTATCGTCATACGGAGTACTATTCAGATATTTTCTCTTGTTTGATGATGTTTAATGAATTCGGCCGAGCATGGATGACCACTCAATTTGCGACGGCCGATTTGCGAAGTAGCATAAAAACCGTCTCATATAATCATCACCCATTTGGCAAACTCTCATATCATATTGCCAAATCTCGTATTGAGACCTGTTATGGCCCTATTTACTACTCAACGTTACTACCTTGCAGCGCGGCCACAGCCAATGTCTTCACAGATTTTATGGCAAACGGTGGCGACCATGTTCTCCCCCTCTCTCCCTTTCCTGCGGCAAACCCACCCTTAACCTCTGCCACTGACGAGATGTCTCAACTGTTCACGCGCAGTTACAAACCAGCCATCAGGTGACGCTTCTCATCAGCCATGCTAAAATCAATAGGTAATTTACCAGAGAAACGATCCACGCAGGGCTAAAACGCAATCGAAAAGCACCTCTTTTTGTAAGGTTGACAATCTGTTTCGGGATTCTTGAATCTCGAAACCAGTCCCCGTTCCAATAGTGGCTGATGAATGCCACTCTATTTTCCCTGTGTTTTTAACGAAGGAAGCAGAATTATGCTCAAAACAGAAAGCTGCGGTGCATTGCGCCGTGAAGATGTTGGAAAGACCGTGACACTCGCAGGTTGGGTCAACAAGCGCCGTGACATGGGCGGCTTGATCTTTATCGACTTGCGCGACCGTTTTGGTTTGACTCAAGTGGTTGTCGATGCCAGTCGCTCACAGGCGGCGTTTGATTTGGCGGAGACTATTCGTCCTGAATATGTTTTGCAAGTGAGAGGTGAGGTGGTTGCACGGCTTGAAGGGCAGGAAAATGAGAAGTTGGCGACGGGAGAGGTTGAGGTTTCGGCCGATACCATCATCATCCTCAACAAATCAAAGACCCCACCACTCCTCATTGATCGTGACGGCGGTGAAGATGAAACGTTGCGCCTCAAATATCGCTATCTCGACTTGCGCCGCGAACGGATGCAACGCAACATCGTTATGCGTCACAAGGCGATCAAGTACATCCGCGACTTTCTCGATGAGCGCGACTTTGTCGAGGTCGAAACGCCCATTCTATTCAAAAGCACACCAGAAGGCGCACGCGACTATCTCGTTCCCAGCCGCGTTCATCCCGGCAAATTTTATGCGCTACCTCAATCACCACAGCAGCTAAAGCAGCTTCTCATGGTCGCTGGCTATGAACGCTATTTCCAGATCGCACGCTGCTTCCGCGATGAAGACCAACGCGCCGACCGTCAGCCAGAATTCACCCAACTCGACATGGAAATTAGCTTTGTCGAGCGGGATGACATTCTCGACCTGATCGAAGCGTTGATGCGTGGCATGGTCAAAGAGGTCGGCTACGTCCCGTTGGCTTGGGAAGATTTTCCACGTTTAAGCTATCAAGAGGCGGTCGAAAAATATGGCACAGATCGTCCCGACTTGCGTTATGGTCTCGAAATTCAAAACATCAGTGAACTCGCTGGGCAAACATCTTTTGGCGTGTTTGCCAACAACGTCGCCGCGGGCAAGCCCGTCAAGGCATTGAAAGCACCGGGCTTGGGTGGCTATAGCCGCAAGCAGATGAATGAGCTTGAGGATTTTGCCAAAAAGCAGGGCGCGAAAGGGCTGGCGTGGATTGCGATTCATCCTGAATCGGGACAGGCCAAAGGGTTTATCACCAAATTTTTCACAACGGAGCAACTTGCGGAACTGTTTGACCGCATGGAGGCACAGCCGGGCGACCTGATTTTGATCGTGAGCGATGAGAAGCTGGTGACACGCGATGTGATGGGTGCGTTGCGGACTGAAATTGCAGATCGGCTTGGCTATACAGATAAGAAAGAGCTGGCATTCTGCTGGGTCATAGATTTCCCGCTGTTTGAGGAAGAACAGACAGACGGACATTATGCACCCAGCCATCACATGTTCACCGCACCAAAGCGCGAGCATATTCCACTGTTAGACAGTGATCCACATGCCGTTTTGAGCGATCAGTATGACCTCGTTTGCAATGGGTATGAAGTCGCCGGCGGCAGTATCCGTATTCATGAGCGCGAATTGCAGAATAAGATCATGGGCATGATCGGTTTCTCGATTGATGAAGCAAAAGAGCAGTTTGGTCACATGCTGGAAGCGTTTGAGTTTGGTGCGCCCCCCCATGGCGGGATCGCGCCCGGCATCGACCGCATCATGGCGTTGATGGCAGGTGAACCAAATATCCGCGAGGTGATGGCGTTTCCGAAAAATCAAAACGCGACCGACGTAATGGCGGATGCGCCATCGGCCGTCGCTCAAAAGCAACTGGACGAGTTGCACATTGATTTGGCGGGCAAGGCGATGGCTTAAGAAGGATGAAGGATGAGGGATAAAAGAAGGCCTGTAACTTGAGCATTTACGAACGGGGTTCCTTCCCTCTAGCCTAACGCCATATCCTCGGTACGAGAGAAGGGGGTCGGGGGTGAGGGTTTCGCGGCAAAGCCGCTTTCTTGCTTCGCACGTTGTCACTTCGCCCTTTATCTAGGATAATAGAGGTAGGAAAGCGACGTGAGATAGCATATTTTTTCTGTTTGTCAAGGGTTCGCGAAAGGCCGTCTAAGGCTCGGAAACGGTGGAAAATGGCGGTTAGGCGCGAAAAGCGTCGATCAGGGTGTCATTTTGACCAATTTTTCTCTCATCTACGGCTCAGATTGTCGTTTTTTTACAAACTTTTTCGTGACCCTCGCAAGCAGTATTAGCGGTGAACTTTTTAGCGATTTATGGTATACTATCTGTCGTGTTCTAGCTACCCTAAGAGGGTTTTGTTGCGAAAAACGCTCTGTTTTGTGCAAATTCGCAACCTGTGGATAACTGCTGTCAGATCGGCCGAGTCACCTCGTTGAGGATTGAGACACAAGGCCCTTCCTCAAACACCGTACCGTCACAATCGTCAGATCGGCCGAGTCACCTCGTTGAGGATTGAGACTAGCGGTCTACCTCTTGCCCGTTCACGAACTTGAGTCAGATCGGCCGAGTCACCTCGTTGAGGATTGAGACTCACCGGTCAGCTTAATGCCGTTGGCCGTAGCTTGCGGGTCAGATCGGCCGAGTCACCTCGTTGAGGATTGAGACCGTCCGACGAACCCATCCCAGTGGATGCGGGCCTGCGTCAGATCGGCCGAGTCACCTCGTTGAGGATTGAGACCGTACGCCTGAGATCACATTGGCTCCTCTACCGTTAGTCAGATCGGCCGAGTCACCTCGTTGAGGATTGAGACACGAAGCACCGTCGTTTTGGAACCCTCGGTTTCGTCAGATCGGCCGAGTCACCTCGTTGAGGATTGAGACAAGCGAAGGCAAGGCTTTTAGCAAAAACTGCTTCACGAGTCAGATCGGCCGAGTCACCTCGTTGAGGATTGAGACTCATCTGTCCCCTGCATGAAAATGCCGTTTGCAACACGGTCAGATCGGCCGAGTCACCTCGTTGAGGATTGAGACCTCCTCACCGTAATACTCCGTCATGCCACAGGTGTGGTCAGATCGGCCGAGTCACCTCGTTGAGGATTGAGACATAATTACAATGACGAGCAGTGTGGCCATAATGGCCGTCAGATCGGCCGAGTCACCTCGTTGAGGATTGAGACACCATCCTCTAATTCGTGTTTTACTGTTACACTTGTCAGATCGGCCGAGTCACCTCGTTGAGGATTGAGACCTGCACGGGCGGTGGATACGTCGTCCATCAAAGCTGTCAGATCGGCCGAGTCACCTCGTTGAGGATTGAGACAATCAACAAGGCCAAAACCAAAGCGGAAATTCCGCGTCAGATCGGCCGAGTCACCTCGTTGAGGATTGAGACAGCTTGCAAACCGTTAATGATTGTCACTTTCAGTCGTCAGATCGGCCGAGTCACCTCGTAGCTTTCTATAAACAAGTCAAGGAAATAGTGTAAATTGGTGAAAAAAGAAAAGTAGGCAGGGGGTATTGGCTCATTTGCAAAAAAGAACAGATGAGCTACACATGGTGTGTTTGCCACAGTGCGAGTTTAGATATTCGTGTTCCGATAGTTAAAGAGGTCATAATGGTCAATGGAGAACGTGGAATGGAGAATTGTTAATTGTGATTGCTGCGAGCTGTTTTGATACTTGCGCTTATAGCTCCTTCACTGATATTTTCAGTTTGTGAATGAAATCCTTTGCGCTTTCTGCAATAACAATTCTCCGTTCCCCATTCTCCATTGATAATTTCCTGCTCACAAACGAGAAAAGCACAATCTAATGCCGTTTATCTCACCCCATTTGAGCGATGCGCCACAAAACGGGCGAGACAAATGGCATGAACATCATGATAATGATAGACTGCACGCCGTTTGCCCATACATTTTACTGATTTGACATGCACTCAAATGGTTTTTGTGAGTTCAACAAGGCAAAAAGGATGCGATTGGCCTTGCGAGCGGCGTGGTTGCAAAGAATAGTAGAGGGCGATGAGAGGGTAAAAAGAGCGATGTTGCCTGAATTTATGCAAAAAACAAGTCGTTTCCCCGCTTCTCCACCAAAGCTTGGGCTACGTCACACCCACTGCTACTTTGGCAACACCACAATCACTTAGTTTGTCTCAAACTGCTCAAAAGCCATCTCGTAGCTACGTTGTGTGATTGTACCGACGGGAGGGATTTTCCCAGTTAGCGCATAGGCGACTTTTGCGACGTGTTCGTGGCTATTTTCGATAAAAATCGTGTAGCGTTGTTGAATGCCTGCGGCAACTGTACCAACGAGATAGAGATTCGGGATATTGGTTTCCATCGTGTGTTCATCATAGGCGGGGACATGATTTTCGCCGTTTAAGGCCACCCCTGCCATTTCAAGCAGCAATTGGTCACCACGATGCCCTGTCGCCAAGAAGACAAAGTCGGTTTTATGTTTGATGATAGGCTCATCGGGGATTGGTTTGCCGAATTCATTACAGGGAGCGAGGGCAACATAGTCTGGTCGTATCTCGATGGGCGTGACGCTCGGCAAAAACTGGATGTTACCATCCTTGATTTGTACTTCTAGATCAGGTAGCAGCCAATGTTTGACGCGCTGGCGGTCGAGGTCGGGGCGACGATGCACAATGGTGACATCTGCGCCGACGCGCCAACAGCGTAGGGCGGCTTCAACGGCCGAATTACGCCCCCCCACAATCAATAATCGCTGCTGAAAGTAGTCATGCGGATCGTTGAAATAGTGGGTGACAAAAGGGAGGTCTTCACCAAGTATGCCAACGTTATTTGCATAGTGCATGTCGCCGATGGCGATAATCACTTTTTCAGCAGAGTAATGGCATGTTCCCATGCGCGGCTCAGTTGTAAGCAGAAAGCTGCCATCTGCCTGCTTTTCAATTCCTACCACAGGCTCAAACGTGTTGATTTTCAGCTCAAACTGCTCAATTACGCTGCGTAAATAGGCGAGATAGTCTTCCCCCGTGATACGTTGCTGATGGTTGTTTTGAATTGGTACACCGGCGATAGCGACACGTTCGGTTGTGCTAAAAAAATTAGTGTTGCGCGGCCACCAGCTAATTGTGTGGGCAACTTGGTTTGCGTCAAATTGGATATAAGAAACGCCGAGTCGTTTTAGGCTGACAGCCATTTCGATCCCGACGGGGCCTGCGCCGATGATGGCGACTTCGTGGTGTTGGATGTGTCCGTTTGAGTTCATATATGATAATGAACAAAGCTCTTTGCAGCTAGTTCATCGAGATGAGGCCATTTTAGCAAGGTGGAAATAGAGAAAAGTATATTTTGACGATCCGCAAAGGCCGCGCAACGGATTTCTAATCGTCGCGTATAGCCTATATCAACAGTGTGTTGATATTGCAGACGAAGAAACTGATTCTAAATGCGGAGAATTTGACATGAAAGAAAAACAAAATAACCCTTCTATATTTGGCCCCATCATATTGATCGCAATTGGTCTTTTCTGGCTGCTGTCAAATTTCAACATATCTCCTGCGCTCAACTGGGCGCGTCTGTTTCAGATTTGGCCGGTTTTTCTGATTTTGCTCGGCGTGAACCTGATCGTGAAGAACTTTCGTCGGCCGATCGGCCCCACCCTCAGCGGCTTGGTTGGACTGATTGCAATTGGAATAGCAGCGGCAACGTTGCTGCTCCCAACAACATCGCGCCGTTTGACAGCGGTCGATGCAACACATCATCAGCAAGTTAGTATTCCGATTGGTGAGGCACGCTCGGCCGAAATTATCATTGACACAGGCATTGCTGGAGCTGACATCAGCGTGTTCTCAGACAGCAATAATTTAGTTGAGGGCAATGTGAGCTATCTTGGTGACTTTGAGACCCGTGCCGAGATCGACCAAAGTGATGCTGAAGTTCGTTTGGGGACAGAAACAGTTGGCTGGTTTTTGGATCCCACCAACTGGGGCAGTGGTGTTGAACTCTCGCCATGGCAGCTTGGTATCAATGGTTCTATCCCAACGGAGTTACGGGTTGATAGCGGTATTGGTAGGTTGTCACTCGATTTACGCGGCGCAGATTTGCGCTATTTAGATGTAGACACTGGAACTGGCGCAATCACTGCACGATTGCCAGAGGGTGAATATGATGCCAACATCGACACGGGAACTGGCTCGTCAGAATGGCATTTGCCCCAAACAGGGCGTGGTGAATACAAATTTGATACAGGAACCGGCAGCATCAAGCTTTATTTGCCAGAGGGAATGGAGGCACGGATTGTCTTTGACGGTGGGACAGGTCGCTTTAATGGGGATGAGCGATTTGAGCTAATTGAGGGAGATATGGATGATGGCGTTTGGCAAACGGCCGATTATGAGCGAGCGGCAAGTCGCTTGAGTATTGAGGTTGATAGTGGAACAGGAAGCGTGACGGTACGGCGGCCGACAGGACGATAATTTTAGCTGCTGTTATTTCGGCCGAATCACCAACACCGTTGGCAGCAATACCAATGCAGGAACTTCCTCAATTGGGTTAGTCAACAGAACACCGCTCGATGTGCCGCCGTCAAGATTGAGCGCATGAATGAAGTTGAGATCGCTTTGGGCAAGATAGCTGCTAAATTCGGGGAGGGTGAAGTAGGAGCGGGCGGTCACAATCAGAATGACGTTGCCGTTTATGTCGATGCCGATGGCAGTACGGCGGGCGCGGTCGGCCGATTCTCGCACAAACGAGGCTTCTCCATCGATCACCAACATCGGAAATGCCTGTAAACCATCTTCAATGGGCTGGTTTGGGCGGTATGGCTCAATTGCCAACGGTTGTAGATGTGGTGCGCCGTTTTCTGTCCAAAACATACCGCCAAACGTATAGGTCGTACCGCTTGCAACTCCATCGACAATCGTTAGCCCCGTCGCCAGATATTCGGGCGTAAAATAACCACCGTTGAGAACGATGAGTGCGTCTGTCTCCGCCTGCCACTGACGCAGCGTTTTTGGCTCACCCGGACTATAGCCGACATCAAAGCGAAACTGAACGGGATTGACCCGCAAGACATAAAGTGAATCTTTTAACGCGCCTTCTGCGGTGTAGAGGTTGATGGTGCGACGGTCGAGTCCTGTTTGTAGTGGAACCCAGCCTGAGTCAGTGGGCGGCGTGGGAATGATAGGGATGACGGTTGGCGTTGGGTTTGACTGGACGGTTGGAAGTGACGGGGAGGGGGTTGCAAGAAGTTCGCAACCCATCAGAAAAGGAATGAGGAAGAATAAATAAAGATGGTTCACACACTCATGATAGCGGTATTTTGGTTGATCTTTATGCCGCTTTTCCCACCTCATCACGCAACGTTAAATCAGCTCGATGAACATGTGTGGCGAGTGGATCAATGTCCAACGCTTGGATAATGTCGTTGGGGCGACCGGCTTTGCCTTCTTCGGCCGATAACACCATCTCCATTACGACAGGCTCACCGCCCAAAACAGTAATTGACTGCACACGTGGTCGCAAATTGTAATACTTGCCCCGATTTTTACGACCCGGCTTTTCGACCATGACTTCATCTGCCGACATTAGATCAGAAACGCGCTGCTTGAGATCATCCACATCTACATTCACGTGCTTGAAGCGCACGACAAATCGTGCCTTGACCGTCAACGTGGGTAACGCTTTTTGGCGCAGGCTCACCGTCTCGGCCGCGACGACCACGATGCCGGGGGCCATGCGCTCTTGCAGTTGCGTCAACGCTTGGCTAGGGTCGATCTCCGTTTCCAGCCAGAGATCGACAATCTCACACTCGCTTGTGTAACCAAGCGGTAAGGCAGAGGCAAATTGCATTCGCGGCCGACGGTTAAATCCGCGCGTGTATGCCATTGGAATCTCTGCCCGGTTGAGAGCGCGTTCCCACGTGCGGTTTACGTCGAGGTGACCAATCCAGCGGGCGGCTCCCTCTTTGCGAAAGGTGACACGAAGGCGTTGAACGTAGTTAGCTTGCATTAGGCAGTGACGGCGAGTCGTTGTTGAACGATGGTGCGAAGTTGACCGAGACGGACACGCACTTCGTTTGGTGCATCGGCGGGCAGTTCGGCCGAAAGTGCATCAAAACTCGCCAGCAAATCCTGATTGACGTACTGCGCGTTTGCGTCTAGGAACTGGTGTAATTCCCGCTCGCTAGGTGCTTGTAGCATCGCGGTAATCATCTGCATCGACGGGTCATTTGACTGGCGCATTATCTCTTGAAGATGTGTTCTGATCTCTTTAAGGGCAACAATACGATTTAGGTCGGCCGATTCCTGCGCGATCTCTATCTGCTGTTCCAGTGTTATCATAAACGCATCGTTGATTTGTTCCGCCATTTGCTGAATAGCCAGCCGCTTGTCGGGCGCGTCTGCGATCATGTTGACGGTGTTGAGGGCTTCCGCCATCAGTTGCGCCGACACTTTTTGCATCTCGTCGTAGATTTTTAGGAGTCGTGTGCGAATCTCTGTCAGGCGGTTAACTGTACGTTGATCGCCTACTTTGGCGGCCGAGTCCATCTTTTGTGTCAAGACGCTGAAAAATTCATAGCTAATCGCGCCTGTCGCTTCAACAATCGCATCAATCGTTGCATCATCATCTATATTTTTGATGACGTGATTGGCAACCATCTGTGGCGTGACTCCATTGTTGGCCTTCGCCTCTTGTTGGAGTGCGTTTATTGCTAACTGTCGTCTTTCAGCCCGTTTCCCCGCCGCCGTTTGGGTCATGACGAGATATTGCAAATTGGAAAGGCGTGTCATCGCTTCTGATTGCTGTGCCTGCACAGCTTGCTGTAGCGTTGCTTGCACCATCTGCACGAACCCATCATCGTCAATGTCAGACTTGCGTTCCTTAAACAGGTAGGCGACGACATCCGTATCAGCCTTCATCAATGTCTGTAGCAGCTCAACCTGACGCTGCTGCTTTTGCAACATTTCAGGCGTGATTCCCTCGGTCTCGTAGACTTTCTCCATGAACGTTTGCCAACGGAAAATTTGTTGTGGTTGTAGAAGATAGGCGCGTCGTTTTTCTTGCGGCACATTCTCAACGACAGCACGCACGAGTTGTCCCATCATGCGCTCCTGCTGGTCATAAGGCAGATTCAACTCCATCGGCACAAACGTCATCAGCAGATCATGTGCTGAATCATGGTAGACGAGCGGCGCGGCAATCTGCCCCGACCAACCACAATTCTGGCATTGCGCCATGTTCAAACCACCGCTCAACAACGCCTGTTTGATTTGAGGCACTTGATCGACATCTAAAAGTTGATATACATCGGCCGTAATCGCGTTACGACAGTTGGGACACTGAATTTGTGTTTGCATCCGACATCCGTTTTAGAACAGGCGAAACGCCTACTCTACATACTAGATTGATAAAATCGAGGGGGAAACCCAGCATGGTATTCTAGCACGCTGGGTCTGTAGAGTTACATCAGTATTCAATAGATTATTCTCATACAGTTTGGCAAAGTTGACATGGAAAAGTGTTGGTAAATGCGTTATGGTTTACACGACTGTTGAAGAATGTAACTCTCAAGTGACTTCATTTGTGGCTCACAAATTCAAGGATTCTACTGTGAACGTTAAACGCCTTTTCTTGATACTCCTGCTGCTCATGGCGGCATGTCGTAATAATCCAACAGAGACTGTACCCGATTCGCCAACCCTCTCATCGACAGAGATTCCGCTCGTTGTTCCGACGAATGCGTTTGTAGAAGGGGATGGAAACATCGGCGAGCAGGCCAGCGAGACACCCACCGCTGAGGTCACACAGGAGACGCTAGAACCAACGGCTGTTCCCACAGAAGAACGGGTTGAGCCTATGTCAGGTATCCTGCCCGCCCCTGTTTATTATATTGATGGTGTGACGCGACAGGTGATGCGGCTGGAGCGGGATGGGCTGACAACCACTGTCATCACTGATGAGCCGTCTGGGGTGGAGGCGTTTAGCATCTCGGCCGAGACACTCGTCTACGACTCAAACAACGATTTGATCGTACTAAACTTGGCGACGGGAAACCGCCGCGTCTTACTCACCGGCGATAAGATGAGCGATGATGTTCTCACAGGCGAGGCAACGTTCAGCCCGATCAACGCCCCTTCCATTTCCCCCGATGGCACACAAGTGGCATTTGCGCTTAATGGAATCCAAACCATCTCTCTGGAAGGCGATATGCCTCCTGTCTTGCGTTTAGCAAATGACCCAACACCTGACTTTAGCGATCCCAATGTTGAAATCCCCGATGCACCGATACGCCAATTCTTTGGCGCACAGTGGTCGCCCGATGGCACACAGTTAGCAGTGGAGTTTGCCTATTTTCCAGAGGGCGGTGGTGTGGGTGTTATTGACATCTTAGATGGAAATTTTACCGATTTGTCAATGCTTGCACATGAGAGCGACGCAATTGCCTGTTGCGAATTTATGTGGATTGCACCGGGACAAGCTCTGCTAGCAAGCGATTTGGTTATTTACGGCACGCCGGGCGTTGCCCAAGTTGATACGCTGTCGAAGACGGTGACACCGCTCATCACCAGCGTAGGCGACAATGATGAGTTACCGACACTCTTCCGTGCGCCAACACAGAATGATGCGGGCGATAGACTCGTTTTTTCGGGTGAACTGCGTGCGCTCGATGAGCCAGCCAGTTACTTTCAAATCGCGCAACTGAACGCGGACGGTTCGACAACTATTGTGCATGACGAACTGTTCACGCTCGATCAAAGCGTGCTGTGGACACCCGGTGGTGATGGCGTGTTGGTTGGCGAAGGGCAGACGGTCTTCCCATCTGGGGCAAATGGCGGGATGCGTTGGGTACAGCTTGACGGCGATGCGATCACTTTGCCAGTTGACGGATATCAGTTTGCGTGGGGGGCAGAAATGCAGATGTTGGCGCAGAGCGATGTGGAGGGGTTGCGGGAGAGGGTCTCGGCCGATTTCTCCCTCTCCCCAGAAGCAGAATTTGCTACACAACGAATTCTAGGCAGAGGCAAGACGCTCTACATTGCCTATACGGTTGGCGGCCGATCCTATGACCCCCCGACAGACCATCAGCTTGGCATCTATGAATATGCCAATGAAAATTGGGAATTACTCAGTTTGACCCCACTCGGCGATGATGGCATGGATGAGGCAAGTCCGCTTGGCTATGGCCCAGATTACTTAGGCGAGGGAGCTATCACACAGGTATTTATCGAGCCAACCAACATCTGGCTGCTCGCCTCTGGCGGTGTGGGCGCACACAGCGGCGTGGTAAAGCTCTTTCGATTTGACGGCACACAGCTCCAGCCCGTTGCAAACAACTTTAATGGTAGTCCCTTTGCTGGCTGGGCTGAGGATTTGAATGGGGATGGCTTGCAAGAATTTATCCTTGACCACACGGAACCGTATGTCTTTTGTTATGCGTGTGGCGTGCGGCGTGTGGATTTTGAGGTGTTGCGCTGGAATGGGACTGAATTAGAGCGTACGATGCTGACACAAGTTGAAGGGGATGCGTTAAATAATCGTGCCGTCGAATTAGCACAAGCTGGCTTGTGGATTGATGCAGGGGCAACTGCCTATCAGTTGCGGGACTCCGAAAACGAGACAGTGCAGTGGAATGCCTATCTAATCGACCTGACAAGTCGTTACCGTACGTTGATGGTTGAATCTCCCTATCCTATTATGTCCTACATGTTTAATGGTGACTATTTGGGTGCGACGTTCCCGTTCGATGGTCTTGCACCAGAAGCGATTTTTGACATCAATGGCGAGCTGTTCGCCGGCACGGTGGCAGATGGTTGGACAGATACGATGTTCCCCGAAATCATAGAGACAACGACGCGGGCGATCTCGGCGAAGCCAGAGGAGGCTGGGGCTTATTTTTTGCGCGGTTGGGCGAAGTTCTTTATGAATGAGGGGACAGTGCTGGAAGATATTGCAAAGGCGGCCGAACTCGCCCCAATGAATCCGACCTTTACAGCAGCACATGATTATCTGACACCATAGCACGGACAAATTACCTAAGACCCACCTGTGCCTAAAGACATAGGCTACAACGGCTTGTTTTAGCACGCTTTCCAGTTGTCGCGGATGTAGCAATGGTAGCAACTTGGGTAAGGATTAACTTTTTTGCAAAGCTGATAGTTTGGCAGTTTCGTCAGCGATAGTGAGAGCTTCGATGAAAGGTTGGAGATCGCCATCAATGACCGATTGCAGATTGTAGCTTGTGTAGTTGATGCGATGATCGGTGACGCGAGATTGCGGGTAGTTATAGGTGCGGATTTTTTCTGAGCGGTCACCGCTGCCGACTTGGGATTTGCGATCGGCCGATAATTCCGCATTTTGTTTCTCTTCTTCCATCTCCTGCAAGCGTGCCTGAATAATCGCCTTCGCCAACTCTTTGTTCTGTGTCAAACTGCGTTCCGACTGAATTTTGACCATTAGCCCCGTTGGTTTATGAATGACACGTGCCGCTGTCGCATTTTTCTGCATGTGTTGACCACCCGGCCCCGCGGAGAACTCAGCTTTGATCTCCAGATCGTTCTCATCGAGCGTCACTTCAACGGCATCTAGTTCAGGAATGACAGCGACGGTAACTGTGCTGGTGTGGATGCGCCCTTGCGATTCCGTGACGGGAACGCGCTGCACGCGATGGACACCGCTCTCGAATTTGAGTCGAGAAAACGCGCCTTCTCCTTTGATTGCCGCGATCACTTCTTTGTAGCCACCAACACCCGTCGAGTTTTCATCCATCAGCTCGACTTTGAAGCCGTTGTTTTCAGCATAACGCGAATACATGCGGAAGAGATCGGCCGCAAAAATCCCAGCCTCATCTCCGCCAGCCCCCGCTCGAATTTCAAGAAAGATATTCCGTTTGTCACGCTTATCCTTTGGAATAAGCAGACGGATCATCCGATCTTCGAGTTTTTGTAACTTGGATTCAAGCTCTTTGACCTCAGCTTGCGCCATTTCGACCATTTCCGCGTCATCTTCAAATTCAACCATCTCGCGTGCATCATCCAGTTCTTGTGAGAGTGTTTGGTGTTTGCGATAGGTGCGGACGAGCGGCTCTATGTCAGAGCGTTCTTGTGCGAGGGCGGTCAATTTTTCATAATCGGCCGTAATCGCAGGGTCTGCCATCTGGTGATCGATGGCCTCAAATCGTTGGGCAACTTGTTCTATTTTATCGAGCATGAGATGATTATAGCTTGCAGCTAAATGGATAGCTATGTGAGCGTATTGTTTCGTTGCTCTTATGTAACGCACTGCGTATAATGCTCATACAGTTTACTTATCACGTGATAACTTATCAGGAAGAATCCCATGAGACTTAGTAAAGACCTTGTCAGCAAATCCGTTGTTTCTATTGATGAAGGCCGTATTGTCGGTCAGGTGAAAGACGTTTATTTTTCGGCCGATCTCTCCAAAATGATCGGTATTTTCTTGGGCAAAGAAGGGTTGATTCGCCGCAAATCGCTCCTTATTCCTGTTGATGCGGTCGTTGTGTTTGGTATCGACGCAGTGCTTGTCAAAACAGCTTCGGCGCTCACGGATGACAGAATGTTGACAGAAGCAACTAAGTGGGTGCGTTTACATGATTTAGAAGGTCGGGACGTTGATACGCCGGGTGGTACGCGGGTTGGCACAATCGGCGACGTTATCTTAGATGAAGAAGGCCGAATTAGTGCATTCTATCTTTCGCGTGTTCTAGTTGAGGGGCCGCTTGCAGAGAGCAAGAAGATCGACCGCCGTGCCATGATTGACACGGGGCAAGGAGATGGTGTTTTGACCATTGACCTGCCACGTGCAGAAGACCCAGATCACTACATGCCACCCGTTGCTGACAAAACGCCAGAACCATCTGTGCGCCCTGACCCAGCTAAGAATCAACCGCCTGTGACAAAACCAAAGAGTAGCTTACCTGAATCCAAGCCGGAAGAGAGTCCAGAGCAGCGATCAACGGGCGAAGCGGCAATTTTGATGGAGCCAAAAAGTCTGCCAGCAATTCCGAGTGTGAGTTCGGCCGATATTATCGAAGCCGAGATAATCGAAGAAGATATTTAGAATGGGCTTCAGCCCATTTTGAGGAGTAACAATGACCCAAAATAATTCTGGAACTAGCTTTGGTTTGACAGACGAACAGCGCGAAATCCAACAGCTTGCCCGCGACTTTGCCCGCAATGAGATCGCGCCCGTTGCTGAACATTACGATAAAACGCATGAATTTCCTTGGCCAGTTGTCAAGAAAGCACAAGAGCTTGGCCTCACATCGATGAATGTGCCAGAGCAGTATGGTGGCTTAGGCCTCTCACTTTTTGAGGAAGTCCTTGTCGGTGAGGAATTGGCATGGGGCTGTACGGGCATGTCCACCGCTATTTCTGCAACAGGCTTGGGCTGGCTACCAATTCTCATTGCTGGTACAGAGGCACATAAGGAAGAATATGGCGGCCGAATTGCCGATGGCGAACTCGCTGCCTATTGTGTGACCGAGCCAGAGGCAGGTTCAAACGTCGCTGGTATCAAAACGAATGCACGCAAAGTTGATGGTGGCTACATTATTAACGGGCGCAAGACGTTCATTACGGGCGCACCCGAAGCGAACTTCTACACCGTTTTTGCCTATACTGACCGCGAAAAAAAGCACAAAGGAATGAGCGGTTTTATTGTTGAGCGCAACACCGACGGTGTGAGCGTCACAAAGCCATTCGACAAGCTCGGTCAACACGCCAGCAGTACAGCGGGTGTGATTCTTGAAGATGTGTTTGTTCCCGACGAAAATCTGCTGGGTCGTGAGGGTATGGGTTTTCTAATTGCGATGAAGGTATTCGATAAGAGCCGACCGGGGACGGCGGCGGGTGCGGTCGGACTGGCACAGCGTGCGCTTGATGAGTGTATTCGCTATGCAAAAGAGCGTGAGAGCTTTGGCAAGCAAATTTTTCAACATCAGGCGATTGGTCATCTGATCGCGGATATGGCGATGAATGTTGAAGCGGCACGCTTGCTGACGCACAAATCAGCGTGGCTGGTCGATGTCGGCACGCCTGCAACAAAAATCGCCTCATTTGCAAAGGCGTTCTCGGCCGATCACGCCATGCAGATCGCTGTTGATGCTGTTCAAGTGTTTGGTGGCTATGGCTTTATGAGCGAATATCCCGTCGAAAAACTGATGCGTGATGCAAAGATTTTCCAGATTTACGAGGGAACAAGCCAAATTCAGCGCAACATCGTTGTGCGCGAACTATTTGGTAAGGGTAGATAAACGCTTTTTCTGACAAAAACTAAGGTGGCGCACTCAACAGTGCGCCACCTTAGTTTTTAAAGATTGTAAGAGTTAGAGGTCTTCGCTGAAAAAGTTTTGTGACCAATCGATCAGTACCTCACGTAGGCGTTGCGCTTGCTCTTCCGTGATCTCATCACTGGCGTGAACCTCTTCCTGCTGATATGCGTTTGGAAAAAATGTGCGTTTGTACTCCTCGTAAGACTCAAATGTTTGGTTCTCTTCGGGCATGCCACGAATCTCCACTAAGATACTGCGTTGTATGCGGTTGCTTCTTATTTTCTGTACGGGAGTCATTACATTACCTATTGAATTGAAACTAAGCCTGATTTACGATCCCCTTTTCTCTAGGGTTTATTCCGATGTGGAATAGACTATTATACGTCTTATATACAAACTGCACAGGCACAATTTTTTATACACTACTTTTCATAGCGGGTAAAGAAGTGCGGATTGAGGGCTTCATCAAAGTACTGTTTACGGTTGAGCCAGATCAGGCCGTCTTTTTTGCTGACAACGGCAACATCAATTGGACCATCCACGGACTTGGCATCGGCCGAAAAGCGCCTACGCAACGACGTAATATCAACCAAAGCACGGGCTAGTTCTCCTAACTCTTTGCGATGGGCAAAGCGGATCGCCTTCATGAATGGATCGATGTAGACGTTGCGTTGAAGTTGCTGCATTTTCTTACGCAGTTTCGACACCTGCTCATCGCGCCAAACGTCAATCTGGGTTTGCTGCTCGGCCGATAATCCCGTCACATGTTTGCCCAAATCTTTCTCAAATAGCTGGTCTAACTCGTCCCAAATTTCTTCCTCATACCGCTCATGTACACCAAACAGAAAGGAAAGAACAACATCAGCCTGAGCGTAGGGGATGATGCGCGGCCCCTTGTCTGGTGTGTAGGTGTAGCTTTGATGCGTGGCTTCACGATAACGCAATGAGTCGAACACCATCCCTTCAATTTGATAGGCGCGGCAGCATGGGAAAACATCGGCCGAGCCAAACCCCGCCAAAACCAACCCCGTATACTCACGCAATGGATGATCGGTTAAATCCTTGATGAAGACCTTTGCTGCTCCCAACAAAAGTGCTTCACGTTGCGCTTGAGTAAGTGGCAGCAGCTCAAAAACCGCATTGAGTGCATCATTTAACGCTGGCTTTGCCTCAACCAAGATACGCTCAGGGTGTGTTATCGGAATCCCTTTTGCATTTGGCAGGCGATCAATCTCATCAATTGCATCCTGCACATACTGAGCAAGTATATTGCGAATATCCTGCTGTGAGGGTGGGTCTTTCATTGCAAAGCGCAATTTGATCGCGTTGTTAAAAGCAACGCGAATGCGATTGTAGAATCGGCTTGAGAGCGTCGTGAAATAATGAGATTGTAGGGCTGTGACGGGAGGCGTTCGGCCGACTTCGCCCAAATAATTGATGAAGTCGGCCGCGCACTCATCTAAAGTTGCAAATTGCTCATGTTCAGCAACTCGCTTCCGATACCCATGAATCAACACTTCCCACGGCATCCCCATAAATGAGGCAGAGTTATAGACCATCAGGGCAATTGGCCAATCATGGACAAGGCCAAACAGCTTGTTTGCGAATTTGTGTATTCCTGTGATAGAGGAAGCTGCGCTATCGGCAGCGAGCGCGACAGCATCGCGGTTAATGACGACGACTTCGGCAGTCAAATTGATTTCTCCATTTTTGTTTGAATATAGCGGAAAAGTGACATAATTGAGAATATCAAAGTTGCCGGCTTCTGTAAAGTTGGCAATTTACGAGATAAACGGGATTTTACGATGAAAATTGTTGTTGACGTGATGGGCAGTGATGAGAATCCGCGACCAGATGTGGCAGGGTCGGTGATGGCTGCGCGGGAGTGGGGTGAGACAGTTGTATTGGTGGGAGATGAGGCATTGATTTCGGCCGAACTCCGTCAGCATGATACAACAAATCTCCCGATCGAAATTATCCATGCCCCTGAAGCGATCTCAATGACAGATAAGCCTGCCATTGCATCACGGAAAAAAAAACAATCATCGATGCACATTGGGATGAATCTGGTGAAAGAGGGAGCGGCCGATGCGTTTGTCACGACTGGCAATACGGGGGCTGCGCTTGCCGTTGCCACCCTGCACACACTCAAACGCATTCGTGGCATCAAACGCCCCGCACTCGGTGTGCGCTTTCCCGTGCCAAACTTCCCACTGCTTATAGACGGCGGCGCAAACGCCGATGTCAAGCCGGAGTTTTTGGCGCAGTTTGGCATGATGGGCAGCCTATATATGGAAAAAGTTGAAGGCATTGCCAACCCAAAAGTGGGAATTATCTCAAGTGGAGAAGAGGATAAGAAAGGCAGCCGATTGGTTCAGGAGGCATTTGAGCTTTTGAGCGAGTTGCCGATTAACTTTGTGGGCAGCTTGGAGCCAAAGCAATTCTTTGGTGGTGCAGCACATGTGGGCGTGACAGACGGCTTCACGGGAAATGTGATGATGAAATCGGCCGAAGCCATCGCCAGCCTCCTCCTCACCGAACTACGTGAAGCTATCTATAGTAGCCCGCGCACCAAAGTGGGGGGATTCCTCGCCCGACCTGCCTTTGAGCAAGTGCGCGAAAAGATGAGTTCTGAAACAATTGGTGGTGCGCCCTTGCTTGGGGTGAATGGCGTTGTCATCATTGGACATGGCAGCAGCAACTCGATTGCTATCAAAAACGCAATTGGTCAAGCGCGACGCGCTGTGCAGGGCAACATATTGGATGCCGTTCACTTAGTTGCCGCACAAAAATCTGTAGCATTATGAGAAGTACGCTTAAACGTGCTTGCTGACTTAGCCTGTGGTTGAAACCGCAGGGAATGAGAGAATGGAAAAGAGAGTTGTTATTACAGGAATGGGCGCGATTACGCCGGTTGGATTGAGTGTGGCGGAGAGTTGGGCGGCGTTGATCGAAGGGCGTAGTGGCATCGGCCGAATTACCCATTTCGACCCCTCCGACCTCCCCACTCAAATCGCGGGCGAAGTCAACAATTTTGATCCAGCCAAATACATCAAGCGCAAAGAAGCCCGCCGCATGAGTCGTGCCTCCCATTTGGCGATTGCTGCACTACGAGAAGCACAAGCAGATGCAGGTTTGCCTGAACATGCGACTGACCCTGAACGTACAGGTGTCATGATGGGAACGGCAATTGGTGGTTTTGACATCAGTAGCGACGCGATTCGCATCTATGAAAAGCGTGGTTGGACAAAAGTCAGCCCATTTGCCGTGCCAGCAACGCTGCCCAACATGGTCAGCCATCACGTCAGCCTTTACGCGCAAACGATGGGTGCTATCGGGACACAGGTGGCGGCGTGTAGTGCAGGCGTGCAGGCAATAGGAGAGGGCGCGGAGCTGATTCGGCGGGGATCGGCCGATATTGTCTTTGCAGGTGGCGCAGATGCAACGGTCACAAACGGCATCATGGCTGGCTTTTGCGCCATGCGTGCAATGCCAACCAACTATAATGACAGACCAGAACGCGCCAGTCGCCCATTTGATGCCCAGCGCGAAGGCTTTGTTTTGGCAGAAGGTGCTGGCATTGTTGTCCTAGAGCGATTTGACTATGCGCTTGCACGTGGTGCAAAAATCTATGGTGAATATCTCGGCTATGCCAGTGCCTCCGACGCATATCACATGGCGATTCCCCATCCTAAGTCAGCAGGGGCAATCCGTGCTATGAAGTGGGTGCTACAGGCCACAGGTGTTGCAAAAATTGACTACATCAATGCACATGGTACCTCAACTCCGCTCAATGATGCAGGGGAAACAGCGGCCGTGAAAGCTGTTTTTGGTCAGCCCGCCCCACCAATCAGCAGTACAAAATCATTGACAGGCCATACAATGGGAGCCGCAGGGGCAATCGAGTCCATTTTTTGCCTCAAAGCATTGGAAACCGGTGTTTTACCGCCAACCTACAATTACGAAACGCCTGATCCTAAGTGTGATTTGGATTATGTTGTGAATGCACCACGAGAGGCAAACCCACAAGTTGTCATGTGTAATGCGTTTGGCTTGGGGGGGCAGAATGCGGCGGTTATTTTCGGCCGAAATATCTGATTCTAGGCAACAGCCGTGAGTTTGCTCAATATGCCCTGTTACTCTTGACGTGTGTATCACGATGGGTTATCGTTTAGTCGGGATACTGTTGTATTTTCCCGCTGAAACTATGAGCAAGCAATCTTTACTTGATAACTATATGGGTGTGGACGAGGTAGCGGGACGGTTAAACATTCATCCCGAATCGGTACGACGTTTGATTCGTCAAGGTAAATTACCAGCAATCAAATTTGGTAACAAATGGCTTGTCGAACGAGTAACATTAGAACAGTACGCGAGTCACTACAACCCACGCCCCGGTAATAAGGCAACATTATTATAATTTTGGATTTTACCTGTTGGGCTTTAGAGTAAAATAACTCTAAAACCTAAAACAATAAATCTAAAATCTTTCTTTATGCAGCGATCTCCAGATTTAAATAATTTCGCACGTATCCGAGTGGTAGGTGCGGGAGGCGGCGGCAGCAATGCTGTCAACCGCATGATAGAGTCAGGCGTGGGTGGCGTAGACTTCATAGCGGTCAACACTGATGCACAAGCGTTGTTGCTTTCCGAAGCGACAACGCGGGTGCAGATCGGCGAAAAATTAACGCGCGGACTCGGCGCAGGTGGTAATCCTGAAACTGGAGAAAAAGCAGCGCAGGAATCGGCCGAAGAGCTATCCCAAGTTCTCAAAGGCTCGGACATGGTGTTCGTGACTGCGGGGATGGGTGGTGGAACTGGCACAGGTGCTGCGCCCGTTGTTGCTGAGGTCGCACGGGCGGCTGGGGCGTTGACGATTGGTGTTGTGACCAAGCCCTTTACCTTTGAAGGGACACGGCGCATGAAGTCGGCCGAGACTGGACTTGCCAAGCTCGCAGAACATGTCGATACGCTCATCATTATCCCCAACGACCGTCTGCTCGAACTCGCGGATCGTCGGCTCTCTTTAGCCGACTCCTTCGGAATGGCTGATGATGTGTTGCGTCAAGGTATTCAAGGCATTAGCGAATTGATCACCGTGCCGGGTTTGATCAATCTCGATTTTGCCGATGTTCGCACAATCATGTCCTCGGGCGGTGCCGCGCTCATGGCAGTCGGCGAAGGCAATGGTGAGGATCGGGCGCGACAGGCGGCCGAACAAGCGATCAACTCGCGCTTGCTTGATGTGTCAATTGATGGCGCAAAAGGCATCTTGTTTAATGTCACGGGCGGCAGCGATTTGAGCTTGTTTGAGGTCAACCAAGCAGCCCAGATTATCCGCGAAACGGCGCACCCTGATGCGAACGTCATTTTTGGCGCAGTGATTGACTCAAAAATGAACGATCGCTTGCGGATCACGGTCATTGCGACAGGGTTTGAGGGCGGAAGCCGCCGCGCCCCTGTATCACGTCGCACAGACTCATTCACAACAGGATCGGCTCGTCAGGCGATTCCAAAACGCGAAAATCCACCTACACAACCGCGACGCGAATCGCGGCGTAGAGAGGAGCGAGCAGAGCCAAAGTTGGATTCGGATAACATCGATATTCCCGCTTTCCTCCGACGACGTTAACACATCGTTGCCTCTCCTCTAATGCCCATCCCCTGCATTGGCGGGGGATTTTCGTTTTGAGAACAGTTTATTATGGCAAAGCAACAAGTCACAAGTTACCGCACGCTGATTTATGGAAAACAAGAAGGGCGTGACGTGGGCGCGATCATTCACCTTTACAATGAAGGTAAAATTGTCGGCTCATGCGCGTTCTATATGACTCGACAAATTCCTGTCACATACAAGAGTGGAACGCGCTTTTTTCTCACTTTCCCGATTGATCGTTATTCGGATGTGATCGATCTGCTTCGTAATGAATCGCCCATGTTTGTGAGCTTCAATGAGAGACGTGGTCAAGGCTATCTGACAACAGAGGCCGAGGAGATTGGGGAAGGGGAATAGAATTAGAAGATGTGTTAGAATCCCTGTTCTATGGGAATAGTAAGACCTCTCGACCTCCGTACCAAACGCTGGCTTGTTCAGCCAAAAATTGCCCCCACACTTACAGCTCAGTTGCCAAATTTGCACCCTGTCTTTGTGCAGGTGTTGTTTAATCGTGGGTTGACGACCCCTGCACAGATTCAAGGTTTCATTGAAGGGCATTATCTAGAAAGCGATGATCCGTTTTTGTTGCCTGACATGGAGAAGGCAGTCGCACGGATTCAGCAAGCGATCGAGCAAGATGAGTCCATTGTTATTTACGGTGACTTTGATGCTGATGGCGTAACTTCGACGGTGCTATTGACAGAGGCACTACGTGGATTAGGGCTTTCACGACGCAATGCACGCCCATACATCCCCGACCGTGTTGATGAAGGGTATGGCTTGAACATCGACGCGCTGACGCATATTAAGGAAGAGATTTGTGCGGATTTGGTGATAACTGTCGATTGCGGTATTCGGTCGGTGCGTGAAGTGGAACACGCGAATGAGATTGGGCTGGATATGATCGTGACCGACCATCATAGTATCGGCCGAAAAATCCCCCCCGCACTCGCCGTCATCAACCCCAAACTCCCCTGTGACTATCCCGAAAAGATGTTAGCCGGTGTTGGTATTGCCTACAAACTGGCGCAAGCGTGCTATCAGGCGATGCCCAAGCACGTGCGCTTTGACCTCAACAATGTGCTTGATCTCGTTGCAATTGGGACAGTCGCCGATTTGGCTCCGCTGCTAGGGGAGAATCGCAAGTTAGTGCGTGATGGGCTGCGCGTCATGAACGGGACAAAACGGGCAGGGATTGCTGCGCTAGGAGAGGTTGCAAACGTGAAGGGGGGGGCGATCTCGGCCGAGACGATCGCTTTCAATATCGGCCCCCGTATTAATGCCGCCGGCCGACTCTCCCATGCCTATGACGCGGCCAAACTGCTCGCTGCTCATGATCGTCGCTCTGCCATGAGCCTCGCCCGCTCATTGGAAACACTCAATCGCAAACGGCAAAAGCTGACGGAAGAGCTGGGTATTGCGGCCGAGGAGATGATTGATGAGGATGCACCAATTTTGATCGCGGTGGGTGAAAATTTTGTCGCGGGGGTTGTTGGTTTGGTCGCCAGTCGCTTGGCAGATAAACATTATCGCCCCGCCATCATCATTGAAAAAGGGGAAGAAGAAAGTCGCGGTTCCTGTCGCTCGATTGATGAATTCCACATCACCGATGCGCTGGATGAGATTTCACACTTGCTCGTGCGGCATGGCGGTCATGCCGCCGCCGCTGGCTTCACTGTCGAAAACAAAAATCTGGCTATGTTCAAAGAGCAGATGACCGACATCGCTCGCACTGCGTTAGAAGACAAAGAGTTGCTGCCCAGCATTGACATTGACGCGGAAATTGCGTTGGATCAAGTTGATTGGGCGTTGTATGAAAATTTGCAGCAGTTGGAGCCGTGCGGGATGGAGAATCGTCGGCCGATTTTCACATCCTCCGGCCTAGAAGTCCTCAGTCATCGCGTTGTCGGCAAAGATCAGACCCATCTACAACTCGAAGTCACCAACGGACGGGCTGGCTTCAAATGTATTGCTTTCCGTCAAGCGTCTTGGGCAAAACAAATGCCACAATATGTTGATCTTGTTTATAGTATTAATGTGAATGAGTGGCGCGGCCGCAGAACACTGCAACTGATGGTTAAAGATATTCGCCCTGCGGCATAATTTGGGTTACAGGGATCATGCAGTATTCTCCGTAACCTTTTTTACTGCCGAAAGGATTATTCGACTAACCCAAATGGGTTGTTTTCCAGCGGAAATGCCTCAAATACGCATATTAGTGGTGGCGAAGGTATTGGTGAGCGAAAGTCAATTTATGCTGTATCTGTCCAAAAATGACGTGCTGCAATTGGTTATAATGCCAGAAATCGACAAAAATCGTTGTCATCTCAGCGAAATGCCTTACAATCTCAAACAATGATAAACCAAACTGTCACGACCTGTTGTATGTGTTGTTGTCCTAGCACTAGGGGAACTGCAATGCGCCTTGTCTGACGGCGAATAAAAATTTTGCGGCGACCCATGCTTTTGCAGCGGTCGTCGAGTTTTCCTCCAGTAAAGAAGCCTCGCACACTGTTGCGGGGCTTTTTTGTTTTGGAGAAGCGGCTAGTGGCTAGTAGAACACTAGCCACTAGGACTATAAATAATGACAAGTTGGCAAGATAAATTACAAGGACAAATGCCCCCCGCATGGGAGCAGGAGATCAACATCTTTGAAGGGCAAATTGAGCTAAAGCGACAGGGCAAAATTGCCGATAACGTTTTTGCAGAGACGCGATTGCGACGTGGGGCGTATGGACAACGCTATGACAACGGGCAGCGGCACGATGGTAAGCAGTCGCGCACGTTGAATTATCCATCGGCCGACATCACAAAAGGAGCCGACACGATGTGGGACGCACCCGGCATGATGCGGATCAAAATTCCGTATGGCGGGTTCACAACGGAGCAGCTCGACGTGATGGCACAGTTGGCGGACGAATACGCGGATGGCATTTTGCACGTGACGACGCGGCAGGATATTCAACTGCACTTTGTCCATTTGGAGGACACACCCGACTTGATGCGACGCTTGGCGGCGGTTGGCATCACGACGCGAGAGGCGTGTGGCAACTCGGTTCGCAATGTGACGGCTTGTCCAATTGCAGGCGTTTGTCATACAGAAGCGTTTGATGTCACACCGTATGCCGATGCGCTGACCTTCTTTTTGTTGGGGCATGATGATGTGCAGGATTTCGGCCGAAAAGTCAAGATCGCCTTCTCTGGTTGCGCCGGTCAAGCGTGTGGTCTCGTCAAAATGCACGATCTCGGCTATCTCGCCGCGACGCGCACTGTCGATGGCAAAACAGAGCGCGGGTTTGCCTTGTATGTCGGTGGCGGTCTTGGCACAGTACCCCACCAAGCGAAACTGTTGAGTGACTTTGTGCCAGAAACAGAAATTTTGCCACTGGCGCAAGCGATTGGTCGTGTCTTTGCACGATTGGGAGAAAAGCGCAATCGCAATCGGGCGCGGCTCAAGTTTCTGGTCAGCAAGTTGGGTATTGAGGCGTTTCGCCGGCTCGTTTATGAGGAACGCGAAATTTTGCCATTTGACCCACGCTGGACGAGCTTTCTCGATGAAGATGTGCCAAATTACAAAGAGGAACCACTGCGTGCGGCAGTGACGCTCAACGGTCAGGCATTGCCTGATGGGTTCGCAGAATGGGCGGCGACCAACGTTTATGATCAGAAACAAGCGGGTTATGCGACGGTGACGCTCAACTTGCCATTGGGTGATTTGTCGAGCGAGCAGGCGTTTGCACTGTCTGATGTGGCGCGGAAATATGTTGGCGACAATTTGCGTTTGACTGTTGAGCAGAATATCGTGTTGCGTTGGGTTAGTTCGGCCGATCTCCCCGCCCTCTTCCTCGATCTGCAAGCGATCAACCTCGCCGCTGTCGGCGCAGGCACCATCGTGGACATCACGTCCTGCCCCGGAACAGACACCTGCAAGTTAGGCATCGCCGCTTCACGTGGATTGGCCGGCGAGTTGCTGACACGCCTTTCCGCCAAAAACGCCTCCCTACCCGACGCGATCAAAGACTTGAAGATCAAAATTAGCGGTTGCTTCAACTCATGTGGGCAACACCACGTCGCTGACATTGGCTTTTTTGGCAATAGTCGCCGCCGCAATGGGCGCACCGTTCCCCATTTCCAAGTCGTTTTGGGCGGGCAGTGGCAGCACAATGCGGGGAGCTATGGATTGGCGGTTGGTGCAGTTCCATCGAAGCGCGTTCCCGATGTATTGGACACGATTACGAGCCGTTATGTTGCTGAACGAGAGCGCGGGGAGAATTTTCAGGCTTGGATCGGCCGATTAGGAAAAGTTGCCGTCAAAAAAATGCTCAAACCGTTCCAAGTGATGCCACTCTATGAGGATCGCCCCGAACTTTACACCGATTGGAACGATCCGCGTGAATTCAGCATTGGCGACATCGGTGTGGGGGAGTGCGCGGGTGAGGTCGTTTCGCTGTTCTCGTTTGAGATTACGAAGGCAGAGGGTGAGCATTTTGATGCGTTAGTAGAGCTTGATCGTGGGGATTATGAAGCGGCCGATGAGAAAGCCTACAACGCGATGATTCTGGCGGCGCGTGCGCTTGTGCGGACGCAATTCCTCGACGTGAGCCATGACGCGGGCGACATTGCAAGCGAGTTCCGCACCCGCTTTTATGACACAACGCTGTTCTATGATAAATACGCCAAAGGCAAATTTGCACGTTACTTCTTAGCACGACATGATGACCCGCCGTCCAACGTAACCGAAGAGGCTGCCCATCAGCTAATAGAAGAGGCACAACTATTCATCGAAGCGTGCCATGCTTGTGATGCGCGGATGGCTGGGGTTGTGACTGGCGGCGTAACGCTTTAACAAAAGATATGCCATTTTTTCAAAAAATGGCATATCTGGATGAGATATGACACCACAAAGAATACAAATCAAACTGTTTGCAACAGCAGAGAGCCAAGTCGATTATCCCGCGCTGATCCCCGTTTTCCATCGCTGGATTCAAGAAGATATAGCCGATGGTTTGCTGATCGATGTCGCAGATTACAAGCATGTGCCAAATGGCCCCGGCGTGATACTGGTTGGACATGAAGTTGATTATGCTATCGACGAGCGCGATGGACGATTGGGGCTGACAGTGACCCGCAAGATCAATCGAACGGAAATGGATAAACCGTTGGATGAGGAAGTGGCGATTGGGGTACGTTGGGCGTTACAGGCGGCCGAACTGCTCGCCAATGAGCCAAGACTCGATCTTAACTTTGAGCGTGATGAAATCGAACTGCGCTTTGTCGATGCACTGCGAACGCCAAATGACGCTGAGGCATTTGCGGCTCTCAAGTCTAGCATCACGCAGGTTTTTGAGGACATTTTAGCCAAACAGGTCGTGGTCGAGCGCGTAGAGGTTGATAATCGTCGGCCTCTGACTGTGCGTGTTTTGGCTGAAAAAGTGTTCGCATAATGGGCAAGGAATTTATCCCTTTTATCCGCGCTGTTGGGCGTGGCGAAAAGTTGAAGCGCGATTTGACGTATGATGAATCGTGCGAAGCGATGCGCCTGCTTTTGACGGGCGGGGCGAGTGCGGCGCAGGCGGGGGCATTTCTGTTGACGCAGCGTGTGAAGGGAGAATCGGCCGATGAGATACGCGGCTTCACCGACACAACCCGCAAAGAATTCGCTACATTACTGACACCAAACGTCAAAAACCTGATCGACCTCGCTACACCTTACAATGGCAAAACACGCACCGCGCAGTTAGCTCCCGCAATCGCCTGCGTGTTGGTGGCGGCGGGATTTCCAGTCTTGCTACATGGCGGCGATGACGTGCCGACAAAATCGGGCGTGACCGTCAAACATGTGTTGGCCGGCTTGGGTGTCCCCGTCGATTTATCGCCACAGGCAGCGACAGCTTATCTGGAAAAGCACGGCATTGCCTACATTGATCTGCGTCAGTTTGCGCCCAAATATGACAAATTGACCGCTTTGCGCCGAGAATTTGGCTTGCGAACCGTTTTTAACACGGTCGAGAAGTTTCTCAATCCTGCCAACGCCCCCTATCAGTTTAGCGGTTTTTTCCACGCGAACTACGTGGAGAGAATTCGCGCAACGCAGACAGGTGGCACACTCAGCTACATCATTCAAGGTGAAGAAGGGTCTATCGAAATGGCAGCAGGGCGACGAACGCGCATTTTTGGCACAGAGAAACGGTCTGATTTGACGCTTGATCCCTCTGCTGTTGAGTTACCGACGCGGGAGCGCATTGAAGTGGCGGTAAATGCCGCAGAACACGTCGCCATCAACAAAGCGGTGTTGGCGGGGGAGCGTGGTGCAGCGGCCGATCAAGTCGCATTTTCGGCGGGGACGATGTTGTATTTGCTCGGTGTGGAAAGTGATCTGGCACGCGGATTTGCATTGGCGCGACGATTGCTTGTAAATGGCGCGGCCGCACAACGCTTATTATGAATAAAATGTCGAATGCGAAGACAGCACAAAGCTCATTGAACTATGCAGAACGATGGCGGCCAAGCAATTTGGCTGGATTGAATAAGCGGTTTGACGGTGCAGAGCCTGAGAAATTATTACGTTGGGCATTGCATACATACCAAGATGATGTGGCGATGGCGACGGGGTTTGGTGTTTCGGGCGTTGTATTGATGGATATGGTGGCGAAGGTTCGGCCGAAAACCACCATCTTCTATCTCAACACAGACTTGCTCTTTCCCGAAACACTCGCCCTGCACGACCAACTTGTCGACCGACTCAACCTCACATTTACACCTGTCCATTCTGCCATCTCACTCGGCACACAGTCCGCGATGTATGGCGAACAGCTTTGGCAACGGTCTCCCGATCTATGCTGCAAGCTGCGAAAAGTGGAACCACTACGTCGTTTTCTGGCGGACAAAAAAGCGTGGGTAACCGGCATCCGGCGCGATCAATCTGCCACTCGCGCCAATACGCCGTTGATTGGGTGGGACGAGGCGAATCGACTGCTCAAGCTCTCACCATTGGCAACTTGGACAAAAAAGGACGTTTGGAACTATCTCTTCAAGCACGATTTGCCATACAACCCATTGCTTGACCAAGGGTACACCAGTTTAGGCTGTCTGCCTTGCACACGACGGGCAAATGGGACAACAGATGAGCGGGCAAGTCGTTGGGTTGGGTTTGAGAAAGTTGAATGCGGCATACACGCATAAAGCGTAAAGAATGGATTTGAGTCCGTTCAATATCAAGATGAAACCATATCCTATTTTTTTAGTTGGCTTGGAAAATCGGCATTGTGTCGTGATTGGCGGTGGCGATGAAGCGGCGTTTAAGGCGCGGCAGTTGTTGGAGGTTGAGGCGAATGTGACGCTGATTTCGGCCGAGATCAGCGACCCCGAACTGCAACTTCTCGCCGACACAGGTGAAGTTCTCTGGATCGGCCGTGATTACCAATCGGGCGACTTACGCGGCGCATGGATCGTCATCGCTGAACGCCGTGACACCGACTATAATCAGCAAATTTTTGACGAAGCAGAAAAAGAACGTGCGCTTGTCACGGTGTTGGACAGCATTCCACATTGCAATGCAGTCGCGGGATCAGTTGTGCGACAAGGAAATTTGGTGATGTCGTTTTCGACGAGTGGCTCGGCCCCTGCGTTAGCGGTGCGGTTACGGCAACGATTTGAAAAAGAGTTCGATTGGGCGTATGGTGTTTTTCTCAATTGGATGCAGGAGTTGCGCCCGTTGATGAAGCAACGCCATCCCAAGTTTATCGAACGTAAGCGCGTTTATTATGAGTTGATCGATGCGGATGTGATTCCGTTGATTCGATCTGGTAATGAGATTGCCGCTCGTGGCCGGCTGGGTGAGATCGCTGGTTTACAGATGGCTGTAACATGAGTCCACTGAAAAAAAGTCTTCATGTCACCGCCAGTGGGAGGAAAGTAGACGATCAGCGTGAAACTCGTGGACAAACTCTATGATTTTTGCCATTTGTACCTTTTTGCAGCAGGGATATGTGTCATTTTCTGATGAGGAATAAGAACTCACGATGAGGTTCCTCAGCTTCTCGAATCCACTGATTTGTCCACTTCATATCAGCCATCACATTCTTTTTGTAGTTCACTTTCACTACGCGGAGTATCGTTCCGTAGCTCTCCAAAATTTGATGTAGCTCATTTGCGGTTGCTCTACCTCCAGAACTGTAAGAGAGCAGCACATATTCAGCGTCAACTTGGCTGACAAGCCTTTCTATTGCCTCAACAGCAATGAATCGCCCAG
This sequence comes from uncultured Ardenticatenaceae bacterium, assembly GCA_964389925.1. Classification (GTDB taxonomy): domain Bacteria; phylum Chloroflexota; class Anaerolineae; order Promineifilales; family Promineifilaceae; genus CALECP01. The sequence continues at coordinate 47,285 of CAYMGE010000015.1, forward strand.
AGTCCGGATTCCTGCGATACTCTTCAAATAGATTAGAATATGCTTTGTCAGATGAGTCGGTACGCCTACGCGCTTTACCAAACAAACTTGGTTTATCATTGAGACACACAGTTTTCCACAGATGATAGTAAGCAGCATACCTAACACGTGATGGCGGCATTTTTTCGTTATTAGAGCCATATGGCGGATCAAAATACGCAAGATCAACTCTCAAATTTTTGATTGCATCAAAAATGTTAAGATTTAAGACGCGATGCTCGCGGTTCTTTGGTTGAAAATTGGGGACTTCTAGAACGAGTGGTTTGTATGAACGAGGAGACCATCGCTTCAAATAGGAAGCATAGTGACCGACAGTACTGTCAACCTTATCAAGGGCAAGAATCAAGCTGGTCAGCACTACTGCTTTGTCCACCCCATTCAACTGTAACAGCTCAACGTGTTCCCTAATTGCATCGAGTTTGTGGGTAACATGCAATTGCCAAGGCTTTTTTAAACCATCTGCTTGAACAGCACTACCTTCGTTGGGATGCCCTCCATAATTCTCAGAAAACCATCCGTGCCTGCCTCCCAAACTGTTTAGCTCGTTAATTAGCTCACTATAGTAGCTTCGAGGATTTCCACTCAACAGATAGCAGGTTGCAAAAATCTTTGACCAGATTGCTAGATCGTTGGCATAAACTGTGTATCCTGCTCCTGCTAAAGCCTGCGTCACACGTGAAGTGCCAGAAAAGCCATCCAACACAGTAGTTGGATTTACATCATCTACTAGCTCAAGAATTTGAGACAGAAGTTTCAGCTTTGAACCAGCATATTTGATTCCTTCGGTTTGAACCACTTTACTGGTATTTCCAAACAAAGAAGGCTGTAGTACGCTCATGGAATTCGATGCCCTCGTTTGACACGAACAATGTCCTCTTTGATTTTTTCTAAGGCTTTTTCGTGTCCTTGGATCGAGGAGATCAAAGCATGGGAGAAAAGCTCAACTAACACTAAATTGTGCGAATAATCAACCCAGCCATTCGTTAAACTGTCGAAATAAGCTGAGGCATTTTTCGTATGAGTCCATAATCCTCGCTGCAATGCGTTTGCATCTGGACCACCATATCTAACTTCACAAATGTATTGGTTATCTTTGTCAAAGAATCGATAAACAGGATGTTTTCGTCGGCCGCCTGTAATTTTTTCAATTATGGTTGTTCCATTTTTGGCTCGCTCATAATCGAAAATCAGAATGTTGCATCGTTTTGATGCTTCATCATAAATGAGAGGCATGACGTTAACATCGTTAAACGCTGAAAATGCTGTGTTCTGAAAAATGTCTGAGATTTGCCGTGGGTCAGTTGCAGGCATATGCAAAGACTCAAGATATGGGAACATTGTAAAGTCTTTGTCTGTTGAAAGTTGGAGCGGCCCATTACCATATGCCTTTAGGCTGACAGGAATACTTTCTTGAGAAATCTCATTTGTTATTTCAATATCCTGTTCATGTGATTTCGCCCGAAATAAGTCTTTTCCAACATGCACAGAACGAAAATCGTACATATATTGATTGATAAATTCAGATATGGCGATCTCAGCAAGATCACCATGTGTTTTGTTCCCAATCAAACGCATGGTGAATATATTCCCCAAAGTCATGGTGATGAGTTCGGGGTGCTTGCCAACGAGTAATTTGAATCGTGCAGTGAAGTCCTGATAAGCTGTCATGTCTCAATTTTACGACATCTTTCTGGAAATTGTCCGCTATTGTAAATGTCATTTCCCCGTTGTCGATGGTAATGAATATGCTGATTCATCCTTTGCTCCTATTGCTACAAACTCCATTTCACTCCCTAGCTCTCACCCATCAAACGCTGTCAATGTTCCTGTTGCAGTGAGGAAGTCAACTATGGTAACATGCGCTTCACCCCCGCCCGACAAGAACCGTAAGTAAGGTTGAAGGATTGTGTAGATACCTTACTGAAAAAATCAAAATTCAGAGGTATTTCATGAACGCTATAAGAATGCAGCACGCGATTGAGTCGCGTTTTCTCCGCTATGTCCAGATCGATACACAGAGTGATGTTGAATCTGAGACAGTTCCCAGCACGCAAAAACAATTTGATTTACTCAACCTAATTGCCGCTGAATTGCGCGAGATGGGGGTGTCCGATGTTGTGATTACCGACTATGCAACGGTGATTGGGACGATTCCCGCGACAGTAGCAGATGCGCCAAAAGTTGCGTTGCTGGCGCATGTCGATACAGCGATGGATTTTAGTGGGACGGGCGTGAAGCCGATTGTGCATCGCAACTATGACGGCTCGCCGATTGTGTTGCCCGATGCGCCGACGCGAATCATCGAGCCTGCTGACTATCCCTATCTTGCGACAAAGGTTGGGGAGGATGTCATTACAGCGAGCGGGACGACATTGTTGGGGGCGGATGATAAGGCTGGCGCGGCAATTGTGATGCAGGTGGCGGCCGAATTGCTAGCAAACCCCGATCTACCACATGGCGAAGTGCGCGTCTGCTTCACACCAGATGAGGAGATTGGTCGGGGTGTTCATGCCAATTTGCCAGCAGATTTGGCAGTTGATGTCGCGTATACACTAGATGGAGGCAGTGTCGGGTCGGTGACTTATGAGACGTTTTCGGCCGATAACACCACCATCACCATCACAGGCGTTTCAATCCATCCCGGTAGCTCCAAAAACAAAATGGTTAGCGCAGTCATGTTGGCTGCAAAACTGCTCTCGCGCCTGCCCGAAGACACGATGACTCCACCGACAACGGAAGGATACGAAGGCTTTATCCACTGCACGTCGATGCGCGGCAACGTTGCAGAAATGACGCTCAAATTTATCTTGCGCGACTTTGAGCGGGATGGATTGGCTGAAAAAGGGATGTTGTTGCAAAAAATCTGTGATGATCTGCGAGCGGAGGAGCCACGCGCCGTGATTGACTGTGATATTCGCAAAAGCTATCGCAACATGCGTTACTGGCTGGAAAATGATATGCGTCCCGTCAAATTGGCATTTGAAGCGACGCGACGTGCGGGGTTAAAGCCATTTAGCAAGCCGACACGTGGTGGGACAGATGGTTCACGTCTAACTGAAATGGGCTTGCCCACGCCCAATTTGTTCACAGGGATGCAAAATGGGCATGGGCCGCTGGAGTTTGTGAGTGTGCAGGATATGAGGAGGTCGGCCGAAACCTGCCTCCACCTCCTCCAACTGTGGGCAGATTGACTTCTTCGCGTCCAATCTTCATCTACCATTACAACGCAGTGATTTGATATTTGGTCAGTTGGTCTATCAAATTACGGGTGTCGGCCGACCGCGTATTAGCCAAAATGCACTACTCAGTGTAAGGATTCCCGTTCCGCCACTTGCTGTTCAAATGGAGATTGTTTCGGCCGCGAAAATGGCACAGCAACATTATGAAGATTGTCAGCGACGGAGCGAGCTAGCGATTCAAGAGGGAACAACAGCCATACAATCAGCTTATTCGTTTGCGACGGAAAAACTGTGTCCACACAAATCTAAGAACGGAAGCGGTTACGTGGCGACTTAGCGTCAATCTGCTCTAAAAATTCAAGTTCCAGCAGATCATTTAGATAGTGTGCGACAACAGTAATGTCAGGTGGATTTTCTGCCAACAATTGAGCGAGTTTTGTCATATGGGTAGTTTACCCTGTCACAGGAGTGGGCGCATTTGGATATGGCTAACGCCTGCTTCAGCCGCGCTTCGCGTCGGCTGGAAGCCATGTTGGGCGGCGTAGACATCGCCATCGGAATTGCTCAAGGATGTCCAGATGGCAATCTTACCAGTGTGTCGATTTGCTCAGGCATTGAGATTTCATCAGAAGCGATACCCATTTCCTCGAACCTTCTTGCCGACGGCAGCAGCCGATTTTCAAGAGAGCCAACCGTTTTGTTGTAACTAGTCACTGTCTTATTCAGATTTTTTTGTACGTCGGTTAGGTGATCGAAAAGAATGCTTAATCGCCGATATAGTTCTTTGCCTTGTTCAGCAATTTTTCTCGAGTTTTCGGTTAGTTGATGCTGTTGCCAACCATATGATACCGCTTTTAACAACGCCAAAAGCGTAACGGGTGTTGCAATTAGAACCCGTTGGTTAATTGCAAAATCGAGAAGATTTGGGTCAAAATCAAACGCTGCCCCTAAACACGCTTCATTTGGCACAAACATCACAACAAAATCCGGAGCTTGCTCAAATTGGCTCCAATACTGCTTGTTGCTCAATTCTCTCACACGTGATTTCATCGCTTTAGCATGACTTATTAACTTTATTTTCCTCTCCTGCTCATTTTCCGCTTCCATTGCATCAAGATAGGCTTCTAATGGAACTTTTGCGTCTAGTGGTAGTAATCCTCCATTAGGTAAATACGTGATCATGTCTGGCCGCCCGTGATCTGTGCTAACTTGCTCAACATACGATACGTTTTTCACCATTCCAGCCATTTCTACAACACGTCGAAGCTGCAACTCTCCCCAACGCCCACGTACCGTAGGAGATCGCAGTGCCTGTGTCAGTGACACAGTTGTCTTTTGTAAATTAGCATGAGTTGTTGAAAGTTGACGAAGCTGTTCTTCAAGTCCCTTGTAAGAACCCTCTCTTTTTAACTCAATCTCATGTATCTGTTTCTCAAGTACTGCTAGTTTTTGATTAAGTGGATTCACCACATTTGAGAGCTTCTCATCGGAGCGGTTTAGGAATTTATCGGAATTGTTCTGTAGAGTTTGACTTGCTAAAGACTCAAAAGCATCTCGCATTTGAGTTTGTGCGGAATTCAACCATGATAGCTTTTCTGAGTCTGCTTCACGCTCTTTACTGATTTCTGCTAGTTTAATTTGCATCTCTGTTGTCGATGCTTTTAGCTGCTCATACTCTGGTTCGATTTGGGCAATCTCTTTCTCTAACTCCGACGCTTTGCTTTTATATTGAGCCAAGTCAATTCTTACCTGCTCCGAAACAGAGCGTGTTCGTAATTGCGCATATAACCAAGTGATAATCGCCCCGATCACAAATGAAATTAAATTCGTTATGATTGTTGATGTATCCATATTCATCTACTGCTTTTGTTCTAAATGACAGACTTTTAGTTGCATAAGCCGCAAAATCTGTTCGCAGTTTTGTCGGCTTCATGCGCTGTTGGTGCGGGCGTTGAGACTTCGCGCAGAACGTTTTGTTGAGTTAGCCCGCACCAACTTATTATTAAGCCGAATGGGTTTCCGCATAAGTCAGTAATTTTTGGTGTTATGTGGAACAAAATTCGGCATAAGACCGTAAATCACCTACAATTGCCGAAGTTTTTTCGGGATAAGCCGATACTTGTCTACTTATGCGGAGTTTTGTCCGTATAAGACAGTCAAACGCGGCGGAAACCCGATTTGTAAAAGAAGTATAAAGGACACATAAAACGATGGCAAGTAGTACTCTTTCATGACAAAACACATCCAGCCAAACTGGGAAAACTTCATGTTGAACAGTTTCTCACTCATCTCGCGGTGACGGAGCATGTCGCTCGTTCGACGCAAAATCAGGCGTTGAGTGCGCTCCTTTTCCTGTACAAAGTTGTACTAGCCGCACAAAACGTACCATAGAGCGTGACTCACAGGCATCCCTGCCTATAGTATATTTTTACAGGTCAAGTGGCTCGTTCAACACCTCGAGCAAGAGTTTGAGGGCGTTTTTGATATCAGAGAGCGACACTGTCTCACTGGTGCTGTGGACGTAGCGGCAGGGGATAGAGATGCAGCCAGCAATCACGCCGGGCCCTGAGATTTGTATCGCACGAGCATCGGTTGAGCCACCGGAGAGAACTTCGAGTTGATAGGGGACATCGGCCGAGTCCGCCACCCTACGCATCAACTTAACCAACCCTTGGTGCGCGATCATGCCCGAATCTTTCACCTTTATGGCAGGCCCCTTGCCCAAGCTAACTGCCATTTTTGCCCCGTTGGGCGTGTCCCCCGTCAACGTTACGTCGAGCGAGATACCGATGTCGGGCGCAATGGTGTTTGCGGCCGCTGTTGCCCCGCGTACACCAATCTCTTCCTGCACAGTGAAGACAAAGTAGATATCGTGTGGTGAGCTTTCGAGCTGCTGCAACGCTGCAATGGCAATCGCACAGCAAACGCGGTCATCCATTGCTTTGCTGGTCAAGTAGTCGCCACGTTCGACAAACGTCTGCCAGAAGATGCCCGCGTCTCCAACAGAAACAGGACAATCTTCAGGACTGCTTGCGCCCACATCGATGTAGAATTTGTTTAAGCCGCCCAATCGGCCGCGATCCTTCCGTTTTTCCGTGTAGATCACGCCAATTGTGCCATCAGCAAACTTGGCGCGTGCGCCACCGAGATGTAAGTTGTTTACACCGCCGATATTGGCAAAACGCAAAAAGCCATCTTTGGTGATATGTGAGACCATGAAGCCAATTTCGTCCATGTGAGCGGCGAGCATCACTTTTTTGCCGCTGCCATCCCCCTTTTTGAGCGCAATGAGATTGCCCATTGCATCGACCGTGATTTCATCGACAAATGGCTCAATTTCAGCGCGAATCAAGGCGCGAACTTGATCTTCAAACCCAGAAGGCCCGTAAGCCTCGACCAATTTTTGAATTAACTGTTGCATTTGATTTTAGAGTTACGTCCAAATAGTCGCATCAATTTCGTTCGATCACGGTGCGGGTGAGCGAGCGGAGAGCGGCATCTGCGAGACGCACGTAGTTTTGATAATCTTTTAGGTTTATCATCATCCAGCCAGTGTGGGCGTGGCGACCGGGCAGGCCAATTGTGGCGGCCGAGCAGCCACCGCGTGCGCGTTGCACCGCCCCCGTATTTGTGCCACCCCCGCCGGGACGACGGATTTGGTACGGAATGTCGTTTGCGCTGCCGGCTTGCATGATGTGGCGAACGAGGCGCGGGTCTTGAATCGTGTGGCTGTCCATGACGTAGAGAGCAGCCCCTTTCCCAAGCTCCGTATTGGAACCACGATCTAAGTCGTTGGGCAAATCATAAGCAGGTGTACATTCGAGGATGAGAGCGACATCGGGTTCAACCCCATAGGCCGCGACAGTGGCTCCGCGCAGGCCGACCTCTTCCTGCACGGTGAAGGCGGCGTAGATGTCGAAGGGGTAACGGTCGCCCCGCAGTAATTCTATTAGTGCAGCACAGGCAGCACGGTTGTCGAATGCTTTGGAGAGAGCCGTTCGGCCGAATTTATCATCTTCTCCCAATTCGACATACTCACTAAAAAATGTCGCCCTATCCCCAATTTTTACCCGACCACCGACGCTACTCTTGTCCTTTGTGCCAATGTCAATCCGCAGACTGCTCATTGAGGGCATTTTGCCATATTCAGAGCGTGTTTTGAGAAGATGGACTGGTTTGAGGCCGATGACACCGCGTGTTTTTTTGCGGCCGATTTCTACCACCTGCCCCGCCACAACGAGCGGACTCAACCCCCCGACAGGCAGAAATTGCAGCGACCCGTTGCCATCAATCCCTGTGATAATCAACCCAACCTCATCGATATGTGCATCGATCATCACTTTCAGGTCAGATTCACCGGTTCCCTTTTTGAGCGCGATAATGCTGCCGAGCGCGTCAACATGCCATTCATCGACGAGCGGCTCGATTAAATCTCGAATGAGCGTGCGAATTTCGACCTCATCGCCTGAGATGCCGCTGGCGGTTGTGAGTTTTTGAAGGAGTTCGTTCACGTCTGCTATTTCTCCGTGAAGAGTGATTTTGTGATGTTAGGCAAAAATTGGTCGTCTAAACGCGCCGCAAATTCGGCCGTCAACCGCCCAACACGCTCAATATCTTTTAGGTTGACTGTCTCGATCATCGTGTGCATGTAGCGAATGGGAATAGAAACAAGACCGGTTGGAACGCCCACCCGCGCAAGCTGAATCGCTGCCGTCTCTGTGCCGCTGTGTCGTCCATGAACCAAGATATTTGTACCCATTTCCAACGCGCTTGCCGCATCACGTAGCCCCTGTAAGACGGCAGGATGAACGTTGATACCAATGTCAAAAATAGGGCCGCTGCCCAACGCATAAGCACCAGGGTCAGAGACACCTGACTGTTTTGCATGAGAGACATCAAACGCTACGGCGATATCAGGGCTTTGCGAATACCCAACGTTGTAACCGCCGAGCAGCCGCGTCTCTTCTTGGATTGTAGCTGTTAAAATAACATCCCACTGATGCGTGCGCTGTTGTAACAGTTCGAGCGCAAGCGTGAGCGCGGCGAGACAGGCACGGTTGTCTACAGATTTAGCGGCGATGTTTCCACCACTGAGTTCATGGACGGGTTGATGGAAGGTGACAAAATCGCCGATGGAGACGAGGTTTTGGGTTGTTTCGGCCGATAATCCCACATCGACCAACAAATCTTCAAAATCGCGTGCCTTCCCCCGCTTCGATTCATCCAGCATATTGGCTGGCAACGCGCCAATCACGCCCGTTAACTTACGCTTGCCATGCACGGTCACACGCTGCGCCAATACTTGTCGGCGATCTACCCCGCCAATTGGCACAACGCGCAAGAAACCATACCCATTATGCTCAATCACATTGGAAACGAGCAGCCCGATTTCGTCCATGTGTGCTGAGAGCAGTAATTTGGGGCGCGGTTCTTCCCCACTCCCAAATTTAGTGGCAATGATATTGCCAAGCGTATCAACGGTTATTTCATCGACAAAAGGTCGCCAGATTTCCGCGACAACGGTCGCAATATCCCCCTCGGCACCAGATGCTCCGGGCGTTGTGACAAGTGTTTTGAGTAGGTCGAGTACTTCCATAAGAAAGAAAAGGGGTGGATAAAGACCAAACTATGGCGTTGGTTCCAACGTTGGCGTTTTGGTTGGCAAGGGGCCGACCGTCAATACAAGCGTCGGCGCACTTGGCACGGTTGGTTTGAGCGTTGGCGTATTCGTCAATGTTGGGGTGAGCGTCATGGTTGGAACATCAGTTGGTATGGGTGTGTCTGACGGAATAGGCGTATTGGTCGGTAGAATGGGTGTATTTGTAGAAGTCGGAGAGGGGGGGACAGGTGTCAAGGTTGGCGGGAGAGAGGTGCTTGTCGCAGGAACTGGCGTGTTTGTTGGTGGCACAGGTGTCAGAGAAGGTGGGATAGACGTGTTTGTGGCAGGAATAGGCGTATTTGTGACAGGGACTGGTGTGTTTGTTGAGATGTCTGTTGCAGTCGGTAGTGGCGTATGAGTTGGTGTATTTGTGCTGGTTGGGGTAAATGTCGGGAAGCGAGTGGGTGTGTTTGTCGGCCGGTCAACCACAACAGTCGTAGGAATCAACGTGTCGGTTGGACGTGGCGTATCGGTCGGTGTTGCCGTCGCAGTTGCGGTTTCAACAATGACGCTTGGCTGTGTTGCTGTTTCAGTCGGAACGCGGGAGGTGACCGATGGCACGAGCGTTGGGATCGTGTTGCGAGAAGCTGCGGCGCGATAGGCAAAAATCCCCATGCAGTAACACACGAGTGTGAACAGAATGATGACAATCAAGATAGCATATGTGCGTCGATTGTCTGGGTTCATGGTTTCGGCCGAAAAGTTGACATTAGCATAAATGATAAGGGAGTGTGTGCCTCGATGCAATTAGAAAGTGAAGAGTTTCAGTAAACAGTGATCACAGCTTATTTTTGCCATCCCGCTTAGATGTTGGTGATTCGGTATAATTCGCAAGATATAGATACAAAACTGGAGCAGATAAAATGCGAGCAATTCGACAAAAAGTGCAGGGTAAAATTTTTGAGGAAGCGGGGCGCGTTGCTATTTGGTTGCGACAGGGGGATGAAATCGTCGAAGGAATCGACGTGCAGGAAATTTATCTACGTTACGCGCTGACGGTAATGGGGCCAGAGACACACACGTTTCCCGCATTTCTGCTGGACGATTGGGGCAATGAAGTAAAAAAACTCGGCTTGTACAAATGGATACGCGAGAAGGGTGAGATGTCGCCACGCGCTGAAGTCTTTGGATTTACGCGAGAGGGTCAGGAATCGCAATGGTTTCTGCGCGAGTTAGAAATTTATTTCAAGCATCCTCTGTACGTCTTTCCCACCAAAGCGACACCGCTAGGCGAGGGTAAATTGGTCTCAGCGGTCATGTTGACAGGAGATGCTGAGAAGCAACCAATGCAGATTAAACGCCCCGCTGAGTTGGATGCGCCGCTGCGCCGCTCGGCCGTCACATGGTGGCGTGTCCCACCCGTCAGACTACGCAATTTTCACGGCCACTCCATTTTTATATAGATTGGTGCTAAATTAAAAGAAACGCAACCCACTTAGGTATTCAAAATGTATACGCCTGTCTCCAATTGACCCATTTACCTTAATACTTAAAATGCCGCCTGCTTGATGGATAAACAGGGAACGCGGCAATGTTCAAAGGGTTATTGGCATTTTTTTTGTTGTTTGGAGTCACCCATGTTGTGATGGCAAACGAAGCTAGCGAGCAGATACTTGCCCCATCGTGGGGCGCGGAAATTTTGCGTTGGGAGCCGCTGATTGTAAAGAGTGCGCGGGCGTATCAGATCGATCCCGATTTAATCGCGGCAATTATTGATGTGGAGTCAGATGGGCAAACAGATGGCGAGAGCTATGTTGGCGCAATCGGCTTGATGGGCGTGATGCCACGCGGGGCGGGATTTGAATTTCGGCCGAGTCGCACAGACCTCCTCGACCCAAAGATCAACATTGACTGGGGAACAGCTATCATCACGGACATCATGCGGCAAGCAGGCGGCGATTTACATGCAGCCTTGGCGGCCTACAATGGTGGCTGGCGACAGGTATCTAAGCTGGAAACGCGCACGTATGCAGCGGATGTTCTCAACTTATATGGGCGTGCAATTGCAAGCCGAGAGGGGATCGATCCTGACAGTGCGGCAGCATGGACAGTGGCGGTACAGCTTGAGCATGGGCATATTGCGACCCGTGCCTATGTAGCGGGGGATTATGCGATTGGTCGGCCGATGACGCTTGGTGAACATGTTGTGTATGAAAATTATGCGGGTGTGCGGCCGATTTTTGTCCGCGCCTACGCTGTCCCCCTCGATCTCGAAGATGCCCCACTCAATGTTTGGCGAATCCGTTAGCCATATACGTCAATCGTCCGTCGCCGGTTTTGCCGCTTGGATAACCTCTGGTTCGCGCTTAATCAGCTCTTTTCCCGCATAACGAGTGCTGACCTGAAGAAAGAGAATAGACCAGGCGATGCCCAAGAGGGCAAGGATGACAGCATAGAGGCTGTATTGCGGAAAAAAGCGGACAATAAAGGGTGGAGCGATCAGCGGCAGACTGCTGATAAAAATGGCGAGTGGGACTGGGAGAACAACCATAAATGCTGCCAGACACCCACCACGTGTGAATGAATTGCGATTGGTCTTGAAGTTTAGCTGAACGGGATAGGGAAAAAATGTGGAAAAAACGGCATTGACCCCCATTGCCGTGAATGAGGTGAAGAGACCAACGATGCTGTAAAACAGAACCGAGATGCTGCCAGTTACAACGAACAGAATCAGCGTGATTGCGATTAAGGGAATTAAGCCTAAAAAGAGCAACGCGAGTGCCTTCCCCATGAAAATTTTGCCGCGCTCGACGGGTGTGGTCAGCAAAAATGAGAGGCCGACATGTTCCCAGCCGAGCATATTTTGCCCCAGAATCCAAAAGACAAAGAAGGCGTAGACGGGCATAAAAAAAATGCTGTTTTCGCTGCCTAAATCGCTTAGGCTTCCACCTGCGCTAAGGGCGGGAAAAACGACGAGAAAGATGGGCATGAGGTAGCTTTGTAAAAGCCCAATGCGTCGTTGGGGGATGCGCCATGCGGTGGTGAGTTCTTTTTGGAAGATGTGGCGGGTCTCGGCCGAGAAAATCTCATCAAACCACGCCCAATCCCGTTCTTTCCGCACCTTTTCCTTTTGTTTAACCCCGCCCCCACCGATTAAAAATCCATTGCCTGTCAATAATCGATCTAGTAGCACGCCCCATACATACGCCAGCAAACATAGCCATCCCGCTGCATAGCCAAACCAAACCAAACTCACTCCCCAATTTCCCATCGTTGCGTATTGCACTGAACGAGCCAGTGCGCCCGGTGGGAACCATTGCAAAATATGCAGGATGTCTAAAGTTTCAACCTGCTCGGGTTCTAAAAATTGCGTGCTAAACTCCGCTATTCTCGCTACTGCCTGCGAGAATGCCCAACAGCCAAATCCAAATACTGAAGCCAATATAATCGCCACATCTCGCGTCTTGCGACTTTGCAAAATGCCACCAAACGCTGTCGTTGCTAATTGACTTGCCGTTATCATCAACCCATAGCAAACAATCGTCACGACTAATAGGAATGGCAACATTATCAACGATGAGTTGGGATGACTGCGCTCCCCAAAACCGCCAAACCCAACGATCATGGCGACAAACAGTGGTAAAACCAAATAAGTTGGATAGTCATAAAGCGTGCCAAGTGCGCTACTCAGCACGAGGTCGCGTCGTTGGATGGGATAGATTAGCAATCGTTCGAGATCAATTCCGTCGCTTAAAGAAGCAGCAATCAATGGAAATAGTATCCATGCAAACCACAATCCAATCAGGACAATGCCTAAAATCTGAAAAGGCCAGTGATCTGGCGCGTGTGTATATCCAAACCATGCCGCAACTGCAAGCCCAACCACAAAGGGCAGAAACACGATGAGTGCAATAATGAGGCCAATTAACCGCCCTTTTTCTTGGGTAAAGCGTCGCCACGTCAATTTACGTCGTAGACGGAGAAGGGTGAAGTGCATAGGCACATTGTAGCAAATGTTTTGGATGTAGATTTGGCAAATCTACTGATTGGGGGCTATCGGCCGAAAACAGCCCCCAACCCACACGTCCCGCTCCGCATCGCCCAGCGTTGGTCGTGTGTAAATGCCCCTGAACGACAGTCACCACGCCCCATATCATAAATTGGGCTGCTTGATTGCGGCATATGCGTTGGGGCGAACCCACCATTGCTCGTCAGCACGCCGAGCTGTGGATCCGCCGTGTGACTAACGCCGCAGGAGCCGTCGTCATCAAGGTTAGGCTCAGTCGCTTTCCCAACTGTGTCGGGAAAGATGTTTCCGACACAATTCTTAAATTCGCTGCCAGCAACAATTGTGTGGTCAAGCAGCACGCGCCCCGTTGCCGAATTTATCCCATTACCACCATTGTTGTAGACCGTTGTGAAGTACAAAACGACAAATTCACTGTTCAAAATCGCGCCACCGTCGTTGATCGGATAATCCTCTGGCGCACGATTGTTGCTGAACGTGCTGTTGTAAAGGAACGCGCCCGACCCCGTTTCGTTTGTCGAATTCGGGCCGCGACTGTTGTAAAGCCCTGCTCCGCGTGGGCTGATGTTGTTGGCGATGGTCGTGCGATGAACGACTAGGGCGGCCGTTGCGTGACGGGTCATGTTGGCAATGCCGCCACCACCGACTGCGCCGCGATTGCCGTCAATGAAGCTGTCGTTGATATCGAGCGAACTGTGATTGTAGATGCCACCACCAATGCCATCTGCCCACTCTCGGTTGCAGGGCGCACGCAAGCATCCTGTTGCTTCATTTCTTGTCACATAGGTGCGCGTCACTTCGGCGCGTAAGCCGTCTTGATAGAGTCCGCCCCCTTGATACTGAGCGCGATTGTCGTAAATCGTGCTGTCACGAATGATCAATTTGCCACCATGATGGGCAATGCCGCCACCCCTTTCGCGTGCATAATTATTTGCAATTCTGACATTTGTGAGTGTTGCGGTATCTGTTCCACCTAGAAGCAACGCGCCGCCGCTCCTTGCCGAATTGTCAAAGAACTCGTTGTGATCCAACCAGACATCGCCATCCATAATCAACATCCCGCCACCATAGAAATCACGTGCATGGTTATTGCGGAACACGGTTGAGCTGATATTTGTTGACCGTTCACGTGAGTCAATGAGGAGTCCGCCGCCGCTATCTGCGGCACGATTATCGTTGACGATGCTCCCCGAAATATTGACGCGGGTTTCAAGCATATAAGCCCCGCCACCCGACTCCTCGCTGCTGTTGTTTTGGAGCTTGCTGTCACGCATCGTCAAGCTGCCTTGCCCAATGTAAAGACCACCCCCTTTTCCATTGACGCGATTGCCGATGATGTCGCTGTCAGTGATGATGACATCGCTATGCGTGGCGAAAATGCCACCACCGCTTATGAATGACGAGCCAAGCCGATTGCCATAGCGCAATTGTGAATCGCTGACAGTCAACGTTCCAAAAGCGTGCGAGATGTGTGCGCCATTATTGCGGGTTTGGTTCGCAAGAAAACGGACGCGCAAAATCGTCAAATTTCCTTGTCCCGCAACGGCGCCACCGCCCACGAGGCCGATGTTGCGCTCAAATGATGCGTCTTGAATATTGACCGAATCAGTCGTCAAGGCGGCAACGGCACCACCTTGGCTAACCGCGTGGTTGCCGACGAAGCGGCTGTGATGGATGGTTCCACCACTAGCGAGCATGATCGCGCCGCCGTCAACATCGGCCGAATTCCGATAAAACTCCCCACCCACAACAGTCAAAAAGCCCACACGATCATCAATCGCAATCGCGCCACCGCTCACTTCTGCCCGATTGTTGCTAAACGTCACGTCTACAATCTTCAACCGTGACCCACGAGCGACAATTGCCCCGCCGCCACCCTGAAAAAATGACGTTTCACGCTCGTTGCGTGCAAACCCTCTGATGAACGACATGTTTTGCAGTGTCACGCTCAAGTCGCGGTCGATGGCAAAAATGCGTGAGCGATGGCTCGCGTCGATGCGAACGTCGCCGTCAATGGTGACATCTTCGCTAATGTAAATTTGACCGTTTTGTAAGGCAATTGTTTTGTTGGTCAGATTGGATGCGAAGGTGATGGTGTCGTGGCCTGCGATTCCAGCGGGGCAGGGTGAGATCGGCCGATTCTGATTCGCCGCCTTCACAGCCTTCCGCAATGTACACCCCGTATCACCGTCTCCCAGCGAATCGACAACAATGGTTGATTCCGCCGCAAAGGTCGCTGATGCGGCCGAGAGCCAAAAAATGGCGAACAATAGAAAAATGGTCAGTCGTGCAAAATGTTTGGTCATGAGATTGCTCCTTGTGTGTTCTGTTTAATCATTGATCAAAAGAACGGCATAGTCCATGAAATTCCGCACTGTTTCTCTGTCGGTTTTGATACGAGACGGCTACGCAACATCTATTTCCTCTATCTGATTAGGTAGATTTGTCTATTGTGGTGCTGGTTAGGAGATTTCGTTAGAATGGATGCAGCTTATCTATAAACAATGCGAAGGTTATCAATGAGTGAAAAACTAACTGCTCCCGATGTGGAGAAAAAACCGTTTGAAGTTGAAATCAATGGGAATGTGCGCGTCGATGATTACTATTGGCTGCGCGAGAAGACAAACCCAGATGTGTTGGCCTATTTAGAGGCCGAAAATGCGTATCGAGAGCAGGCGCTGGGGCATTTGGCGACGTTGCGCGAGAAGCTGTTTGAGGAAATGGTCGGCCGAATTCAAGAAACCGACGACAGCGTTCCCGTGCGCGAAGGTAATTACTATTACTACACGCGCACCGAAGAGGGCAAACAGTACGCCATCTATTGCCGCAAGTTAGGTGTGGAAGGCGAAGAAGAGATACTGCTCGACCTCAACCAAATTGAGGCTGACAATGAATATGCTTATCTATCGCTGGGGATTTATGAAGTCAGTCCACAGCATAATTTGTTGGCATTTGGGCTAGACACGACAGGAGCCGAAACGTACACGATTCAGTTTAAGGATTTGGAGACGGGCGAGCTGTTGGGCGATGTGATTGAGAATGCGGCGGGATCGGCCGAATGGGGCGATAACACAACGCTCTTCTACACAACTGAGGAAGAAAGCACCAAGCGCAGCGATAAACTCTATCGGCATATTTTGGGAGAAGGGCAGTCGGCCGATGTCCTTATGTATCACGAACCCGACCAACTCTACAACGTCTACCCCTACAAAACAAACGACAAACGCTATCTATTTGTCGGCTCAATGGGCATCGAAACGTATGAATGGCACTATCTCGACACCGATGTACCGCTCGGTGACTTCAAGCTATTTGCAGCCCGCGAGAAATCGCTACGCTACATGGTCGAACATCGGGCTAGCATATTTTACATCGTGACCAATGCCGATGGCGCAGTCAACAGCAAATTGATGACAACGCCTGTAACCGACACGCGCCGCATCAGTTGGCAAAACCTGATCGACCATCGAGAAGATGTCCGCCTTTACAGCATCGAAATGTTTGCCCAATACTTTGTGCGCTCTGAGCGCGTCAATGGATTGACCCAACTGGTCGTCACGCAGTTCGATGGATTTGAGTCACATACAATCGAGTTTGATGAGCAAGTTTACACCGTTGGATTTGGCGCAAATGCGGAATACAACAGTCAGCTTGTGCGTTTGACTTATACATCGCTCGTCACACCTGCAACTGTCTACGATTACCACATGGGGCAACGCACGCTTGAGCTGAAGAAACGCACGCCGGTTTTGGGTGGATATAACGTTGAGGATTATACGACTACACGGATTTTTGCGACGGCCGATGACGGGGCGCAAGTACCGATTTCCCTTGTCTATCGCAAAGATGCGTGGCAAGGTCAGCCAACGACGTTACATCTTTATGGATACGGTAGTTATGGGATCACGATTGATCCGTCGTTTAGCTCGACGCGAGTGAGTTTGTTGGATAGAGGCGTGGTGTTCGCGGTGGCGCATGTGAGGGGATCGCAGATTTTCGGCCGAAAGTGGTACGAAAATGGCAAATTCCTGCACAAACGCAACACTTTCACCGACTTCATCGCGTGCGCCAAGCACCTCATTGCTGAGAACTATACCGACCCTTCCAAGATGACAATGGAAGGTCGTAGCGCGGGCGGATTGTTGATGGGCGCGGTGCTAAATATGGCTCCGGAACTGTTCAAGGCGGCCGTTGCTGGCGTTCCATTCGTCGATGTTGTGACAACGATGCTAGATGAGACAATTCCACTCACCGTTGGCGAATTTGATGAATGGGGCAACCCGAAAGACCCGACATACTACGACTATATGCTCTCCTATTCGCCCTACGACAACGTAACGGCACAGGATTACCCCGCGATTCTCGTCACGGCTGGACTCAATGATCCACGTGTACAGTATTGGGAGCCAGCCAAGTGGGTTGCCAAATTGCGCGATGTGAAGACGGACGACAATCTACTCACCATGAAGATGCACATGGGAGCAGGGCATTTTTCCTCGTCTGGACGCTATGACCTACTAAAAGATGTGGCACATGATTATGCATTTATTCTGGATCAGTTGGAATTGGTAGATTGATCCTGCTTCTTGATTTGCTAAGATATTCGGAAATTAGAAAGTATGCACGTTATAACACAACGAGCCTTGAGACAGGCTTGGGAAGTCTATCCTGACACGGAAACAGCGTTACGTAATTGGATTACATCAATGCGAAACATGCGATTTGCTAATTTTACGGAATTGAGAAAACGATGGCCTTCGGCCGATCAAGTTGGTCGGCTCACCGTTTTTAATATCAAAGGCAACAACTATCGTCTTATTGTCAGAATTGATTACGCAAATGGCAAGGTGTTTATTCGTGATTTTCTGACACACGCCAACTATGACAAAAATGAGCAGAAAAACGATGCTTGGTTCTAAAATGAGCTACTCTGATTTGCTGGCTTATTTTCCGCCTCGCCCAATTGAAACAGGGGCTGTTTATTGGGAAACGCAAGCGGTGATTGATGAATTGTTGTCGAGCAGGGAACTTTCGGCCGATGAACAAACCTATCTTAACCTTCTTAGTATCTTAATCGAGCGTCATGATGAAGAAAATGCAATTGCCCCCGATTTACGTGGTGTTGAATTATTGCGTGAGTTGATTCGAGAGCAGGGACTAAAGCAGAAGGATTTATTGCCGATTTTTAGACATGAATCGACTATATCTGACATATTGAACAGTCACCGTAAACTAACAGTAGAGCATATTGAGCGATTGAGTGAGTGGTTTGGTTTGCCTCCTGCGCTATTTTTCAACGACAAGTCAAAAGTGCAACAATATATTCCAAAATCATCTCCTCAACTTATGGATAAGATGGAAGAACTTCTCATCAGTAACAACCGTCTTGCACAACGAGTTGACCAACTGGCACAGCGGTTGCCTGTTCAGTGAATTAGTGCGTTGTTCAATTATCATCCCACACTGGAACGGCAAGCAGCATTTAGATGTTTGCCTGTCTAGCCTGTATGCTCAGACGTGGCGAGATTTCGAGATATTGCTCGTTGACAATGGCTCAACAGATGGCTCACAAGCGTATCTTCGCACCAGTTATTCCGATGTGCGCTTAATTGAATTGGGCGAAAATCGTGGCTTTACGGGTGCCTGCAATGCTGGCTATGCAGCGGCGATGGGCGATATTATTATTTTGCTCAACAACGACACCGAAGTAGACCCCCATTGGTTAGCCGAAATCGTGAGCGCATTTGAACGCTATCCCGATGTAGGGGCGATTGCCAGCAAGATGTTGCTGTTTGACAAACGAGACACATTTCATACGGCGGGAGACATTGTGCGTGTCGATGGCACACCTAACAATCGCGGTGTGTGGCAGAAGGATGTGGGACAGTTTGAACAGGAAGAATTTGTATTTAGTGCGTGTGGCGGGTCGTCAGCCTATCGGCGTGCGATGTTAGAGGAGATTGGATTTTTGGACGATGACTACTTTTTTTCCTGTGAAGATGTCGATTTGGGGTGGCGCATTCAGTTGTCAGGCTGGAAAGTGTTATATGTGCCGAGTGCAGTTGTCTATCATAAGCTAAAGGCGACGGGCGGTGGTGTAACGGGTAGTTATTATGACGGCCGAAATTTCCTCTACTTAATTTGGAAAAACTACCCTTTGAGTCTATTGCGAAAAAATTGGCGCGTCGTTCTGCGCGGTCAGTGGAAAATTACGCGGGAGGCTGTGCAGCACTGGCGTGGCGAGGCGGCACGTGCGCGGCTGCGTGGACAGTTAGCGGGAATAGGGGGTTTGTTCAAAATGTTGCCAAAGCGTCGTGCCATCCAGAAAAAGCGACGGGTTAGCGACGTTTATCTTACGAAGATTTTAACCCCTGTTGACGAGTGAATGGGGGATGTTATCATTCGCGGCTGGATGTTGAGTGGGCTTCTTCAGCCTGCTCGCCTCGAACGGACTAAAGTCCATTCAACATATTATGAACCCATATTTGAGTGTTGTAATCCCAGCCTATAATGAAGAAGAGCGCATCGGTGCAACGTTGACACGCATCCAAGCGTATTTGCTGGCGCAAGCATTTGATTCAGAAATCGTTGTTGTATTAGATGGTGGGACAGATGATACAGCAGGCATTGTGAACCGGTTCTCGGCCGAAATACCCATCAAACTGATCGACCGCAAACAAAATCGTGGCAAAGGGTATACCGTGCGTGAAGGGATGTTGGCGGCGACAGGGCAGATAAGATTATTTACCGATGCGGACAACGCCACAGATATTGGGCATTTTGATCTGATGAAGGGGTCTTGGGATAGTGGTTGTGATGTCGTGATCGCGTCGCGGGATAGCAAAGATTCGGAAGGGGCATGGCAAGCGGTTCCGCAATCATTTGTGAAGCGCGTGATGGGAAACTTGGGCAACTTGTTTATTCAGATAGTTGCCGTGCCGGGAATTTGGGACACGCAATGTGGCTTTAAGGCGTTCTCGGCCGAAGCCACCCAAAAAATCTTCCCTCAACTCGAATCTGATGGGTTCACCCTCGATGTCGAAGCTCTCGCCCTAACCAAAAAATATAATTACAAACTCGCCATCATTCCCGCCCACTGGGTCAACGATGACCGCTCCAAAGTCAAGCCCACCGACTATCTCAAAGTGTTATTTGGAACCGCCAAAATCCGTTGGAATTTAATTCGTGGAAAATATCATTGACCTGTCAATCCAAAATCGCCTGTTGGTTATTGTTGGGGCAACAGCGGTTGGCAAGACGGACTTATCATTAAGGGTTGCAGCGCGGTATGGAGGAGAGGTAATTTCGGCCGATTCTCGCCTCTTCTATCGCCACATGGACATCGGCACAGCCAAACCCTCCCTCGAAGAACGCGCCACCATCCCTCATCACTTCATCGACATCGTAAACCCCAACGAAACGGTGACACTCGGCTGGTATCAAGATGAATGCTATCGGCTGATCAATTCGCTACACCATCAAGGCAAGTTGCCAATTTTGGTCGGGGGAACGGGTCAGTATGTCAAGGCGATTGTCGAGGGGTGGGGCATTCCGCGTGTTGCCCCACAGCCTGACTTGCGTGCTGAACTGGAACAGAAAGACAGCCACGCTTTATATAGCAGATTGCGCGACCTTGACCCCATTGCCGCCCAAAAAATTCACCCCAATAACAAACGCCGCCTGATTCGCGCTCTTGAGGTTTGCATCATAGCAGGCGAGCCAATTTCCAAGTTGCAAGCAAAAAACCCGCCACCTTACAATACCTTGATGCTTGGCTTGAAGCGTGAACGCAAAGCACTTTATCGACGTATTGATGATCGCGTTGACCAAATGATGGCGGCAGGATTGCTCGATGAGATGCAGCATTTGCGCGAGATGGGGTACGGGCGCGAATTGCCAGCGATGAGTGGAATTGGTTATCAACAGTTATGGGAATTTTTTGAGGGTCAATGGACATTGCCCGAAGCGATTGAGCGCATCAAGATGGAGACCCACCGTTTTGTACGCCATCAAAACAATTGGTTTGGCAAAGATGAAAACATCGTTTGGATCGATGCAAATGCGGATGATTTCCCAGAGTCTGCACTGACGCTCGTCTCTCATTGGCTAACGTTAAAATGACAATATGTCAGCACGCGACAAATTCCACGATGTAGTCCGCCATGCGCTCGAAAAGGAGGGCTGGACGATCAC
This sequence comes from uncultured Ardenticatenaceae bacterium, assembly GCA_964389925.1. Taxonomy (GTDB): domain Bacteria; phylum Chloroflexota; class Anaerolineae; order Promineifilales; family Promineifilaceae; genus CALECP01. Next base: position 68,322 of record CAYMGE010000015.1, read on the forward strand.
ACACGATCCGCCTAGTATTCCAAATTTATGAATTTGAGGGGTGTTGATTTCTAGCGCCGTGGCTTTAGCTCGACGTTTTCGAGGCAAATGCCCTGTAGTAGCACGGGGATTTATCCCCGTTTTCGCCAAAGTCTGATATTGTGCTAGGTTTCCGATCACCTTATATGCGACAATTTATGGATTTTGCTGTAGCATGATGAACGAGATACTGATTTTATCGGCCGACCACATCCAAACCGCCCTCCCCATGCCCGACTGCATCGCCGGCATGAAACGCGCCTACGCCGCCCTCTCAACAGACAATGCGGATGTACCCCTTCGCACGCGCCTAGAGCTGCCCAATGGCACAGCTTTATTTATGCCTGCCCATGTTATGGGTGACTTTGCCATCAAAATTGTCAACATCTTCCCTGAGCAACAACCGATGATTTCGGCGACCGTCTTAGTGATGGATGCACAGACAGGGAAGGCGTTGGCGTTGCTGGATGGTGAGGTGTTGACAGCCATTCGGACGGGGGCTGGTGGGGGCGCATCGGCCGACATCCTCTCTCGCCCAGACAGCCGCAGCGTTGCTATCATCGGCAGCGGCGTGCAAGCGCGAACGGGTCTTGAGGCGGTCTGCGCGGTGCGTGACATCGAAGAAGTGCGTGTTTTTAGTCCCAATCGTGCCAATGCAGAGCGTTTTGCAATGGAAATGGCAGAACGTGGTGGAATTCCAAAGCGTATACAAGTTGCGGTCAACGCCGCCCAAGCTGTGGATAACACCGATATTGTTTATTGTGCCACCACCTCCAGCACGCCCGTCTTTGATGGCAGCCTGTTGAAGAAGGGCGCACACGTGATCGGCGTGGGCAGTTATACACCGCAGATGCAAGAGATTGACGCAACGACGATTAAAAATGCGCTGGTTGTCGTCGATTCGCGGGAAAGTGTTTTGGCAGAGGCTGGCGATTTGCTGGTGCCGATTGAGGAAGGGGCGATTGCGGCCGATCACATCCACGCCGAACTTGGCGAAATCATCGCTGGTACAAAGTTGGGTCGCACAAGCGATGACCAAATCACCTTTTTCAAATCAGTAGGTATCGCTGCTCAAGATGTCGTCGCTGCCAGCATCGCGCTTGCTAATGCCCGCACGCTCGGATTGGGGACAGTGGCTTACTTATGATGAAAGAACAGATCGAATAATCCCAAAATCCGTTGTAGTCCCCTCACCAAAATAGCATAATGCGGGCTATGACCCGCTGGTTTATCTTTTTATTTATTGCGCTCCTCATCGCTTGTGCTGATGACCCCGTTGAGGTGACACCCTCTCCAACCGTTGTCGTAACAGAACAAATTATCGCGCCCACAGCAACGGCCGAGCCAGAGATCACGCCGACATCTCCACCGCGTCAATCGGGTGATAGCCTGCTCATTGCTATGGATGTGCCAGATCGCACGGGGTTATTTGCCGATTTTGACAGCAATGGCGCAATTGTGGGGCTAGATGTGGATGTGATGTCGGCGATTTCGGCCGCAGCCGATCTAACCCATGAGCAACTCATCACGCCTTACACTAATGCCCTCGATAGCTTACGTGCTGGCGAGATCGATGCCACAATTGCACGCATCGAAATCTCAGAAAATGCACCAGCAGGCATCGCTTACACCGATCCTTATCTCGAAGTGGGGCAAATTATGGTTGTGCGAGCCAATGAGGAAGAGATCGAGACGTGGCGGGATATTTCGGCCGATCAACCCCTCGCTGTCGTCGCCAATGAATACGGTATGATGGTTGCCTCTGACACCCTCAACCATCCTGTAGACCAAATCATTACCGCCCCAACAACCACAGACGCTTTACAAATGTTGAGCGATTTTGAAGTCCGTGCTGCCATCATTAACAGTTTGGACGCAGAAGCATATACAGACCGCTACTATCAACGCCTCAAAGTGATCGGTGAAGGCACACCAGATTACTGGATTGCAAAAGAGCAGTTTGGGATTGCTGTGGCTGTGGACAATCGTGAGTTGTTGGACAAGCTAAATTCGGCTATTTTTGAGTATAAGGCGGCCGATCAAGAAGTAGAAATTGCGACCCGTTGGCTTGCATCAGATTCGCCAATTGATGCAGGGGAATCTCTAATTGGCACACCAGATGACCGCCTATTGGTTGGTGTTGTCGGTAGCGAGGTTAACTTTGATCCAGCCGACAGTTATGATCGCATCAGCCATGAAGTGCAGTTAAATACGTTGCGCGGATTGGTGAAGATAGAGAGCGATGGAACAATTGTGGCTGATTTGGCAGAGGGGTTGCCGGAGATTTCGGCCGCAAAAACCACATACACCTTCACCCTACGCGACGGCCTCACCTTCCCCGATGGCTCTGAACTCTCGGCAACCGTTCTCAAAAATTCAATGATGCACGTCGCTAGCACAGGCAACATCCTCTACAACGTTCTAAAAGATGCTAACCTCGACGGATTTGCCGACCAAGATGCCATCACGGTCATTGATGAGCGCACTATCCAATTCACGCTTACCGCTCCCGCTGGACACTTTCTCGCCCGACTTGCTACCCCTGCCTTTTCCGCTATCTCCCCACTTTGCAACTTTAATGACTATGATCCCGTGGTGTGTGTTGGCATCGCTCCCTATCAAGTTAGCAACTATGAAGCGGAGGTTGCTGTTAGTTTGATCGCGAATGAAAGCTACTTTGACGATCCACCGCCGATGAAAAAAATTGAGTTGCGCCTCTATCCGACCTCTCGTGGATTGGCAAATGCGCTCGAAATCGAAGCGGTTGATGTTGTGTGGCAAGGCCTAAGCGATGACGATTTGATTGAGCTGTTGACCAAAAACGACTATACATTCTGGGAAGGTGCGGGCATTTTCAAAAGCTATCTCGTTTTTGAACAAAGTGAACCGCCATGGGATGATGTGCGCGTTCGACAAGCTGTTGCATTGTCAGTTGATCGTACTGCAATCAGCCGTGAGGTCTTTGAGGGTTTACGTGTGCCGCTCGCATCGCCACTCGTAGATGGTTCGCCCGGCCAAATCGCGGTTTATCCTGAACGTGATTTGGAGGAAGCGATTCGACTGTTGCAATCGGCTGGTTATAGTGCGAGTAATCCAGTTGAGGTTGAATTTTGGTATCTCAACGACGGGCGTTACACCGATTTAGAGGATGAATATGCAACCGCCATCGCCGCACAGCTTGAAGAAACAGGTATTTTTGATGTGACCCTCAATGGACAATCTTGGGGAATTTACAGTGGTCAAATGTTCAACTGTAACTACCAGACCTTCCTGCTGGGCTGGCCACCTAGCAATGCCACCCCCTATCTCGATGGTCTCAACTGGACGTACTATTTCATTCTCAATGCAGAAACGCTTTGCTCAAACTACGAGAGTGAAAAGATGGATGACCTGTTTGAGGCTCTGTTTGAGGCGACGACACAACCAAACCGCGCCGCCGTTTTTGCAGAAATCCAGCAGCTTTGGGCAGAAGAGTTGCCTACGCTTGACCTCTACCAAGACTTGAGTGAAGCAGTGTCCCTTTCAAAAGTCACTCGCTTAGAGATCAATCCGTTGGGCTTCCTGCGTTATGATTCGCTTATGAAAGAATAACGCGCTGACATTTCGCCTAACCATCCTTCGCCAACTCATCGCATAAACGAGAGATGTGTTCAAGTGGTAAGATTTTGCCCTATCATTTTTACTTAGGTGCTTATATGCATTCAGGGCTTTTTCACTCACCTAAACTGTTGGTGAATAGGTTCAAGTTGCTAATTGTAACCACCTCATAACTCGCATACACTCCATTCTATATGTTACGAGGAAATCGTGTTGTTTTATGGGTAATTTTGGGTGTTGTTGCCACGTTGTTGGCGTTTAACGGCTTTGTTTCGGCCGTTGGGCTGTCAGATGAGATTCGCAGTAACGCAGAAACAACGGGCGTTGTCAATCTCCAAATGCAGATTGAGCCGGCAGTTGTGCGACCGGGTGAATCGGTGACACTGCGAATCACGGCACAAAATCGTGGTTTGATAAACGAGCTGCCGATTGTTGATGTCGTTTATCCCGCCAATCTTTCCTCACAACTGACAAAACTCCCCACCAGCACGACATTTAATTTTAAGCAGCATAACTTTCGTTGGCAGCCCGTGATTCCTGCTGGAGAAACGCGCATTTTTGAGATGCCGTTGCGTGTAGACACAGCGATTGTGGCGCAGCCGATTCAGTCAATTGTGGCAACTTCTGTGGCGGGGAAGCGTCTTTCGGCCGAGTTCTGGACAGGCACACTCCCATCCGTTGACATTCTTTCCGTCGATGAGGTCTCTGTCGGTCAACCGTTGCAGGTGCGAGCCGATATCGAAGGGGCAGGCCCATTTGCTCAGAAATGGGATTTAGGGGATGGGCGCACTTTCCGCGCCGATAACCCGCCTATTAGCTTTGCAACGGCTGGTGACCATTTATTGACGCTGGAAGTAGAAAACCCTCTTGGAACAGTCTTCGCCCGTAAGTCGATCACAGTTGTGCCTGAGCCAATTGCACTCTACTCGCTTGACGATCCCACCCCAAGCGTTAATCAACCGATTAAGTTCATCAACCAGAGCGGTGGTGAGCCACCACTGACCTACAGATGGGAATTTAGTGATGGCAAAACGGCGTTTGTGCGCGAGCCGCTACATCACTTTACGGAGACAGGGCAACACACCATTACGCTGACTGTCGAAAATGCACATGGCATCTCGAAAACAGATATGCTTGTCACGGTGGGAGAGCCACCAGAGCTAGGCATGTCGCTGCCGAACGAGGCCGAGGTGGGAGAGCAGGTCATTGCACGTGCTTTGGGTGAGGAGTCTATTGATTCATTCACATGGCAGATGGGAAATGGACAGCGTGTTGTCGGAGACGCAATTTCATTTGTTTACACACGCCCTGGTTTGTATACGGTGACGGTCTCGGCCGAAAACGACTTTGGCATCACGACCCTCGCCCAACCAGTTCAAGTAGCCCCCGGCATTCTTAGCCACTATTTGCCAGTTGTCTTTAGTCAGTATGATGCGGCTTATGCCTCACAAATGGCGGCTGAGGCCGAAGCAGACATCCCCGACTTTCTGCGCGACTTTACGCCCATCGACTTGATGGAAAATGTCGCGCCACTTGATAGCACACAGGAAGAGCGACTGTTATGGTACATCAACAAAGCACGTGAAGCGGTCGAATTGCCACCGCTAGAACATGTCGCTGTATTGAGCATCGCGGCTAAACGCCACACGAATGACATGGCTTTTAACCGCTTTTGGGGTCACACTGGTTCTGATGGCACACATCCCGTTGAACGCCAAGAGGCGGCCGGCTATGTCGGTGGCTATGGTGGTGAGGCGACTGCATGGGGGTTTGAATTCCCCAGCCGCGCCGTTCAGTTTTGGCTCGACAGTCCATCTCATCGACCGCTGATACTCAACCCGCTAGTCGATCAAGTGGGTGTTGCCTTCACTTATGATGATACTGCGCCGAGCGTTTACTATTGGACGGCCGAATTTGGCTCAACCGATCTCAACTATGCTCTGCCAACTGCACCCCGCCCGACGGCTACCCCTGTTGAGATACAGCCAACCGCTGTTCCCCAGCCCACACAACCGTTTGTCCCGCAACCAACGGAGCCGATTATTGTGGCTCGGCCGACGGAAGCCCCAATCTTTGAGAGACCAACCTCTACACCAAATATCATCATCGTGACCCCCACACCGCTACCTGTCGAGCCAATGGCAACGTCTACTGATGTGCCACCAACGGCAACGCCAATCATTCTGGTTGCAACGCCAACATTACTTCCGACAGCGACGCAAGAGGTGCAACGCACTGTACCGACTGATGAGCCGACGATTGAGCCGACCGACAAGCCAGTTCAACTGACGCTTGAGTCAACCGCTACACCGACTTTGGAGCCGATAACCGCAGAGACAGAAACGCCCACCGCATTGCCACCAACTGTGGAAGCGACGCTGACACCGACGGAAACGGCCGAGCCTACGGCTATCGTTGTAACATCAACACCCGTCGTGACAGCAACGCCGGAGGAAACGCCTACAAGAGTTCCTACACCCCGCCCGACTGATCCACCGCTGCAATTGGCAACCCCAATTCCTTCACCGGAACCGACCGCAGATGCGTCAGAGTCTGCTTCGCGTTTGGTGACAGATGAGGTTGAGGCAGTTGCCGCTCAATTTTTGGAGGCATTGATCGCTGACGCAAAGGGAATACAAGCATTGCCATTTGCAACCTATGGGATACAGGCGTTATTGTTGAACGGTGGGAATCAGGCGGCTTTACAGACAGAGGCGGATGTGACCGCGTTTACGCTGCGTGGGAGCTGGTCAGAGGGGGCGAAAATGTTGGTCTCGGCCGACCTCCTCCTCAAAGATGACACAACTGTTTTACGCACGTTAGTATTTGTGTCTGCCGATCAGTGGCGCGTTGATGCGGTCAGCCAATAATGTGCTTGTCACCTGCTGAGAAAAGCAGAACAATTTGGCATATCCTTCACCTATACGACAGTGATATATTAATGGTATCATTCTGTTAAACAGTGATTGGATGATAGAACTTCATCCAATCTTTTAGTTCGTTGTCGTTTTTTACACAACAATGTCAAACTGATGTCTGAAAAGATCGAATTTCTCCGCAGCCTCTCCCTGTTCAAGGACCTCCCCGAACGAGAGTTGATTGAGCTTTCTCGAATTTGCAAAGAGTATAAATTTGAGGGAGGGGCTGTTCTTGCCTATCAAGGTGATCCGGCCGAGCAAGTTTACATTATCAAAGAAGGTAAACTTGCGACCTATAAAACAGATTCACGTGGTCTTGTGCAGTCAAGACAGGTCTATGAAAAGGGGGACGTGATCAGAGAGTCTTGGCTGCTAGAACATGGTGTACATGATGCCATTTTGCGCGGCGAGGTTACTGGGAAAGTCTACGTTTTAACGACATACGACGTACAGGATTTCCTCGATCGTTTTCCTCGTGCGCTTGTGATAGAAGGTGCGGCGCGAACTAGCTCATCGGCCGAGCAACAAAAAACAACCGACGAAAGCTACCAACGCTATGGTGTATTGGCTGGTGAAGTCATCGAGTATGAATCACGCCGTACAAAGTGGATATTGGTCTCCGAACTCGCACTATTAGTTCTCGGCGGAGTATTGCTTTTAGGAGTCATGATCGGTGTCGATGTATTATTTGAACTTGGCTTCTCACCCGGACTTGGAATTGCCACATTTGCGCTATTAACCCCTTTTATCTTAATTGGACTCTATCGTTACATTGACTGGTACTATGACTATTTGTTGATGACCAATCGCCATCTCGCCCATCGTGAATTTGATTTACGTGTCTTTTCAAATCGCATTATGACATTCCCGCTTGAGCAGGTGCAAAGTGTTCGCATTGATAAAAATGGCATCATCAACCGATTATTCAAAATCGGCACAATCGAAGTCACAACGGCCGCACAACGCAGGCTCATTTTTGATCGGGTGCGCGAGCCAGATGAGTTTAGAAGACGCTTTGAGGCGGTTCGCCGTCGTGAGCAGCAGTTTCAGTCCAGCCATTCGATTGCTGATGTTCGAGCATTTTTGCGAGAGGCATTTGCCGTTCCAAAATCATTAAAGCCCGTTGCCGATGAAGATGAGCAAACGGGATACACACCTTTGGAGAAAGAACGTCGGCGCAGGCGAGAGAAACGCAAAAGATTGAATGATGCAGATCACACAATTCACTACCGCAAGCATCTGATTGTTTTGTTTTTACATACTTGGTGGGATATTCTACTCATCTTCGTGACGACGATAGGGATGGCTGTCGCTTGGCTGCTATCGCTGCCTTTGAACCTCATACTCCTTGTGGGAGGCAGTCTCCTAGTTGGAGAATTGGCTTATTTTATCTACTTCTATCTCGATTTTAGAGATGAAGATTTTATGGTGAAGGGTGATTTGGTGATTGATATTGATCGAAAGCCATTTCTCAAGCGCGAGGTTCGCAAAACGGCGAATTTGGCAGATGTGCAAGATGTCAGCGTTTCACAGCCAAGCATCTTTTCTAATTTGTTCAAGTATGGAAATGTGAAAATTAAGACGGCGGGGGCATCGGCCGATATAGAGTTTGAAAACGTCGTCAATCCAATCCTCGTGCAAATTGACATCTTTGAACGTCGCCAACAAGTATTGCGTGCAAGGCGGGTCAACGAAACAGCTCAACGCAACCGTGAATTGGGGTTAATTTTACGCGAATTTAGGCAACTTCAAGACAATGAGAAATTCCCTGACTATACTCTTCCCACGCCAGAGGAAGAAGAGGATTATATGGAAAACTTTTAACCCGCTTCCGATTCCATTTCTATGTATCACATCTTAGAATCCGAGTCTGCTACAGACGACTTAATTACTCAGGCTCACTGAAATTAAAATCGGACCATCATAACCTGTGTAGGTAGGTTTTGATTCTTTGTCACCAGCGCCGTTTCCCACCTGTTTGGAAATGGCGGCCGAGTGGCACAAAGAACAAATACCCGCCTTTGATTGTTGTATGTCTATCGAAATTATTACTCCTGAAACAAATGAAGATGCTCTGCGTGGTCAAAATAAGTCCATCACAAATTTCAAAGACCCTGAGCTGCAAATGCTAATTGATGAAATGATCGCTGCGATGCGCGAAAGAGAGGGGGTTGGGCTCGCCGCGCCGCAAGTTGCCAGAGATTTGCAGCTTGCAGTCATCGAGACGCTTGGCGAATTTGACGAAGATGATAATTTGATTGAGGGGTCGCGCAAGTTGTATGTCATCACAAATCCAAAGGTAATTTGGAAGTCACGTAAGCAGATGATAGGTATCGAAGGCTGTCTGTCGCTGCCCGGCTATTTAGGGGAGGTAGAACGCCCCTATGCTGTGACGGTGAAGTGTCAGGATCGTTTCGGCCGACGCAAACGCTTCCGTCTAAAGGGCTGGGATGCCCGCATCTTCCAACATGAAATTGACCATCTCAACGGCATCCTTTACACCGATAAATTAGTTAGCGAGGATCGCTTCTGGACGGATGAGGAGTACGAAGAATATCGCAAGCAGTTGGAAGAGGAAACTGAAAAGGCAAAAGCCGTTGCCTAAAAGGTATTCGATACCAATCTACCGAATACCTTTTTACCCCGCTGCAATCCGTGCCAGCAATGCCTCTGGAACCTCAACTCCGTTCGCCTCAGCTTCAGCCCGTTTTGCATAGCGTTTGCCACCCGGCAAACGCACCCCTTCACACCCCAATAGCTCTGTTACAAACGTCTCAATTCGTGCGCTGTAATCTGCACCGCCCAGCTTGCTGGGTTGCATCGCAATGATAATCTGTCCAACATTTGGCGGTGGCCCTTCATTGTCGCCAAACATAGGCGCATTATAAGCCCAATTACCACCCGTCATCCCTGCCGCCAAAATATCAACCATCAACGCTAGCCCAAACCCTTTTGCGCCACCCAAAGGAGCTAGTCCGCCTGCCAGACCTGCCTTTGGATCAGTCGTTGGGTTACCGTCTGTGTCCAATGCCCAGCCGAGCGGGATGTCACGACCCTCTTTGGCAGCCTGCTTGACATTGACTTTTGCCGTTGCGCTCGTTGCCATATCAACAATTAGTGGATCGCCCTCCTCGCGCGGTGCGCCAAAGCTGATCGGGTTTGTGCCAAAAAATTGCCCTTTGCCTCCGTAAGGCGTGACAGAACGCGGTGCGTTGGCAAACATCAAGCTAACCAAGCCTTTTTCAGCGAGTAACTCGTTGAACCAGCCGAGTACACCGGCCGAATATGAGCGTTGCAGACTCATGACGGCAATTCCCATCTCGCGGGTCATGGTGACAAATGGATCGAGCGCGTGCATAAAAGCGACATGACAAAAGCCATGCGCTGCATCGACTTGTAGAACGGCTCCCGTTTGGCTAATAATTTTTGGTCGGGCATTGCCATCGAGCTTGCCATGTCGCAAATGCCCAAGATAGATGGGCAAGTAGTTGAGTCCGACGTTGCGAATGCCTTCCGCTTCGGCATCACGGACAGATTGGGCGGCGTGGGTGGCTTGCTCGGCCGATGCGCCACATCTCACTAATGCCTCATACGCGAGGTCGTAAACTTGATCGAGTGTTAATTGCGCCATTATTCTCCTTCTGTGCATTAATATAGACGGTCTCCTGACCGATCAGTGGTGAGTATAAGCGTCCCAGAAAGAGGGCGCAACAATATGAACCCCGCTAGCAACCCTCGCGTTATCTGCATATTCCGACTAGAATGCACGTCTGTTTCCGCAACGGCTTGGTTTGAACCCCCATCGTTCGCATAACAATTTATAAACATCACAGAGCTGAGGATGTGACTTGGCTCAAAAATAAGCTCGCGTTGATTGCCGTTGTCGCTATCAAGCGATCTAATGAGTCAGGAGTACTCACCGTGAATTTTGAACAATTTTCTTTCGATAAACGAATAGCTACGCAAATTAAAGCGGCCGGCTACACAACGCCCACCCCAATTCAACAGCAAGCCATCCCCATGGTGCTTAAACGCCACGATGTGCTGGGGCTTGCACAAACAGGGACAGGCAAGACGGCCGCTTTTATGCTGCCAATTTTAGAGCGACTAACAAAAGGGCCGCTGCGTCGTGTGCGTGCGCTTGTTGTTGCACCAACCCGCGAACTGGCGGAGCAGATACATCAGACTGCCGTTGATTTTGGCAAAAAAACAAAGATTCGTAGCGTCGCCGTTTATGGCGGGGTTAGCAAAAATCGACAAATTAGTGAGCTAAAGAAGGGGGCGGAAATCGTTGTGGCCTGTCCCGGTCGTCTGCTCGATCTCGCCAATGATAAGGCGATTGATCTATCAAAGGTAGAAGTGCTGGTGTTGGATGAGGCAGACATGATGTGTGATATGGGCTTTTTACCAGACATCAAGCGCGTCATCAAGCTCGTTCCTGCGAAGCGGCAAACGCTGTTTTTTTCTGCAACGATGCCAGGCGATATTCGCAAGCTGGCAAACACGATTCTCAAAAACCCTAAGACAGTACAGATTGGCGCAATTGCTCCGGCCGAGTTGGTTGAACATGCGCTCTACCCCGTACCCCACAAGCTCAAGAAAAATTTGCTGTTGACACTGCTAAAACAGATCGAGACAGATCGCATATTGATCTTCACCCGTACAAAGTACCGCGCCCGCAATCTCGCTCGTGATTTGGGCAAAAAAGGGTACAAGGCGACTGCGTTACAGGGCAATATGTCGCAGAATCAGCGACAGCGTGCGATGAAGGGCTTCCGTGATGGGACGTTTGATATGCTCGTTGCCACTGATATTGCAGCACGTGGAATTGATATTTCGGAGATTTCGCACGTGATCAACTTTGACATTCCAGACACGGTAGATGCTTATTCGCATCGCATCGGCCGCACCGGCCGAGCCAAACAGTCTGGCGAGGCGTTCACGTTTGTCACACAAGATGACAAGAAGATGATCCGCGATATTGAGCGTCGTCTCGGCACGCATATCGAACGCCGCCGCCTTCCCGATTTTGACTACACCATTCCTGCTCCTAGAAAGTAGGCGTTGATGTAATGATTCGGGATTTCCTGATCCCGAATCATCCTGTGCTTTTCCGGGAACAAAGTATAGAACGAAATTTCCAGTGCGTTCTGTCAATATGGTATGATACAGAGAATAATATCTGAAACATACCGATGAAAAAGATACCCTCCAACGGTCAGCACACATGGCCTAAAAAACTCCGTAACGCAAACTCTGAGACTGAAATTTATTCGATTCTCAACGGGTTGGGCAAATTGCCAAAAGGGACAGATGGGGACGTTTTTATTCCGCTCGTTTTCCACCCAAATCACCGTATTCGTTACATGGCGATCAAGAATCTAGGCAAGCTGGCAGATACGCAGTATTTGCCAGCGTTTTTAGATGCGTTGCAGACGGAGGGGAATTCGGCGAATAAGCGCGAGGTTGTGTCGGGAATCGGCCGAATGCGTTCCCGCGCCACTATTCCCCATCTCTTCCAACTACTCCAAGACCCCAACCCCGAAATTGTACTACAAGCTGTTCGCGCCCTGCTCGTTTTCAAAAAAGATGACCACATCACCAAGCAGCTATGTGAATTGCTTCATCACCCCAACGAAATTATCCGCGATTACGTCGATGCAGAGCTGAATCTGCCTCCAACCACACAAGCCCAAAAGCGCGATCAGGTTGTCGCCCCTGCTGCATTAAAGAATGTCGTTGTGCAGGGAGACGTTCGCCACATCTTGCCGTCCGTCCCCGATCAATCGATTCATCTAACTTTTACCTCCCCTCCCTACTATAACGCCCGCGACTACTCTATCTACACGAGCTATCAAAACTACCTCGAATTTCTCCACTCCGTATTTCAAGAGACATACCGTATTACAAAAGAGGGTCGCTTCCTAATTGTCAACACCTCACCCGTGATCGTTCCCCGCGTTAGTCGCAAACATGCCAGCCGTCGGTATCCTATTCCGTTTGACCTTCACACCATTTTGCAAGAGCAAGGTTGGCAATTTGTCGATGACATCGTGTGGGTCAAGCCCGAAGCCAGCGTCAAAAATCGCAATGGCGGCTTCTTACAGCACCGTAAACCGCTCGCCTATAAGCCAAATGCAATCACCGAATATCTGATGGTCTATCGCAAAAAGACGCACCGCCTACTCGACTGGAATATGCGTGCTTATGCCCAAGAGACGATTGAACAGAGCAAAGTCTCAGGGGATTATGAATCGACCAATGCGTGGTACATCGACCCCAAAGCAGACAAAATCCACAGTGCTATCTTCCCTATTGAACTGTGTCGGCGTGTCATTCAATTCTACTCGTACAAAGGTGATCTCATTTTTGATCCGTTTGCTGGCAGCGGCACGCTCGGCTTCACCGCCATGCAGCACAAACGCCACTTTTTCATGACGGAGCAGAACGAGACGTATGTGGATCGAATTCGGGAGCGGTTAGGGGGTGGGACGTTGTTTGGGGAAATTCGGCCGAAGTTCTACACGTTCCCCCAATTTCGAGAGATAGTTAAAAAGTGGTCATAGGTGAACAAGCATGGTCATGCTGCCACAAGTTGTAAAAAAGAAGGGTCGCGCAAAAGAGCAGAGAACACGAGGCGCAAAGAAGCAGAG
>CAYMGE010000016.1:0-81473 GCA_964389925.1 uncultured Ardenticatenaceae bacterium
TCCTGCATACGCTGGAATGACACCCTCAAAGTATTTGAAACACACCCAAATGATTCTCCTCGCACCAATCGATTGAAGACCGTGTCTTAACCACAAACACGGTTTTCAAATTAAGAATCAACTATTCACTTGCGCCCGTCACGCCTTCCAACAACTGCTCCGTGTACCAAAGCGTGTTGTCGTCGATGGTTGCGCCGTCAGCGACGTAGGTGCTGCCGTCTTGATAGTTGAGGGGGCCTGTGTAAAGCTCCAAGTCGCCGCTGTCCCAGCCAGCGATCATCGAGTCGATCATGTCCTGACCCTCTTGCGAGAGCGCAGTGCCGTCAACCCAGCCGATCATGCTGGTGTCGTGGTTGTTGAAGTCGGAGAAGTCGGGGCCGCTCCAAATCCAAGATTGCTCCCATGAGCCATCGCGTGCCGCCTCCATCAAGCGCAGATAGTCTGGCCCCCAGTTGTAGTAAGGAACACCCAAGCAGGCATCAGGGGCTTCATCACACGCGCCTTCGTAGTCGTATGGCACGGCAAAAATGGGTTCGCCAGCCGAATTGCGCTGCCCCGCAACGACGATTGCCTCAGTTGTGTCAATGCCAGAAACGATCACGTCTGCACCACCGTCGATAAAGTCGTTAACGACTTGGGTCGGGTCGAGCGTCACGCCGGGAATGTTGAACCAAAAGCCGATCCAGACAACTTCAAATTCGAGGTCATCGGGGTTCATGCCGCGCTGTTCATAGCAGTGGCGTGCGCCGAGATAAGTGCTGTTGACGAGGCGGCGTGTTTCTGCATCAATTAGGGGGCCGAGATAGGCGATTTTGCCCGTTTCGGTTGTCATCGCGGCCGCACAGCCAGAGAGCATCTTGCCATATTCCATTTTGCCCATCACGTTTGAGACGTTTTCAGGGGCAGAGCCATTGAGAGCATTGTCACCTGATGCGTGGATGAAGTGAACATCGGGGTGTGCTTTGGCAGCGTTGTCAGTGGGGTCGGCGAACTCGGCCGAATTTGTCACAATAAAGTCAGCTCCCTGACCGACCAAATCATCGACGACCTGCTCAATTGTCACATCGGGATTATCTGCGATGTTTAGTTTATCAAACCAAACGATCTCGGCATTCATCTTTTCGGCCGCATATTCGACCCCTTCCCAATGTGCCTGATTCCAGCCACGATCCTCACGAGGGCCTACCATAATCAAACCGATGGTAAAATCCCCGTCCGCCTCGTCATCTTCCCCATCCGTGTCATCTTCGTGTGACTCGTCATCCATATCGGCCGATTCTTCCGAACCCGTTGCTTCTGGCTCGGCCTCATTACCACAGCCCACAACCAACCCAAATATCAGCAAAAGCAAAACTAACCATTTTCCAGATTTCAACATAATCTTCTCCTCAGAAGTTGGCGACACGTTTTGTGTCGCATTATTTGATTTAACTGCTTGTTAATGGGAATGAGGGAATGATACGGTTTTTCGAGTCAAATGCCCACTGGTTACTTTGCACAAAGGGTAGCGACGAGATTCCTCTAAGAAACCGACTTAGATTTCACCTTGAAAGATAAAGATAGGCTGACCGCTTGGGGAGTTGAAGCCGGCGTGTTGGATGATGTTGTTGTCATCGGCCGCTTCAAATATCGTATCATAACCAAATGACTTGATGTGAGTGATGTGATCGGCCGAGTCCTTCGAAAAGTAAGTCAACGCAGGGATGTCAAACGCATAATCCATATCCCAATTGCCACCATGTTGATGCTGCCCCAGTACAATCAACCCATCGTGTAGAATCCCCCATGAATAAGAGCCACCCTCCTCCTGCGCGTACAGCACGTCAAACCCTAGATGCGTCCAAAACACCTTTGAACGGGCAAAGTTGCTAACGGGAACGGCAAACTCACCAAATTTGCCGCAGTTTGTCAGGGGTTCTCCTTTCGGCCGATGTAACCCCACAGGATCACGAGCGACGATGTTGACCCTCAGATTTTTACGGCTCTCCGCCCCTTCAATGCCATTTGGGTCTACAAATATGGCAGATTGATGTGATCCATCCTTGTTTAACCTCTTTTGCAAGAAAGATACACCCGCTGCTTCCATTGTCTCGACAAGCGTATCTAGCCCTGGATTAAAGTAGAGTAGACCACGATACAGCATTCCGTCTTGATTGAGCAAAATTAAATTTTGCCCATCAGAGAATTGCCGCCATGGGAATGGCTCGGTGTTTTCGTCGATGAGTTGAAAGCCTAAATTGGTGAAGAATGTTGTTTCAGCCGCCAGATCAGCAACCCCAAGCACAATTTGTGTGCGAACACCCAGTTTCATAATGTTTCTCCTGCTAAATTAGCACTTATGTTTTACGGCTATTGGAGCATAGAAATAATAGGATGTCCAGCACAATGAGTTGTTACTTCTTGAATATGTAGCTTATTTGCAATTCCTCTGCGTATTTTTGTGCCACTGGCTCAGGCACACGCCGTGTGAATAATTTTATGCCCAGAAGTAGAAACCCAATATCGTCAAGTTGCCCGATGAGCGGCAAGAAGCCCGGTACGATGTCAAATGGTGAAAGGAATCAGCTTGAGCAGACGCGGCACTGCCGGATCACGCAATAGCCTCCACATAAGTAGCAGTTCTCGTTTTGAGCGTCGCCACCAGCGAGGGTTGAAGATGTTTGGAAGAAAAAAAGTAGTCGTTTCATAATGTCGAATATACGCAATCAATTCAATGCTTAAAAGCCTATTCGACAAATAGACCGCTTTATGTACCGCGTTTTTTTCTCTTTACACATTACTAAACATCGTTTTGGTCATATACTAAACTCAGTAGAAAATCAATCATTGGAATAGTTCCCACTATTTCGTGGTAAGGGTAAAGGAAACAGTGAATATTCTTCTTTGGATTATTTTTGGTGCTTTGGCTGGCTGGATTGCTAGCTTAGTTATGGGGACGGATCCCCAAATGGGACTTATTGGCAACATTGTTGTTGGCATCGTTGGTGCCTTTATTGGCGGATTCATCATGAACGCACTCGGCGAGAGTGGTGTTAGTGGATTTAATTTACCGAGCTTAATTGTCGCTATTATTGGTGCTATCGTCTTACTATTTGTGCTCAAACTCGTTCGCAAGATGTAACTATTCACAAATTTGTCAAAAAAAGGGTTGCCTAAAAGCAGCTCTTTTTGATTTCCTCCATGCGTGCCCCAATCAACATTCCACGTTTACAGTATCGTACCATTGTGCAATCCGCCTTGACTATTGGTGGCGTTGTTCTGTTCTTTGCCTTGCTTATTTCGGCACGTACCGCACTGGTTACATTCTTTGTTGCCATTGTTATCAGCACCGCAATGCGACCCATTGTTGTGCGCGCGGCAAATTTTGGCATGAATCCGACACTGAGTGTGCTGCTACTCTACTTGGTATTGAGCGTGGTGAGCGGGTTAGGGGTTTATTTATTTGGCTCGCTGATTGCTGAACAGTTGCAGCTTGCACTGACACAGATTCCAAACCTTTACACCAACCTGCGTGAGATGCTGTTGGCGAGCGAGCATTTTGCGGTTTTGCGACTTGGCCTTGCACTACCTGATACTGCACCATTCATGCAGATGCCAGAAGCTGCGGATGAAGCAACGCCGCTGCTTTTTATAGAGACCGCGGAGCGCGTGATCCGTTTCATCTTTTTTGTCATTGTGACATTCACGCTGGCATTTCATTGGTCGATTCAAGGAGAAAACACCAAACGTGCGATGTTGTTGCTTGTGCCGATGAACAAACGGGATGAAGTTCGAGAAGTTCTGCAAGAAATTGAAAGTAAGCTGGGAAATTTTATTGTTGGGCAGATTATTCTAGTTGTTGTGATTGGTTTAGCCGCGCTCGTTGCTTATTTGTTGATTGGCCTACCCTACGCTCTAACATTGGCACTGTTTGCGGGATTGATGGAACTTGTACCCATTATTGGCCCCATATTGGGTGCAGTGCCAGCCCTCATCGTCGCAATTGGTATTTCCCCATTTCATGCGTTGTTGGTGCTGGGAGCTAGCGTGTTGATTCAATCGGCCGAAAACAACCTAATCGTTCCCCGTGTTATGGACCGAGCCGTTGGCGTTAATCCGCTTGTCACACTCTTAGCATTTGCCGCATTTAGCGCATTGTTTGGCTTGGTCGGCGCGATTATCAGTATTCCGCTGGCGGCCGTTCTGCAAATTTTGCTCAATCGCTATGTGATTGATGCCTCCGATGACCAATCTCAAATCGAGGGGCGTGGCGAAATGAGTACGTTGCGCTACTTCACACAAGAACTGATTCAGGATATTCGACAGTTTCCCATTGATGAAACAGAAGGACTCACAGATGAAATTGAGGAACAGCTAGAGGCGATTGCGGTTGACTTGGACAGTCTACTCGCGCAGGAGGCGCAAGCATGAGGCGACTCGCACGCTACACGGCTGTTTTTATCATCACGCTTTTTGCCGTCTACCTGTTTTGGTTTTTCAGAACGGTCATTGGGCTATTTGTTGCGTCTTTGGCGTTGGCGGCTTTGTTTCGGCCGATGTTTCATCGGCTACATAGACGTGGTGTCTCCAGAGGTTTAGCACTTGCCTTAACTTATGCAGGACTCATTGCTGTTTTCACGATAGGTGGCTGGTGGCTCGTGCCTATCTTGCTGGAGGAAAGTCAGGCTCTAGTTAGCTTTATCGCTGTCGAATACGAGCTTCGTTGGGACAATAAAGAAGATTTTCCGCAATGGCAAATGGTAATTCTGAATATGTTGCCTAATCCTGAGAACTTTTATGCCTCACTGGCTGGAACGAGTGAAACGCCGCCGCCTGACTCGTTGGTGAACTCTCTCAATGCGTTAGGAACATTGCTAGGCTCTTTACCCATCGTTATCATGTTGAGCATCTATTGGGCATCCGGACAGGAACAGTTTGAGCGACTCTGGCTCTCGCTTCTGACCGCCCCGCGCCGCAGACGCGCCCGTGAGCTTTGGCGTAGGGCTGAAAACACGCTAGGTGCATATCTTCGCAGCGAGCTATTTCAAGTCGTTGCCAGTTTTTTTCTATTGGCAATCGGCTTCTATATGTTAGAGTATCCCTACCCGATCTTACTCAGTCTAATCGCCTCTCTGCTGCTACCATTGCCACTATTTGGCTCCCCGCTAGCTATTTTGCTTGTCGTTCTATGTAGTATTTTCCAAAGAGGAAGTACCACGCTGATGGCAGCGACACTGACGGCAATTGTTCATCTTTTCCTTTTTGCCGTTGTTGAGCCACGCTTAATAAAACAGTGGCAATATAATCCTTTTCTCGCCCTATTTATTATTATCTTGCTTGTCGAGAACGTTGGCTTTGTCGGACTCTTTATGGCTCCTCCACTTGCAGCGTTGATCCAGATCATATTGCGTACTGTATTTTTGCGCCAAGAAGGGATAAAGCAAACGGAATCACTCGATGAACTGAGCAAACGGCTCGAATCTGTGGAGGTGGCGTTTGATAAAGAGACCCCTGCTCAAGTAGTAAGTGTGATCGAGCGTCTTGAGAACTTAATCGCTCAAGCTAAAAAGAAAACTGAACCCGCGTAGTAGGGTATTCTTACAACAGTTGGTTAGGATACCATCTAACAATGAATAAAAGGAGATGATATGACACGTGTAGTTAGTCATGAGGATAACAAAGATAACGTGACGCTTGACCTGAGCGCGGCCGTATGGGGCGGCGTTGTTGGTGCGATTGCATTTGTGGTGGTGAAATTTTTGCTGCTCAATGCAGGTACAGCTGGAATATGGGGTGTATTTCGGCCGATAGCCACCCTCGTCCTGCGCGAACGCATCGTCGATCCGGCGTGGGAATCCAGCCCGATTACGCTCATTCTGGGCATTCTCCTCCATATCCTGCTTTCAATCATCTTTGCCTTTATCCTCACCTTTATCTTACACCGTTGGGGATTTCTCGTCGGTCTACTCGGCGGTGCATTGTTTGGCCTTGCGCTCTACATAATCAACTACTATACATTTTCATTTTTCTTCCCATGGTTTTTTGTTGAAGATAGCGGCTGGGTCTCGGCTGTTGCACACGCCGTCTTTGGCGCATCGGCCGGTGGAACCTATGAACTTCTCGAAGAAAAACACGCACGCGGCCGAGAAACAGTTTAAGTAAGTTGCAAGTGGCTAGTAAAAATTACTCGCAGCTTGTCGCTAACCACCTCCAAAGTCAGGAACCCCGCGCTAAAGCGACGGTGCTTGAAAGAGCCTCGTACCTGACCCGCCTAAGCACTTAGAGTGCTACGTTCGTTCAGAAATAGGTACGTTTGAATGCTTCTCCAGTTCAGACCACTACGGTTCGTTGTTAAAAGCGTTGAGGGTAGGCGCGGTGCAGCGAACGCCAAACCTGAGCAGAACATTGGCTAGGAGATAATTACTGCCGAAAGGCAAGGACATTGTAAAATGCAACAAGTTTTCGTTTTAAGTTCAACAAGGAAACCGCTGATGCCAACGCATCCAGCAAGAGCAAGGAAGTTGCTCAAAAAGGGTCGAGCGGCTGTATACAGGCTGCAACCCTTCACAATCATTTTGAAAGACCGCGAGGATGGCGAGACACAACCGATGGTCTTGAAAGTTGATCCCGGCTCAAAGACAACGGGAGTGGCTCTGCTGAAGATGCAAGGTGATTGCCTGCTACTTTGCTGGGCTGCCAATCTGATTCATCGTGGTTGGCAGATCAAGGAATCGCTGGAAAAACGCCGCGCCATTCGCAGAGGACGACGCAACCGAAAGACCCGCTACCGTCCAGCGCGGTTCAACAACCGAAAGACCACTACATCGACGCTGCTTGCGTGGGTGCAACATCCGCAAAGGTGACTGTGCCTGAAACACTCAAGCCGCTACTCATCAAGGCTACTGGTAGAGGTCGCCGCCAAAAATGCCTGATGGATAGATACGGGTTCCCACGAACAAAACCAAAGACTGGCAAACGTTTCTTCGGCTTCCAAACAGGCGACCTCGTTAAAGCCATCGTTCCCAAAGGTAAGAAAGCAGGAACGCACACAGGTCGTGTTGCCGTTCGTGCAAAAGGTTCCTTTAGGGTTGGCAAAGTGGACGGGATTCATTGGAAGTATTGCCAACTTATTCAAAGTGCCGATGGATACGAATATACATTTGTGTAAAAATAATATGCTAAAGCGCGTGAGTTTCCTCCCCGCCCTAAAGGGACGGGGTTTCCACGGGCTAAAGCCCAAAGAGCTATGAGAACACAACGTACACAATCTTATGGACGCAGACAGCGCAGCAGCGGCGGTATTCGCATCTTGATGGCACTCGGCATGGCTGCTTTTGCACTCTTTTCCTATTTTGCCTCCAGCCAATACAATCCCGTCACAGAGACAAAACAGTATATCAGCATCTCAGAAGAGCAGGAGATCGCGCTTGGCTTGCAATCACTCCCTGCAATGGTACGACAACATCAAGGGGAAGAGGAAAGCCGTGAGATTCAAATTTTTCTCGATCAAATTGGTGAACGACTGGTGCAAGAAAGTGACGCGAGACAGACCGATTGGCAATTTTCATTCACCATGCTCAACGACGAACAGACAATCAATGCCTTTGCCCTGCCCGGCGGTCCTACTTTTATGACGATGGCACTGTTCAATGACATTCTCGACGCTTCTAGCTCAGACCAGCAGGCCGAGGCGCGGGTCGCGGGTGTGATGGCACATGAAATTGGGCATGTTGTGGCACGACATTCAGCTCAACGACTAGCCAAGCAGCAGTTGACACAAGGACTGACGGGCGCGGCCGTGCTAGCAACTTATGATCCAGATAATCCAAATAGCCAAGCAAGCCAAGCTGCCATCGCCATGATTGGCAATCTTGTCAATATGAAATACGGTCGTGATGATGAACTGGAGGCGGATCGTCTCGGCGTGCGATTTATGACACAAGCGGGTTATGATGCGTGTGAGCTAATTGGGGTAATGGAAATTTTGGAGGCTGCTGGTGGTGGTTCTCGTCAACCTGAATTTTTTAGCACACATCCTAACCCTGACAATCGGATTCGAGAGATTGAAGAGGCTGTTCAGGTAGAAACAGGTCAGTCTTGTCCCTAGAGTCCTTGAGATGAATGAAGTTCCTATGGAAATAATTCCTTTGAGGAACTTTGCTTATAGCTCGCAACCACCATCTCGGCCCAACGACGATACCCGTTTACGCCGGGATGGAATCCATCACTGGAAAAAGACCCAGCTTTTCTAAAATCTGTCAGCGGTAGAAAGGTCACATCGCCTAATGCTGAGGCAACATCGGCCGAAATACCATCTAACACCTTCCCCCTCAATGTCAAGACCTGTCGCAACGGGATCGGCAACGATGGAAATTGCTGAAAAGGTGGTGTGCCTGAAAGCAATACGGGCGCACGATTTGCAGTTGCCCAAATCGCCGCGATCATTTCCGATAAATCGCGCCCCCACTGATCTGCCCGTCGAAACTGTAGTGCGTCATTGCCCCCTAACGCAATGACGATCAGGTCAAATTGAATGCCGGTTAGAAGCGGCACGAGTTCTTCTGTTGCTTCTACGGCACGGATGCCGCTGCGGGCGACGATGTGATAATGAATCGGCCGATTCAACTCATGTGCTAGCCTCTCTGCGACCACAAATCCCAAACTTTCTTTTATCGTCTCTACACCAACGCCGGCCGCTGTCGATTCGCCTAATATCAGCAGCGTAAATGGCTTGCCATCACCCACAATAACGCCCGACCGCTCCCCTGTTGCCTCCGGTAATTGTGGAATCTTGCGGCGCAACTGTAACCCCTGCACCACACAAACTGGCAGCGTGACTAGCGACGTTAGACTTGCAAGTTGTATCAATCGTTTAGACATAAATTCCTTTGCCACACGGGTACAGATTGCGCTGATGAGTTGCTGCATTTCATCTGCTAACCATATTTTACCGCAGCAAGCCTACTTCTTATGCAAGCCCAAAATACATTTCCCTGATTTTGCCGCGAAATTCACCTATTTGGATATGTCACACTTAAAGGGAGCGTCTGACCATCTCTTATAGTTGTAGGAGTTACGCAGATCATTGACACGTGGCTTTGGCTATGTCTATGTGACCAGTGAAATGTTAGCGACCAATCCATGGGACAACTTACCGACGTTTTGGACGGCCGAAGTCAACTATATCGAACAGGTCAATCAGTCGTGTGTCCCAACTGTCGTACAGCTCTCGACAATCGCCAGCGAAAGGCGTGTGGATTATTCACATCTGGCTTTTCTACTGCTTATGCTTGTCATTACAGGCCAAACAATCCCAGCAGCGCAAAATCCGGCAGTGACAGCACTGCGTAACAGGGCGTTCCTAGTTGTTGAATGTCTTGCCACACAGTGAAGGCATCGAGTCCCATGCAGCGGGCAAGAAATAAGGCCATCACTGTACCGTGTGTCACGATCGCAACTGTGCCATTGGGCGATTCATCTTGTATGTCATAGATGCCATTGGCAAAGCGGCCGCGTGCATCAAATGCGCTTTCCGTCCCATAGATGATCTCGGCCGGCTCCCCAAAAAATCGCGCCATCATTGCCACATAATCAGCTTCGGCCGCAAAATAAGGCGCATTGGCAGAACGGTCATGTTCATCAAAATCCTCAACGATATCCTCAACTGTAATGTCCAGCTCAGTAGCTAAAAGCTTGCCTGTTTCAAACGCTTTTTGCTGTGTGCTTGTGAATAGCGTGTCGATCTGATAAGGGCGCAATGCTTCTGCCAACGTGGAAACTGATTGCCGCCCTTGTTCCGTTAACGCCCACTCGTGATTTGGCACATCGGCCGCTTGTTGGGTCTCAGCATGTCGAATTAAAACTAACTTTCGCATATTTTTTGTCATCGTATCAACGCAGCTCCCAGCCACGCCAACAAAATCCCCAAACTATTGCTAACAAATAGATAGATAAGAGCCATTTCCACCTTACCATCTTCAATTAGGCGCATATTTTCCAGCGCAAACGTCGAAAATGTCGTCAATGCGCCGAGTAGGCCTGTGATGAGTAGGGGGCGCAACTCTTCTGGGAGAACTGCTTTTTCGGCCGATTGCCAAAGCACACCGATCAAAAACGCCCCTAATAGATTAACCAAAAGGGTTCCATAAGGGAAAGTGCTGTCTAGGTAGCGTGACGGCAGACTGGAGAGAAGAAAGCGCAAAACCGCGCCTACCGCGCCTCCTGCTGCAATGAATGCAATTTGTTTCACAAAAGAAATTTGGGACATCATCCTTATTAAAAGAGTAGGCTTTTTTCCGATTTGTGTTCGCTCTTTGAGACATTTTCTTCTAACTAGATTTAGCGGAAACTAAAACCTTTCTACCATAGTAGAACTGGCCTCCATTTGCGGGAAAAATTAGAAATCCACTCCGTCTGCACAAAAACAAGATTATACGCTCATTTATATCGCACTTTGTTCCACAGTTCGCACTAGCGGGCAGTTTTTACACAGTTTGTGGATAGGCATTCTACAAACTGCTAATGTTCCTAAACATAACAAGAGGAGCAAGCTATGACTCAAATTAGCGGTCGTCATCACGCAAAAATTAACGCACTACAAACCCCTTCAGACGCAACAGTTGAATATGCCAAAACTCTCACAATGCACGCGCTCGGCCCCGGCGAGGTTGCAGAACGCGAATGGTTAGCGGCGGGGCTACGTGAGCCGGATCTCGATGTTGTTCGTAGCTATCGACTCGGCCGAGTGCGTGAACAGTTGCGTAAATTTGACCTAGCTGGCATCGTTCTTTACGATCCGCTCAATGTGCGTTATGCAACTGACAGCACCAACATGCAACTCTGGATCACGCACAATGCTTCACGCTACGCTTTTGTGCCAACAGAAGGGCCTGTCGTCGTTTTCGATTATGTAAACTGCGAATTTTTGAGCGCACATAGCAACGTCGTTGATGAAGTACGGCCTGCAAAATCATGGTTTTACTTTGGCTCTGGCGATAGATTCCAAGAACATGCCACATTGTGGGCGGATGAAATCGCTGACCTCGTTCGGCAACATGGTGGAGGCAACATGCGTCTTGCCATTGACAAATGCAATCGGGAAGGCATCAACGCGCTCGAAAGTCATGGCATCGACATACATAACGGTGAGCAGGTCATGGAGCTAGCGCGACTTGTCAAACATGAGGAAGAAATTGTAGCGATGCGTCGCGCTATTCACGCCTGTGATGTCTCAATTGATGTGATGCGCTCCCATTTTGAGCCAGGTATCATGGAGCAGGAACTTTGGAGTCATCTGCATCAAGCCAATATCACTCGTGGCGGTGAATGGATCGAAACACGCATCCTTTCATCAGGCCCGCGCACCAATCCATGGATGCAGGAATGCTCTAGCCGTAAAATCCAAAATGGTGAGATCATGGCTTTTGATACCGACTTGATCGGCTCCTATGGAGTCTGCGTCGATATTTCCCGCACATGGCTGTGTGGCGACTTACCGCCAACAGAAGCACAAAAAACTGTCTATAAAATGGCGCACGAGCAGATCATACGCAATACTGAATGGCTCAAACCCGGCTTGACCTATCATGATTTGACACACAAATCATTTCAATATGATCCGGATAAGTACCGTCACTACAGTTGTCTCTATCATGGGGTTGGACTATGTGATGAGATGCCGTGTATCTACTTTCCATCGGCGTGGGGTGCGTACGGCTATGATGGTGTTTTGGAAGTAGGTCACGTCGTTTGTGTCGAGAGCTATGTCGGGCCAAAGGCAGGTGGTGAGGGGATAAAGCTAGAAAATCAAGTTCTCATCACCGAGACGGGGCATGAACTGTTGAGCCATTATCCATTTGAAGCACAGCTATTGGATTAGCAAGTAGACCCTACTGCATCGCTAAGTCAGTTTCTTGATAGATAGCATAGGCGCGAAAGCCAAGCTGTTTAGCGCGTGCATGGATAGCGGGAAATTTCGCAGTGGGTTGGGTGAGCAGTAAAATGGGATTGTAGCCTGCTCGAACGAGTCGATGGAGTGCAGCGGTTACAGTGATGTCACCGTTGGGGGTGATAACAAAAATTGTCGTTCCCCAGCCAAGTTTGAGCGTGGCATTGGCGATAAATTGGAAAAGGGATTGTGAAGAGCAGCTTTCAGTTCGTGCCAAAAGTTGCAAGATATTCATCAGGTGGGGGCGACCCGTGCGGACGGGCAGGCTGTTTTGTTGGTTGATAGAATCGGCCGAGTCAGACAAAATGCGTCCCGTCCCTTCATCAAACTTAACCCCCTCCCCCCCCAACGGATCAAACCCATTTGTCACAAACCCAACCGCCTGCCGCCTCTCAGTCAAATGTGCGGCCAATGAAGCCGCCGCCGTAATCCCCCACTCAACTTGATCATACAAACGAGATCGTTCATAGTTGTCCTCGTTTAAGTCAAGCAAAATAAATGCCTGTAAGGAGATAGCCGGTTCGAGCGTTTTGACCATCAGGCCGCCCCCTGCCGTCGCCTGTGAGCGTGCCGAGACCTTCCAGTTGATGCGGCGCAAACTATCTCCAGCGCGATAGTCACGCACACCAATCGGCCGCGCTGGGTCGGCATAAAGTCGTTGCTTGCTTGCCAATGTGCCAAATGGCAAACGAGACGGCAAACGCAACCGCTCAATGGGAACGATCTCCGGATAGACGGTCAGATATTGGGCGCGAAAGACACCCTCGATATTTTGGAAACCAAATATATCACCTGTTTCGAGTTTGAGCGGGCCGACACGATAGTAGCCACGACGCATGGCGCGTACAGTATAGGTTAGGTCGGCCGAACTCTTCCCTCCCAATGCAATCGCCGTATTCAAATCCGTCCCGCTCCGTAGCTGAAATGGAGTCATCTCGCGCAGTCGCAACCACGTCATCGGCAACCGACTTTTATTCTCAACGTGCAACGCAATGGGAACCTCTTCGCCTAAAAAGGCATTTGGCGCAAATTCGCGGCGGATGACTATTTTTGTGATTGAACGTGGGACATGCCAGCGCGTGTACAGATAAAGGGCGGCAAGAACATAAGCAACGTAGAAAATAAAGTCAACGCGCAGAAAGCCTGCAATAAGCAGGATGAGCAGGATGATGACAGGAAGGCGCTTCATAATAGATGCAGCAATTCCCGCAGGTTCCTTACCTCTGGTAGAGGGTTGCTCTGGAAGAAGTGTTAATCAGCCCTGAGACCTGATTTTGCCGACGATAGTGGTTTTGCTAAAGTCTAAAGTCCTATATATGGGCAATATCACGTGATTGAACCACATATGGGCTTCAAGCTGCGGGAATTGCTGTAATAGATGCAAAAAAGCCACTCAGAGTTGAGTGGCTTTTGCGATTGCGGAGACAGGATTCGAACCTGCGACCTCCGGGTTATGAGCCCGACGAGCTGCCTCTGCTCTACCCCGCGCTATCTGAATAAGAGTATAGCAACTGTCCGGAAAGAATCCAAAAAGTCAAACGGGAAATTTATGCCAAATTGCGAGCATGTCACGCACCACGTTTACGCATCAACCAGATACCTAACCCAATCAACATGATCGGGGCGAGAATTGACAGATCAATGCCAAGGTTGGCGAGTAAGAAGTAGGCACCCATCACAATCAAGAGTCCTGCAACGAATGTGCGGTTCGTGCGACGGATAGAGTCGGCCGATTTCAGCCCGTCTACATCATCATACACAAACTCAAATTCGCTATCGACGTTTGATTGTTTTGGCGTGATAATCGCCAAGATGATGTAAATCGGCACACCGATGCCCGATGCAAACCCTAGAATGACAAAGGCCAAACGGACTAAAACAGGATCGACGTCGAGATATTGTGCCAAGCCACCGCACACCCCTGAAATCACGCTGTTTGACTCACTGCGTGTTAATTTTGTTTGTACCATGATTCTTCTCCGGAAAACCTGTACCTTCCTCAAGAAAATATAGGTCATAATTTGTCTATCTGCCTTCTATACGCCATTGACGAGACAAAGTTGCGATTTTAAGGGGTCTTCATTTTTCGGCCGAAACCGTCCAATTCCCTTCCTGACCACCTATAATTTATCATCATGCTGCGGCCTCTCATCCTACTTATTTTCCTGTTTTCTGGAACCGCTCAGGCGCAAGTTGAGACATTGCCAACCCCGATTTCGTCGGGTGAGATTCTCTATCAAGCAGCGGACTTATTTCGCTCGACACCCACACCGCAGTCGGACGGCCGCATTATCTACATCGTACAAACCGGTGATACGTTGGTCGGCATCGCCACTCGCTTTGGTTACACAGTTGAGCAGTTGGATGAACTTTATGAACTGAACAATATGCAACAAGACGACCTTCTGCGAGTCGGGCAGGCACTTGTTCTGGGTGCGGATCAAGGTGCAGTTGTGTTGCTCGAAGGTAACATTCCACCGCGCTATGAGGGAGCGACGCATCGAGAGTCGGATAATGCGTTTGTGCATCGTGTCCAAGCAGGGGAGACGCTGATCGACATTGCACTCAAATACGGCTACCGAACGATGTCTGATTTTTATGCGGTGAGTGGACTATCGGCCGAATCTCTCCTATCCACGAACCAAGAAGTGATCGTCGGCTTCAAACCCATCCCCCAGCAGCAGGGCGGTTCAACCGATTTACCTACCTCCACACCACTTCCCACGCCCACGCCCTCCAATACGCCCACACCTACACCCACCCCAAGTGCGACACCTCTTCCATTCCCAACACTTGCTCCAACAAATACGCTCTTACCCCCTGTTGAACTCACAGAAACTGAAGAAATTTGCGAAGGCTCTGACTGTGGAACAACGGCCGCCAGCGCACCTCTCATGTCACTTCTTGTCCCAATGATCGGAATCATCGCTACATTGCTCATCATTAGCGCAGCGGGTTGGCAGTGGTGGGCAGCTCGGAATTAAGGCTATAATCCATACTGCGACACCTCGAAACATACTATTTCTGTTGCAATCCATGTAGCACAAAAAATCAAATATAGGTTAATAATGACATTATCTTTATCTTCTTCAAAAGTTGGCGTTTATGTCGATGCGGCTAATATCTATCGGAGTGGTGGTTCTGGGATGCAGTATGATATTTTGCGTGAGTTTGCGACCCGTGACGGTGGCGAACCGTTAAGACTCAATGCGTATGTTACCTATGACAACCAACGCGCCCAAAGTGACTATGATTATCGTAAAAAAGCGATAGGCTTCCACAACAAGTTACGCGACTTCGGCTACAAGGTCATTCTCAAACATGTCAAATGGTATGAAGATGAGAGTGGCAATCGCTATGCAAAGGCAAATGCGGATCTTGATCTCGCCGTTGATGTTCTCTTACAATCTGAATCGCTAGACCGCTTGCTCATTGCCACTGGAGACGGCGACTTTGTGCAGGTTGTGCGTGCGCTACAAAATCGCGGACTGCGTGTTGAAATCATCGCATTTGATAACGTCTCTCCGCAGCTACGTCAAGAAGCTGACCTTTTTATGTCGGGCTTTTTAGTTCCCGGCCTACTCTCTACAAATGAGCGTGATCTGCCATGGGGAGAAATTGGCTCCGTAGTTCGGGGTTGGTGCTATTATTACGATGAGGAGCGCGGGATAGGGTTCATGCGCTTTTTGAAAGCGGTTGCATCAGGATTGTGGATGGTCGATACGAGACATGAAGATTCTCCCTACAAAACGGCTTTTTTTCATCATTCGCAACTGCCTAACGAATGGGTTAAACAGCAGTTGCCAAGCCGTGACCATATCTTTGAGTTCAAGTTGTCGCAATCGGAGCGACATCGAGATCAGTTAACGGCCGAAGAAATAGAACTCGTCAACAAGTTATAAGCCTGCCCCCACCAGTCCGTTTCTCATTCCCAGATTGCGCCAAGTTTAATATCTACAACTGCTCGGCCGTCAAGGGTGCTAGCTTGCACTTGAAAAGAGGTGTTCATATCCTCAGACACACCTCTTATTGCTCTCGTTTTACTTAGCGAAATCCATCAATACAAACTTGTGCATTGGTATCTAGTCCAAGATTAAAGGCTGCCAAACGTTCATTTCCCGTTCCATGTGCGCCGGGGTGATTATAGGGAGCATCGGGATTAATCTGGTCGTCGCCAATAGAGAAGAATAGATCGCGGGCAAGTTGGACATCCTGCGCGTTAATCAAACCCAGACTAAATTCATACGTCGTGTACGCACCTGACATACAGTCTGCTTGCAGCTCAATCTGACGCAAACCCGGCAATTGCCTAAATAAATCAAGTTGATCCTGAATGTAATGACCCCACTCATGTGAAAGCACACCGACCGCTGCGTATAGACCAAAATCGGCCGTCACGCTTTCCAATAAACGTAAGTCGATGAAAATAGCGTCCATTGCGGGGATATAGAAAGCATTTGGTGCGTCATTGGGATGACCGCGATAAGTTTCCACAATGCTGGGCGCATGATAGCTCACACCACGTTTTTGAAATTCAGCTTCCCAAAAGACCTGTAATGTTTCAATCGCTTGGTCAATGCGTGCTTCAACCGCAGCTTCGTCAAATGCAGGTGGGGTATTTCCACCGCCGCCCGTAGCACAAGGCGGCCATGGCCCTGACTCTGGAATTACACACTCATCTGAATTGCCATCACTATTCCCACCGTTTGTGGCACAAGGTGGCCATGGCCCTGATTCGGGGATCACGCAATCACCTGAGTTTCCGCCATTGTTTCCGCTGCTGTTTGCTTGGTCCTGACAGCGTTCGTAATCTTCTTGTTTTTGCTCATCCCATGGCCCATCAAAGTAGCCGGGCTGGTTGCAAACATCCTGTTGGGCAGCCACATAGCCAGTGTTATTAACTGCAAAAGCGAGCAGTAAACAGAATGCAGCTAGGCTAAAAACCCACTTCATTATCGATCTTTGTCGTGACATTATCTGTTCCTTTTTGAGATACTGGTAAAAAGCCATTGATTAGCGATGGTGCGAAAATTCGGCCGAAAATCTCAGCCACCGCCCGCGACCATTGTAATGTAGTATACGAATTTCTAAATTAGAATGATAGGGAGAACAAGCGTAAAATGACTATATGAACCTTCTTTTCTAAGGTGACGGTGAATAATAAATAGGTAGGTGAAAATGACGCAAAAATTTTTGAACAAGGTCGCATTGGTGACAGGATCGGGACGGGGAATCGGCCGAGCTATCGCTCTCAAGTTCGCAAGTGAAGGGGCAGATATCGTTGTTAACTTTTTTCGCAATCGGGAGCCGGCGGAGCAGACGGCGGCCGAGATTCGCGCATTAGGGCGACGCGCCCATGTGGTCAAAGCCAACGTAGGTGACCTAGATCAGTTAGAACGCCTTTTTACCGAGACAAAAGAGACTTATGGTGGCCTTGATATACTGATTCATAACGCTGCCAGCGGCTATAATCGCCCAGCGATGCAGCAAAAACCTCGCGGCTGGGAATGGACAATGAATATCAATGCCCGTTCGCTCTTGTTTGGAGCGCAACATGCTGCGCCCATGATGCGTAAACGCGGCGGTGGTACGATCATTGCATTGTCGAGCTTGGGGTCAGTACGTGTCTTCCCTGATTACGTTGTTGTCGGTGCATCAAAGGCGGCAATTGAATCGCTCGTGCGCTATTTAGCTGTTGAACTCGCGCCCGACAATATCAGTGTCAATGCAGTTGCGCCAGGTGTGGTGAAAACAGAGGCGTTAGAACGTTTCGCAGCCTATCGGGAAGCAAATGCGGGCGAACAAGATGTCTTGGCAAAGCTCGCAACGGCAACCCCGACAGGCCGATTAGCAACAATGGAAGAAGTCGCGGAACTAGTCGCTTATCTTTGCACACCCGTGGCAAAAATGATTTGTGGGCAAATAATCGTGATGGATGGAGGGCAGTCGCTGGTTTGGGGGCAGAATGGATGAGGGCACCAAAACGGGTTGTTTGTATCTCAAGCCATCTCTTGATTGATCATTGCGTTAGTTCGGTAGCTTAATGCCTTACATGATGGGTTCTTGTAAATTATAATAGGTATCTGACACGATGTAGTGAGAAATCTATACTGTGACTCCATATATGTTCGAGCAGGCACAGGCTGTTCGCAGATATGAGCGCATAGATTGTTCTATGACCCAGCTAGCGGCGGTTCTCAAGTGAACCTACCTGCTGCCCGTAGACGTACCGGAGGAATGATGTTACGCAAAATCTTACTTTCTTTTTTGTTATTGACTTTACTATTTGGCTGTGCGCCACTAAAAGAGGCGCAAGACGAGGAACCACAGATTGTTGACGAATCGGCCGAGTTCGCCCAAGCACTCGACAGTGCGCTCGTGGCTCGTTCGATGCCCGTTGCGAATCAGCCACCAGCCTTGATCGAGGATGCGGTTAGGATACCCGAGACAGATCAAGTGCCAATATCCCTTGATGGGGTTGGGCGTTCGGCCGATACTCTAATCGCTGATATTGCCATTGAAGCAGACTACGAGCTATACCAAAAATTTGGTAGCGAAGCGGCAACCCGCAACTATATCATTCAACTTATTAGCGATATAAGCGCGATCTACGAACGCGACGTTAACGTGCGTCTCAATCCATCTTTCATCCGTATTGCAACAAGTCCAAACGATCCTTGGAGCTCGTCTTCGACTTCTGGCGCACTCCATGAACTACGAAATTACTGGAACACGAATGAAACCAATCGCCAACGTGCAGTGGTTCTACTATTGTCTGGGCGCAACCTAGGCGGTGGTATTGCTTACTTAGGCAGTGCCTGTTACGCCAACTATCAAGCGAATAATTCCTACGATTATGCTGTTGCCGCGAACTTAAACGGAACATATGACACCTCTCCGAGCAGCAATACATGGGATATCGTTGTCGTGGCACATGAATTAGGCCATTCGTTTAATAGCGAACATGCTCATTGCTATCGACGGAGTAATAATGAGTGGTATAGCAAATGCTATAATCAAGAAGATAGCTGCTATAGTGGGAATGTTGTCGCCTCAAACGGCACAATCATGAGCTATTGCCATCTCAATGGGGGCGATCAAAAGATAAACCCGCTCGCTTTTACTGATGGTGATCCGGCAATGACAAATGTTCTGCGTCAGTTTGCAGAATCACGCTCTGATCAGAACACTTATGGCTGTTTGCGAATAGACGGCGATCCACAGCCCACCCCAACAAGCGAGCCACCGCCAACCGCAACACCGACCTCAAATGGAACGATTTTTATCGAGCAGGTTTGGACAGCTGATGCAAACGCGAATGTAAAAACGACCTTCAACCCCAATGATGTCATTCTCTACTATGCAGAGGTTGTCAATAGTAGCAATACATCACAATCAGCTTACTTTGAGTGGTCAGCGACCGGGCCATGTGGTTTCAGCGATGGCTGGGACGGTACACTAACGATATCTTCAGGTTCAAGCAACTGGTATTTAGATAGCACAATTCCATCAAATGCGTGTAGTGGTGTATACGATTATGAGGTCTCAGTCATATCTGATGGTCAGACTTACTCGGCCGATACAACCTTCATCGTCGGCTCAAATGCAACAAGCACACCACCACCGACCAATACCCCGCCTCCCCCAACGAATACACCTCCTGCACCGACAAATACGCCTCCTCCCACAGCAACACCAGACCCCGGCACAAATACGCTAGTCAGTCTCAGTCCATCATCTCAAACCGTCTCGGTAAATAGTGAAGCATGTGTTGATGTCACAATTGCAGGCGCACCACAAACAGGTGGTTTCCAATTTGACCTGAGCTTCCCACCATCACTTTTGCAGATCACGAATATAACTGAAGGCGCGTTTTTGGGTAGCACAGGTCGCAACACCATCCCAGTTGATAACATCGACAACGCAAACGGTGTAGCGACATACGGCGGTGCCAGCTTTGGCAATCAGCCCGGCGCAAGTGGCAGCGGCATGTTGGCAACGGTGTGTTTTGAAGCACAGTCCGATGGCGTAGCAACGCTCGGCCTTTCTAACTCACAGCTTACAAATGTTGCAGGCGGCAACATTAACCACAACACGCAGGGTGGCAGTATCACGATCAGCAATTGTTACTGGGCTGACATGGACTGTGATGGTGATGTAGACATTGTGGATATTCAGCTTGTAGCGAGCCGCTGGAATACCTCAACGAATAATGGCAATTACGATGCACGCTATGACCTTGATAACGATGGCGACATTGACATTGTAGATATACAACGGATCGCGGCTCAATGGAACTGGCAAGCCGGCCGTTCTGAGGCCGCTTCATCGCCACCAAATATACCGGGCAGTAACGTGTCGCGTGGATCGTTGACGCTCTCACTCGACTCAAATGAGCTAGATTTACAAATTGGAGACACTGTTACGGTCGGGCTTGATGTAACTGACGCGATGGCTCTCGCCGCGTTTCAAACGACATTGTCCTATAACCCTGAACATCTTAGGGTGAACAGCGTGAGCTTAACCTCGTATCTGGCTAGTACAGGGCGTACCATCGTTCCACTCGACCCAGATATTAATCATTTAATAGGTAAAGTCTCGTTTGGTGCCGTATCTTTTGGGACACAACCCGCTATTGATGGTTCAGGAACGTTGGCACTCGTTGAGATTACAGCAATTGGGAATGGCAGCGATGCAATTGATGTGAACAGTTCAATTGCAACAGAGCCAAATGGGAATGAGCATACGATCAGTGAGCAAGATGGAATGATTAACGTGTCCTCAACGCCGACCAATGTCAGCATGGGACGCTCAGGAACGACAAACGTGCCTTATGGTGTCGTCGTTCTAATTGCATTGATGAGCATTACGCTGGTCAGCTTCGTCTGGCTCCGTCGTATAGTTTAGAATTTACGCAGGGAATGTTTACCACAGCTATCAAAACGGTTGTGGTAAACATTTGTCGGCAAAATCTCACAGCCAATCCCAATCCATACTGGCCTTATGCACTTGGCGCGCCTCGGCCGTCAATGGAAGGCTCTGTCCTGTGACGCGCTTGGCAAAGCGTAGCCCAGATTCCAACGCGCCTTCGATCAATCCACCATTGGTGTATGAGGTCTCCGATGAAATAAAGTCAAGCCTTCCATTCCACACATCGCCGGCTGGCACGCTTAGACCATAGTTAGGGTGGCGGGTCTGGGGTTTCTGATCGGCCGACCCCGCCGTAAATTCTTCAGCACTCCAATCTTGTAAATGTGTTGTTCTCGGCCGAGTTGCCTCTTCACCAAACAAAAGACCCAATTGCTCGGTTGCCCTTCTCGTTAGTTCAGCATGTCCCATATCTTTACGCCCCGCTGAATCGATTCCAACAAACCCAAACAAACAGTACAGCTCACCTGTGTCTGGGGACGCATCGTGTATCTCGATCAACGGCCCTCGCTGACTAATCGCTGTGCCACACAAACCATTGTCCCGCCAGAATGGCCGCTCATAGACAGCAAAAAACTTGGCATGTCCTGCCATCCATGTCGGCGTTTCGCGCAATAGGTGCATCGCATCTTTTGGTAACGCTGGATTGTATGTCAACTCGGCAGCAAGGCGCGGTGGCATAGCAATGGCAACCTGCTTGGCCTCTATTCGCAGTGCTTCTGTTCCGTGTGCAACATCGACTTTGATCAGACCGCC
Source organism: uncultured Ardenticatenaceae bacterium (assembly GCA_964389925.1). Classification (GTDB taxonomy): domain Bacteria; phylum Chloroflexota; class Anaerolineae; order Promineifilales; family Promineifilaceae; genus CALECP01. Next base: position 21,611 of record CAYMGE010000016.1, read on the forward strand.
TTCACTTGACAGTCCCGTTACTGTATGCGCCAAACGCTTGTTTGTGTCGGGAATCTCGGCCGCAATCGCGTCAACTAACGCACTGACTCCACCCTGTATGCGCCACGAGCCTGTCATTGGAGAGGGGGCATTATGTCTCATGACTGCACCATTTGGCTGTTGAAACAAAAGCGCACCTTGACTGTACTGTTCGTAATGTGGAATGCCAAATCGGTTAAGCAACGTCGCCACAACTAACTGCCCTGACCATATCCACGAGGGGCCGAGATCACAGTTTGCGCCGCTATCTCTCTCAACGGTCAGAACACGTCCTCCAAATCGGCCGCGTGCCTCCAAAAGCGTCGCATTCAGCCCAACGCGGTTCAATTGCCACGTCGCAATCAACCCACTTAACCCGCCCCCAATGATTATGATGTCACTTTTCATGTGCCTCTCAAAGAATATCAGCGACAGAAATGGCGCGATTCTCAAAATTTGCAAAGGTCAGGTCTTGTAATTCAAGGTCGTGGTGCGTATTGAGTTGTGCAAAGAGGCCTAAATAGTTTGTAAGAATGCGCTCGTCCCACGCTAAGTCCAATTGGTCGGCAACGGTGCATATATCTTCTTCAGCCCCTTCTAGCTCGATAAAATCACCATATGGCATCTCATCTAGCACGATTTCAACGTCGCCAAGTTGAAACGTTTCACGGTATTTCTCATAGGTTTGGCGTGGGATAAAGCCGATGCGGTGTAGGAGAAGATCGGCCGAGTCAAAATCACTTACCTCAAACTCTATCTCTTCACGAACTCTTGCCTGTGACTGGCTAATATCTGTGTTTGGTGGCACACCCTTAAACGTCATCTTCGCCTTCTTATCCTGCCGTAATCGCAACATCGCGCCACGCACCGCCAGACCATCCCACATATTGTCATAGCGAATGTTGCGCTCATAGACACGTTCTTTTTTGAGCGTGCTACCCGCTGCAATCACACGCTTTCGCACCATTGCTAAGTCAGTCACATAAAATTTAACTTCGATTTCAAGCATAATTTGGTCGTTTGCGTGCCTATTCTACATCGCCAACTACGACAAGTTTTTGACCTTTTTCCACAGAGGCTCCAGCATTTACCTCAACTTTTAAGACAATGCCAGTACGCGGTGATTTTAGTTCATTTTCCATCTTCATTGACTCAAGGATGACCAACGTTTGTCCCTTCTCAACTTCTTGACCTGTTTCAACAGGAATGGCAATAATCAAGCCCGGCATCGGTGATTTGATCGTCACCTCGCCCATGTTGGCTTCGGCCGCCTGCTTTGCCTGTGCCACCCGATAGGTGAGCTGATCTTGCACCAAAACGGTGTGCGCTTCACCACCAATAACGACATCGTAGGTGTCTTTTTCGGCCGATCCCACTACCACTGCATCATAACTGTGATTGTTCAAAATCAGCGAACTTTTGTTCACTGCAACCTCATCCGACTTAACTGACATCACCTCGCCGTTCACTCTCACACTGCCATCTCTCGCAATCTCAACTTCAAGCGTCTGTTCATCTATTGTTGCGTAGTATTTCATCAAGCTCTCCCAAACGACTTCCAAGCTGTACGGCGCGGTTGTCGTTGTACTGACTTTTGACCATTTGACGACGTGTTAGACCAATTATGCATCGCCAAAACTGCCGCAACCGCTGCTGCAACCCGCTCTGTGCGCTCATAACTATCCATGCTGAACTGTTTTTCGACATAAGATGTGTCAAATGCGCCAGAATGAAAATCGGGGTTATTGAGCATGTGTCGATGGAATGGGATGTTGGTGATGACTCCCGTGATTTGATATTCATCAAGCGCACGCAGCGTTCGCGCAATCGCCTCATCGCGGGTTGCGCCATAACAAATCAGCTTGCTAATCATCGGGTCGTAGTAGGGTGTAATTTCATACCCTGCAAACACGCCTGTATCAACACGTACACCACCGCCTGTAGGCAGTTCAATGTGGGTCAGCTTGCCCGTAGAGGGCATGTAGTTGCTAAATGGGTCTTCGGCATTGATGCGACATTCAATCGCCCAGCCTTGTGGTGCAATCTCATCTTGTGACCATGCCAATGGTTCTCCCATTGCCGCCTTCAACTGCTCCTTTACCAAATCGACCCCATAGACCAACTCGGTGACGGGATGCTCCACCTGCAAACGTGTGTTCATTTCGAGGAAGTAAAAGCTGCCATCGTTGTCCATTAAGAACTCGATGGTTCCAACGCCAACATAGTTGATCTCTTTGGCAAGCGCGGTGCTGACGGCTCCCATCTCGGCGCGAGTCTTAGGTGTGACAGCAATGGAAGGAGCTTCCTCGATCAACTTTTGATGACGACGTTGCAGTGAGCATTCGCGTTCACCAAAGTGAACAGCGTTGCCGTGTGAGTCACTCAGAAGCTGGATTTCGATGTGACGGCCGTTTTGGATCAACTTCTCTAAATAGACTGTTCCATCACCAAACGCAGCCGTTGCCTCGCGGCGTGCGCCAGCGATGGCCGATTCGAGTTGATCGGCCGAAAATACCGGCCGCATCCCCTTCCCACCGCCACCCGCGCTCGCCTTCACAAGTAGCGGAAACCCAATCTCATGCCCCGCTGCAATCAATTCTTCATCTGTGCTGCCCGGAGACGTGCCGGGAACGATGGGAACACCCGCTGCTTTTGCCGTTTCACGCGCAGTTTGCTTGTCACCCATAACCGTGATGGCGTGAGGAGGAGGGCCGATGAAAACGATGTCTGCATCGTAACACGCTTGGGCAAAGTCAGCGCGTTCAGCGAGAAAGCCATAGCCGGGATGGATCGCTTCTGCACCTGACGCTTTGGCGACATTGAGCAACTTGTCGATCACTAGGTAGGATTCGGCCGATAACGCCCCCCCAATATGATACGCTTCATCTGCATACCGCACGTGTGGCGCAGTGCGATCTGCATCTGAGTAAACGGCAACCGTCTCGATCCCCATATCTCGACAGCCGCGCATAATCCGCACGGCAATCTCGCCGCGGTTGGCGACAAGTACCTTCTTGAATGGTCGAATGTGTAGACTCATAGCTGATAATAATTATGTAGGACGTTTAATGTTTGGCTCAACATGGCTGGTGACCTCCTCAACAATAAAGGCAGCATTCGGCATCTCAGAGATAGGCCAAGCCAACCACATTTTTGTAAAACCCAACAGCCTACGCAAGGTCACGGGCAATGATAGAAATCTGTCCTATTTTTGATGGAGACTCTAATTGGGAAGGATTGTACCTCGTAGAGGGAAATAGGTCAGGAGTGCATTGAGTTGCGTAGAAAAAGAAAACCCGCAGGGGAATAATACGCCCTGCGGGTCTGTGAAGGGAGGGAAGGGAAGGAGGAATAAATTAACTAATTGAGGCCAGCAAATGCGTCCCGTAAACCGACGGGTGGTAGTTCGTTCATGCCAAGCTCATTTTCAAGCTGCGTAATTTTACGTGCTAATCGGCCGATTATCAAATCACGCGCCCTAACCTTTGTTTTCAAGAGTGCAATAAGCTCTGACATATCGCTCGTTTGCTTTTCGAGATGCTCGATAATCGTTTCTGCAATATCAAGTTCGGCGAATGGACTTAAATTTTCCATGCTGTGCCTCCGAAATTGTTAACGGTTTCTGAACCGTCATCATTCTATCTATTCGTGGTGAGTGTTGGCTTAACTGCATATAAGTAAACACTGCATACTTCTGTTTGGTCGCCTGTTGTCTTCCTCACTATTATAGTATAAGGATACCGGTCTATTCCTTACAGAACAGTTAACCAAATGACAGCGCAAACGTTTTATAAAGTACTTCCGCTAAAATGCTTGTGCAGATTTACAGCCGCATACCCCTATAACGAATGTGGGTGGCAAAAAGTTCCAAAGGTTTTAGAAAATGGAAGAAATTCTAATTGTTGATGATGAAGCGTCGGTGGTGGAAGTCGTTTCGCTCTATTTGAAGCGAGATGGCTATCGTGTGCGACAAGCATATGATGGCAACGGCGCGTTACAGGCAGTGCGTGAAAGAGTGCCAAGTCTGATCGTTTTAGATTTAATGTTGCCAAAAGTGGATGGCATGGAGGTCTTGCGTCGTATTCGTGAGGAGTTGCAGCTAGATGTACCTGTCATCATGCTAACGGCAAGAGGGCAAGAGATTGACCGCGTTTATGGGCTGGAAATGGGTGCAGATGATTATGTCACAAAGCCTTTTTCACCCATTGAGCTAGTGGCACGGGTTAAGGCGGTGTTGCGGCGTGTAAATGGTACGACAAAAAATGGAGTTGAGCGGCCGATTGAATTTAAGGATTTGAGGGTTGATCCAACATCACGCAATGTGACAGCTTATGGCACGGCGACAGAGTTAACAGCAACCGAGTTCAATTTGTTGCAGTTTATGGCAACTCGGCCGAATCAAGTTTTTTCGCGTAAACAACTGCTCGAACATGTTTGGGGCTTTTCCGACTTTGTAGACCCTAGCACCGTCACTGTGCATATCCGCCGCTTGCGTGAAAAGATTGAACAAGACCCTAGCAATCCACGTTGGCTGCAAACCGTTTGGGGTGTTGGCTATAAGTTTGAGCCGGGAGACACAATATGACGACTTTGCCTGTCAACAAACCACAGCGTGTTAACATTTTTGTCGTTCTAATTCCTGTCGTTGGGGCAATGTTCGCGCTATTGGTCGCTGGGCTACTGATTCGCTATTGGCTCAATATGGACAGTGAGTTTGTCATTTCGATGGTCACACCATTGGCGGCTGGGGCGGCCGTCTCATTGGTCGTCGCCCTCCTGCTTTATTTCATCAGCCTCTACTATTCGCCCTCTCTAAGACTCACATTTCTATTTATCACCGTTATTGTTGCCGCCTTGACGCTGACCAATGGGCTTGTCGCCGCACAGCAAATGTTCACCGACACGATTGTTCTGATTGATACGACCATTTTGCTACTCTTCACCACCATTGTGGCAGGGACATTTGGGATGGGTGGCTTTTTGCGTGTGACGCACGGGTTGAGCCAGCTAATGCATTTGGCTCATGGTGTTGCGTCTGGCGATTATCATAGCCGTGCTGTTGTCGATGGGCGCGATGAGCTGGCACAATTGGGCAACTCTTTCAACAAGATGGCAACACAGCTTGAAACAGCGGCACAAGAGCGTGAAGACCTAGCCAAAATGCGCCGTGACTTAACCGCATGGGTATCGCACGATCTCCGCACGCCGCTGACGAGTATGCGTGCGATGGTTGAAGCTCTAAATGATGGACTTGTGGAAGACCCTGAGCAGGTCAAACGTTACTATCGGCTGATTTTGGCAGATGTGCAAGGAATGAATCGGCTGATCAATGATCTGTTTGAGATGTCACGCCTCGATGCGGGGGGCCTGCAAATTGACATGGAGCAAGATTCTCTGAGCGATCTAATTTCCGATACAGTCGGTGGGTTTCAGGCACTTGCACAACGACGTGACATTAAGTTACAGGGGGAGATTAGCCCCAATCTCGATCCCGTGCGGATGAACGTGGAAAAAATCGGCCGCGTTCTCTCCAACCTCATCAGCAATGCGCTCAAGTACACGCCCGATGGCGGCACGATCAACGTGCAGGCATGGCGTGATGAAAATGTCGTATTTGTCCGTGTGCAAGATTCTGGCGATGGATTTGTGGAGAAAGATTTGCCGCTGTTATTTGAGCAGTTTTATCGTGGCGAAGGAGCGCGGTCACGGTCCGATGGTTCAAGTGCTGGGCTAGGTCTTTCGATTGCTCGAGGGATTGTGGAGGCGCATGGGGGGAAGATTTCGGCCGAGAATAACAGCGGCGCACGCATTACATTTACATTGCCTCAATTGGCATACATGCGGTCAAACCTACCTTCGGAACAGAAGTCGAGGTTGAAAATTATCAACGGACTTGATTCAAATAACGTGTAATCTCTCATACGTTCCCACAATAATCTCTATGATACGCTCTCTCAATAAGGAGCGCATCATGTCTACTTTCGCCGTTTTCATAGATAGCCACTGTCAAATCTGCAACGAGGCACGTGCGCTCGTTGCAGAAATGAGTGACCTATTCCCCACTTTACAGATTACCCTGCATGACAGCGGGCGCGAGGATTGGCCATCTAAGGTGTTTGCTGTCCCAACTTATATGCTAAATGGTCGTATTATCTCGTTAGGCAATCCGAGCCGCGAGCAATTACATCAACAACTGAACGAAGCTCTGTCTTACGAACCGACGCAGCTCAGAACGTTGCTATAATGCGGGCATGGCCTTGGAAAATCCACGCTCACGCTTGCAGCTACCTTTGCTGTGGCTGCTCATTTTCACGCTTACATCGAGCGTTATACTGTTGTTACAACAGATTTCGGTCGATTATTGGCGACCCACAACTTTTATCGTTGCAATCGTCAGCGCATGGGGGATATTTAGCACACGCTATCTAGCCGTTTTAGAACAGTGGAGACGCAACGCGCTGCGCTACCGAGCGGCCGAGATTGTCATTCTCGCCGTCTTATTGCGCCTGTTTTTGTGGATTACCTTTGGCTTCCCACAGGGAAATGGATTTAATGACTATCTGCGCGACCCTTTCATCATCCTAGACGACCGCTGGTGGGCGCATTTCTCCATCGCTGTTATCGTCTGGGCTTGGTCAAATACGCTGACGGCACTCTTTAACCAACTCGACTTTTCTGAGTTTGAATTAAATTTGCATACTGTCGAGCAACAAAATGTCAGTGCGCTGCAACAGAGTAATCGCGCACAGTTACTTGCCGAATACTTCAATTTGTGGATCGGTGGCGGCATATTGCTCATTTTTGTTACCGCACTCGCCACCTACCAATTAAGGGATTTTCAAGAGGCAAACTGGTTTAACACAGTCACACGTCTTTCTCTTCCACCACAGCTTCTAATTAACCTGCTGCTTTATCTATTTATTGGCCTCTGGCTGTTGAGCTATGTGCGCTATGTCGTGCTATTTTCGCGCTGGCTCTATCGTGGCGTGCGTCCTCAAGCGCAGTTAGCACGTATCTGGCGGCGTGGCAGCCTGCTGATATTGGGCGTTGTTGCACTTCTGTGTGCGCTTCTGCCGATTGGCTCGACGATGCCAATTGTCTGGCTCGGCCGAATGCTCTACTATATTTTCTACTTTGTCACTTCGGCCGTTATGTCCCTCATCCGCTGGCTACTTTCTCTATTCGCCGGGGAAGACAGTGCTGAGACAGAACCGCTAATCCCTAATCTCGACATCCCACCGCCGGTTGAGTTAGAGGCGGGAACTATCGCGCAGCGTGAACCGCTCATTCCAGCTGAGTTAACTGGCGGTATAACGTGGCTCATCATCGTTGTAATCGTCATCGCCGCGCTGCTTTTCCTAACACGTGGTCAAAACTATAGTCGCATTGGCAACTTTGTGCAGCAGTTTTGGCAACGCCTGCGCGACTGGTGGCGGCTCATGCGTAGGCAGGTTGACGAGCGCATTGTAGAGATGCGGCACACTGTTCGGCAACAGTTCGGCCGAACACCGACACCGGCACAATCGAATAAACCTCTCTTTCGTATCAATGCCTTAACTCCCCGCGAACAAATTCGCTACTTTTATCTCACGATTGTCAAGAGAGCGGCCGAACGTGGTGTACAACGTGCAAAGGATGAAACGCCCGTCGAATTTTTAACTGCCTTGCAGAATGAGTTTCCAGAAAGTGCTGAGGATAGCGAAGCATTAACCGCGGCCTTTTTGCAGGCACGCTATAGCAAGGATTCTGTCGAGAAAGAAGCAATTACACCCGTAAAGAAAACGTGGAAACGAGTTCGTCGCTCACTACGTCGTAACTAGCCTTCAATTTTCCGTGCTATTTTTTAACATAGCTTAACGTGACAGTTAAATTCTAACTCTTTCCTTTCCGTTGTTTGCGAAGAGTAGCTACAATGCCATATAGGTTTTGTGATTATAGTCACCGTACTTGGTAAGTAGGAATAAGGATAAAGTTTGTAATGTCGAGCCATTTTAATTTCGTTCTCGGATTTTTGCTATTGATAGCAACAATGATTGTGTTTGCTAGCATCGGCCGATTTGCTTCCCCCCGTCTACTAAATGATGTAACCCAATTAACAGTAGAATTTGGTTGCGTAGGAGCCTCTTGTGAATCGGCCGATGATGTCGTTGCACAGCTCACGCCAACCTCTTCACCAACAAAAACCCCACTGCCACCAACCAATACATCGATCGCAACAACTGTCCCGCCAACCGCAACAGCTATTCCCCCAACTGTAACCGCACCAGCGACTGTTACGCCCCTTGTAATTACGCCAACTGAACGGCCTACCGAAACGGTGGCACCCACTGAGCAACCAACCGAGACATTAGTGCCAACAGAAACACCAATTCCATCGCAAACACCAACGCCTGATGCGCTGCTCATTGAAGCAGTGCGTGACGCGGGACTGTTTGCAGAGCCGGGTGGATTAGGCGGTCATACAGGCTATTATGTTCCTACAGGGCAGACTGGTTGGGTGATCGGCCGCTCTCCAGACACCCGCTGGCTGCATGTCGCACATCTGCTGGGCATTCAAGGATGGGCTGCCGCTAGTTTTTTCTCCGCAGCCGAGGGAGAACTTGCCACCCTTCCCGTCTCTGATTTTGTTGGTGAAGGCGATCCGAATGTCACAATTCGCGCAACTCAAGTTGCTCAATTGCCTCCAGCTACTACAACACCACCCCCCTCTAGTACACCAAGTCCCAACGAGACATTACAGTCAGATGTTACAATATCTCCTACTAATACACCTTGGCCAACAAATACACCACGTCCAACTAATGACACATCTCCGGTAAACACACCTTGGCCCACTGCAACATGGGTCAAACCGACCGTATTTCCAACAAATACACCGCTCCCAACCCCACTCCCCAGTAATGGCAATGATGGCGAACAGGAGGATGATATAGTCACAAATGCTATCGCGTGGTGGCAAACTGACCAATCCAGTATTCTTATCAACGGAGATGGTACATGGCGTGCTGACGTTATTATCCGTGTTCCAACGAGCTTCACATACAGCTTCAAGATACCTCTCTTTTCGACAAACCAGCGTCTTCGTGACCAAAACCTAGAGGGTGACGATTTCTTCGTCTTGTCAATCGCCGGCGTTCCCTGTGGCTTGCCACTTAATGCAGAACTCATTGCACTACAGAACGGCGCACGTATGATTGTCTCGAATGAATTCACCCTTCAGAAAGGTGTAATTTCTATCAGTACGCCCTGTTAATAAGTTAGAAGTTACGCAGTTGTGAAGCAGCAAAGTGGAAAAACACATCAAGTCGCGTGTGGTTCTTACTCCGCGACGTTGCGACTTCGCTACTCCGGTCAATGAGCAGCATAACTCCTGTGAGTAGTGTTTGGTAAACAAAAACATGGATAGTTTTCGGCAAATTTACAAATCAGATATGTCGAATTCCTTCCGCCGCTTTTCAGTTATAGAGTGGTTCGGATATTAGCAAACACTTTGCAAACGCCAACTTCTTAAACTAAACTTCGTGCTTGAAAATTACAGATGCTGAAGTGTTGAATTATGTAGACGAGATTTCAAATTTGTGTTTTTTCTATGCTTGTCATTCATCGACATCATGTTATACTGGCGTGGACGTTTCGCAGCCTGTCAACAGCAAAGTTATGATGCGAATAATCGCCCTCATTTTATGCCATTCGATTTTGAGTAGTTTGATCTCTTATGGTCTCATGGAACCAATCCAGTGATCCAAAATTTGTAACTAAGGAAAAGTTAAAACTCTTAAGGAGCAATATATGAACCGCAGAACATTCCGTTACTTTATCCCTTTCGCGCTGATCCTCGGCCTTGTCTTTACCGCCGTTGTTAGCGCAGCCCCTAGTGCGCCAACCGTGGCACCTCAAGTATGTATTGGCTTTCAAGGTAGTCGTACTGAAGACGAACCTGTCAGCTGGGTAGTGGTGCAGGGGGGGGCGCGATACAACAGCCAGACCAACGATGTGATCACGGCCGATGGCACTTCAATTGGTAGATTTGCAGTCACTGGTCAACCCAACGCTAGCTATACATTAGAAATTAAAGCAGGCGATACCCTTTCTTTCACACATAACGCGACAACACCATTTCCCGCTGCTGATGGTGGAGACTGTGCTATCGATCTAAGCTCAACACGTCTTCAAGAAGGGGATGCAGATGGAAATGGCATAATCGCTCCAAGTGACTACAATCGCTGGGTTGCACGCTTTAGAAATCCGACAGAATGTGCAGGTGATGCAGGCTATGATGCTATTTCTGCCTCCGTTGACTTTAACGAAGACAATTGTGTAACTGCCTTCGACTATAATTTGTGGGTAGCGAATTATTCTCCAGAACGTCAAAGCCAAAACATCAGCAACTCGGTAGAATCTGAAGGTCGTGATGCTGTTTCTATCGGCGGTGCTCAAGCCAACTATGCAACAACTGATAGTTCGTTTGAGATTGTTGCTGATTTGTCAGGTGCTGACCTCTATACCTCTGTGAAAATTGTAATGAACTTTGATCAAACAAAGTTGCGGATTGATGGTTTCACAGCGAGTGCAGATTATCCACAAGCTGGTTCATCTAACATTGATAATGATGCAGGGACATTCTCATACTTAGCAGGGAATCCAGCTGGGCGAAACGGAAATGTAAGTGTTGTTACTGTCGATTTCACCGTTCTTGACGATTCAACTCCACAGACAGTTGAATTTGTGGAAGGCAATCCCACGGGAGAGGTAGGAACACTCGCATACGACAACAACTTCAACCCGCCAGTGCCTTTCGGGACATATCAAAGAGTTAATATCTCTAGCAGCACCGCTGTATCAATGTCTGACTTGGGAACGACACAACACAGCTTTGTTGTCGTAGCCTTGGTCGCTGGAATGCTTGGCGTTGCGACACTTGTTGTGACACGCACAGCTCGTCGTCAAGATTAAGCTGAAATTTTAGACAGCGTTTTCTTTGAGAAAGCGTGATGGAAAAAGCCCCTGAATGGGGGCTTTTTTGATCTTGAAACAGACGCTAGATGATGTTAATTTGTCTCTGCAAGTCGGCCGTGAACATAAGCATACGCTTCACCAACGGTTGTGATAGTTTGTGCATCAGCATCTGAGATTTCCTGCCCAAACTTATCTTCTATTTCCATAATCAATTCCATTAAATCGAGTGAATCCGCATCGAGGTCTTTGCGGAAATTTGCGTCAGGGGTAATTTGCTCAACTTCAACCTCCAACATGTCGGCGATAATCGCGTTTAGCTTTTCTTCTACAGTCATTAGTTTCCCTTTGTACAATAGGCTACTAGCCTATTTTCTTTAATCACAGGCTAAACCTGCATTACATTTCATCACATTGCCGCGATTGCCAAACGGTCAATCCTAGCAATAGGAAAAAACTATACGCCAAATCAATTAGAAAGAAAGCATGATCGACGAGACTGTGAGCGAGAAGATAGGTAAATGCTGCGCTGAGTCCGATTATCAGCGGTGTCTTCGCACATGTAAACGTCCGTTGGAGAAGCAATCCGAAACTGCCAAGCAGCCAGATTGATATACCTAAACCAAGTAACCCCAAACGTGTTGCAAAGTCAAAGAGAACATTATGTGGATGATTTAGGTAAGGTTCCCGCCATGCGGATTCAAGAATATATCGGCCGCGATGCTCATACAAAAAGTTGTCCAGCCCAATCCCAAACCAAGGATTCTCTTGCACCATCCTAATACTAGCCTGCCAAAGACGATAGCGCACAAAGCTAGTCTCACCCAAAAGATTTAGGCGGGCTGATAGTGCTGGAATTTGGCTCAATGCAAGCAATCCAATACCTCCCATCAATAACATCCCAAGCACATAAGGCCAAATTCGTCGCCCTTTTTGCCGCAACCAAATAGTGAAGAGTGTCAAGAGGGCTGCTGGCATTCCAATGAGCAACCCACCTTTGCTAAACGTGAGTAAGAAGGTAGTACTCAACAGGAGTGTTGCAGCGAGATATGCCCGCCAGCGGTTTGGGGTTAAGTGTATGTTTGATGCTTGGTCATCATGTTGAGTCGCCTTTTTTTGTCCAAATAATAGGAACGCGAGAAGAATGGGAATGATTCGGCCGAAATACAACGCCACATTATTCGGCGAACCATACAAGCTCTGCACGCGCTGTAGACCCCCCTCAGCCGTAATCGTTGCGTCAAATCCAAACATCGCCTGCATCAATCCATACACAGCAATCACAACCCCACTCAGCACAAACGCATCGAGCAGATGCCAAACATCATCTCGCGTCAACGGTACAACGCGCAACAGTCCATAGAATAATGCTGGCTCAATAATGACTAATCGCCATTCGTTTGTCGCCACACTGAGTCGTTCTGTAAACAATAGGGAAAGCGTTGCGACAAAAACAAGCATCAAGACTGCGTAATCAACTGATTTTACATTTTGAACGCTTAAACTGTTTTTTTCACGTAGTAGCTTGTGACTCGCAGCTTGGATCAGCACTGCCCCGACTGTAATCAGCGTAAACAGTTCCGTCGGCGAAAAGCGATAGTCCAGAATTGGTTTTAGGATGCCGACTGAGCCATAGAGCGGAAGGAAAAGCTGTTCTCGGCCGTAAAAAGGCATTGAGAAGGTGATGAGGGCGAGGCCCCATATCGGCCGAAAACTAATCAAGAACAACAACACAAACAGTAAAACACCATATACAAAAATCAGCGGCGTGATATAGAAAGCGGTCGCTGTCCCCATAAGGAGAGCAGCTTGCGGGACATCTCCCAAACGTCGAAAGAATGCCAATGCGGGTGCGCCCCACAATCCAAAGCCGATCAGCGTCAGTGAGCCAGCCACGATTGTAATAATTAGCAGTTGCACACGATGAGACAAGCGGTTAAATTGCCCATTCCAACGCTTCCAGCTGTTTTCAAAATCACTTTGTCGAACTGACCAAGCACTACCTAGCATCCCGACTATGATGATTCCCCAAAATACAGGTTTCATCCACTCATTTTCTATAGGCGGCCGATAGCCAACGCTAAAACCCTGCAAAGCAAACTGATCCCATCCACGATGGGCAGTCAACGCCAATGTATGGACATCTTGAGAAAGACCAGTGGCAACAAGCTCTGTTGTGATATAATCCTCATTGGGGTTAGGAGAATCTAGAACAACTGTTGTGCTGTGTTCATCAGTCGGCCGAGCATTCGCAGGCTCCCCATCAACCGTCACATAAAATCGCGCCCGAAAATCTGCCCGCCGCACTCGCAATCCGACATCCGTTCCCCAAAAAGTAAATGTCATCGTGTCGCGCACATCCCCGTTCTCGACATATTTCTCGCTTGAATCGGCTCCAAACTGTGGGGAAAATTCCCAATCTCCCATCCACATTTGGCCTGTGCCATCCGCTTCAGCAAAGTGAAAGCCTGTTGCAGGATACTCATTCCGAAATGTCACATTTCGCACGTCTCGATTGGCAATGCTAAATCCCCATGCGGGATCATCGGCCGATGCATTCGGTTCCCAATTTTCAAGAAACATCACCCCCATCCATGGCCACTCTGTCCGTACCCGCGCCAATGCTTGCTCTGTATACGCGACCTGTTCTGCTAGAGACACTTCTTCCCAAATTGACTCATCGCCCGTCCACTCGTTCGGCAACGCATTCCAACCCCAATTTCCCGCCCAGATCGCCACATTTTCCGACTCATTTTGCACCATGACTTCGCGCATCAGGATAAGGCGGCTAAAGTTTAGTACGTCGTTGTGGACAGTCCGATCTGTGGGTGGGTATTGAAAACCATAAGGTTTACCAGCGGCGATGTCGAATTGGGCTTGCGCTTCGTAGAGGCGTTGTAGATAGAGCCAATCCGCCATATTAACAGTATCGGTCTCAACTGTGGGTGCAAGTGGTGCAGTGATAATTTTGGCGACGGAATCAACTGCTTTTATCTGCTCACTAACAGTTGTCAGCAGTGCCGCATACACGTCAGGGTTCACTGGCTCCCCCCCCCAATGAGCGCTTAAGTTTGGTTCATCCCAGACAAAGTAATAATCGGCTGTATCACCAAAACGTGTGGCGAACTGGCTAGCAAATTTGCCAAATTCACTCATGTCGGGCGGTGCAAACTGCTCGGCCGGATCGCCATCAAGCAATGGGGCAAGAATTAACCCACTTTCAACCACAGCATTGACGATGCGCTCGGCCGATTCCCAATCAAAATTATCTGTGAAGAAAAAAGGTTGCTTCACATAACGAATTTGGGGCGTTGCCGCGATTGCCGCCAACTGTGCTTCTAGCTCTGCGTCATTGTACTGCTCTAGGCGCACATTCACACCTAGCCGCAGTCCACCTTCCGAGATTGGCTCTGGTAAGCCATCAGACATGCCACGTTGCAAGAACGCCTCGCGTTGTGCGCGCTGCCAAAGGCCGAGTATGCCTATCGTGATGAGCAAGAACCAAATCAGGTTGAGTCGTTTCATAAAAAAAGCTGCTAGCGTTTGCTAACAGCCTTAGCTAATGAGACTATGGGGAAATGTGTTCGCAATCTTCTAATGGATTAAACGACGATCTGTGCATCGGCCGATTCCCACATCTTCCGCAGATCAGGTGATAATCCTTCATACACTTGCTGTGCCACATCGGTTGCGATGACCCCTTTAATCGCGCCAAAAACAGCCTCAGCAACTAGCTTCGCATAACGCGGGTCTGTGTTACCCGCTCGACGGGCGACTCGTGCACTGAAATCATGCGCTTCGATATTAGGATCACGCACTGGCAACATCCACCATACATCTGTCAAGTAACTTGATAACTCATCAGGAAGCGATTGAGCCATCACATTCTTTGCACCCTTTGGCAAATTAATCCCTAATGTTTGCAACGTTGCCCGCGTCCAACGTTGTGCGTGCATCATTGTTCGCAGATCGCTATTCTCTTTCACAATTTCATAAAATCTCGTCAAATCTTTTGCCATATTCGGGGAGCGAGTGGCTAATCACTGGTGGCTAGTCCGCTATTACTCTAACCACTTGCAACTTGCAACTTGCAACTATCTTTTATACAAGTATTTCGCTAGTATAATTCACTTTTCGGCCGCAAACCCAACGCGCACCTTGCGCTAATTAGGCGGCTTGCTATACTTCTGAGGTTGCGTACCTACGCTTCACAAACCAATTTTAAGATTATAACAAAGTCGATAAAACCTGACAGGTTCCCAACGGTAGTGGGAATACCGTCAAGTTTGATTTGAACAGGTGTAAGAGATGGCTTTAGTAGAATTAAAAGCGCAACCACGTACAGTGATTGGCAAACAAGTAAAACAATTGCGTCGTCAAGGATTGACACCCGGTGTGATTTACGGCATTTCAGCGCCAGAAAGTATGCAGGTTAACACACACGACCTAGCGGCCGTTTTGCGTAACAATGGGCGCGATGTTGTGATTGCGCTTGACCTAGATGGCACAGACCGACGTGTCGTTGTGCAAGATTTGCAACGTCATGTTACGCGCGGTGACTTGTTACATATTGACTTTTACGAGGTTGTTGAGGGGCAGATGATCACATCCGAGGCAACACTTGTCCTGATCAATAAATCAGCCTTAGCCCAAGCCGGCGGTGGCTATGATCAGCTTTTGCTCAATTCAGTGCAGATTGAATCAACGCCAATGGATAATGTCAGTGAGGTTGAGGTTGATGCCTCAAAAATTACTGATGCCAATGCTGTGCTAACCATTGCGGATGTTGAGTTGCCAAAGGGTGTCATAATCTTGAATGACCAAGACGAAGCAGTTGCAAAATTCCAGCAACAGATGTCGGCCGCCGAAGCTGAATCAACATCTGAGATGACCCCGACAGAAGTACAAATCATCACAGAAGCTGACGACGAATAGATCTATTGAATCGTAGCTGTCAAAAAAGCGATTCGGCCGAATCGCTTTTTTTGATCCTAATAAAGTAAAACGCTGCTAACTTCAAACTGAACCTTCCCCATTGTTTGCGTATTGAAAAAAGGCATAGTCGCCCGCTATGAAAAACACAATCTTTTATCTTGTATTACTGTTCATTCTAATCGGTTGCAACACAACTGAACCAGACATAAACGATAGCGGCGAGGGGGAAGCGGCTGAGACGCTGATTATCTATTCAGGTCGCTCGGAGAGTCTTGTCCAACCAATTATCGACGACTTTTCCTCTGTGACAGGTATTGAGGTCGAAGTTCGTTACGGTAGCACATCAGAAATAGCAGGTCTGTTATTAGAGGAGGGAGCCAATAGTCCGGCCGACCTCTTTTACGCACAAGACCCGGGCGGTCTCGGTGCAGTTGCAGATGCTGATCTATTCGCAGATTTGACCTCTGATGTTTTGGACAAAGTGCCAAGCCGCTTTGCTGATCCAAATAAAAAATGGGTTGGCATTTCAGGACGCGCTCGCACCGTTGTCTATAATTCCGAGATGCTCACTGATCCTGCAACACAGCTACCAGACGATCTAATGGGCTTCACTGATCCGGCATGGGACGGCAAGATTGGCTGGGCACCCAGCAATGGTAGCTTCCAAGCAATGGTCACGACAATGCGGTCAGTTTGGGGCGAAGAACAAACTCGTGAATGGCTGCTCGGCATTCAGGCCAATAATCCGACAGTCTATCCTAAAAACACACCCACCGTCGAGGCTGTTGGCGCGGGCGAGGTGACAGTTGGCTTTGTCAATCACTATTATCTTTACCGCTTTTTAGCGGAAGACCCCAATTTTCCCGCCAAAAATTACTTTTTGCCAAGTGGTGGGCCGGGTTCGTTGATTATGGTATCTGGGGCAGGGATTTTAAATTCGGCCGAAAACCATCTCAACGCCACCCGCTTCCTCAACTATCTGCTCTCCGATGCTGGACAACAATACTTCACCTCTCAAACATACGAGTATCCTGTTGTTGAGGGGATTATGATCGCTGACGGGCTTGCGCCACTTGCTGCTCTCGATGCACTCGCTATTGATATTTCGCTCAGTGATTTGGAAGATTTGCAAGGTACGCAAGACCTGCTGCTCGAACTTGGCATTGTTGAATAATTTCAGGAATACAGTATGCTGCAACAGCTTCGTCAATCCTGCTCTGAAACCCTCTACTATGCTCTCAACCGCGGTGTGGGCAAACATCAGCGAGGCATTCTTCGCACGAGCAGCTATTCCCACGCTTTTGCTACTGCTCATATCGTCTGTACCATTCGCTTGGCTCACGTTGCGTGAGTAACAGAATCAACAAAATTGCCTCTGGGTACAGGTGCAATTACGTTCGTCAACACGCAAAACTGTGCTATGATGTGCAAGGTTCTTTGGAAAATGAATAAGCAGCGGGTAATTGCTGTTAAAAGTTAGTAGGGAGATCTATAGATGGATCTGTTGGATATTTTGATTGCTGGGGTTGCAGCATTTTTAGTTGGCTTCATTCTTGAATGGATTTGGGATAATAGACGACGTAAGCGTGACCAAAACGCTTATCAGCAGGATACAGCAGAACTGTATTCGGCACTTGAGCGGGCAAATGCGGCAAAATCGGCCGCACAAAAAGAGGCAAGTTCGGTCTTAGCACGTGCGGATGGGTTGCAATCGCAAAAGGAGCGGCTCGAAAAAGAGCAGACCCAATTGCGAACGCAAGCGGATAAACTGTCAGACGAGCTTAGTGCGATTCAGGTGCGAATGCGTCAGATGACAGCGATTGAGCAGGCCAATGAAACACTGCGCGGTAAGTTGACCGATGCCGAAGGGCGTGTGCGTGAATTGGAAGCACGCATGAAAAAGTTGCAGGCTCAGTTTGGTTCTGTCCAAAGAGAACACACAGAGTCGAATCAAAAAATCGCTACGCTGAGAGAGATGCTAGCGCGTCTCAAAAATGAACACGCAACGCTAAAAAGTGAGCGTGATACGTTGCAAGCGGAGAAGAAAACACTGCGCGATCGCTTGGCTGAAACTGAAGAAGAATTGGCAACAATTAGCGCAAATGCAATTGTCAATCAGGACAACTCGGCAGAAATCGACCGCCTAATCGCCGAACGTGATGGCGCACAGAATGAGATCAATCGACTACGCCACGCGCTCTCTTCAATGAAAGCCCAACAGGAGCGAGCAACCGCTATCCAAGAAGAAAATGACGCGCTGATGGCACGGTTGGAATCGGCCGAAAACGAGCTGCTCAATGAACACAATCGGCTTGTGGCGGCCGAGATAAAATTACAAGGCATGGCAGATGATCTTGCCGATGAGCGTGCAAAACTCCAACAAATTGAGCAAAAAGAAGACAATAGCGACAAGATAGCACAGTTACAGGCTGAACTTGAGGCGCGTAATCAAGAGTTAGACTTATTGAGAACAACAGCATCCACCCTTGCAGAAGATGGCGTTGTCGTGGCAGATCGCTTACAACTGGTTAACGGGATCGGCAACGTCTTTGCCCAACGCTTCAATGAGGCCGGTGTTCTCACCTATGACCAGTTAGCAGCATTGGATAGCGAACGGATCATCGAAATTGTTGAGGCGAAGTCGTGGCAAAAAATCGACGCTGAGAGCTGGATCGAGCAGGCGCGTGAGTTGAGCGCGAATCGAGGGGTTGCATGAGTGGCTATCGTGATGAAGTAAAGCCAGCCTCGAATGCTGGTAAGGTTGTTGTGTTGCTGCTCGGGTTGACAATTTTAGCCGTGCTGTTTGGTGTGCGTCTTTTTAACTCAGCAGAGGTTGGTGAAATCGCACAGGGGGTGGTTGAAACAATTGCGCCAACAGAGATCGCGCCAACGCCTACACAAGAAGAAGAGCCAGTTGTTATTGTTGAGCCAACAGCCACTATCGACAATACGCTTGCGCCAGCAATTTTAGCAGCGATCATCAGCCCAAGTGAAAACGGAGACCAGCTTAATTTGAGCGGCTCGGCCGACATCGCCTGTGGCGAACTCATTGGATTCCTAGACGGACTAGAAGTTGGTGTCACTGCCCCAACCGCCTCCGGGACATGGGCTTTGAGTGTGCCGGCACCTGCCGTTGGGGAGTATGATGCTGTCATCAAATGTGTTACAAGCGAGTCAGAATTTTCGGCCGCGCCCGTCAAGATCAAAGTCCCTGAAAACCCAACACTAGAAATAGAGGAAGTTGCGACACCCATCGTTACGGAAACAGTTGAAGCAACCCCTATCGTCACAGAAACCGTTGATACAGAGCCTACTGTTGTTACAGATACGGTTGAGGTAGCTCCCACCGCTATTACAGAAACTGTCATCATAGAAGAAACGCCTATTCCACCTGCTTCAGTAGACCAGCCTGACTACACTTATGCAAATGATATGGAGGATTGGGTTGGGGGACCGCTGTTGGTGCGGGGATCGGCCGAGTCAAACAGCGAGGTCGAGCTGATATTCGACAACGGCTTCCAACCAGCCACTATTGTGACACCAACCGTCAACGCCGAAGGACGGTACGCCGCTCGTGTTGTCTTGACCAATCCGGGTGAATACCTTGTCATTGTCCAATATGCTGGCTCGCAAGCGCAGCCGACCGATAGTATCGTCGTTCCATCTGATGTGAACTTTGGCGGGTCGGGCAACTGTGTTGGCACAGTGCCACCCTTTGGCACAATTGAGGGCGATGTCTATATTGTCAACAGTTGTGAATACTTTAGCTTAATCGCCAATCGGCTCGGCATAACCTATCGTGACCTACTTGCGGTCAATGGTGACATTCTCAACCCAAATAACTTACGTGCAGGGGATCGCATTCAGATTCCGCCGTTGCCGTAACGAAGACACAAAGTCCCTCACCCAGTAGGAACTTTGTGCTTTTTTCAGCTGATCTATAACTTTTTCTATAACTTTTTTCGCTTTCTTGTTGGGGAAGAAACGCCTATAATATCTGCATTAACTCCTCCCTCTTTTCTCTTTCCCCAACGGCAAGACCCTGAGAAAGCCCCCACCCCCTAAAAGGGGGCTTTTTACTTCCTAGCGATAATTCGCACACGAATTACACTAAAGTTTTGAATGATGCGTAGACTTCTAGGGTAGAATTGACAATCGGCGTTTATAATAATCAACATTGATAAAAACGAAACTTTGACGGTTGGGTGGACTGTAACTCCCCTTTCCCCTTCTGTGAGAAAATGGCGAAATATCACCGTTAAGTTCATTCAACAAAAGATAACTTTTAAGGAGTTTATAAAAATGGCAGACAAAGCACAAGGTCTTGCAGGTGTAGTTGTAGCAGACACAACGTTGAGCCGCGTTGATGGCGTTAATGGTGAATTGATCTATCGCGGATATGACATTCTCGATCTGGGCGTGAAAGCGTGGTTTGAGGAAGTAATCTATCTGCTTTGGTATGGCAAACTGCCCAATCAGACGGAGTTAGATGCACTGAAAGCAGAATTAGACGAGATGCGGGCGATGCCACAAGTCGTCGCAGACATGCTGGCGACGTTACCACACAATGCGCATCCTATGGCTGTCTTGAGAACGGCGGTTAGCGCACTTGGCACAGTTGATGAAAATGCAGACGAGCTGACCCGCGACAACTTGCTGCGTCAGGCAAAATCATTGACGGCCGTGATGCCAACAATCGTGGCGGCATGGGAGCGAATTCGCACGGGCAAAGAGCCGATTGCTCCTCGTGAGGGTGGTAGCATTGCTGCGAACTTCTTGTACATGCTCAATGGGGAAGAGCCTGATGAGGCGGCCGAAGCAGCCATGGACGCATACCTCGTCTGTTTGGCAGATCATGGCTTTAATGCCTCAACTTTTGCTTCCCGCGTCACGTTTGCAACAATTTCCGATATGTATTCTGCGATCACAAGCGGTATCGGCACACTAAAAGGGGATGCACATGGACGTGCTAACCAGCGTGCAATGGAACAGTTTGTTGCTGCGTATGAGACTGGTGATGTGACCAAATGGTATGAGGATCATCGTGCTGCCGGCAATCGTATCATGGGTATCGGGCATCGCGTCTACAAAGCAACCGACCCACGTGGTAAAGTGCTTGGCCCACTAGCGCATAAGATGTCAGACAGCAGCAACGAAAGCCAATGGTTTGATGTTGCCGAGACGATTGAGAAGCTAGCTGGACAGGATAGTTATTTTGTCGAGCGCAATCTCTATCCAAACGTCGATTATTACTCTTCAATCGTGCTATACATGATTGGTTTGCCAATTGATCAGTTCACATGTGCATTTGCGATGTCGCGGGTGTCCGGTTGGACGGCACACATTTTAGAGCAGTTTGAGAACAATCGCCTCATTCGGCCGAAAGCCGCCTACGTAGGCCCAACCGACCTCGATTGGGTCGAGGTCGAAAACCGAGATTAAATTGTTGAATGGGCTTTCAGCCTGTTTGCCACTCAAGAAAGCGGGCGTGAATGCCCGCTTTTTGTATCCCCCAATGAAAAACTTTGCCCTCATCCTCATCCTTGCGACCATGTTTGCCGCTTGTCAAGCGTCTGAAGAGCCTACGGTAGTTGATACACCACTCGAAACAACTGTTACCTTGCAGGAAATCACACCAACAGTTGCTGTTGCAATGGAAGAGGCGACACCATCGGCCGAGTTCGCCACTGCTCTACCACTTCTCCGCAATGGCGATCCGCCAATTCTGGCACAGTCAATCGAACTAGTGGAGGTAGCGCGTGGACTCGATAGATTGGTCTATCTCACACATGCAGGGGATGATCGGCTATTTACTGTAGCGGCAGAGGGGCGTATTTATCTGATTGAAGACGGAGATGTTGCCAATACACCATTTCTTGACATTCGTGATCGGGTCAATGATCGCAGAAATGAGCAAGGGTTGCTCTCCATCGCCTTTCATCCTGACTATGCGAATAACAATCACTTTTTTGCCTACTACACAGGGGATGATGGTGAAACCGTCGTCTCACAATTTACTGGTGTGGGCAACAAGGCAGATCCCGACAGCGAACGTATCATTCTGACTGTCCCACAACCCTATGGAAATCATAACGGAGGGCAATTGCAATTTGGAGATGATGGCTATCTTTATATCGGTCTGGGTGATGGTGGAAGTGGCGGCGATCCTGATAATAATGGACAGGACAAACAAACATTGCTTGGCTCTATTCTACGAATTGACGTGAATAACGGGAATCCATACGCCATTCCTGCTGACAATCCATTTGTCAAAGATGAAGAAGCGGCCGATGAAATCTGGACGTATGGCTGGCGCAACCCATGGCGATTTAGCTTTGATCGTGCCACAGGTGACATGTACATTGGGGACGTGGGGCAGAATGCGTGGGAGGAGATCAGCTTTGAAGCATCCGGCTCCCCCGGCGGTGGCAACTACGGTTGGAACGTCTACGAAGGCTCTCATTGCTATCTCGACGATTGTGAAACGCTGTTGCCGGGTGCGATTCGGCCGATCCTAGAATATGGTCGCAGCGAAGGTTGTTCTATCACAGGCGGCTACATTTATCGCGGCGAAGAACTCCCTGAATTAAACGGCAACTACTTGTTTGGCGACTTTTGCAGCGGCACAGTTTGGGCATCAACTAAACCCGGTGAAATGCAAGTTGTCCTCGACTCTGGCCTCTCTATCTCCAGTTTTGGCGAAGATGCCGCGGGGGAACTTTACGTGTTAGACATTGGTGGGGCAGTCTACAAAATTGTAGATTCAGATTAAGACGGCTTATTATCTACCTGTGTGAACACCGAGATCGCGCACATGGTCGCCGTATCATCATCGTATTACATGGAGATTGAACCTCACGTGTTTGACCATTATCTAATTTGGCGGTTGACACATCCGAACCGCTGTGCTATTCTGGAGCCGAATTAAATTTTAAGTGAGAGAAATCGGTCTTATGATGCACAACAATTTCTACAGAATCTTCAATAGAATCCCAGATGGTGGTTTTCTTGCAACTGTAGGAGAGGTGCGCCTATCGGCCGATTGAAACAGCGACGACGAAGTTCGCAACGAGTAAATCTAAGGTCACGGCGCATTTGCCCGTGACCTTTTTTTATTGCATAGGTCACGGGTGCGCCCGTGACCTTTTTTGTTTTTAGTGGCTATTTGCTCGTACATTTTTGCATGAGCAAATAGCCATTAGCAACCAGCAAACCATGCAACAGGATAACGATTCATTCAATCTCAAACAGACCGTTGTGCCACAACGTTGGCGCGGTCTGTGGTTACTTTTGACAGGCTATCGTGGCCTATATCTGGCGGCAATTCTCACCGTTGGGTTGGCGGCGTTGTCAAATATGGGGATGTATTTGGTCATCGGCCGATTTGTCGATCAGGTA
This sequence comes from uncultured Ardenticatenaceae bacterium, assembly GCA_964389925.1. GTDB lineage: Bacteria > Chloroflexota > Anaerolineae > Promineifilales > Promineifilaceae > CALECP01. The sequence goes on from CAYMGE010000016.1 coordinate 44,915, forward strand.
CTTCCAAGCGAGAACATTTTTGCACAACTGCCCATTTATGCGCTTGGCGTTGTTGCGTTGGCATTGCTGCAAGGGCTGTTTTCTGCCGGTAGCGGGCGGTGGGCAGCATTTGCATCAGAGCGCGTCGTTAAGCGGTTGCGCGACTTTTTATACGACCATTTGCAACGGTTGACCTTCACTTATCACGACAGAATGCAAACAGGTGAACTGCTATCGCGTGCGACTTCGGATGTAGACACGATTCGCAAGCTGTTTGCAGAACAGGCGATTGGCATCGGCCGAATCGCCACGCTTTTCTTCGTCAACTTTGCCGCACTGCTCTGGATCGATGTCACTTACGCACTTGTGTCTGTGTCGGTCATTCCATTTATTTTCGTCATCTCATACATCTTCTTCAGCGTGATTGGAAAAAGATACGAGCAGTTTCAAAAGCAAGAGGCGAAATTGACCAATCAGCTGCAAGAAGCATTGGCAGGGGTGCGCGTCGTGCGGGCATTTGGGCGAACAGAGCATGAGATCGAACGCTTTGAGCGCGAGAACTATAATAAGTATCTCGAAGGTAAGAACTTGACCCGCGCCCATGCTGCTTTTTGGCCGAGTACGGACATCCTTTGCGGGGGGCAGGTCGTCTTGTCGCTCTGGTTTGGTGCGCGGATGGCGTTAAATGGCGAGATCAGCACGGGGCTATTGCTCACGTCAATCGGCTTGGTCAACCAGTTGATCTGGCCGATTCGCAATCTAGGTCGCTTTTTGTCGGAGATTAGTATGGCGCTGGTCAGTTTCGGCCGAGTGCGCGACATCATCGAGCAAACCCGCGAGCCACTCAGCGATACAAACAGCATCGATCCACCCGCCACACTCGATGGCGACATCACCTTCAAAAACCTCAATTTCAACTACGCTGGCGAAGAGACAACCGTTCTGCACGACATCAATTTTGAGCTACACGCGGGGCAGACGGTCGCCCTACTTGGCTCGACCGGTTCAGGGAAAACGACGCTCGTTAACCTCCTGCCGCGTTTCTACGACTACACTGATGGCAGCATCACGCTCGACGGGATTGAACTCAACTGCTATCCGCGCGACTTCCTGCGCGAACAGATTGGCATTGTGATGCAGGAAGCATTCCTATTTGCGACAACGATTCGGGAAAATATCACGTATGGCGCGGGACGCGAGGTCAGCGATGATGAAGTTTTTGCGGCAGCGGAGGCGGCCGCCGTACATGATGTCATTCTCGGTTTTCCCGATGGGTATGACACCGTTGTAGGTGAACGTGGTGTGACGCTTTCTGGCGGTCAGAAACAGCGTGTTGCGCTTGCACGCACCATCTTGCAACAACCCTCCATCCTCATTATGGATGACTCGACCAGCGCGGTTGACACTGAAACGGAGACGCAAATTCGGGAGGCGATGGTGGGATCGGCCGAGAGTCGCACCACCTTTATCATCGCCCACCGCATTCAGTCGGTCATGCACGCTGATCTAATTCTCGTCATGCACAAAGGTCACATCATCGAACGTGGAACCCATCAAGAGCTGCTCGCGCAAGCAGGGACGTATCGACGTATTTATGAGCTACAAGCCAGCATAGAGAGTGAGTTAGAAGTGGAAATCGGTGAGCCAGACCTCGTTTATGCTTGATTTGCATAATACTTTGATGCTCTACTGAGGAACCAACATCTTAGGGGTGCAGCACGCTGTATCCCTATTGGATTGAAATGCAACCAACAGCTTACACTGAACTAAACGCCATGCTGAATGACTTTGTGACCAGCGTGCAGGCAATTCTTGGCGACAACTTTCTCGCCGCCTACCTCGTTGGCTCGTTTGCAACAGGTGATTGGGATGAATATGGCGATGTCGATTTTGTCGTCGTGAAAATCAATATGAACGGGTTTGGGACAAAGCTGACCCTGCTGACTTTGAGGCAACGCTGCGGTTTATTCAGTATGCGCTTGATATAGCAAAAACTGAAAAGTCCGGGCTGACGGAGAAATAACATGGATGACGAACTGTTCTTTGAAGAAGAAAATTTTGAAGCGCAACTTAATGCAGCAACACTAAGACGCACAGCGCGGCTTGGCATACGCCATTGGCAGATGATGGGCGGCTTTGCAATCGGTATTTTCTGTGTGGCAATGCTTGAAGCATACTTCAATGTGCTGGTGGCACGCATCATTGATGAAGGCTTATTGGCAGGAGATATGCAACGTTTGACGGAGATTTCTATCCAGTATGCGCTGGTTTGGCTTCCGTTTGCCCTGTGTGTTGTGCTGTTCATTGTTAGTGCGGGCTATCTAGGTCATCGTGTACAGTATGATTTGCGAAAAAAGATGTTTACGCATCTGCAAAAGCTGCAACTAGCCTACTATGACAAAACGCCGACTGGTTGGCTTCAGGCACGGGTGACTTCAGATGTGACACGTGTGGGCGATCTCGTTTCGTGGGGCTTTCTGGACATGATATGGGGGTTTGCCGCGATCACAACCTCATTGGTCTTTATGTTCTGGATGAATTGGCAACTGGCAAGCGTTGTTGCCATCATCGTGCCGTTGATCTTGGTCGCGGCATGGCAGTTCAAAAAGCGCATTTTGCAACAGTATCGCACGGTGCGAAAGGCAAACAGCAACATTACGCGCTCTTATAGCGAGAGCATCAGCGGGGTGCGAGTTGTCAAAGCATTGAGACGTGAAGATGTCAATTTGGATCGCTTTCAAGGGTTGACGAACACGATGTATGAGTCAAGTTTTCGGGCGATGTGGTTGTCGGCCTTGTTTTTGCCCGTTGTGCAGTTTATCGCTGCACTTGGTGTGAGCGCGATTATCTGGGTTGGTGGCTGGCAAGTTGAGCTGGGCAACTTGACGATTGGCGAAATTCAGGCATTTGTGGGGTATGTAACGTTTATGTTGTGGCCGATTCAGCAGTTGGCGGCGGTCTATGCGACGATGCAGCAGGCAATTGCCTCGGCCGAGCGCGTCTTCTCCCTCCTCGACACCGACCCGACTATCGTCGATAGTCCCGATGCGGCCGATCCTGTCTCTCTGCGCGGTGACATCATTTTCGATCACGTACATTTTGCTTATGACAAGGAGAATGACGTGCTGCACAACTTCAATCTGCACGTCAGGCCGGGTGAAACGTTGGCTTTGGTCGGCCCGACCGGGGCAGGCAAAAGTACCATTGTCAACCTTGTCGCCCGCTTTTACGAGCCAACTCGTGGTCGCATCTGCGTCGCGGGGCGTGATTACAAAGAGTGGACACTACACGGTATCCAGTCGAAGCTCGGCATGGTGCTGCAAACACCCTATCTGTTTAGCGGATCGATTTTGGATAACATTCGGTATGGGCGGCTGGATGCGGCCGATGAAGAAGTCATCGCCGCAGCAAAAACGGCCGGCGCAGATGCCTTTATTTCAGAGCTAGAAAACGCCTATACGACACAGGTTGGCGAGGACGGCGTACTGCTCTCAGTTGGGCAAAAGCAACTGATCAGTTTAGCGCGAGCAATTTTGGCTGACCCAGACATCTTGATTATGGACGAGGCGACAAGCTCCGTCGATACGCTGACAGAGGCATTGATACAACAAGGGATGGAAACGTTGATGCAAGGGCGGACGAGCTTTGTGATTGCCCATCGACTCAGTACGATCAAAAATGCAGACAGAATTCTTGTACTAAAAGATGGAGAGATTGATGAAATCGGAACACATCAGGAACTATTGCGGAAGCGCGGACATTACTACGATCTGTATACAAAACAGTTCCGCAAGGAGCGCGAGGTTGAGCTTGTGAACATGTACGAAACAGGGGCGGCATTAGCTGTCTAAGTCTTCAAGAAAGCAGCTTCCTCACAAAACCTTAGCCCCTCTCCTTTAGTCTTTGGGAGAGGGTGCTGGGGGTTTTATTCTTGTAGATTGGTAGGGTTACACAGTTGAGGTGAGGTGAAAAAGTGCTAGCCCTTTGAAAGAGCTAGCACTTTTTGTCAGGTATATTATCCGCGACGGCGAATGAGTATCACGCTGCTGATGCTCAGGAGCAGAATAATCAGCAGAGAGGCAATTTGTGTGGTTGATGTGGCGATGTTGGTCAACTGAACGCTTGTGGTGACACGTGTATTCTGTGGCTCGCCGTAGATGAAATCGTCCATCACGACGACATCAACACCCTCACTGGGGTTGTCATTGGCGTTGGTGCGAGAGCCAGCCCAAGGTGGGACGAGTGCTTCGTTGCCAGCGGTTAGCTCAACGAAGTAGACGCACGCCGTGTCGAACTGCACGCCAGCAAAGGAGAGCGTTTCGGCCGAATCCCCCGCCGCTGGAACAGCTTGTGACCAAATCAGCTTCTGATCAAAGTCGTAGTAGTCGATGCTGGTCAGGTTATCGAGGTCAACATCAGTAAAAACTGCCCCGAAACCCGTTGTGCCGGCTTCTGTCACTTGGTCGGCGGGTAGGAAGAAGCGAGCCGTTGTAGTGGTTGAGTTGATGGCGGAGAACAGTCTCTCGGCCGAAAACGTGCCAAACTGACCGGGATAGGTCGCATTAACGCTGGCAAACTCAACTGGCGTACCGTCATCAACGTCACCACTGAGCATAAAACCATCGCCCGTTGTGCTAAACGCGATGCCGCGTGCGCGTGGGCTGGCATTAAAATTGAAGAAGTCCCCCGCGAATGGATTGGGATCGCTGACGGCAGCAGGGGCAGCATCCCAATTGATTTGGCGACGACCAGCAGGATTGTTGATCGGCTCGAAAGCATTTAAGTCGCCGAGCGACGTGCGGAATGCTTCGACCGTTGGTGTTAAGCCTGCCGCGTCGCTGGCAAACCCCTTTGAAATGTGGGTTGGCAGGCCGCATTCTGGCTTGTAAGTCGGCTCGCCAAAAATAAAGTCGTCCATTACAACCACATCAACACCTTCGCCGGGGTTATCGGCCGCACCAACCGCCGTATTCCCGCTGATTAGCTCAACACTATAGACACATTCCGTCGGGAACTTCGCCCCTGCAAACGAGAGCGATCCGCTCGCCGTGCTGCCAGCATCAATCGGCAGACGATAGAGCAAATTGCCGCTGTCGTCGTAATAGGCGATGCTGGTAATGTCGCTGAGATCGACATCGGTGAAGACGGCTCCAAAGCCATCGGTGTAGGCACGCTGGGTGTTGTTGGCAGGGTTGTAGAAATTGGCAGTTGTGGCGGTTGCACCGAGGGGGGTGAAGAGGCGTTCGGCCGAGAACGTACCAAATTCATCCGCATAGCTCGCATTTAGGTTGGCAAAACGCTCACCCTCACCAGAGGCCGCCGTTGCGCTCAATTGGAAACCCGTCCCGCTTGTCGTGAAGGCGATGCCACGTGCGCGTGGGAAGCTGGTGAAGTTGAAGAAGTCACCCGCAAACGGATTGGGGGCTGACACCGCGTCGGGAGCTGCATCCCAGTTAATTTGGCGACGGCCGTCGAGATTGTTGAATGGGGCGGGTGCATTGAGGTCGCCCAGCGCGGCACGAAATGCTTCAACCGAACCGGTTACATCATCGACTGCCTCATACAGTGTCGGCAGCCCACAGTCAGTGACCGGTTGTGGTTCACCATAGATGAAGTCGTCCATCGCCACGACATCATAGCCAGCCATTCCGTCAACGATGCCGTTTGCCAGCGCAATGTTGCCAGCCGTGATCCGCACGCGGCTGATACAAACGTCGCTAAACGTTACGCCACCAAACGAGAGCGTCTCGCTCGTTGCACCCCAGCCCGGATTGAGTGTGAGGGTGTAAATCAACGCACCGCTGGTGTCGTAGTAGTCGAGTTTGGTAATCCCTGCGAGATCAACATCGGTGAAGACGGCGCCAAAGCCATCGACGTAGGCGGGTGTTGTCTGGTCGCCGGGGCTAAAGAAGGTCACATCGACGATGTTGGAGCCGATGGGGGTGAAGAGGCGTTCGGCCGAAAATGTCGTGAACTCCTCATCGTAGCTGGGGTCGATGCTCTCAAACTCAATCGGTGTGCCATCATCAACATCGCCACTTAGCAAAAAGCCACTGCCCGGTGTTGTGAACTCAATCCCACGAGCGCGTGGGAATGCACCAAAGTTAAAGAAGTCCCCCGCAAATGGATTGGGATCGCTGACCGCAGCAGGGGCAGCATCCCAATTGATTTGGCGACGACCATCGAGATGGTTGAATGGGGAGGGTGCGTTGAGGTCGCCGAGGACGGTGCGGAAGGTTTCGACTGTCGTGGTGATCGAGCCGTTGGCGGTGTAGGGGGTTGCAGTGCAGTTATTGCTGGCTGCCAATGTGGATTCTGCGTAGGCGGTTGGGATTGCGCTGCCGATTAGCCAAATAGTGATGAGGCAAAATAGCAGTAAAATAGGGGGCAAAAGTCGAGAGTTGATTGTATCCATCTTTTGTAGAATCTCCTTTTTCGTTTACTTAGTTGTACGAAATGTGTGGACGGTGAACGGGAAAACTGTCAATGGAGAACGGTGAACGGGGAATTGTTAATGGGAAGAAGCTGTTTTGTGGGTATGTAGACACCTTCATTAATCATTGGCAATTTCCCGTTGACTATTATCACGCTTTCCGCGTTTCAGGTTCTGCAAGCACTCAAATGGCAGACCACTGACTAAAATTTGTTGATTTATAATCTTTCAGTTTTGATTACTCTCCTCATTTGGATACTTCTCTATTTGTGATTTGAGAAAGATGATAGCATCGTCGATTGAGGCAAAGCCAATCCATTCTCCATTTGGGACGCGAGTTATGCTTGCTCGCCAGACTATGCTCTCCGCACCATCTTCAGGCCAAAGGCGTAGCAGATACGATTGTGTTCTCGGATTGCGTGGATGAACAAACATAGGGAGAGAGTAACAGACGGGGTGTGATCAAACTGTGATTGCAAGCCGCAATGCCTGTTAGGTTTGTGATTTGCGGTTAAAATTCCCAGATGTCGATACTGCGAATTGAAACTTTAGGCACTTTTGCAGTTTATATGGATGAACAACCGTTGGCATCGCTAACTAGTCGCAAGGCACAAGCGTTGCTGGTTTACCTGATGTGCCATCCCGGTCAGTATTTCTCTAGGGAGCATTTACAAACGTTGTTGTGGAGTGATACACCGATGCTCAAAGCGCGTGCAAATCTGCGTCAAACATTGCGTAAGCTGCTCAACGCGGTTCCAGTCAACACGATTTCTCAGCGCGACCTCGATATTGGATTCAATCATGCTTGCCCATACTGGTTTGACCTTGAGCATGTGACGCAAGATGACTCGCTCTACAGCGGTGCGTTTATGCTGGGGTTTTCGCTGCGTGGGGCAGCCGTTTGGGAAGAGTGGCTTTTTAGCAAGCGGGAAGCAGTCACAGCAAGCCTGATCGAGCAATGGTCAAAAGAGGCACAGCGAGCAACCGACTTGCAATCGGCCGCTGTCGCTATTCGCTATTGGCAGCGCGTCATCGAACTACACCCATGGATGGAAACGCCGTATAGGGGGTTGATGCAGCTTTATTTGCAAAGCGGCGACCGCGCTGCGGCACTGGCGCAGTATCAGTCGCTCAAGCAATCACTCAATGAGGAATTGGGGGTCGAGCCATCGGCCGAAACCCAGTCATTGCATGAACGGATACTTTCGGCCGAAACGACCCGCTCCAACCTGCCCAACCCTGACCTTCCCTCCCCATTCGTCGGGCGCAGCGATGAGATTGCAATCATTACGACGACGCTACGTAACCCCAGCACCCGCCTGTTGACCCTACTTGGCTTCGGTGGCAGCGGCAAAACGCGGCTCGCCATTGCGAGCGCGGCCGCAACGCAGTCGCACTTTTTTGACGGCACGTATTTTGTTGATCTCACATCTAGCGGCTTAACGTTGACTGCAACCACAATTGCGACGGTGATTGGTCTTAAATTAACGTCTCGCGGCTCGCATCAGACAGAGTTAATCGACTATCTGCGCCACCGCAGAGTGTTGCTTGTCCTCGACAACTTTGAGTCAGTGCTTAATGATGCAAACACAGTCGCGCTAGTGCAGGCGATCATTCGCAGTGCGCCAAAAGTGACAATGCTCGTCACATCGCGTGCGCCGTTGCGGTTACGCAGTGAGCAAATTTTTCCGATTGAGGGATTGGGCTTGACAACTGACGCACCGGCCTTGTTTCAGCGTGCGGCGCGGCGGGTCAATATGCGCTTTTCGGCCGATGCCGCACCCATCCAACACATTTGCCAACTTGTCGCCGGAATTCCGCTCGCGCTTGAGTTAGCCGCATCGCTCCTACGCTTGCTCACTGTGCAAGAGTTGTGTGAAGAGATTGAGCGCGACATCAAAATTTTGCAGGCCAACTACCAAGATATGCCACCGCATCATCGCAGTATTGAAGTGGTACTACAATCGACTTGGGATCGCCTAGCAACCAACCAACAAGCAATTCTCGCTAAACTGGCGTTGTTTCGCGGGGGCTTTACCCGTGAATCGGCACGCGCCATTGCACAGGCAACGCCATTCGCTTTGTCAGAGCTGATCGCATTATCGTTGGTGCAGCCACAAGGCAATGGTCGCTTTACGCTACATCCGCTGTTGTGTCAATTTGCGGCAAAGCAACTCACCAATGATATATCTGCTTGTCAACAAACGCATGGTGACTGGTTTATTGAGCAACTGTTGGCATACCAGACCGATGCCCATGTCTGCAATCAGTTTGTCCGAGCCGAAAAAGATAACTTGTTTCAGGCATGGCTGAACCTAGCCAGTCAGCGTCGTGTCGCCTTGCTTAACAGAGCGGCCGATACAATCCATCACTCGCTGATGCAGCTCAATCAGTATGAAGATGCGATTGAACTGTATCAACGCTCGATTCAACTGTTTGAGCGCAATCAGAAGCGTCCAGAGGCAGAGGACGGGTTACTCGCCAATCTCTATAGTCGCTATACCTCTGTCTTGCTCTACTTTGGGCGCACGAATGATGCACTGATCGCTGCGGAACGTTCAATCATGTTGGCGACTCGCGTTGAGGACGACGCGGGCATTGCGCTCGCCTACAGCACGTCGGGCGACATCAAACGGCGTGCGGGACAGCTCAAAGAAGGGTTGCGCGAGTTACGCTTTGCGCTCGACCTCTATCGCCGCTCGGAAGATCAGCCACGTCACTGTGCGCGTGTCCTCAATCACATTGCGATTGTCGAAATGGAAATGGGGCATGAGCAAGATGCGCTCGACAAATTTGTGGAAGCCCTCGCGCTGACTAGACAGCAGCAGGATGCGAATGGCGAGGCGTATGTCTTGCACAATATAGCCCGCATTGACCAAAAGGCTGGCAGATTTATCGCGGCTCAACAACGTTTTGAGGCGAGTTTTGCCCTATTCGAGCAGCTCCAAAATCATACAATGCGGGGGAGTTGTCTCAGCAATTTGGCACTGATTGGGATAGCACAGAATGATCTTGAATTAGCCAAGAGGTTGCTGATCTCGGCCGAAACCCACCTCGACAAAAGCATTCGCGCCGACCATCATGCCCTGCTCCAGCGAGTATTTGGTCGGCTTGCGCTCAAAAGCGGTCGGTTGCTCGCCGCCAAAGCGCGACTAGATAGAGCCTATCAATTGGCCGCGACAGATGGTCATGCGAGTTTGGCGGTGCGGATGTTGAGTGACTTGATAGAAATTACGCTTGCGGCAAACGAGTATGAGACGGCGAGCTCACTGTTAGCAACGATGGTGCATGAGGTGGTGGGGTTTTCGGCCGATGTCTATCAACAGCTTGTCAGGCTCAACCGTGCGGATTATCTCGTTGCAACTAATCAGCGTGCGTTGGCTCAACCATTACTGACTGAGTTGCGCGGCGTGGCAACTGGTTTCAACTGGTTTGAGCTGCAACGTCTTGCGCTTTTGTTGAGGAAATTGGATTCCTCGAAACAATGCACAATCAAGCACTTAAAATCTCAAGAATCCCGACAAACGAATGACGATAACATAGTACATAAGTACCATTTTCAGGACGCGAAAGACACACTGTAAGATAGCACCTCAACAATGAGGTTATCGCAAAGGGATACTTGCCGAAGTAACCTAACCTTCCCTACGATTGAAAATAGAATAGCACTTGCCTCACTGTTTGTATGCACCTGCTTGAGGGTCGCATACTGTATTGGTATTGGAGTTGGAAAATGAGCGATTTTTTTAGATATGAGACTACACGACAATGGATCGTCTTATTGCTGATCCTGTTAGTTGGAAGCGTGGGATTGGTCTTCTCGACTACGCCGCAGGAGCATGTTGGCGCGCAAGAATCATCCTTTAGTCCGCGTCTGTCTGTCATCATTCAAAAGCTGGATGAGACAAGAAGTGCTGAGGACTTAGTGGTGCAATTGGGGGGAACGGTTGAGAAAGAGTTGCCAATTATTGGGGGGTTTTCGGCCGAAATTCCCACCTCAGCCTTCCACACGCTCCAAACAGATCCAGTGATAAAAAACATCACGCTGGATATTCCTCTAAACAAAGACCCAAAAATTACGCGCCCAGTTAGCGAAAAGCCGCTCGCAATGCGCCAGCACCTCTATTTACCTGTCGTTCGCGCCAATTCTACCGGCAATACGACATCAACTACACCAAATAAGGAACCCGTCGAAGCCGACGAGCTTTTTGTGCATCAACAAAACGCCCATGTCCTTTACGATGAGCAATTACGAAATGGTTGGCAAGATGTCTCATGGCAACCGGTTGCCACGCAGTCATCAATGGTGGTACATAGCGGCAATACGGCACTGCAAATTACGAACGATTGGGGCTGGTCAGGGTTTGCTCTGCATACGCCGCAAGCTCTAAAAGCAGAACAATTCAATGAACTCGGCTTTTGGCTGCATGGTGGGGAGACGGGGGAGCAAAAAATTTGGCTGCTGGTCATTGATAGCAAAGGGAATGGATGGCAAGCATCCGACGTGATCGTTTCACCCAAAGCTAACCAGTGGCAGTACTATCGCATTCCGTTCGCCGATTTGGGCAGCCCAACTGACATTTCAGCTATTGTTTGGCAAAGCTATTCGAGTGATGCACAAGAAACCCTCTACCTTGATGACATTGCGCTTTATACAGAAGAAAAACCAAATTTCGACACGCATCGTGCTGCGAAAGGAACAGTTTCACTAGAGTATTGGACAGGGATCACCGATTGGGGAATTGAAGCATTAATACAAGACGCAGATTTTCCGCAAACTCCCGATGGAACAGCGACGCTCACGGAGTTTTCTACTTGGACAGGCTATGGCGATGATTACGGCACACGTATTCATGGCTATCTCTATCCTCCAGTCACAGGACAGTATCAGTTTTGGGTATCTGGAGATGACCTCGCACAGCTATTTTTAAGTACCACTGAAAACCCCGAGAACAAACGACTCATCGCCTCTGTTCCTAATTGGACAGGTGGTAACGAGTGGACTAAATACCCGGAGCAGGCTTCCGTTCTCATCACGTTGCAAGCAGGCCAACGTTACTACATTGAGGCGCTACACTATGATTATTCTCAAGGTGAGCATGTTTCGGTTGCTTGGCAAATTCCAGGTCAATCACTTGCGATCATCGATGGGGATTACTTGTCGCCCGCAGAAGCTAATTTGGGGAATACGGCAATTGCACGCATGGGGCTGGTCGGCCGCGAACGCTACAACAATCTCGGCTATGTCAATTATGTCTCTGATTTGACAAGCCACGCCAATTATCCAGACAATCCAACTAGCACTGATTGGCAAACAAAGATGCAGTCAGATCATGAACAAGCGGTTGAGATGGGAACGCGAGTTCGTGGCTTTTTGCATCCGCCTGTTACGGGAACGTATCGTTTTTGGATGTCGAGTGATGAAGATGGGGAATTGTATCTGAGTCCAACGGGGAATCCTGCGGACAAGCAGCTCATTGCGTCGGTTCCGGGCTGGACGACATGGATGGATTGGGATAAATATCCTGAGCAGGAATCGGCCGAAATCACCCTCCAAGCCGGCCAACGCTACTACATCGAAGCCCTCCACATCAATCAAACAGGTGGCACAGCGATACACGTCGCTTGGCAAATACCTAACGAGTCACAGGCTCTAATTGAAGGAGCCTATCTCTCCCCTTATGACGTGGCAACACAGTATGTAGACAGCGGTTGTTCGAGCGATCTCTTCCGTGAGGCAGAAGACGGTGTGTTAAGTGGTGACTTTGACATTACAACCGCGAGTGGCAACACGTACATCGAGTCTACAAACGGATACGGCAATGCCGATTCGGTTCATTATGCAAGCTACTGTTTTGATGTCACCATTCCTGGTACATATCAACTTGACGCGCTCGTGCGTGGCCCAGATGGTGTCAGCAATTCATTTTGGGTTGAGGTCGATGGTGGAAATACCATGTTGTGGGACCTTCCAGAGAACAATCAACTCGTTAACGATTGGCTCGGTGACCGCAATGTCGCAGACCCCGTCCAACTCAATTTGACAGCAGGCGAGCATGTTGTCACGGTCTACAAACGTGAGGCTGGTAGCCAACTCGATAATTTCTCGCTTGTCCTCATACAAGCTGACCCAAACACTGGGCAACCGCAAACACGAGTCAAAACAGGATTACAGCATCTCTATACGTTTGAAGAGGGGATCGGCGACCGCATCAACGATGTTTCTGGTATTGGCACGCCGCTCAACCTGCGGATACACAGCTACAACAATACACACTGGACGGATGGGGGTCTCTCTGTCGATAGCAGCACGCTAATTGACTCCGAGCTGACAGGCGCAACAACGACCGCAAACTGTCAACAAACCAATGAATTGACATTTGAAGCGTGGGTTCGTCCCGAAGCCAGTAATGGTGTTAATGACGGCCGCATCGTTTCGCTCTCAAAAGACACAACGTTACGCAATGCAACCCTCCAGCAAAGTGGGAACAAATATAAAGGGCGTATTCGCACAAGTAACACCAACAATAATGGCAGCTTATTGACGACAACGAACGTCGTTCAAACTGATTTGCAACATGTTGTTTACACATGGAGTCAATCAAGCGGTAAGGCAAAACTTTACCTCGACGGGCAATTTCAAGTCGAGCAGTCCGTCAGCGGGACACTTGCCAACTGGGATAGCACCTATCGCCTTGCGCTTGCCAACGAACATACGTGGAATCGGCCGTGGCTAGGTGAGTATCAACTGGTCGCCATTTACTGTCGTGCGCTCACCGATGCTGATATCACACAAAACTACAACGTCGGGCCTGATGGGGACATCGACACCACAAAGAGAATACTCTACGTCGGTGCAACGACACCGCTCTACTCCCGCGATCAGGCAGTCGTTGATCAATTGACTGAGTGGGGCTATATGGTCGCCGTTGTCCATGAAAACACAACCGCAATAGATGCCACTCAGTTTGATCTCGTCATCATTTCTGAAACGGTCAACTCAGGTAATGTTGCCGATACGTTCCGCGATGTCCAAGTGCCAGTTCTCACATGGGAATCACACATCATGGACGAGATGGAGATGACCAAGAGCAATGAGAATGGTGAGTTGTACAGCGCAACGGCGATTGATATTGTCGATGCAAATCATCGCTTGGCAGCGGGCTATACGGGAACAGTTGTCACCAACGTTGCAACCAACGAAGAACATAATTGGGGAATTCCAACTAGTGATGCCGAGATCATTGCCGTTCACGACAATGATGCTAGTAAGCCTGTCCTCTATGTTTATGAAGCGGGGGACACAATGCGGAACAATTTTATGGCTCCTGCAACACGCATCGGTTTCTTCTATGGAGATGGCGATGGTCTAAATGGTGTTGGCTGGGATTTGTTGCGAGCGGCGGTTGATTATGCGTATGAGACGGGGGTTGCGCCGTTTGAGGCGGCCGAACACCTGCAACACCTCAACCTCGATCCCGTTCGCGCTCAGGGTATCGACGGCAGCGGCGTGACGATTGCAATTGTCGATTCGGGCATTTATGCGCCGAGCGTCGGCAAACAGCCGCTCGCCACCTATAACGCAGTCAATGGCTCACCACACATCGACCAGCACGGACATGGCACATTCATGGCGAGTGCCGCCGCCAGCCGCAGACCTGCTGTCGGTGGTACAGTTGGGGTTGCACCGGGCGCAGACATCGTTGATGTGCGTGTTCTCGACCAACAAGGGCGCGGCAAATATAGCGAGGTGCTGGACGGTCTCAATTGGGTATTGGCGAACAAGGACACCTACAACATTCGCGTCGTCAATCTATCCTTGATGGGGCCAGTCACAGGAGCCTATTGGGATAATCCTGTCAATCAAGCGGTTGAGGCATTGTGGGATGCTGGCATCGTTGTCGTTGCAGCGGCCGGCAACACCGGCCCACACGCTGGCTCGATCACAACACCGGGCAATGACCCATTCATCATCACCGTTGGCGCATATACAGACGCATACACGGTCTATGATCCCAGCGATGATTACATCCCAGAGTTTAGCGCGGCGGGGCCAACGGAAGCGGGTTTTGTCAAGCCAGACGTGATCGCGCCCGGCGCACATATCGCCATGCCACAGCAAACAGGCAGCGCATGGTCAACGGCTCATCCCGGACTACACATCGGCAAAGGGTACTATAAGGGAGCTGGCACATCGGCCGCCACAGCCCTCACGTCGGGTGTGGTCGCCCTGATGCTTGATGCCGACAGTAACTTGACTCCTAATCAAGTCAAACATAAGCTGATGGTCTCGGCCGAGCCACTCATCCACGATGATGGCAGTGGTGAGAAGACATACAGCATTTTGCAACAGGGGGCGGGACAAATCCGTGCGGATGCCGCCATCTTTGAAAATATCAGCGGTGAAGCGAATGTAGGAATGCAAACGGGTTCAGAGTATGTCGGCCCCGTTATTTATGACCCAATTCGTGAGGGTTACCTGCTTGTCGATGAAAACCGCGTACCGCTGGCGAATGGGGAAGACTATTTCTGGAATGGAACCTACTACTGGAGTGGCACCTATTACTGGTCAGGGACTTACTATTGGAGTGGCACCTATTACTGGTCAGGGACTTACTATTGGAGTGGCACCTACTACTGGAGCGGAACCTATTTCGACCACAGCACTTACTACTGGAACGGCTCCTACTACTGGAGCGGCAGTTATTACTGGTCAGGAAATGATTACTGGTTAGGATTAGTAGATTCGGCCGATTAAATAAAAAAAGAGCGCATCAAATGATGCGCTCTTTTTTTATCGGACGATCCCAAACGTATCAGGCGGCCAAATCGAGAAGCGGGCTTTGCCAACAACGCGGTAAATATCGACTGTGCCAAAAGCGCGAGAGTCGCGTGAGTTCGGCCGATTATCGCCCATCACAAAGATGTGTTCGGCGGGAACGGTGGTGGGAGGATGGGGGGAAAGCGGCCGATTGGGTTGATATGGTTCCGCCAACAACACCCCATCAACGTAAACCTGACTATCTCGCACCTCAACGGTCTCACCTTCAAGCCCGATCACGCGCTTGATTAACGCCTTGTCTGAACTCGGAATTTCAATGATGACGACATCACCGCGTGCCGGCTCGTAAAACTCATAGCTAATTTTGTCCATCACCAAGCGTTGATGGTCGTGTAGCGTTGGCTCCATGCTGTGACCTTCTACGACTGTCACCTGCCCGATGAACATGATGATGGCGGCCGCAAAGATAAGTGATTTGCCAATCGTGGCGATGAATTCCCATATAAGTTGGAAAGGGGTTTGTTGTTCCATAATTTTGCTCAAATGCTCAACATAGACAATTTATCAGTCGCATGTTTCGGCAAAGCAATCCCGCAGGATCGCCAAGCGACATTCCTAAAATGTACTATCTAAACGTGGTGGAAAGCTAAACATAACTAATCAACCAACAGTCTGTGCCTATTTGCAAAGCTACCCACCGAATGTTAACATCTTGTCAGAAGAAAATGAGTGATAAACGTTCGTTCTGTGTATTGAAAACTCGCCAGAACGTCTGCCACCAACTGAAAGGAGTCTACAATGAAACCTCGATTCAATATACCTTTATTCACCTTATCGCTAATTACAATCCTGCTCATGTTGTTCGCTGGCAGCTCCCATGCCCACGATGGACAATCGCACGAGGTGATCATCAATGGGAACCGAGATGCCAGTTGTGGCGCACCTGATGTCATCATTGATCGGGATGATGATGACTTCGAACTTGAAGAATGTTTAATTTGGACATTTGACTATGAAGGCACAGAAAAACAACTGACTCTTTATTGGACTGAGACCAATGGCAACCCAAATGACCGTCTGATGTCGGTTGACTCAACGGGTGATGGCACGACAGACCTATCCCCAGAAGATATGGTTGAAATCCTAGCGCAGTGGACAGAAGAAGCATGGCGTGCCTATAAAGATTACGGCTACAACGATCCCCTCAGTCGCAACGACATCAACGTACATATCCTGCATAGCAATAGCCTTCTCGGTTGGTGTTGTGGTGGTGACACGAATCACTACTTCTATCATGCCGGGCATCTCATGAACACTGTCCAGTTCGGCGGTGATGCCAAAGATGGACAATCAGTCGCCTATCATGAAATGTGGCACGCATCACAATATTCATGGAACAAAAACACCTGTTTTACAAATGAAGGAACAGCCTCCTTTATGACCGATCAGGTAAATCTGGCTGTCGATATAGATGACAACAATGATTATATCGGCAAAGTCAGAGGCTATCTGAGCGGAGGGGATGCGTCACGAAGTTTGACGCGAAGGCTTTGTTATACGGGCGCACTTTTCTGGAAGTACTTCACTGAACAGATTGGCACAACGGCAACAGAGCCGCAGGTCGGCAATGATATTTTTAAGCAGTTCTGGGACGACCTCAATCCCTTTGACGACTCGGTAACGACACTGCCGACGGTAGACAGCGTGACACGCACAGCAACAAGCAACACACGTGATCTCGATTCGCTCTGGGTCGATTTTGCCGTTGCCAATTACGCAAAGGATTTAGCAGATGCTTCGCTCCCAACAAAGTATCGCTACATTGACGAACAACAAACAGACGCGCCAGACTATCCGCCAGTGCGCCTCGACCTCGATTTCGCGCTCACCAATAGTGGCAGTGGGGTCATCGACACGACTCATGTTGAGCCTTGGGCAACACGTTATTATCAATTCCGCCCAGCAAATGACGTGCCTTTCATCAACCTTGACATGTCAGAAGATGCAGGTGCGCCGCTCACATGGGTGCTGCTGTTGATCAAAGACGATCAACTTGTTTCTGAGGAGCGCCATGTTGGGCCAGACTTTAGGCGCAGTTTTGCCAATGATGAGTATGATTTTGTGACGATTGTTGTCGTGGCGCACGAGCATTTTGGCAATTTCCGTTATAGCGTCAATGGGACACAGCCGACGTTAGGGATCGTTGATCCTGTGCGAGGTCGTGCGGCCGAAGCAGGAGACCGTACCGATCCAGACAAAATTGTTGTGCGGATTGAGGTACTCAGTCCAACGGGTGGCGGCACACCGATTGAGGGAATTGATGCGGCCGATTTCACCATCACCATCGGCACTCAGGTTGTCCCGACCAGTGATTATGTCAGCACAGCTTACATTGCGGGTCAATATTGGTTGCTCATCCAAGCACCAACCCAAACAAGCAGCGGTTTCAAAAATCTGAGGGTTGACTACGCAACACTGAGTGACACAGAGTTATCTGCCATCAACTATCAGCCAGATATACCCACCGACAATGTTGTGATCATCGACAAGTCGGGCAGCATGTTGGGTGATCCACTACAGGCGGCAAAAGATGCGGGCAAGTTGTATGTTGATTCTTACGAAAGCGGCGACGGCATGGGTGTCATTGCTTACAATAGCTCGGCCGACCGCATTATCCGCCTCAGCAATTGGTCAACCACCTTGCGCGGTCAAGCACACGATGCAATTGATCTGATCAGTGCTGGCGGCGGCACTTCAATTGGAGGGGCATTGATCGCCGGGATGGATGAACTGGCGACACGTGGGTTGGGCAATGTGCAATGGACAATTGTCTTACTCAGTGATGGTATCAACACGACAGGCTCGACAATCAACGATTTTATCTCTGCATATCGGGATCGGCGAGATGATGACGATACGGTGCCACGTGTCCACACAATTGCATTGGGGCCATCGGCCGACCGCGCCGAAATGCAACGGATTGCCGAAGAGACTGGCGGGACGTATAGCTATGCCTCATCGCCATCATTGCGCTCGGCCGATGAGATGGCTTTGCTTGATGCGGCCGAGATCGACCCTTCCCGCGTGGCATCCGTCCCTCTCGATGCGACCGCATTCCTCGAACTCTCAGAAGTGTATCGCGTCGTCGCTGAGACCGTCACCCATGAGCAACAGATCTATTTTGCAACCGGCACCTTCCCCTACAATAGTGATGATGCCCACACGATGCCCGTTGATGTGGGAGCCGATGAGTTGACCGTCATTGTCAAATGGATCGATGCTGGAACCGATTCCCTCGCACCGGTTCTGCGTAACCCCAGCGGTATTTCTGTCGGTGACTGCACGTTGAAAACGGGCGCGCACTGTCTCTGGCGCGTCAACAATCCAGCGACTGGCAACTGGGTTGTCGATGTCGATCCCTTTTCTGGCAGTGAGTTTCCCCCCAGCGATTACATGGTCGAGGCATCTGTCAAGAGTGACCTCGAAATGAGCGTTTTTCTCGGCCTCGATCATGACGAACGCATCGCTGGGCAAAAATTGCCCATTCTCGCCACACTCGCACATAATGCACCAGTCACAGGGGCATCTGTGCGTGCCTTTATCACACGTCCAGACGGTAGCAGTGCCGCAACGGTGATCCTGCGTGATGATGGCGACCATGGCGATGGTGCCGCCAATGATGGCATTTACGGTGCATGGTTCAACGACACCTATCACAGCGGCAGTTTTAAGGTTGTCATCACGGCCACTGGCTCTACACCATCAACTGGCAGCTATGCGCGGCGCGTTCGTACCGCTTTCCACATGGCATTTGCCTCTGATGGAGACCAAGACGGCATCCCAACTTGGTGGGAGAACGAGAATGGTTCTAATCCCCTTAGTAACGATGCAAATAGCGACGACGATTATGATGGCCTGTCTCTATTAGGCGAATTCCAAAATGGCACAAATCCAAACGATCCTGATACAGATGATGGTGGTGAAGGAGATGGGTCTGAGGTAAACACGGGCGGTCGGCCGCTCGACCCATCCGATGATCTGACACCTTGCATTCCCGATTTCCAAGTAACTCAAACCATTTCACGCGCAGATAGCCAAAATGGGTCGGCAGGCATCAAGTTGATCTATGAGGTCGCTCCCGATCATGTCAGCTTCACTTTTTGGCGTGCTGGTTCACCCACGAGTTCACGCACGGAACTGGCGAGCGGCATCCAACCAACGGGCTTATATACAGATATGGCTAACTTGGTAGATGGCAAGGAATACTATTACTGGATTCAGGCACGGGATGCTTCAGGATATGAGAGCTGCATTCTGGGGCCACGTGGCATTCTTTACAATGCAACTGATGCACAGCCACCAGAAGGGTATGTGCAGATCAACAATAGTCAGGCAGAAACGACGAGTGCCAAAGTGACGCTGCAACTTGGCGTTGATGACGCAGCGGAAATGTTGATCAGCAACTCGGCCGATTTCAGCGGCGCAGCTTGGGAACCATACACAACCAGTAAAGTTTGGGATATTTCAAGCCGACGTGCGGCAAACAGAGAAGCCGTCTTCGTCTTTGTCAAATACCGTGATGCGAGTGGGAACGAATCGCTGCCTATATCTGATAGTATCATCTTGGACTCAACGCCAACGAACATCACGTTGAGTGCGGCCGATAGCGCAACAACCAACCTCGTGCCATGGGTGCTGGTCGGTATATTGCTGATTATGGCAAGTGTAGCTTTTGCGCGGCGGCGTTAGCTGATTGACTACATTCACCGCAGAGAACGCAAAGGAAGCGTTCTTTGCGGTTAGTCGGTCTATGAATTTGAAATGTACCCAAATCAGTTATTCATTTTGAGATAGTTGGATACAATTCAACGATGATTTGGCCTGACACAACAAGCACAGCGGATGACACGCTGACAATTGGTGGCTGTGCAGTGAGCGACCTAGCGCAGAGCTACGGAACACCCCTCTATATCTTTGATGAGATGACAATTCGCAATGCGGCACGCGCATTTAAGCAAGGGATGGCAACCTACGCTGGCGGCGCGTCCGTTTATTATGCGGGCAAGGCTTTGCTCAACTCGGCCGTCATCCGCCTCATGACCTCAGAAGAGATGCACCTCGATGTCGTCTCGCTCAACGAGTTGGCAATTGCCCAGTATGCAGGCTTTGATGTGGCACGCTGTCACTTGCATGGCAATGGCACACCTGTGCGTGAGTTGGAAGTGGCGGTCAGATGGGGCATCGGCCGCATTGTCATCGACAATTTCGATCAGCTACACGCTCTGATCCAGATAACCAAAGCACTTGATCTGCAACAAACCGTTCTCCTTCGCATTGCGCCCGATGTAAAAGCGGGCGGTCATCCCAAAATTCAGACGGGTCGGGCAATCTCAAAATTTGGCTTCAATCTGGCTGATGGGTCGGCAATGCGGGCAATCGAGCTAGCGAGTTCGGCCGATACGCTTGACTTCATCGGGCTTCATGCTCATACAGGCTCTCAAATCCGCGATTTTGGCGCATTGAGGAAGACGATTGTGCGTCTCTTTGCCCTCGCCCACGCGGCTCGTGAACAGCATGGCTGGGAGATGCGCGAGCTGTCACCCGGCGGCGGTCTCGCTGTTGCCACCCACCCCGACCAAAAATCGGGCGACATCGCGGCCTACTGTCAGGTCATTTGCAAAACGGTTGAACGCGCCTGTGAAAAGATCAACTTCCCACTGCCCCACATCAGCATAGAACCGGGGCGTGCCTTAGTTGCGCGGGCGGGGGTCGCCGTCTATCGTGTAACGGGCTACAAGCGACTGGCCAACGCGCCCGACTTTCTGCACATCAATGGGGGATTAGGAGACAACGTGCGGCCGAGTATGTATGGCGCGATGTATACGGCTCGCAACGTCAATCAGCCAAATGCAGCAGCCGATACACCCTACACGATTGCAGGTCGCTACTGTGAGTCAGGCGATATTCTCATTCCGACCGTCACATTACCCAATACAAAAACAGGCGATTTGCTTGCCGTCCCCGTCAGCGGTGCGTATACCTTAAGTATGGCCAGCAATTACAATGGCATCGGCCGACCTGCCGTTGTTTTTGTGCGTGATGGTGAGCCGCAGCTTGTCCAGAGACGCGAAGCGTGGCAAGACCTTGTACGACGCGATATTTGAATCAAACTATCTGCCCCAAAAGGACACAACTATGCAATTCAATCTATTCGATGAACCCACCCCCAATGAAGAACCCACATCCGAACATAGATTCGCCACACACGATGAACTGATCACCTACATGGAAAACATGACCGATGATCCGCTCTATAGCACGGGGAATCGCATGGTCATCTATCGTGGCAATCCAAATGCCGATCTGATGATCGTCGGTGAGGCTCCCGGCGCAAATGAGGATCAGCAAGGCCAACCGTATGTGGGGCGTTCCGGTAAGCTGCTCAACAAAATTCTTGAATCAGTCGGTTTTGATTCGCAAAATGGCGTTTATGTCACCAATACTGCGTTTCGTCGCCCTTCTGAAAGCAACCGCGATCCTACACAGGCCGAACTCGATTTCTACTTGCCCTATCTAAAAGAGATTATTCGTATTGTCGATCCTAAAATTTTGCTGCTGACAGGTCGCTTTTCGATGCGTCAAATTATCGGTGTCAAGCAAGGGATCACAAAGGTGCGTGGAACGTGGTATACGCTTGAGGATGGGCGATTGGCAATGCCCGTCTTTCACCCCGCCTACTTATTGCGAAATCCGTCTCGCAAGCCGGGAACGCCTAAAGCATTAATGTGGCAAGACATTCAAGCTGTTCGCAACAAGTATGATGAATTAGGTGGTGGACGCGAATTTCTGTTGCCACACGCACGTTAAGCATATCGCTATTCTCGCCAAGTCAAGATCGTTCCTCCCTGCCCCAGCAACAGCGAACCCGGAAAGACACGCAGCCGCCATGGGCGTAGCTTGATGACGGCAAATGCGGGAACCGTTGGGCTTGTCCATGCGGGAATAAGTGTTGGATCGTAGCCAACAGGGGGCGGCCCATTTAGAAACAAATTCCAGATACGTGTGCGTGTTTCGTCATCAAATGCCAGTTCTGCATGGCATTCGGCGACACATGTATCTTGTGCAGGAGTCCAATAGTTGAGCGACATGTAAGGGTTGGCGGCGAGATGGGCGCGTTTGATCGGCGTGGGGCTTGTGCCGACCCAGCCTGTCAGATTTTCGCCATCCCATTCCCAGATTGGGTGCAGGATGCGTGACATCGGCCGACCCTCCCCATCTACTGTCGCCGCACTACACCAAACAATTTGGTGCGCCATTTCTACAAAAGCGGGAGCTGTTTCATTTAATGTGTTCATCGTTTTGTAATGATTGCGACAGTTCACTGTAAGCAATCTTCGCTATAGTAACAACCAACTAAATTTTAACGGAGAGCCTACGATGAGACGACTTTTGATTTTGATTTTGCTATTGACTTTTACAGCTTGTGGTTCGGCTGAGACAACACAGCCAGAGGAGGATATGGTTGTAGAGGAATCGGCCGAAGTTACCATGGATGACAATGAAGTAGCAGAAGAGACGATGACGGATGACGATTCTGCAATGATGGATGACGATGCAGCAATGTCAGATGAAGACATGACCGAAAATCCCGATGCCTTGACAAACGAAGATGCAATGGCTGACGAGGGTGCGATGGTTGAAGATGACGCAATGCACGACGGCACGACAATGACCGATGACGAGGCAATGAGCAACGAAGACAACGCAGTATCCGATGACAACACGGCAATGGCTGAGGAAGAGATAGCGATGGAGGAGGAGGCGATGGTTGATACGAGCAACCTCCCTGTCTGGCAGACGCTCGCACTCACCAACGCACACACAGGCGAAACATTTACGCTCGCTGACTTTGCCGGCAAAACGGTCTTTGTTGAGCCAATGGCAACGTGGTGTACAAATTGCCGCCATCAGCTTAACAACGTTCAGGCAGCTAAAGCGCAAGCTGGAGAAGATGTTGTTTTTATCGGATTAAGTCTTGAAACGACGCTCGCAAGCGAAAATCTGGCAGATTATGCGACAACAAACGGCTTTGATTTTATCTGGGCAGTCCTGACTCCTGAGATGGTGCGTGAGCTTGCGGCCGAGTTTGGTCAAACAGTCACAAACGCCCCCTCTACCCCACACTTTATAATCAGCCCTGATGGGAGTTTCACACCGCTCGTCACAGGAATCGAGCCTGCTTCGGAGCTTCTCGAACAGATCGAAGCTGCAAAAAATAGTTGACTTTTTGGGAATGAGGTTCAATAGACCTCATTCCTCACCCCATGCCCAACCTAATCGAAGCCTTTATCCTTGGCAACAGTGCTATTTTGACAAATGTCTGCATTTTGCCGCTCTATCCGGGTTTGATCGCCTATCTCGCGGGAAATGCTGAAAACAAGCGCGTGCGTCATGCAACAAAGTGGCTTGGCTTACTCGTTCTGCTTGGCGTATTGACGTTGATGACAATTGTTGGCGGACTTTTGTATTTATTACAACAATCGTTTGGACAGATTCTGCCCGTTTTATTACCAATCATTTATGGGGTTGTCATTGTGATGGGGGGATTGATGTTATTCGGCCGAAATCCCTTCAAAACCCTCTCAACTATCCAAAATCCAGCCTTGCAAAATCCCTACATCGGAGCCTACGTCTATGGCTTGCTGTTAGGGCCGATGACCCTACCTTGTGCTGGCCCTCTCGTTGTCAGTGCATTTCTGCTGGGTGCGGGCAGTATCAGCAATTTAGCCAGCAGTCTGCTCTATTTCTTTGTTTTTGGACTGGGGTTTGGCTGGCCGCTCGTTCTGCTCCCCTTTGTCGCCATGCCATTACAACGTCGCTTCACTAAGTGGATGACTCAAAATGCAATACTTTTGACACGTATTTCGGGTGCGTTATTGGTGCTAATTGGATTTGCAGGCATCTACTTCGATCTATTGCCTGCTCTTTGATGACCACAGACTTTAAGCAGAAACGGATTGCCTATCACGAGCCAATCCGTTTCTCTAGAGAATTTACGGTGCCTTATCCGGGGCCGTTCGTAAAATCAATCCCCAACCAAACAGCCAAGGCAATTAAATGCACAACCACAATAATCCGGAAAATAAGCTGATATTTGCGCTGTTGCGTCTTGTGTCGAAAGCGTCGTTGGGCAAGTAAGCTACCTAGCCAACCACCGAGTGCCTCCATAATATGCAACGTGCGCTCCGGTACACGCGCGACCGCCTTGAGCCGTCGCGCATTGCGCTCAGAAATTTTCTTGTCCTTTCGTACCGACACAAAAGCAAAGAGGCTCATAACGAGATAAACGCCAAGAATAATTAGCAAAACGGGTAAATTTAGTAGTTGTAACATAGTTATTGTGATTAATCGCTTTTCCAAGCATGATATTTCTTCCTTCCTTCACATGCAATCCCCACATCCAATTTTTTCACTGTTATAATTCCTCCCAATGTGGCGTAAACCTCAACTTTGGATCGGAATTTTCATCAGTTTGAGTTGCTTGGCAGCGATATTTTTCTTTATTGACGCGGCCGAACTCCTCGCAGCCCTTCGCACGGCCCAACCCGGCTACTTGATCGTCGCTATCGGCTTTCTGCTCATCTACATGTTGCTACGCGCTGTGCGGTGGCGATTTATGCTCGAAAATAAACTCAGTGTTCTACGTGTCTTTCATCTGCAAAATATCGGCTATATGCTGACACAGATACTGCCTCTGCGTTTAGGCGACCCTGCACGCGCTGTCCTCGTTGGCAGCCAGCCAAATTTAACCGTTGAGCAAGGGTTGGCAACGATGGTCGTCGAGCGGCTGCTCGATATGTTGGCCATCATTGTGCTGCTGCCCTTCACGTTGGCGGCTGTGCCTGCGCTACCAGATTGGATGCAAGCAGGCGCACGAACATCGGGGGTATTGGCAATCGGTGCAATCGGGATTGTCATATTAGCGGCAAACTCTCGTGATGCAGTATCGGCACTTCTGGCGCGTTTTCATGTCCCGGCGAAACTAATTTCACTTGCGGATAACCTGTTAGCTGGTCTAAACACGTTGACTCACTGGCGTAGCGGTCTCATACTCACGCTTCTCAGCATTCTGCCGTGGATCCCGATCATTTTTGCCTATCAGCTTATCATGCTCTCTGTTGGTCTGACCCCAACTTATCTACAAGCTGGCTTTGTCGTTTGCGCTGGCGCACTCAGCATCGCGCTACCATCATCCCCCGGTCAAGTCGGTGTTTTCCACGCAGGTGTGACGCTTGCTGTTGTCGCACTCGGCATGAGTGAAACGGGGGGAGCCACCTTTGCATTTCTTTACCACGCGATCAATTTCACATTTATTATCATTATCGGTATCATTGGCCTTTGGCGCACACAATCCACACTCGGTAATGTCATTCAACAAACCCGACAGCTAGGAAAGTCGAGTTGATGTAACAAACGTTCAAAAAAGCCACGCTTCTGCGGTGGCTTAACTTAGTGCGCGGAAGATCACGGCCGAGCTGCTAAAGTGAGAGGGACGGTGATTTCCTCTCTGTTGCGAAGAACAGTAAGCTGAATTGTCTGTCCAACAGTCGTATTAAAGACTAGATAAGCATTGAGGTCATCAAAATTGTGGATGGGGGTTCCATCAATAGCCGTAATGAGATCCCCATTGAAGCCTGTGACGTTATCGGCCGCAATCAGCCCCGCACGCTCCGAAGGCTGCCCTGTCACCACGTTGCTAATATATGCCCCCGTAACCGTTTCGTTATAGCCCATTTCCGACAAAATAAGCGCGGTGCTACCCTCCGATGCAAACCCTGCTCCCATATAAGGAAAACGGTAGGAACCAGTTTCGATCATCTCTGGAATCATCAGCCGCACCGCATTGACTGGAATTGAAA
Organism: uncultured Ardenticatenaceae bacterium; assembly: GCA_964389925.1. GTDB lineage: Bacteria > Chloroflexota > Anaerolineae > Promineifilales > Promineifilaceae > CALECP01. The sequence continues at coordinate 71,028 of CAYMGE010000016.1, forward strand.
AACCAACCCCTGAGTTTGTTCCCGTTGCTGTACGAATTGCTGAGTTCACCCCAACCACGTTTCCGCTGAGATTGAGCAAAGGGCCACCTGAGTTGCCTGGGTTGATCGGTGCATCTGTTTGAATCACCTGTGGAAGCTGATAGCGACCAAAGCCGCCTGTGTCGCGTTCCGACTCAAGGCTACGTCCTAGTGCGCTGACAATGCCCAATGACATACTGCCCTGCTCACCAAATGGGTTACCGATGGCAACGACAAACTGTCCTACATCCACCTGATTAGAATCGCTGAGAGGAATTGGCTGAATGCCTTCTGGCAGAGTGTCAACTTTAATCACAGCCAAATCCGCATCCTCATTCAGACCAACAACTCGCGCTTCACGACGTGTTCCATCAGAAAATATCACCTGCATCTGTTCCGCACCGGCAACAACGTGGTTGTTTGTAACGATATGCCCATCAAAATCATAGACAAAACCGCTACCACTGCCGCCGCCAAGCTGCGTTGCCACAAGGATAAAAACGACAGATGGATTCACACGATCATAAATACCGCGCAGTGTGTCTTCTAAGGCAAAGCCATCGACGGGTATGTTTGTTTCGACAGGCGGTTCTGTATCTATCGCCACTGTCTCTTCTTGGCTGACCTCGACCACCTCAACGACTGGCTCTGTTTCTACTTCGGCCGCCGCACGTGCGTCAAGCGTCGCAACCGCAGCGTCTATCAATTCTGTCTGGTCAATCGTTTCAATGATCCGAACTGTTTCCATCTGTGTTGGTGCATTACCCGACTCACTACACGCAACAGAGATTATCAAAAAGGACAAAATTATCAATTGAAGGAGGGTGCGCTGTTTCATTTGTTAGTTTGTCAAACGGACTAGCATCCATTCAACATAGGTAAACCACCCCATTGGGATGTTTTTTATTGATATTCAATTTTATAGCTCGTATGAGATGGCTTATTCACGCAAATCGCGCAGTTGTTCATACAGGTCGCGCTCTTTGTCCGTTAAAGCTGACGGCACGCGAATTTTGATTTCGACAATCAAGTCACCATAGCGATCATTCTGTCGTAGGTCGGGCATACCGCGCCCACGCAGACGAATGCGCTTACCGCCTTGAGTGCCGGGCAGAATTTTGAGGTTGCCAGTTCCTTTCAAGGTTTCGACAGCCACCTTACCACCTAGAACGGCTGTCAAAAGATCAAGCTCTACCGTGCGAGAGAGCATTGTTTCATTGTTCTCGTCGCGGATGTAGATGTCGTGCGGCCGAATGCGAATCACGAGGTAAAGATCGCCTCCATTGCCCCCCTTACCACGCAAGCGCACTTTTGTCCCTGTTTTTGCACCTTTGGGTATTTTCACCGTAAAGCGGCTGCCATTCACATCGACAAGTGTGCGCTGTGATCCCTTATAGGCTTCTTCGAGTGTGATCTCAATCTCTTGCTCGGTATCGCGGCGCAATGGTTGTGTGCGGCCCGGCCCACCCGCGCCGCCGCCAAACAGCGTCGAGAAGAAATCACCCATACCACCCGCGCCACCACCGCCGAATAGATCATCAAGATTGATGTTTTGGCCACCCATAAAGTCGCCAAAATCACCCATGCCCCCCCCCATTTGCTGGTAGCGTTTGTAATTTGCGCCTAGGGTGTCGTATTTCTGGCGATTATCCGCGTTGCCTAACACTTCGTAGGCTTCGTTGATGTCTTTGAATTTATCCTCAGCCTGTGGATCGTCAGGATTTTGGTCGGGATGATAGCGGCGTGCCAGCTTGCGGAACGCTCGCTTGATCTCCTTCTCATCTGCATTACGACTCACGCCGAGAATTTTGTAGTAATCTTTATAATCCATTGAGAAAGTAGCTACTCGATTGATAAGGAAAACAGGTTCCTTACACACCCTCTATGGACGTATCATTTATTTCACGTCCTACGCAAGCATTGTAGGAATTGGGAGGAGGTGCTGTCAAGCGAGGCGTTTTCTTTTTACCCGACACTTACAACGAGGCAACATCTCGTTTACAAATTAGTGTGTGAACAGATTTCTCAATACACGACATTTTGTGCAACAGGCGCGGCGAGAATGCTGGCAATCGGCCGAATTTCCATCCACCACTGCTCCAGCGGTCGCTCTGTCTCCATATCCATCTGCTTCATCATAAGCTCAAATGGGGTTGTGCTTATTTTGCTTTGCACCAATCCAACCATCACGCTGTCTGCATCCCCACTGGCAACTGCCCGTTCAATCTTCTCTAGACATTCGAGTGCAAGACGACTGCCCTGAATGCGATCAAAGGGAGATGGATCCCCCCCTTGCTGCAAATGCCCCAAAATTGCCTGACGAACATCAAATAGATCGCCCCCTTCTTCCTCAAACAAGGCGGAGATAAAGCGCGTGTTGTAAATTGGATTGACCGCCTCATTGCAAATCACCATGCCCAGTCGCTTGCCACGCTCGAATCCATCGATCAATTGCTGCACATCTTTTTGTAAATCGCGCAGTGTCACCCCTTCCTCTGGCAGATAGACACGTTCAGCCCCTGTTGCCAGTGCGCTCATTAAGGCGAGATAACCACAGGTGCGCCCCATTACTTCAACGATAAAGACGCGCTGGCTGGCGACGGCCGATTGTTTGATTTTATCGACCGCTTCCATAATGCTGTTCAAAGCCGTATCACAACCCACACTTAATTCTGAGCTGGGCAAATCATTATCTATCGTTGCTGGAAGGCAAACTATCGGAATATCAAAGGCTGGAAATTCGCGTCGCCGCTTATATAGCTCATAAGCCGCTTTGTAACCTGACCAACCGCCAATTATCAACAATGCTTGAATGTTATTTGCCTCTAAGTTGCGGGCTATCGCATAGAAATCACTGCCTGTTGGAATTTTGCGGTTTGATCCTAATTCAGCCCCTCCGATATTGACCCAACCGTTGACCGACATCCAATCTTGCTCGATAAAATCACCGCGAATCAGACCGCGAAACCCATTGCGGACGGCAAACATCTCATGACCTTTGTCTATCCCAAGCCGCACTGCCGCACGCACAGCAGTGTTCATGCCCGGTGCGGGTGCGCCTGCATTTAGAAGCGCAATTCGGACGCGCTTTTGGTTTGGCTCTGGATCGTGTGGGAGCGCACGCACCAATGTGCGAAGGATGCGGAACGCCTGTCGAAAGCTACTGCCACGCAATGTCATCGCTCGCTCAAAATCTTGGTTGGCAATTGCCTTTGCCACTTCCTGTGTTTGTTGCAATGCCTCTTGGAGGTCGATTTGGCTGATTTTGTTGCCTTTTGTGCCAATCAGAAACGCCTTGCCAGCATTGGCAGGATCAAGCACAGCACGCACCGCTTCTACACCTGTCAATGTGCTGAGATTGCGATCATAGACTGTTGGTGCGCCACCGCGCTGCACGTGTCCTAGAATTGTTAAGCGTGTATCTTCACCCAGCCGTTCTTCTAGCACCTGCTTGACATAATCGCTGCTAATTGGATTGCCATGTCGATCGCGTGCGCCCTCTGCAATCACGACGATACTATCGCGTCGTCCCGTCTCACGTCCCTGTCGTAAAACGGCACACATTTTGTCTTCCCAATTATCAACGTTGGGAGGGCTTTCAGGGATCAATGCCCAATCAGCCCCAGCCGCTATCGCGCCCATCATGGCGAGGTAGCCACAACTACGTCCCATCACCTCAACGACAAAGCTGCGTTGGTGGCTGGCGGCCGTACTGCTAATTTGGTCGATGGCGGTGGTGATGCGATGGAGCGCGGTATCTGCGCCAATGGTCATATCTGTGCCACATAGGTCGTTGTCGATAGAGCCAGCAAGACCAGCGAGGGTAAGGACAGCATGTTTCTCGGCCGATTCCCCCATTACACGCCCCGTCTCCACCAACTCTTTTAACAAGCTATCCCATTCTTGCCGAAACAAGTTTGCCCCTGTCAAACTACCATCGCCCCCGCAAACAACGAGCTTATCAATGCCGTGTTGCAATAGATTTTCGGCCGCTGTCAACCGACCCTCTCGCGTGCGAAATGCAGCACAACGCGCCGAGCCGATAATTGTGCCACCTTTGTGTAAGATGCCACCGACATCACGCCAGCCATATGGTTTGATACGATTGTCGATCATGCCTTGATAGCCATCAAAAATGGCGAATGGGTGCGCGCCATGCGCGATGGCTGTGCGAACAACGGCACGGACAGCCGCGTTCATGCCCGGCGCGTCGCCACCGCTGGTGAGGATTCCGATCTTTTGCATAGTCTTAGAGTCGTCAACAGAACAAGCCCCTGTTGACTGTTACTTCATAATTGTTGAAAAATGTGACGCTTCGTGTCGATTTTGTTGCCACCATTGTTCAGTGGCGGGGCGGTTTTCGGCCGAGCCACCCACCGTTCCCTCAAAAAATGCCAGCCAATCCCCACCAATAGCGAGACGGCCACCGGTATATTTCTCGTCGCCAACATACGTCCACGCTGTTATATCACGACCATCAGTCGTGTGAACTTCTACTGCTTTGCGTTGATAGATCGAGTTGGCAGGATCGGCAGGGTTAAATCCTTCAAGTTGGTCAATGGTTGCAAGGATGTCTGGATAGGCTTCGGCCGAGATTTCAATCAACGCGCCCTGCACTCGTTCTCCCGTCCGGGCTACCATCATTGGAAAACGCTCCAAACTAAATAATGTAAAGTCAGTGAGCGTGGCAGGCGTAATTTGTTCAATTGCATCTTTCCAAAGCAAAAAGTTAGGCTGCTCCGGCAGCAGTGTTCCATAAACAAAAAAAGGTCGCATTTGAATTTACCCATTGTGGGATTTGGAAATCCCACAATGTCGTTGCATGATAATTAGTCGTTGGATTTGTCATCGGCTGTGGGAAGCTCTCCGCGTCAATGTTAAACGCTTCACAACAAAGTGGCAACTAGTTTGAGGCAATTGCACGCCGAAATTGTAAAATCTGTATGCTAAAATGAGCATGTTTATTCACAGAACGGAGCAATTATGCCTAGTCCATTTCCGGGTATGGATCCCTATCTCGAAGCGACAAAGTATTGGCGAGATGTTCATGCGAGTTTGATCGTCTATATTCGTGATGCGTTGCAGCCGATGTTGCTACCTACCTATCACGCACGTGCTGAGGAGCGTGTTTATTTGAACTCAGTCGCTCACGACATAATCCCTGACATTCTCATCACAGCCAGACAAAGCGACTTTAAGCAGTACGGTTTTACACCAACCGTAGATTTTGCGTTAGATGAGCCGATTGTATTGGAAAGTGTCTACACAGACCGACCAGAACGCTATCTGGAAATTGTCGATACCGCTTCAGGAGAACTCGTCACGGTGATAGAGGTGCTTTCACCATCCAACAAATATGGTGTAGGGAAAGAGCGTTATCAAGAAAAGATAAGGGAGTTGCGACAGACTGAAACGAACATCATCGAGATCGATTTATTAGGTCACAGTCGTCGTTTATTCCAAAATGGTGAGACCTCCATACGTTTGAATCATCGCTATGAAGTACGTGTTCATCGCTACGATATGTCTTCAAGGCAAGAGTTCTATCCGGTCGCATTAAATCAACGCTTACCACGATTTCGTGTTCCCTTGTTGCCTACTGATCCTGATGCGGGATTGGATTTGCCAGCCGTATTTGCAAAATGCTACGAAAATGGCGGGTATGCGAGCTTAATTAACTATGCCCTACCGCCTGACACGATATTAAATTCGGCCGAAACTCACTATATCGATCAACTATTGCGCTCAAAAGGACTGCGCCAGTGACCCAAGTTATCTGGCAATGCACGCTCTGTCGTTTTCGTTTTCCGGGCGGCGATGACGATGCGCGTGCCTACTTATGTCCAAGCTGCAAAAAAGGGCGCACGGTTATCGTGCGCGAACTCACGCCGCAGACAAATCCAACGCACATCAACCAGCCTGCCAAACGCAACATCATTGCTGTACTGGATAACATTCGTAGCATACAGAACGTGGGAGGAATTTTTAGATCGGCCGATGGCGCAGGCATCACACATCTCCACCTCTGCGGCATCACGGCCACACCGACCCATCCAAAAATAGCAAAGGTCGCGCTAGGCTCAGAAAACAGCGTTGCATGGTCATCTCACCCCAATGCCCTTGACTTGGTAGAGAAAATAAAAGCAAAAGGTATCCCCATCTGGGCATTAGAAGGGGGCGAACGAGCGCAAAATCTAATGCAAAGTGTGTGTGTAGCGGAGACAATTGCGCTCGTTGTGGGCAACGAGGTAACAGGGGTTGATCTTGAGATTTTAGCGTTAGCGGATCGTGTTGTTGCGTTGCCGATGCGTGGTGTGAAGCAATCGCTCAACGTGGCAACGGCGTTTGGGATTGCAGCTTACTATTTAACCTAAGGAAAGCGTGTGAAAGAATTACTAGAACAGACAATTGCAGCGACAAAAGAGGCTGGCGAAGTGGTGATGGGCTTTTATCGTTCATCTTTTGATGTGACAGATAAATCGCCTGATAACCCCGTGACCGATGCAGATTTTGCGTCAGATACGTTGTTGAAAGAGAAATTGCGGGCATTGTTGCCAGAGGCGGGATGGCTGAGTGAGGAGACGGCCGATAGCCCCGACCGTCTCGATAAAGAGTTCCTATGGTGTGTTGACCCGATTGACGGAACGAAGGAATTCATTATGGGGATTCCTGAGTTTTCGATTGCGGTTGCTCTCGTGCAGCATGGAAAACCTATTTTGGCTGTGATTTATAATCCCGACACACAAGAGCTTTATCATGCGGCAAAAGGGGACGGATTCCACTTTAACGGGAAACGCATGATGACAAGTGAGCGTGCTGCGTTAGCAGGTTCGACGATTGACGCGAGCCGCTCAGAGCGCAAGCGGGGTGAGTTTGCACCATTTGAGGGGCAAATGACGGTGCGGACAATGGGCAGCGTTGCCTATAAGCTGGCACGGGTAGCAGCAGGGCAGTGTGATGCGACGTGGAGTCGGGGACCAAAATGGGAATGGGATGTATGTGCGGGGGTTTTATTGGTGCAGGAAGCGGGGGGGCAGGCGGTTGATTTGTCTGATCGGCCGATTACCTTCAACCAACCCCACCCCAAAGTTAACGGCATCATCGCCGACAATGGCCATCTACACGCACAAGTAGTAGAAGCACTCGCCCCTTACGGCGCAGCCCGCAAAGAGAAAGAGTTGAGTTATTGATAATCGTTTTGGTTGCGAGTTCGGCCGAACAATGCTACTCTTAAATCCCGTTATGAGACAAATAACGGCACATAAAAATTTTAGCGCGAGAGGCGTGTCTGTTTTGAGAGACACGCCTCTCGCTTTTTTTGATGACTAAATATATCTTCTTCACGGGTGGTGTAGTAAGTTCGGTTGGTAAAGGTGTTACAGCAGCGGCGTTGGGTCGTCTGCTCAAAGAGCGCGGACTGTCGGTGGCAGTGCAGAAGCTCGATCCCTATCTCAACGTTGATCCCGGCACGATGTCACCCTATCAACATGGTGAGGTGTATGTCACCGACGACGGTGCAGAAACAGACCTCGATTTGGGACATTACGAACGCTTTATCGACATTAGCCTCAACCAAATCTCAAACGTGACGACCGGGCGCGTCTACAGCAATGTTATCTCCAAAGAACGACGCGGCGACTATCTTGGCGGGACGATCCAAGTTATCCCGCATATCACCAACGAGATTAAGCGCAACATGCGGGCGTTGGCTGAGAGAACAAAAGCGGATATTGTGCTGGTCGAGATTGGTGGCACAGTGGGCGATATGGAAAGCCAGCCATTTATGGAGGCGATTCGCCAGATGCGTGTTGATGTGGGCTATGAAAATACGCTCTACGTCCATGTGACGTTTTTGCCTTATTTGAAGGCAAGTGGTGAGCTAAAAACGAAGCCGACACAACACAGCGTGCGCGAACTGCTTGGCATTGGTATCCAGCCCGACATCATTTTGGCACGTGCTGACGAGCCGATTGAGGAGGAACATCTCAACAAAATCGCGCTTTTCTGCAACGTGCCACGTCGCGCCGTTATCCCAGCGGTGACGAGCGATGTACTATATCGTATCCCGCTTGAGATAGAGGCAACGGGCATGGCAGATGTTGTGGTTGAGCGGTTGAAATTACAGGTAAATCGGCCGATTCTCAGCGAATGGGAAGCCCTTGTTAAAGAGATGACCAAGCCAAAGCCTTCTATCGAAGTTGGCATCGTCGGCAAGTACGTTCAGCTACACGACGCATACATGAGCGTCAAGGAAGCACTCTATCACGCGGGGATCTCGAATAATCGCCAAGTCGAAATTCGCTGGGTCTATTCTGGCGATGTTGAAGAGGAAGGGGGGGAAAAGCTGTTAGCGGGGTTGGATGGTATTGTCGTGCCGGGCGGCTTCGGGTATCGTGGCGTTGAGGGCAAAATCAAAGCGGCTCGCTGGGCGCGGGAGAACAGAATCCCCTACCTAGGGCTATGCTTGGGAATGCAAGTGTTGTGCATCGAATTCGGCCGACACATTCTCAACAATCCCAAAGCAAACAGCACCGAGTTTAACGAAAGCACGCCGCATCCCATCATCAGCCTCATGCCCGACCAAGCACATCTAAGCGATATGGGCGGTACAATGCGCTTAGGGCAATACCCTTGTGCGCTCCAACCCAACACAAAGGCGTGGGAAGCGTATAGAAAAGACGAGGTTGGGGAACGTCATCGTCATCGCTGGGAGTTCAACAATAAATATCGGCCGATTTTCCAGCAAAACGGCGTGAAGTTCAGCGGCCTTTCGCCAGATGGTCGGCTCGTTGAAATTGTCGAACTCGTTGATCATCCGTTTATGGTCGGCAGCCAGTTTCACCCTGAGTTTAAGAGTCGGCCGAATCGCCCACACCCTTTATTCAACAGTTTTATGGCGGCCGCAGTTGACCATCAAATCGACCGTGACGTGACGGCAAAGCTCAATGGGAAAGTCGCCATCTAGCCACTATCAAACGTTAAATGCGAGCAAATGTTCGATAGTTCAAATAGGGAATTTATGGTATTTTTATATTGTAAAGAACGCTTGCCACAATAAGTGGCAAAGAGGCAATTATGCAAACACAGACACGACTCGTTATCTCATTTTGTACGCTGCTCCTATTTGGATTAATCATTTCTCGTCAACATGTGGCGGCAAAGATTTCGTTGGGAGACCCAGCGGGACCCGTTGGGGCAATTTTGTACCAGAATGCCGCTGGTCACTATCACACCGTGCAACGAGGGGAAACGCTCTTTAGTATTGCGCGACATTACAACGTATCAGTTGGTCAGCTTCTGGAGATGAATCAGCAAATTCGTAATCCAAACTTGATCTACGCGGGTCAGTCAATGTGGATTCCTGCTCGTGAAACAGGTAGTAGCCAGAGTCGTCAGACGTGTGGGATCAACCACACTGTGCAATATGGAGACTCGCTTTTTGGCATCGCTTATTGGTATGGTGCAGATTTGAACGAAGTGATGGTTGCCAACAGCATTGTTGATCCCGACTACATTTATGCGGGGGCATCACTGTATATTCCTTGTCGGTGATGTTCGAGGTGACGGACGGAGTTCCTGTCGAAACTTCGTTCGTCTAGGGGAAGGTCGGGTAAATATACATCTCGGCCGATCCCCGCAAAACCACTCCCTGCGCTGTCACCTCTTCAATCCGCAACTCATTGATGATATAGACGTTTGGGCGCAACAGTCCCGTCCAGCGCACAGAGTCCCGAACGCGAAAACGCGGATAAGCCGTCGTCAGACCACTAAATTCAACTTCCTCATCGACAAAACCCAAATAGACAAGCGACGTTCCCGGCACGGATCGTCCTTGTGGCACAACGTAGTAGAGATCAATGTTCTGGAATATAAAAGGAGATGTGTCCGAGAACGGTAGGTCTGCCTCAGACGGAGCTGGGTTAAAGACCGTTAGCGAGACTTGTCCATTCACCAGCATAATGTTGCGTTGGTAGGTAGGGGAGAGAAAGAGATTAAAGTCACCTAGCACATTGGGAGCCATCACACCACGCCAAGTCACGCCGTCCCCCGCCCTCTTGACACTCTCTGAGCCATCAATCTGCATCAAAAAGCGATCTTCTTCTTTGCTGAGAAATTGTAGCTGGGTGCCGGGGATGAACTCATTCGGCCGAATTGTTCGCCCATAACGTTGCTGCGCGATTTGAAAGGTCAACGTGTCGCCCATGGGCGTTGGTGGGGGCAGCGGTGTCGCGGTCGGAAACAGTTTTGGTATCTCGATCTCCGGCAACTGTTCCCGAATCAGCGGCGACAACTCACCACACGCGGTCAACAATAACACACAAAGCACCACCAACCCACTGAACACGTATTTCTTTCTATTCACTATTACTGCCTACTGCTACCTTAAACGTGTGCAAAAGTGTGCAACACGCGATAAGTACCTGCTTC
>CAYMGE010000017.1:0-80896 GCA_964389925.1 uncultured Ardenticatenaceae bacterium
TCTCTGGTTTGTCGCCTTTTGTCTTTCTCTTTTTTTCCTTATTTGAATGGTATTGGATTTAATCCTACGGCGAAGAGGATTTTGCGACGAAGATGCTTTCTTGCCTATTTACAAGCGCGTACCAGCTAAACTTCGGCCTCTTCCGGCAAAACCTCTCCGACCAATCGCAAGGCGAGCATGGTCATTGCGTCAATCGTAGCCGTCGCCTGCATGTCGGGATTGCGCTGCGCCAAGAGGTTCAAAACAATTTCATCAAAGCCACCTGCGAGCATTTCGGCCGCAAATCGCCCATCAACCAACCCCATCCCCTCAATAACACGTTGCCACAGCACAGTGATGCGCTCTCGGAACAGAAGACGCTTCTCATTTAACGATGGCACAGCCCCGACTCCACCAACGAGTAGCAGTTGGATAATTGACGGCTCATAGATCGCCAGACTGACATACGCCTGCACGCCAGAGGCTATTTTATAGGCCGGCTCTGCCTGCTGATTGACGGCCTGTTGCAAAGTCTGTAACAGAAAATCGGCCGTCTCCTCATATAAATAGACAAATAGCGTCTCTTTATCGGGAAAATAAAAGTAAAATGTTCCAATTGCAACACCGGCTTTTTTGACAACATCGCGCACGGTTGCGGCGTGGTATCCTTTCTCTGCAAACACTTGCACCGCCGCCTGCATCATGGCGGTACGCTTTGCATCTTTTTTTTGACGAGTTTTTTCGCTGCTTCGATATGCCATAACTCAATTATTGCTTAAATTGAACGTATGCTCAACTTTTGCCTAGAAAAATCAGATGAAATGCCGCTCTCTCGGCAGCTTGCGTTACAGATTCGTGAGCAGATATTGCGTGGAGAGCGTGTGGCTGGGGACGCTTTGCCGCCATCGCGTGTGCTGGCGGCGAGGTTGAAAATCGGCCGACTTGCCGTCAAGCAAGCCTATACCCAGCTAGCTGACGAGGGATTTGTCGAAACGCGGATGGGGGCCGGTACGTTTGTCGCCACCCTACCCACCCTGCAACAATCAAGGCAGGTCACGCAGCCTGCCCTGTCACACTGGGCAGAACGTGCGCTACAGTCCAGCCCGCCCTCGCAACGTGAACACAAATCGGTTATCTACGACTTTGGCTTCAACAACGACTTTCCACAGATTTTTCCTTATGACGTGTGGCGTAAACTGCTGGGACGTTATCTATCGACCGATGATACGATGTTGGCGCGTTATGGCTCGGCCGCTGGCTTCGCGCCGCTGCGCTCTGCTATTGCCGCCCACTTAACCAGCTCGCGAGGTGTGCGCTGTGATCTTGAGCAGATTGTGATCGTCAACGGCGTACAGCAGGCGATTGATATTATCGGCCGAATTCTCCTGCAACCAAAAGCATCGGTCTTTGTCGAATCCCCTGGCTACATTGAAGCCTACAAACTGTTGCGCGTCTATGGCGCATATCTCTCTGGCTTTGCAGTCGATGACGATGGATTTCCCGTCGAAAAGCTGGGAAATAAACCCGCGAAACTCGCATTTGTCACCCCCGCCAACCAGTTTCCACGCGGCGGCACACTACCTCTTCCGCGCCGTCTCCAGCTTATCCAGTGGGCAACTACACAAAATGCGTACATCTTGGAAGATGATTACGACAGCGAACTGCGCTACGATGGCAAGCAGATTGGCGCATTGCAAGGGCTTGCACCAGAGCGCGTCATCTATTTGGGAACATTCTCAAAAGTGCTATTCCCCGCGTTGCGTCTCGCCTATGTTGTGCTGCCACACGCGCTGATCGCGCCCTTTCTAGCCACAAAACGACTAATTGATCGCGGCTCTCCAACGCTGACGCAGGCGGCAATCGCGGACTTTTTACGGGAAGGGCATTTCGGCCGCCACGTGCGCCGTTTGCGCCAGACGTATGCAGAACGCCGTCAACGGCTCGTCAACGCTTTGCAGACACAGCTCCCCAACTGGCAATTTTCAGATGTGGCGGCAGGGCTGCACGTGATGGCGCGTTTACCGTTTGGGATGGATGAAGGGGCGGTGGTGAAATCGGCCGAGAAACATCAAGTGGGTATCTATCCTGCCGCGCCCTATGCGCTTTCACATAACCCTGAGCCGGCCGTTTTGCTGGCGTTCAGCGGGATTGACCAAGAACGGATTGTAACGGGCATTGAGCGACTGTCTGAGGCGGTGCAACGACTATGAGCCTGCTTGTGATTTGAAGCGTGCTAGCCATTCGGCCGATACATCACGCAACGTCTCGCGCAAATGGATCGTTGGCTCCCAGCCAACGGCACGCTTGATTTTTTCATAGCTGCCATAAAGGATGGGAATATCTGACGGACGCATTCGGGCAGGGTCATATTCCACTTCAACGTTGACTTGATTGAGTTCGAGCAAGATGTTGAGAATCGTGCTGATGCTGACAGCATGGCCTGAGCAGATGATATAACTTTCCCCCGCATCACCTTTATCCGCCAGTAGTTGATAGGCTCGCACCACGTCGCGCACGTCGGTAAAGTCGCGTTCGGCCGATAAATTGCCCACCATCATCTTTGGCGCACATAATCCGAGCTTAATTTTTGCCACTTGGCTGGCGAAGTCTGGCACGACGAATCCCAATGCTTGATTGGGGCCGATGTGGTTGAAGGGTCGTGCCTCGATTGCCGGCAACCCGTAGCGGTCTGCGAAGAGGCGCACCAGTTGTCCAGCCGCATATTTGCTCACGCCGTAAGGATGGCGCGGTTTGGGAATAGAGCGGTCGGTGATGGGAAGTTGGGACGACCGGATTTTTCCATAAATCTCTGCGCTCGTCACAACGACCGTGCGCGGCTTGCCATAAGCAACGGCCGCCTCCAATAAGTTTGACGTGCCGCCCGTGTTGATCGCAATTGTTCGCGCCACGTTGCGCCATGATTTGCCCGGATAGGCTTGTCCCGCAAGATGATAGATCACGTCGGGGGCAGCTTTTGCCACCGTGCGCGTCAAGCCCGCCAGATCAAGCAGGTCTCCCGCAATAGGATGTAGGCGTTCATGCTCGGCCGATTCATTTTGACTCGTCGCCGCATGAAACAATGTCCAAACATCATGACCTTGCGCCAATAAATCACTCACCAAATGAGAGCCGACAAAACCTGTTGCACCAGTTACAAATATCCGCATAGGCACGCGATTATAGCTGATTATCACCACTCAAACAGATTATTTGGCACTATTTGGTGTTCTTCTGCATTGTCTTAGCAGCGTGTACCGGGGTACGATTAATGATATGAATGAATTTACAGTAAACACAACAATTGATGCGCCTGTTAGCAGCGTTTGGGCAGCACTGGCAGATGTGGGTGAAATAGCGGCGTGGAATCCGGGCGTGCGAGCGTCGCGGACGACATCAGCGCAGACGCAGGGAGTTGGGACATGTCGCCACTGCGACTTAGCGGGTAAGGATTATTTGGATGAGGAGGTTGTGACGTGGCAAGAAAATGAGGCAATTACGTTTCGCGTGGTGGGGACGAATATGCCGCTGGACTCGGCCGATATTCGCTTCACCCTAACCCCACAAGGCGACCAAACAGTCGTCGCCTGTTCGCCACTCTACAAAATCAAATATGGCATCGCGGGAACGCTAATGGATAAGCTGTTCGTCGAGCGCAACTATCGTAATGGCATGATAGAGTTGTTGGCTGGTTTGAAGGCGTATGTTGAAACCGATCCGGTCGCGGTTAGCGGTATTCGGTGTTCAGCGGCCGAACACCACTAGGCTCGCTTAGAGCGAAAAATCCGCTCAAGCCGCGTTCGACTTTCCTGTGCAACTGCCAATGTAAAACCAAACACGACGAGGATGTTGGTCAGCAAAAAGAAGATAATCTCTTCAATCGGCAACACGCCTAAAAATAGCCATTCGAGCGATTGTGTCGGGCTAATCGTCCATGTCCCTGAGCCGATTGCCAGAAAATCGACAAACGATAGATAGAGTGTTGGGAGCGCAACCGCTGTAAAAACAAGCCGGCGATGATGCCACAAAATGTCTGCCCCATAGCCAACCTGCAACAAAACAGGCAGTAATGCCCACGATAATTCAAGCGTCAAGTAATTTAGGCGTTCAATGCTGCTAAACAGGAAGATGGTCGAGATCAACCAGATGATACCGACAAAAATTAGTGCGTTGCGCCGCGTATGAGGTGCCTCTTGAAAACGCGCGCCATTGCCTAAGTTGAGTCGCATTAACAACACCGTCAATAGACCCGTCATCGCGGTTTGCAGCACAAAAAATGTGTACTCCTCTAACGGCACATACCCAAACGTAATGCCCGTCACCAGTTCAGGGTCATACCACCAGACGCGGGTCGCCACGAGATAGTTGTCCCAAGGCGTTGTATAAACAACTGCCACCACAATCAAAACGCCAATCATCAGAAACGGATTGATCGCATTAAAACGATCTGGCTGCTTCGGCCGCCATATCTTAAGCAGCACAAAAAACAGAACAATAGCGGTCACAACAAAGCGGAGAAGAACACCAAAATAGCTCATAGCCAGAGTATAGCGAGAGCGCGATGGACGAATAATAAAAAACGGATTGATCTTGTGAGATCAATCCGTTTATTTCCAAAGATTCGTTCGTGTCTCTACGCAGCAGCCAACTCCATCAATTTCTGAATACGTGGAATCATGCTCGCGGGATTGGGATGTAGCCCCTCTTGGACGAGTGCGCTTTCGTAAAGCTGCTCGATGATGAGGTCAGCCTTTTCTGTTCTCGACTCGTCGCCTTCCAACATTTGCGCGACATTGACAACGATAGGATGTGTCTTGTTGACTTCCATCACACGCTTTGGCACTTCGTAATCTTGGTTCATCAGCAATTGAATGCGGTCGAAGCCAGAGGGGGACGCGCCATTTTCGGGCGTAACGAGCCGAATTGGACTATCGCGTAACACTTTTGAGAGACGCACTTCGGTCACTTTTTCGCCTAGTGCTTTGATAGCTCGGCCGATAAACAGATTGATCGCCTTCTCAGACGCATCTGACTCTGTATCTTCTTCCGGCTCATCGACATCAAGCTCCGCCTCATCGACATTTTGCAGTTGCTTTTCATTGAACTCTGTCCATGATGTGATAAGGAATGCGTCGATTGGGTCAACAAAGTAGAGAACCTCATACCCCTTTGCCTTGAACGGATCGAGATGTGGGCTAAACGCTACAGAGGAGACATCGGAGCCAAGCACGTAGTAAATGTTTTCTTGATCTTCGGGCATTCGGCCGACATACTCTTTCAGCGATGTCAACTTACCATCCGATTTAGACGACACAAATTTGAGCAATGGCACAATGTCATCTTTTGCTGTGGGATCAACCGCCATACCTTCCTTCAGGACACGCCCATACTCTTTCCAGAATGTGGCAAAGGTCTCATCGTCAAGGCGCGTAATTGTGCGTAGGACGCGCTTTTTGACAACCTTGGCTAGCTGACGCATCAGACGATTGTTCTGAACTGTCTCGCGGCTGACGTTGAGCGGCAGGTTTTCCGAATCAACCACGCCATCGACAAAGTTAAGCCAGTCCGGGAGCAGGTCAGTGCTGTACTCTTTGATGAGGACGTTATTGGTGTAGAGCTTGACCCCCGGCTCTTTTCGCAGCGAGAACATTGTTTTCTCGCGCTTGGCGGGAATAAACAGCAGGGCGCGGAGATTGACGGGAGAATCGGCCGAAAAATGTATGTCGGTCAGCGGAGCCTCAAAGTCCATCGTCATCTGCTGATAGAATTGTTTGCGATCTTCTTCACTCACACTGCTTGGCATTTTGCGCCAGAGACTCTCCTGTGAATTGGCCTGCTCCTCACCAATATAGATCGGATAGTTGACGTAGTTGCTGTGTTTGCGAATGACTTCGCGCAGCTTGAAATCTTCGGCGAATTCTGTCGCATCTTTCTTGAGCGTGATGTGAATTTCTGTGCCGCGATCTGACTTTTCGGCCGCGCTAACCACATACATCTCGCCACCGTCCGACACCCACTGCGCCGCCTCTGCATCTGGCGCATAGCTGCGTGAGATGACTTTCACCTCATCTGCTACCATAAACACAGAGTAGAACCCAACGCCAAAGTTGCCAATGATGTCATCTGGTGCAGCTTGCCCCTCCTCAAGTTGTGCCAAAAACTCGCGTGCGCCAGATTGGGCAATTGTCCCTAAACTCGTCGCTAACTGTTCACCCGTCATCCCGATCCCGCTGTCTTTAATGACGAGCGTGTTTGCCTCTTTATCCGCTTCCAGCCAGATGGCTAGCTCCGCTTCGGGTTGGTACACGTCGCTATTTGTCAGCATCTCAAAGCGCATTCGCGTCAGCGCATCCGACGCATTGGAGATTAACTCACGCAAGAAAATCTCTTTGTCTTGATAAAGCGAGTGGATCAAAATGTTCAAAAGCTGCTTGATTTCCGCTTTGAATGGTTGTGTGTTTTCCGTCATAGTTCCTCTGAATAAGGGACTGTAGAGGTTCGGCAATTGAGTGCAACTTCCACCAAGAATCACAGTGTGGACAACCGATCACCTCATCCTCTTACAGCATCAAAAATTTAATTTAGTCAAGGTATGGATATATGGAGAATGGTACAACGTGAAGGTTAGAGGGGGGTAAGCAGTTGATTCAAGCCAAGTAGGTATTGAGCCATGTGACACAAGCGTTGATCGTTTCGTCAAAAATTTGCTCGATGGGGGCGCGGGGGACGCGCTCAAAAACGTGGTGCCGCATCCATCTGGAGTCGTTGAGATGGGTGGCAAAATCGGCCGATGACACCCCCATTCGCTCCGCATAAATCCGCACCGTCTCCGTAATCGCATTGGGCTTTAGCTGCTCGACGATAAACTGCTGCCAGCGGGTTAAGTCTGGAATGGTGATAAATGACAGATCAATTTCTGGGCTGGCTGAGGCTAGGTCCGATTCAGCTCTGGCGGGCAGTTTTTCCAACGCAACCTGATCAAAAAACGTCAGCAAAATGTTGTGTGCCAAAAAGCGTTGGCGGCGTTCAACACCCTCCCAGCGTTGATTGAGCCAAAAATGTGGGACCAAAACTTGCTTATACCACACGACATCAAACAGCAGATGCACGGCGTATCCTGCGAGAAAAGCGGCCTTATCTGGGGCATGAGCGTGCGCGACGGCTAGCTCTGGCTGCTCAAGGATCAAGCGTTCCCAACCGACTGCTTCATCTTGTGGCATCGGCAAGCGATAAAAGTGTGTTTGCTCGCGCGGTATGTCGGCAATGGCCTGATAGTCGGCCGCAATGTTGCCCAAATAAAACGCTGACCAGTGCGCGTCCAGCTTGTTGCCAACACGCAACTGCGGATGCTGGCGCATACGTTGGGCAAAGTCGAGGTGCATAAAAGGTGTTGGCATCGCTATCTACAAGTCACTGCCCGCTGCTGCCCGCACTGCCCCACGATACTTCGGTAAAACGCGCAACTGTCGCCCTAAAATCTCGGTGTGGCCAAAAAATTGATTTTGGATTTGATTTGTGTAGGGGTTTTCATAAACCGTTGCTAGTGAATACGGGCAGAATAAATCGCCGCCGTTTTCTTGCCACAACGTCCAGAGTTTTTCTGTCACTGCGCCCGCAAATGGGGAACGATTGAAGTTGAGCAACGTCTCTTTTTCCAATTCAAATGCAGCCGTATTGCCCTCATTACGTGCGACCTGATGCAGGCCACCCTCGTATGCAAACAGCTTGACATCATGTTTATCACAGAGTTTGCGATAGTCGGCAATGCGTGGGGCGACATCTTCATATAATTCGGCGATCAGTTCATTGTGAATTGCCAATATATCGCGTGGTGCGGCACGCTCATCTTGCATTCGCAAGCCACGCTGGTTTCGGCCGACGTAGGGCGCAACGGCGAGCGCGGTCACGACATCATCAACTTGCTCCAACAACTGCTCGGCGACCCATTGGTTAAAAAACTGGGCAGCGATGACGATATCGGCCGAGCCATGCGTCGCCTTGGCAATCGTCCGCGTTTGCTGCCCTTGCCAGCGCAACGCCGCTTGGAAATCATTGTCCGCCAACATGCGCTGTCTGCCACTGTTGACTGCATATTGAAATTGCTTAAATGTCCCATTCCAAATCTCGTTGGCAAACTCAAAAATTGGTTTTTGGTTGCTCCCCTCAATCACAAATGCGATCATGCGCTCGATTAAATCATCGCTGGCTTGGATGGGGATGTGTAGCCACGGCCGAGCATTGATCCGATTGGCAAAGCGCACCATTGCTACCAGCGGCACACCGCGAAACGCCCCCCACGGCCCTCTACGATACTCCCAATCTTCATCAATCGTTGGCAAATCTTCCCACGCACGTACAATCGGGCGGGTATCATTGGGCAGACGATTGATCTGTTGCCAATTCATAAAGCGCACAACAGGGAATGGTTCGTGCAGTCGCAACAGCACGTTTTCAAAAATCGAGAGGGTTGTTTGTGGGTAATGGGAGACGTTCATTCTGCCGCCGGTGAGATTCTCTAATAAAAGAAGCCAGCAGTCCGTTATTGGCGGAGCGAAACTTGCTTCTGACCCTTTCCTAATGTTAACCAACCAGCGTCGCGTCAAGCGTGATTGTTTCAACTGCGCCCAATGCTTTTGAAACAGGACACTCTTCTTTTGCCTTTTGTGCAAATTCTTGAAACGCATCTGCGTCTAAATTGGGAACTTCTGCCTCACAAACGAGATCGATCTGCATAATTGTGGGGCCAGCACCGAGATGAACGGTCGCGGTCGTCTGCACTTTTGTCGGCGTATACTCGTTATTGCTCAACAGTGCGGATAGGAACATCGAGTAACAGCCCGCGTGTGCCGCGCCGATCAACTCTTCGGGATTTGTCCCTTCGCCCGTCTCAAAACGTGACGCAAATGTAAAAGGGCCTTCATAATGCCCATCACCAACAGTCATCGTGCCGTTTCCTTCTTTTAGTGTTCCATTCCAGACAGCTTTTGATACTTGCGTTGCCATAATTATTGCTCCGTTGATGCGATTATGTTGTTTTACAACCATAACCATAAAATTTCATGTTGAGTGTAACGGAGAACTATTAGTCTTGTGATGGCGTTCTCACGATTTGATGCGTTTTATGTGCTTCAGTGACGTAAGCTCTAGTCAAACTGATAACCGAATGCCAAAGTTTCAAAACAGATGCAAAAAGCCCTCACCTTCCCAAAGGCTAGAGAGGGCTGCGTCAACTACCGAACATCAAAGCGCGATAACGTCAAATAATCCCCAATCCACGCGCCGCTAGGATGTAGGAGCTTGAGCTTTTCGCCCGTCTCAACGCTTTGCACCGCGACACGAATGATGTGGGAACCTGATTCAATGGGGGCAGGCAGTTGAGCGAGTGGGAAGGTGTGCGTCGTGGAATACACGTCTGTGCCTGTCCATTCGGTCATATCGGGGACGAGATCGGCCGACCCCCGATAATTTTCAGCCTCATCCAACGCCAACACTTGTATTTGATATGGGTCTTCGATTGAGGCCAGCGTGTTCCAGTAGAGCGTAACGGTGAGTTCATCATCAGCGTCTAGGACACGTTCGCTGTATTCATAGCCAACGAGGGCGAGTGTGCGGCCGAAGTCTTGACGCATCCAATTTGGAACATCTGGACGTTGCGCCAAAATCTCAACCTCACCAAACGATAGCGTCTCACCCCATGATGACCCGTTCTTCCCTGCAAGCTGCAAGCGATACGTTCCTTCAATTGGGTAAAATCCAATTGTCACTCGCGCCGAACTAGGAGCATAGGCTGTCTCAGGCACATGCAGCCATATTTTGTCGGCAAATTGATCTCCTGCACGCCACATGCCTGATGGAAATGCGCCCGTTCCCGTATAGGAGTCACGTTGCGTCACAAACCCAGCCTCATCGCGCAGGTGCGTAAACTGCACAAAGCTGCCTAACGTCGGTTCATCGACTTCCCAATAGGTTGTTACCTCGACTGAGCCACCCGGATAGACTCTGCGCGGCTGTACGTCAAACCCAATCAGCGTTCCCATACCTGCCACAACAATCTCGCGCTCATTTGGAATGGTTGTCCAGCGATGTAGCTGTGCAGGTCTTGCATAAGCTGGCTTCAAATAGCCAAATAAAGCTGTCAGCGTCAGCAGAAACAGCACCGCCTGAATCGCTACGGGACTATTTGGAAATTGTCTCAGTAAATATCGCCAGCCTAACGAAAGTATAATCGCCAACGCCGGAAGCGCGGGGAATAGGAATCGCCCCATCGCGCCTGCGGGACTAATTAGCATGTAGTAGAAAACGACGATAAAGAACAGAACGAGGGAGCCAAACAGGAGTAGCCGTTCGACCAACTTACGCGGCTGGTGACTATAGAAAATCAGATCAAGCGTCGCGCCCAAAAGTCCAATGCTCATGAAGAGATTGAACAGCAGATAGATGAGGCCCGGCAGTGGGATTTGCCCAAATCCAAACCGCCCCCAAAGCGATGTCCATAGTTGCGGTAGTTCGCTCACTGCCAGTCCAAAACTTTGCCACGCGCTGCGTTCGCCCCACAAATCTTTGAGCGTTTCAACGCCCGTCCAGTCACCATAAATCATCTGATTGCGTGCAAACCACCAACCAGCAATCAGCAGCGTCATGCCAAAAGCAACCCCGCTGACAATTGCCATCTCTTTCCACCGTCGGCCGTGCCACCCCGACCAAATCAACAAACCTGCAATCAGTCCACCAAGTGCGATATTGTTAAACTTTGCCAGCAACGCCAGCCCAAATGTCAGACCAAACAAACCGCCCCAGCGCACCAAATCTTTAGTCTCGACTTCAAGGGTGCGAAACGTATGGCGGTTGAATTCGACACAGACCAATAACACCAATCCACTCGTCAATGCGGCTATCACGTCGTTGTTGATCGCGCCACTCATGTAGCCGAACATAGGGTTGAAGGCGACGATGCTTGCGGCGAGGAGGGCGGTTGGGGGTTGTTGGGTGATACGTCGGCCGATCATCCAAGTCACAAAGACCGTTGCCGCTCCCAACAAGACATTGATCCCACGCGCTAGTGCAACCGCCCAGCGATCTGCATCCCAATCGGCGCGTGTATCATAGAAAAACTGATTCTTATTGTCCTGCCCCACATCCGAAACGCGATAGTTCCAGAATGGATTTGTCACCGGAGTAGCACAAATATCGTCATTCGTTGTGATGAACCAGTTGGGGATCGCGGCGATAAGATAGTAGAGTGGCGGATGATGGCTCTGTGCGCGACAGTTGCCCTCACCCTGCACGGGCAGCGAGCCAGTCTCGACAAGATGACGCACAAAGCGGTAGTGCCGAATTTCGTCGGTTGCCTCAAAGGGCGGATTGGCAAAGCTATATGCTAGCCCGATCAGCACAAAGGCTGAAACAAGCCACGCGATCGCCCATTTTTCCCAGAGTTGAATGTCTTCAGAAGTTTTCCAGTTCACGATGCGGATTGTATCACTCGTCAGCACAGCGTCGTATGCTGTTTTTCCTGTATTTTCAAGAGAGAAATCTGCGTTTAATCGCGGAGTGATGTGGGTAGGAGGCTGCGGTCTGTATTGTCACCATATTCGTAGATATTGAGCCATGGTACATAAGAGCTGTTTATAATGTTTTGATCGCGTAAATTTCCCTGAAAGTTATAGACGTTGCGAATAATCTGCACGTCTGCACCGCCCGCTGCCCACTCCACCTGCTTCAAATCTTCCCCTTCCCACTCAGGATTATAGCGATATTCCGTCGGCCGCGGATCCGTTTCATTCCACACATAAAGCTCCCGCTCTACTCTGCGACCAATTTTCGTGCTGTATATTTTGAAGGTTAAAGACTCAGACCCTTCGTTATAGTAGTTTTCGATCAGGAGATGATGCGGTGTATTGTTTGTGAAGGTGAAGTCAATTGCCGGAGAGTAGATCGTTGCATCCATCCCAACATTGGGCAGACCATCCGGGCCGAGACCGTCTTCGTAATATGAGACGCGATAGCCGTGTTGCCAACGATCACCCAGCTCATACCCTCCCCAAAATGCCGCTTGATAAAGCGTTGTACTCACTTGGCAAACACCGCCCCCGATCCCCTCAATTGTTTGACCACCAAAGATAATCAAGCCTGTCTCATACCCTTGCTCTGCGCTGATTTCGCCGAGATAGTGATTGTAGGAAAACTCTTCACCGGGCGCGATGACGATGCCGTAGAAATTTTCGGCCGATCTCGCAATGTTCGCCATGCGCTCAGGTGACGATCCCGAAAAATAAGTCGTCGCCTCTGTGATTAGTTCTGTGATGCCTAACTCAGCCGCCGTTGCGTTTGCATTGACGACAGGAACAACCTCGTCAACGATAAACGGCACAGAACGGTTTGGCGTTCGCACGGCAGCGAGCAAACTTGCCAGCGTTGCGTCGACGTTGAGCCTACGCCCCGTCTTATGTGGCTCAACCAAGACCAATTCACGAGTGAAATCATCAAAATAGAAGCGTGCGCGTTCCGGTTCACGGGTCATTCCGTTGGCGAAGCCTGCGATCCAGTTGCGTGCCGCGACCTCATCAAGAAAAACAGAGGGGATCGATGAGCCGTCTACCTCTTCCCACTCAATTCGCAGCCACTCGACCAACTGGTCGGTGGACAGTGTTGCGCCGCTAAGATCAACGCCATCAAAGGGTTTCTCAAAATAGAGCGTCATCGTGCTGCCAATGATGTTTTGGATGATTTCGGCCGAGTTGCCCAAATCGCCCACTCGTGGCTTTACTTCTTCGATAACGAGCGCGATCTGAGCATCCTCAAAGTTGCGAACGGGCTGCATCAACAAATCACGAGTTACCGCACGGTTAAGCTGGCGACCCGCTTGTGGTGGCACATAAATGACTTCATTCCCCACGATGTCGAGCGTCGCGTCGACAGTTGGCACATCAATCTGTTCCGCAATTTCAGCGAGCCAAACATCGACTGCGCCTTCATCAATCAGAACGTTTGGTGTGATGCTGACACCGTTATACCATGTGCTAAATTGGTCACGCAGCTTGGCTTCATCGTTTCCATTTCGGCCGATGACAAAAGCCTGCTCAACCGCCCCCTCTACATCATGAGCCACGCCCAAATCAAGCAGTGACTTTGCCCACACCATGCCTGTCGCCGCATCTTCTAGCACGAGTGTGCGATCTGTAATAGCGGGTGCAATTTGTTCGAGTGTTGCCTCTGCATCCGCTGCTGTGAGACCGCTCACATCGACATCCCAAACGTTGACACCTGTGAAGATGCGCTCGCTGTGTTCAGTACGATATTGTTCGATTTGCCAATAAACCAGCCCTAAGAGCGCAATGATGGCAATGAGGGGAATGATGAGGAAGGCGGCGAAGCCGCGTAGAAGTCGGCCGAAGAGCGACCCGCGTGAGGGTGATTGTATAGTAGCAGCCATAACGTCACATTTTAGCGACTCGCCGCTCCATCCGGCGTGATGTTTAGTCAATCTTCACACCTTATCTCTGCCTTAGTAGAGTAGATTTAAAAACATTCCCAACTTTCAGGTAAACTATCACATCATGCGAATCTTTTTATTTTTGCTCGTCATACTGCTTGCTGGCTGCGAAGAACTATTATTAGTAGATGAAACTGCGCCCATTGAGCGACCACGCACCATCATCATAGGTGAAACGGCACAAGTCATCAACGTCATTGACGGCGACACAATCGACGTACTGCTCAACGGAGACGAATATCGTGTTCGCTACGTTGGCGTAGACACGCCTGAGCGAGATGAACCATATTATCGTGAGGCAACCCAAGCCAACCGCGACCTTGTGCAAGGCAAGATAGTCACGCTCGTTGTCGATGTTTCAGAAATAGATCAATATGGTCGCCTCTTGCGCTATATCTATCTCGATGATGGTACATTTGTTAATGCTGAACTGATTGCTGATGGCTATGCACGCTTGGTCACTTATCCACCCGATGTCGCCAATGCCGATTACTTTGCCGACCTACAACACGAGGCGCGTCAGGCAGGGCGCGGTCTCTGGGGAGCAAATGAGCTATCCAACGCGCCCGCTGGCTGCACAATTTGTTCAAATAATGCCTACAACTGTTCTGACTTTGATTTCCAATCAGACGCACAAGCGTGCTACGAATTTTGTTTAGGTGAGGCCAATGAAGACATTCATCGCCTCGACGGGGGTGGAGACGGACTCGTTTGTGAACGTTTACCCTAGCCAAGCAGTTTATTTCAGATTTTAGATTCTCAAAAATCCAAAATCCAAAATCATTTTATGCCAATTGTTGCACATACCTCTCTTCCGACTTTTGAACGATTGCGTGAACGTGGACAACAAGTGTTACCGCTCGATGATGCGCTGAGACAGGACATTCGTGAATTACATATCGGCCTGCTAAATATGATGCCCGATGCTGCATTGCGCGTGACGGAGCAACAATACATGCGTTTAATCGGCAACAGCAACCAAATCGCACAATTTTATGTGCATCCATTTTCGGTTGCTGGACTCGCACGCAGTGAACAGACGCAGGCGTACATCAAAAGTCATTACCGCACGTTTGACGACTTGCGCGAAGAAGGGCTAGATGCCCTAATTATCACAGGTGCAAATGTGACTAGCCCAGAGCTTGACCGAGAGCCATTCTGGGAACCATTGCAGGAGGTGATCGCGTGGGCAAATGAGAATGTGACATCGGTACTGTGTTCATGTTTGGCATCGCACGCACTGCTCAAATATCAACATGGTATTGAGCGAAGCGGGTTGCCAATGAAGCAATGGGGGGTCTTTCATCATCGCATTATGCGTCCTGACCATCCACTCTTATGGGACATCAACACACGCTTTGATGTCCCACATTCGCGCTGGAATGAAATCACGCGAGCGCAGTTAGAGGAAGCCGGACTATCTGTTTTGGTTGAAAGTCGGGAAGCGGGCGTGCAGGTTGCTGTCAGCCCAGATCAATTTCGGTTTATCTATTTTCAGGGGCATCCTGAGTACGATATAAACAGCCTTCTGAAAGAGTATAAGCGTGAGGTTTTGCGCTATCTAAATGGGGAAATTCCAACATCACCACCCCATCCTGAGAACTATTTTTCGGTGGAAGCGGCCGCAATCGCAGAACGCTATTTGGGTCGCGCAGAATGGGCAAAAGAACACGGTGATATGCTTCCGCCATTTCCAGAAACGCGGATATTGCCACTGTTGGACAACACGTGGGGAGACACGGCGAAGTCGATCATTAACAATTGGATGGGCTTGGTTTATCGGCTGACAAATCATAACCGCAAAGAGCAGTTTATGTCGGAAGTTGATCCAAATGATCCACTTGACTTATTGAATAACTTGTAGTCGCCAAAATCAGAGGGGAATAGGGGAATGAACACCGCTGATTGTCTATAGAGGGGGAGAAACGACTCCCTCTCTCATTTTGGCTTTACCACAAAAAGCGATAGTACAAAAATGCAGCTACCTCTCGCGTGAAAAAGTATGGGCGTGACCCGCGCCAGCGCGTCGTGCGCGTCGGTGAGAGGTAGGCATCCAGATCAAGCGTGTCAGCGATCAGCAATGCACGTCGCATGTGAAAGGGTGTGCTGACAAGGATGATGCTATCAATTTCATTTTCAGCCAAGATGGGGGCTGCATTTGTCAAATTTGTGAGCGTATTGCGTGATTGGTCTTCCACAATGATGTCGTCTGTTGGAACGCCGCGCCTCTCAGCATACTGTTGGGCGATGATCGCCTCGGCCGTTGGGCTTTTTAATCCCACACCACCGGTAAAGACGAGTTTTTCGACGCTGCCTTCTTTGTAAAGCTGAATGGCGTGATTGATGCGTTCGCGGAAGACGGGAGAGGGGTTATCGCCCCAAGCGGCCGCACCAAG
The DNA here is from genome assembly GCA_964389925.1 of uncultured Ardenticatenaceae bacterium. Classification (GTDB taxonomy): domain Bacteria; phylum Chloroflexota; class Anaerolineae; order Promineifilales; family Promineifilaceae; genus CALECP01. Next base: position 15,865 of record CAYMGE010000017.1, read on the forward strand.
AACGAGCGCAGCATCGGCCGAGACCCTATCCGTCCGCCACGATGTCATCGCAACCGAACTCCAGCCATACCACACAAACAGTATGCCCAATACAATCCCCAATCGAAAAATTCGGTAAATCCAGCGCATTCTTCACAGTGTAGCCAGCCCGACTAAACGCCACATAAACGCTAGGCAGACGCTTACCTGATGATTCTCGGAAAATTGCGATAATGCGCGTCAATCGTAATTGCCAATGTGCTATAGTTCAAACATTCTCAATGGTGGATTGTCGGTTGCGGACAAACATCCAAAATCCAAAATTTCATGTCATTTGAAACGATTCTTGTCCCCAAAAGTGCAGGCTTAGACACAATTATTCATCTCGTGCGTCAGATAACTGAGCCACGTGCGGTGTTGGTTTTACCACGTGGGATGAAGACTCCCGTGCATGAGCCGGTTGACATGGGGCGCATTAAACAGGTTGCAACCGACCAAAATGTAACGTTGGGGATCGTCTCGTGGAATGGCGGGGTGCGTGAAGCAGCGCGGGCGGTTGGGTTACGCTCGTTTGCAACTCAAATGCAAGCGCAGGCGTTTTTTGCCAATGAACGCCCGTGGTGGTTACCAAAACAGGAGCGCATCGGCCGACAAACCACATTAAGCGAGGCAGACAAGGCCGCAATGAATCGGCGGCTGAGGCCAAAACCGCGCTGGCTGACCTATGGCTATCGCTATCTGACGATTCCGCTATTTGTCGGCACGCTCGCTTTATTGGCGGTGACGATATTTTATGCGCTGCCAAGCGCAACCATTGTGTTGAAGCCAGAGATTCGGTCGATTCAAATCACCCAGCCCATCGTCGCCGATCCCCGCGCCGATGAGGAATCTGCCAGCGGCGCAACTGTGCCGGGTCGTCTCCTCGTCTATACAAATAAGTGGCGAGCCTCGGTCGAAACGACGGGGCGCATCGAAATCCCAGATCAAGCGGCGCGTGGTCTCGTCACATTTGTCAATCGCGTGCCGCAGGCAGCCAGCATTCCAGCAGGGACACGAGTCAGCACCTCAACGGGTGAGCGGATTGTTTTCCAGACGCTGGAATCGGCCGAACTCCCCGCTCGTGTCGGTACCGAAGTAGACATCGAGGTGGTCGCTGTTGAGCCGGGCAGCGAGGGCAATCTCGCCGGCGACCGCATCAATCGCGTGGAAGGGGCATTGTCCAACCAGCTCAACGTTCGCAATCTATTCCCAATTACCGGTGGCGCAAATCGCGTCGCGCCCACCGTTAGCCCCGACGACGTGCAACGTCTACGCGACCACATTCTCGAAGCCCTGCACGGACAGGCAGTCGTTGACATGGACGGGCAGCTCACCCTTGAAGAGTTCTTGGCGGAAGACTCAATCCGCATTGTTGCCATCTACGCTGAAAGCCAATCCCATTTTGCCGGCGAGGAAACATCAACGTTGGCAATGGAGATTCGCGCCGAACTACATGGCACCGCGGTCAATGAAAACCTTGCGCTCACGTTGGTCAATGAGCAGTTAGAAGCAGCCGTGCCAGAGGGGTTTGTCATGATGGAGCAGACGATTCAACCACGCATCGGCCGACTGCTCGGTGTAGACGGTCAAGGGCGTGTCAGCTTGGAGATGATCGGGGAAGCCCTCGTCATTGCTGACTTGCAACTACAACAACCGATCAGTGACATCACGGGGCAGGAAACGGAGATCGCCACCTACTATCTCAATGAACAACTTTTGCTGCGCGACATGCCCGACGTGCGCGTTTGGCCTGAAAGCCGCGACCGCATTCCCTATCTGCCCGCCCGCATCTATACAAGCATCAACCGTGATGTGGAGAATTAACTGATGGAAGCAGGGCGCGTTTTAGCAATTGATCTAGGAGAAAAGCGCATCGGGTTGGCGATCAGTGACGCGCTGCGTATCGTTGCCAAGCCGCTGACGGTCTTCTCGCGCACGTCACGTCGCGCCGATTTTGAGCAGTATCAACAGGTAATTGCCGACAACAAGATTACGCTCGTCGTGATGGGGTTGCCGACCTATTTGGACGGCACAGATAGCAACCAGACCCGCTGGGTACGCAATTATTCGGCCGATCTCGCCACAAAAATTAACGTCCCGCTCGTCTTCCAAGACGAAGCCCACTCGACTGATGCCGCCCGCGAGCGCATGATCGCGCTCGGCTATAGTCGCAAGAAACGCCAAGCTCAACGCGATGCCGTCGCCGCCGCGATCATTTTGCAAGACTATTTGAACAGTTGTTAGTTGTTAGTACGATCACTAGCAACGAGCAACTAGCAACCATGAAACCACAAGCAAAAGACCCTTACGCCCCCAACTCACTCCCCGTCCGCATCATTTGGGGCAGCCTGCGTTTCATCATTTTTGGTGCAGTTGTCGTCGTTTTCACGATTGCATTACTTTTGCTTGCCTTTCGCTGGAATGAGGCAAGTACAGGTGGCATGGTGGCACTCGATCAGGGCGATCCTAGCCTGAGTTCGGCCGAGAGGCTCGTCCTACAAGCGATGCTCGCTGCGAATCGCGGCGCACTAACCGAACCAATTGGTGCGGGCAGCGAGCCGATTGAATTTATCGTCGCTGCGGGACAAAACGCCAACCAGATTGCCATCAACCTCGCCTCATCTGGCGTAATGGAGCCGGGCAAAGAGAGCCTGTTTCTCAACTATCTGCGTTTTTACGGTCTCGATGCAGAGCTGGACGCTGGCACGTTTGTTCTGTCACCCGATATGGATTTACCAACGTTGGCGGAAACGCTTTCCAATGCGGTCGGGGATGACATCACGCTCACTTTTTTAGAAGGATGGCGCGTTGAGCAGATGGCGGGTTATCTCGATACGGTGCGGCCGGCTGAGATTGATCCGGCTGAGTTTTTAGCAATTGTGACGCGACAGCGGCCGATTGACATGTCTGCCTATCCGTTCACTGCACAGCTTGAGGCGGCCGATTCACTCGAAGGCTTCCTTTTTCCCGACACATACCGCATTCCGCTCGATGCAGATGCAGACTATCTGGTCAATGCGATGTTGACGACATTCGGTGAGCGCGTCACGCCAGAGATGCGACAAGCTTATGGAGAACGAGGGTTGAGTATTCCCGATGCGGTCACGCTTGCCTCAATTGTCGAGCGTGAGGCCGTGCTGTCCGAAGAACAGCCCATTATCGCCAGCGTCTTTCTCAATCGTGTCGAGCAAGGTATCAAACTCGATGCTGATCCAACCGTTCAATATGCGGTTGGCTACGATCCTGCAACGGACAAGTGGTGGAAAGCTCCCTTAACGGTTGACGATCTGCAAATTCAGTCACCCTACAACACATACCAAAATACAGGTTTGCCACCTTCACCAATTGCCAATCCGGGCTTGGGCGCACTACAGGCAATTGCCAACCCCACCAGCACAGACTACCTCTATTTCGTGGCTGAATGCGTCGGATTAGCTCCCGGCTCCCACCTATTTAGTGCCACCTATGAGCAGCACCTAGAGAATGTAGCAAGCTGTCAATGATGCGCGAACATAAAAAAAACGTTGAGAGCCTACCTATTTTGAAGGTTTTCTGTCTGACACGTCTCTATACACACACAGAGAACTTGCCGGATAAAAATTGTAAGGATTTTATCTCGCAAGGATGAAACTTCCCGGAGGTGTTGCTGAACAGGCAGCACCTTTTTCCTTTTCACTGCAATGTGCGTCTTTCTGTTGATGTGAATGCTCTCTGACTTATCTCAAGACGAAAGATTCCCCACCGTCGCTGCGTCTGAAAAGTAACGAAACTCAAAAAAGCGAGCAGCACAATGAAAAAATACGACATTATTTGGATCGGGACAGGGCAGGCGACGGGAACAGTTATTCCGCGCTTGGTGGCGGCCGGAAAAACAGTAGCGATTGCAGAAGGTGGTCGCTTTGGTGGGAGCTGTGTCAACTATGGGTGTACGCCGACAAAGACAATTGTCGCCAGCGCACGAGCGGCGCACATGGCGCGACGTGGGGCTGATTTTGGGGTCATCACCACCGATGTGTCGGTTGATTTCGCCAAAGTGATGGAACGGGCGCACAAGATGCGCGATAGTGGGAGTGATGGGCTGGAGAAATGGCTGCGTGAGATGGACAATGTTGATGTTTATGGCAACTTTGCAACGTTTGATAGTCCTAATCTGGTGCGCGTGGGCGATGAAGTGATTTATGGGGAGACAATCGTCATCAATGCGGGAGGGCGGGCGCGAGTTGCGCCGATTAATGGCATTGATGAGGTTGAGTGGCTCGATAATCGGCGGCTGTTGGCGTTGACCGAGCGGCCTGAACACCTCATTATCGTCGGAGGTAGCTACATCAGCATGGAATTTGCACAGGCATTTCGACGTTTGGGCAGCCAAGTGACTATTTTAGAGCGGTCGGGGCAGTTGATGTCGCGCGAGGACACAGATATTGCGGAAATCGCGCAAGACGTTTTAGAGGAGGAAGGCGTTGCAGTTGAGCTGAACACGCAGATCGGGCGACTGGCGCAGACAGCTCCACAGAATGTTGAAGTCTTTTTTAGTCAGAATGGCGTTGAGCGGTCTGTGAGGGGGACGCATGTGTTGTTGGCAATCGGCCGAGTTCCCAACAGCGACCGACTCAATCTACAGGCCGCCGGCGTTGAAACGACCAGTCGTGGCTACATCAAAGTCAACGACTCGATGCAAACCAATGTCCCGCACATCTACGCCGTCGGTGACATCAACGGCGAAGGGGCATTCACACACACCTCCGTCAATGATGGTGAAATTTTCTGGGATGTTTACAGCGGTGAAGCAGATCGGCAACTATCTGACCGTATTATCACCTACGCCATGTTCATCGACCCACCACTGGGCCGCGTCGGCATGAGCGAAAAAGAGGCGCGTGAGAGCGGCCGAAATGTGCTAATGGCGACAAAACCAATGGCACACATCTCACGTGCCAAAGAGAAGTCGGAAACGGCGGGGCTGGTCAAAATTTTGGTCGATGCAGACACCGAGCAATTCTTGGGTGCGACAATTTTGGGGGTTGGTGGTGACGAAATCATCAACATGTTCACGCCGTTCATGTACACAGGGCAATCATGGAAAGTGTTTCGGCGGGCGGTGCTGACTCATCCGACGGTGGCAGAATTGATGCCGTGGATATTAGACGATCTAAAACCGTTGGAGTAGCTCATCTAAAGTTGTCACCTTTGCACAGCATCTTCTGGCACAGTTTGGGGTTTGTTTCTTTGCGGCAAACGTACCGTAGACATCTATGCGGTACGTCAAGAAAGTGGCTTTGCCGCAAAACATAAAGGAGCAAAATGGCAGAGCAAGGTGTGGTATTTCCGAGAGATGAGAATGGCAAGCGTCGCACGACAAAAGCGGGCAAAGTAATTGTGGCAGCGGCATTGGGCGCGGCGAGTTCGGCCGACGCGCAACACGCCCTCAACGAAAAAAATTGGCGCAAAAATTACCGACAGTATTTTGAGCGCATGACGGCTGTTGGGGTGGAATCGGCCGATAACGCCCGCGCCATCGCCCAATCTGGTCTTTCGGCCGTTTACAAGCAATTTGAGTTTGTGCGCGATGCAAAGACGCACACGCTTGCCGCTGCCATGTCTGTCTATAATCAGCCTGTATTTCACACCGGCATTATTCACGGCATAGGCAGCCCACAACCCCTAACGATTCCCTACAAAAAGAAAATGCTTTCTGGTGCTGCGCTCCGCAACCAGTTGCGGACTTGGCAGAATCGCGGCATCGTTGAAGAAAGCCATGCTGCCGCTGTCGAGCGTGTGATCGACCATGCTAACTGGCTAGATGAGTTGCCGGCCTTTGTTCTGATGGGCGCAGGGGCGGAAATCGGCCCTTACCAAACGCTGCTCGACATGGGGGCAACGGTGGTCGCAGTTGATCTCAATCGCCCTGAGATTTGGGAGCGTCTGATACACACGGCGCGGCAATCGGCCGGCACGCTCATCTTTCCGCTGCAAGCCGCCCAAATGGATGACATGACCGACAGCAATTTAGCGGGTTTAGCGGGGGCGAATTTAATCACCGATGCACCCGAAATTATCACGTGGCTCGTTGGCTTAGACAGGCCATTGACGCTGGGCGGCTATGCTTATCTCGATAGCGGCGAATTTGTGCGCGTCGCGGTGGCGATGGACGTGATTATCAAGACGGTCGCAGAGCGCACGCCCCATCCGGTCAACATCGCCTTTCTGCTCACGCCGACCGACGTGATGGCGGTGCCGGCCGATGTCGTTGACGCGGCGCAAAAACGCTATGAAGAGCCGACGACTTTTCGGCCGATTCGCACCCTCTTTGGCACGCTCTCAAACTCGCGCATCTTCGCCAAAAATGTGCGCCGCGTCGTTCTCAGCAAAGAGGGGCGACGCTACGGCATTATCAACAGCCTCGTCACACAGCAAGGTCCCAACTACACGCTGGCAAAGCGTCTGCAACGCTGGCGCTCCGTTGTGGCGCGGGATGAAGGGCATATCGTCTCGTGCAACGTCGCGCCGGCAACCTACACCTACTCTGTCACAAAAAATAAGCTGTTTATGGCGGGGTATGCGGGGGCTGAACAGTTTGGCGTGGAGATTTTTCGGCCGAAAACGACCAACGCTATCATGACCGCCCTGCTCATCAACGACCTCGCCTATGATGCGGCCGCCTCCCATCCCGACGTGCCACTCCACAATCCCGAAGAGCTGTTTATGGAAGGAGCCAATCACGGCGGCATGTGGCGCATGGCAAATCAGTTGGGATCGCTGATCGAGGTCGGCGTGATCGTTGGGTCAGTCAAGCGGTTTTTCTCACGGGATGATGAATAGATGCTGGCGAGCAACTGCAACTATTGTGCGTTTTACGGCACGCCGCACGTCGTTGAGCAGCGCGTCATCTGTCCACAGTGCGGGTTTGAAGTCGCGCAGGCGGGACATCAGGTGCTGCTTGTGGGGCTGTTCTTGCCTGAGCGGGTGGCGGCGACCATCGGCTCAACGAGAATAATTGTCAATGGAGAACGGGCAATAGTCAATGATGAATGAAAAATGGTCATTTACAATTCTGCATTCTCCGTTCTGCATTGATTATTTCTTCGGCACGCATCGGCAGATGATACCGCCGCTCTCTGCTACCTAACCGTCTAAAATCTTCTGTCCTATGCTTGATAACGCGCTGCGTCATGTTGCGTGTTTTCCCCCCATCGCTATAATTAGGCAGAGTTTGCCATTGCAAACTCTTCTTTTAGGTAAACTGAACTTATCGCGTGATAAGTTAGATGAGAATAGAAATTCCCACTGGAGGTTCTTTCATGAAAGTAGTTGTTTGTCTGAAACAAACACCCAGCACCACGGCCGTCTATAGCGTTGCTGATGGTAATGTGAGCTGGGAAGACCCAAGCGGTAAGCCGCAAGTCGTCAACCCTTGGGACGAATTTGCGATTGAAGAGGCGATTCGTCTCAAGGAAAATCACGGCGCGGAAGAGGCGATTGCCTTGACCGCTGGTAGCGAAGAGGCCAATGCGTCGCTTAAACAGGCGTTGGCGATGGGCTGCACGAGCGCAACTTTGATCAATGATGAGAGTTTTGCTGGCTCGGATGGGCAGGGGACGGCGCGTGTTTTGGCGGCCGCCATAAACAATCTCGGTGTCGATGTCGCCATTTTCGGCAAGCAGGCGATTGACGGCGATACGGGCATGACCCCCGTGATGACGGCGCGTGCGCTGGGTTGGACACCACTCACCTATGTCTCTGCCATCAAAGAAATCAGCGACGACTCGATCACGGTTGAGCGCATGTTAGAGCGCGGCACGCAAACGGTCACGGCCGAGATGCCCGTCGTGATTAGCGTGGTCAAAGAGATCAACGAGCCGCGTTATCCCTCATTTATGGGCATTCGCAAGGCCAATCGGGCAAAAATCCCGTCATTATCTGGAGCCGATTTGGAGATTGACGGCGCGGTTGGCGCGGATAGTGCCAACGTCGATTGGTCAAATGTCTATCAGCCACCCGCACGCGATGCGGCAACTGAGTATATTACGGGCGATTCACCTGAAGACATTGCCTCAAAACTCGCAGATAAATTGATGGCGGAGAAAGTGATCTAATGAACGTTTTTGTCTATATCGAACACTATGATGAAGAGATCGCGCCGATCAGCCGTGAAGCGATTGGGGCGGCAAAAAGCCAGCTTGATGCAGATGTCACCGCCCTGATTTTTGGCAGTGATGCGGACGAGATCGCCGAAAAAGCGTTTCAATGGGGCGTGGATAACGTGATTGCGTGTGATGACGATTCGCTCGATGATGGATTGACCGAAGCGATTGCGCCGGTTGTCGTGCAGGTTTTGCAGGATGAGGAGCCAGATGCGTTTATCGCTGGGGCTTCGATTGCGGGCAAAGATTTGTGCGCGTGGGTCGCGTTTGACCTTGAGACGGGCTATGTTGCGGACGTGATCGACCTCAAAGCGGCCGGTGATCGCATCGTGGCAACCCATCCCGTCTATGCCGGTAAATTGCGCTGTGATGCCATTATCCCAGAAGGGTTGCAGGTCATCAGCCTGCGTAATCGTGCCTTTGTCCCACTTGAGATGGATGAAGATGCGGAAGAGGGCGACATCGATTACGTCGATCCCGTCGTTGATGAAGACGACATCAAAACGAGTGTTGAGGGAATCGAAGAGAAAGGTGGCGGTGTCAGCCTCGCAGAAGCGAGCATCATCGTCAGTGGTGGTCGTGGTGTCGGTGGGCCTGAAGGGTTTGCACCGGTGCGTGAGTTGGCCGAGACATTGGGCGGCGCGTTGGGGTCGAGCCGTGCAGCGGTTGACGCGGGCTGGATTCCCTACGCCCATCAGGTTGGGCAGACGGGTAAAACGGTCAGCCCAGACCTCTACATCGCGTGTGGCATCAGTGGCGCGATTCAACATCAGGCAGGGATGAACACCTCGAAGCTGATCGTGGCGATCAACAAAGATGCGGACGCGCCGATCTATAAGTTGGCACACTATGGCGTTGTGGGTGATCTGTTTGAGATTGTGCCGGCGTTAACGGCCGAATTTGAAAAGCGGTTGAGCTAGTTACACAGTAAGTACCACATAAATTAACGGCTCGTTCCGATGGTCTCCATCGGAACGAGTCGATGCCCCGCTAATTTCTTAAAGCGTAACTACGGCAAAAATTAGGGAAGAAAGGTGAAACGTAATTGGGGGATGTGCATAATTCCAGATGCACATTAATGTAATTATCAACAGGAATTCGTCATGCTCACATCTCTAATCGACAACGCCCACCATCAATTTGATTTAACAGAACAGGCTTCCCACGATCACCTTTTATCGCTCGTTGCAGAATTGCTTGAATCCGGCGTTCCCACTAGCGAGATCAAGCACGCCGCACGGCGTGCGCCGCTCGAATTCCGGCTGGCTGAAAAGCTGGTTGATTCGCGCCGCTATTTACAGACAGTCACGCAACCGCTCAAGATCGCGGTCGTGTTCGCCATGTGGGGGGAGCAGAATCGACTGTATCCAAAGCATGAGGAAAATCCGAATGGGGAGGATTCTCTGCGAGTGAAGCTGGCTCAGTTGGCGTGGGCAACGGCCGATACGCCAATCGACTGGACATTATATGCCGTTGACGACGGTGACCCCAATGAAAGCGGCCGAATTGCCCAAGAAATTGCCGCCACGCACCCACTAGGCGCACACGTCTCTGTCCTACATTTGGCGGACGCTGTGCCATCACAGGACGGGCCACTGGCTGGGTTAGAATCGGCCGAAAAATCTCGCAAAGGCGGAGCCATCATCTACGGCTGTATGCAGGCGATTGCCGATGGCGCAGATGCCGTCATCTACACCGATGCGGATAATTCGGTACATCTAGGACAAATCGGCTTGCTGCTGCGCCCCTACCTGACGAAGGAGAGCAACGTGGTGCTTGGCAACCGCAAACATCCCGACTCGGTTTTGGTCAAGCAGGAAGGGCGTTGGGGCATTGGCATCAAGCTGCTACGCCACATGCAGCGCATGATCGGCAAACCAATTTTCTCGCTTGGCATCCGCGATACACAAGCCGCCTTCAAGCTGTATGATGCCGCGCTGCTCAAAGCGATCATTGCGAATCCGACCGTTTATGACTTCTCATTTGACACAGATTGGATCATGGCCGTTATCAAGCGTGAAGAGCCATTTGTGACGGTGCCATTTGCCTTTATCGACTCGGCCGCCGAGTCCGCCTCCATTACCCAAGGCCCAATGACGACGTGGGAAACATTGCTGCACGGCCTAAAAGCGGCCGTTCGCAAACACGATCTGCCGCATGAAGTAGAGATGGCGCGGGTGTTGGATGAGGAGATTGAGGGGGCGGCCGATTTAGATTTGCTGATCAATCGACTGCCCCAGCAACTCGCCACCGCCACTGATGCCCAACTCGGCGACCCTGCAATTATGTCCCCCGCAGAGGTACAGGTCTGGATTCAGCAGTGCAAGCAAAAAGTCTGATCGGGTTTCTATCGTGCGTATTGCGTAAATTGGATACGCAATACGCAAGAACAAGACCGCAATCAGTCACCTCCCCACCTCCCGCTTCTTTCGATTCAACGCCCGCATAAACTTCCATGGATCCTGTGGCGGATTGACCTGCACCCGTTCGCGCAGCGCAACTGGCACTTGCTCAGGGTCATCCACCCACAGCCCCGCCAACGCTGGCACACCCGCCTCATCAAACCAGCGTTTAATTTTTGTGCGCCGCAGGTCGAGAGCTTGTAACTGCGCTGCCTTTGCCAACGCGCTCACATCACTCACTTGAATGGGCCTTCCCATTGAAGCTATTTTTGAAACCAACTAGTATTCCAAATTTATGAATTTGAGGGGTGTTGATTTCTAGCGTCGTGGCTTTAGCTCGACGTTTTCGAGGCGAATGCCCTGTAGCAGCGGCATTCATGCCGTTGGGATTTATCCCCGTTTTCGCGTGCAATCGCGCCATTTATGTCGGCATCAATACCGACGCTACCAGCTTCGCATGGCGCGATGCGCCCGTTGCCGAACGAATACATGTCGCAATGCGACCGCTGCGCGAACGGCATGAATGCCGACACTACAGAATCGGCCGTTCGTTATAACGAGAATGCGCCTTTCCATCCTTCACACAAACATCTACAATATAGCCTTTGTGCATGGTCGGCGTTGACAGAATCGGCCGCACTTTTCGCTTCAAAATCCAAAGGCATGTCTATGTTTGATGAAGAAGACCTCGAATTTCCCCCTTTTCCCGATCTACTCGGCGCGGTGATGCAGTTGAGCGAAGAAGTGATCGATGATGTCGTGCTGGATGACGACGGCACGTTTGAGCGGCCGCTGTTGCCATTGCGCGGCATGGTACTATTTCCCCAAATGGTCACGCCGCTGTTTGTCGGCCGTGACAGCTCGCTGGCAGCTATTCAGGCAGCGGCAGCGCATGGTGAATCATTGATTGCGGTCGCACAACGGGATGGCGAAACGCTGTATCCGGGGGCGAGTGACCTCTATCTGATCGGAACTCATACGCGGGTAGGCAAAACATTGCGGCTACCTGATAACAGCTTGAGTGTCTTGTGCCAAGGGCAAGGGCGCGTCGAGATTGTCGCGTTCACCCAGTGGGAGCCGTATATTCGGGTGCGCGTGCGGCCGATTTACCAGCCCAAGGACTGGAATGAGCAGACGGAAGCCCTCATGCGTGCCACCCTCGACATGTTTGAGAAAGTGGTCGAAATGAGCCGTCGTATCCCCGATGATGCGTTTGCATTTGCGCTCAATGCCGGTAATGCGGGCTTTCTGGCCGATTTCATCACCACCACGCTCGACCTGCCACTCAAGGCAAAGCAAAGTTTGCTGGAGACGCTCGACCCCATCGAGCGACTGCGAACAATTAGCGTCCTGCTGGGGCGCGAGGTTGATCTGCTTGAAGCAGAGACGCTGATTCATCACAAGGTGCAGCAAGAGATCGACAAGAGCCAGCGCGAGCATTTTTTGCGCGAACAGATGCGCGTGATTCAGGGAGAGCTTGGCGAAGGGGATATTTTCACCCAAGAGCTAGCCGAGCTAAAAGAGACGATTGCCAACATCGAGCTGCCCGACCCCGTACAGGCAAAGGCAGACAAGGAGTTGGCGCGATTGGCGAGTATGCCACCGATGTCGCCCGAAATGGGCGTGATTCGCAATTACTTAGATTGGCTAGTAGATATTCCGTGGCATAAGGCATCTGAGGATAATCTCGACGTGAAGCACGCGACCAACGTTCTAAATGCTGATCACTACGGGCTGGAAAAGGTCAAAGATCGGATTTTGGAATATATTGCGGTTAAGGCGATTGCGGCCGATAAGATGAAAACACCAATTCTATGCTTTGTCGGCCCACCCGGCGTGGGCAAAACGTCGCTAGGCAAGTCGATTGCACGGGCGTTAAATCGTCAGTTTATACGCATGAGCTTGGGCGGGATGCGCGACGAGGCCGAAATTCGCGGTCATCGTCGCACGTATATCGGCGCAATGCCGGGGCGCATTGTCCAATCACTGCGGCGCGTCGGCACAAATAATCCGCTCTTTATGCTCGACGAGATCGACAAAATCGGCAAAGATTTTCGCGGTGATCCTTCATCGGCTCTGCTAGAAGTGCTTGACCCTGAGCAAAATCACGCCTTCCGCGACCACTATCTCGACTTAGATTTAGACTTAAAAAATGTGATGTTTGTGACGACGGCGAATAATTTGCGGCCGATTCCCCCACCCCTACGCGACCGCATGGAGATCATCGACTTTTCCAGCTATCTCGACAATGAAAAGATCGAAATTTGTCGCCGCTTTATCATCCCGCGTCAGCTAGAACAACATGGGCTGGACAATGAAGGGATACGCATTAGCGAGTCTGCGCTCAAAATGTTGATTCGCCAATATACCTATGAAGCCGGCGTGCGAAATCTGGAGCGTGAGATTGGCAGCGTTTGTCGCAAGCTGGCACGCAAGCTGGCAGAGGGCAAACGGTTTCCAAAGAAGATCGGCCGAAAACAGCTCGAAGACCTACTCGGCGCACCCAAATTTAGCGAAGATATGCTACATGAGGAGGATGAGGTCGGGCTGGCAATGGGTGTTGCGTGGACGGCCAACGGCGGTGACACGATGCCAATTGAGGTCAATCTGATCCCCGGCGGCAAGGGCAACTTGCAGCTAACGGGCAAGTTAGGCGATGTCCTAAAAGAAAGCGCACGGCTCGCTCTGACCTACACGCGCAGCCGATGCAAAGAGCTGGATATTGCACCCGAACGCTTTGATACAACGGACATTCATATCCACATGCCAGAGGGGGCTGTGCCGAAGGACGGGCCGAGCGCAGGGGTTCCACTGACAATTGCGCTGATTTCGGCGTTTACGGGTCGGCCGATTTCCCGCACTGTTGGCATGACGGGGGAGATTACGTTGCGCGGCCGAGTTCTGCCCGTCGGTGGCATCCGCGAAAAAGCATTAGCAGCCGGGCGCGTTGGCATCAAAACGTTTGTCATGCCCAAGAAAAATCACAGCGATTTACAGGAAATTCCAAAAAATTTGCACCAACAGCTAAACTTTGTCGAAGTTTCGCGGATTGATGATGTGTTAGAGGTCGCGTTGCTGCCTGCCTTATAACTTCGACCACATCCGCAACGATCCATGACGCACTGTGTTATACTAGCCATACTTGTTGGTTGGTTAGCAGAGGAGCGACATGGTGGAAAGAAATGGGAAAATAGCCCTTGTTCTGGCAGGTGGTGGTTTAGCAGGAACCGTTTATGAATTAGGTGCGCTGCGGGCAATCGACGATTTGCTGATAGATCGCACGGTCAATGATTTTGACATCTTTGTAGGCACAAGCGCAGGGGCAATTGTGGCGGCCGGTTTGGCAAATGGACTCAGTGCCGCCACGATGCTACAAGCGATTGAAGGCGTACACCCAAAACTCGCGCCCTTTCGCCAACGCGATCTCTTTCGTGTCAACGCACGCGGCATGATTCAGCGCGTTGCCACCTTTCCCACCAACGTTCGCAAAGTTATCAAACACTATCTACGAAATCCTAGCGACATTACGATGTTTGACGTGGCGTGGGAGCTTTCGAGCGTTTTCCCGCCCGCGCTGTATGATGGGCTTGCGTTAGAGAGCTATGTGCGTGCGCTGCTCAATCGTTCGGGCGTACATAATCGCTTTACGGAGCTTGAGCGCGAGCTTTATCTGATTGCGACCAGCTTGGAAAGTGGACAGCGCGTTGTCTTTGGGGAGGCTCCTTACGATAGGGTTGCCATCTCACAGGCGATTGCGGCTTCATCGGCCGTCCCCATCCTCTACAAGCCCGTGCGGATTGGGGATGAAGAGTTCGTCGATGGCTGTTTGCGCGGCAATGCGAGCTTAGACGTGGCGATTGAAAAGGGTGCAAAACTGATCGTCTGTGTCAACCCGCTTGTGCCGTATGACAACTCGGCCGATGTTCGCAACCAAAAGCGTGGCTTTTTGAGCGATCAAGGGATGCAGGTAGTCGTCAATCAGGTGCTTCGCATCGCCATGCACAGCGGTTTGCACTATCACATCAAGCAGTTGCGACGACAGCATCCCGACGTGGACATCATCTTAATCGAGCCAGAACGGGATGATCGGCCGATGATGAACGCCAACGTGATGCGTTACTCAACACGCCGCATGTTGGCACGGCACGGCTATGAGTCAGTCACGACCAACCTCGCGGAGGAGTATCATTACTTCAAGGCGATTTTGTCCCGTCACAACATCGGGATTTCGCGTAAGAATGTCCTGCCTGAACTCGATGTTTTACGGAAGCCAAATGGGCAAAACGGCCGAGTCAGACAGTTATTATCCGGTGTTCAGGTCATTTTGCGCGGTTGATCATTCTTTTATGATAGGTGATCCGCCATTCATAATCAGTGGCTCGTGCTTAACATGGCCATTTGATTTACGCACCGCATCGCGCACATCGCGGTCAAAGCGTTTGACGTATTGCGTCAGGCTCATCTCTTCGATGATCTTTTTGCGGCCGAAACGCCCCATCCGCTGCGCCTCGTCGGGATTATCCAACAGATAACGAATCGCATGTCTGAGCGTCACTGGGTCTTCTGGTGGCACATAAAAGCCGTTTTCGTCGTGGATAATCACGTCTGTCTGTCCCGGTGTGCTGGTGCAAATAATCGCCTTTTCCATCGACATCGCTTCCAATAATGCCGTCACACCCGCCTGAAATTCGACGTGATAGAGCGGCATCACGACAAACTCGCTATACGCATAAAGAGCGCGTAATTCATGTTGGCTAAAACGGTGAACGTGAACGTTGTCGGGGATTTCAGCCTGCTCTGTTGTGTCACCTCGCTTTGACCACGGGCTACCCGCCGCAATGATGACCTGTATATCTAGCCCGCGCACCGCTTCAACCAGCGTTGGGTAATCTCGAAATTCGAGACCAACGGCGCAGATGGTCGGCAATCCGGGATAGTTGAGGTCAAGTTGTGGGCGGATGTCCTCGTAGAGCGGACTGGGCGAAAAGAAGTCATCATCGACCATAAAGGGCGTGAAAACAACACGGCGCGGCTCCAATCCCCAACGCTCTTCAATGAACTCTTTTTGCCATGTCGCGTAGACGTAGAAGATATCGATGTGAGTGTAGATGCGGAAATAGTCAAAGAACAGTGTCTTTTTGCCGACTGAGAGGATGTGGACGATCATCATGTGCGTCGGCCGCTGCTTGTCAAACAGCCCCACATATTTGAGCAAAATTGCCAGCGGAATGCCGATCTGCTCGCCATCGGTAAAGATAACTTTGTATTGTTTGCGCAGAATGAAGCACGCCCATGCAATTAGCAAGTTGATGCCGCCGATCTTTTCGAGCAGTCGCCCGAATCGCCCACTCACTTCGCGTGCCTTTGGCACATCAAGCAGATCAGCACCAAATGCGTCAGCCATCTGGATGTAATCGGCCATCGGCCGATTGCCGCGTGCGATCTCGTCCAAGATATCCTCTTTGATTGTCCCCGATACGGTTAGCAATACGTCACTCATGATTTTTTCCGGTACTACGGTATGCAGAACTAAGCCCCCGCAAGAAACTTAGTTGCTGTATACGATTTGTCTAAAAGTTGAGGAGCCGAAACTGTATTCCCGTCTCCCGTGCAAAGGATATTGCGTGAGGTTAGGCTCTCTCTCCCTGTCGGAGAGGGCTGGGGTGAGGGTTTTACGCGCTAATTATTTACCACATCCTTGAGCAGTGCGATCAAGCGTTTTGCGTTGCGTTCCGCATCAAACCGCTCTGTCACCACTTGGACGGCGCGTTCACCCATCTGTTGCCGCAGGGCTGGATTGACGATTAGCCGCCGCAGTTTCATCACAAGCGCGTCTAGCTCGCCGGCAGGTGTGATAAATCCCGTTTCCCCATCGTGTACAATTTCGGGAATGGCAGCTACGTCAGTTGAGATGACGGGCAATCCCGCCGCCCCCGCTTCCGACAACACCATCGGCAAGCAATCTCCCAGCGTTGGCAAACAAAAGATGTCGCTGCTGTGATAGAGTGCTTTGAGTCGCGCACTATTGGGCTGCATGTCGTTGTAAACGGTTAAAAATGGTTCCTCATCTACCGTGTCGCGGGTGACGAGATGCAACTCGATGGGGTAGCTCTCATGCACCAGTTGGCGACACGCTTTTAAGAGTAGATCACCGCCCTTACGTTTCAAATTGCCACCGACAAAGAGTATTTTGCACGTTGGGGTTTGGATTTTGGGGTTTGGATTTTTCCAGTCTGCCACGTTGACACCGGGGGGGATGGTGGTGATTTTTTCGGCCGAAACACCATAATCCTGCACCAAGCTATCTTTTGCCCAATCGCTCCACGTCACTAGATGACATGCTGCATTGTACGCAGAGCGGTTGAGCCAAAATTTGAGCGTCTCCCCTTTGCCGGGGGTATGTTCATAGAATTCACCAAGCGCATCATATTGTAACGGTGTTGCGTCGAGCGAGATGATGCTAGGTATCCGCCTGACCCAATCTTGCGCCAAAATTGCGGTCACTTGCGTGTGGAAAAAGAGCGCGTCAAGCTCGGTCTCTTGGCGCATTTCGCGGATCGCTTTGCGTGCCTGTAGCCCAGCTTTGACCGTCCAGTTGTTCGTTTTTCCCGCAAGCCCCGCCGTCATATCCTGACTGGGCAACCCCCAATATGGGGTGATCTCATCGTCATGAAGCAAATTCTGCTGCAAATTTTTGCCATGTGTGATGTGTCCTAACGCCTGTTCAATAATAAATCCAACATGCAGTGTGCGGCTTGGCACATCTGTATTTTGTTCACTGTTGACTATGACCTGTTCACTAACCACGATTTACTAACTCCCATACATCTTCTAAAATTTGTACCATGCGTGCGCTATTTTTACGGGCATCAAAGCAAGATTCGGCGCGTTGACGGGCGACATAGCCCATTGAGGCACAACGTTCAGGCTCGGCCGCCAATCTGCCCAACGTGCTAGCTAACTGCTCGACGTTGCCTGCCTCCACGAGATGCCCCGATTTTCCTTCCGCTACGATGTCGGTTAGACCGCCAATGTTCGTGGCGACCACGGGCAGACCGGCCGCGCTCGCCTCAATGGCGACAATGCCAAATGCCTCGGCAAACGTTGGGAGACAAAAGAGATCACAGCGTTGATAGAGTTGGATCAGGTCGGCCGAATTTGGCTGCATCCCATGATAGACGTGGACATTTTTCTCAGGCTCGATTTCGGAGCGGGTGGCGATGTGGAGTTCGGCCGAGCCATCTGGCAGCTTGCGAAATGCCTCTAGCAAAACCTCGCCTCCCTTACGAAAAAAGTCCCCCCCCACAAACAAAATTCGCAGCGGTGCGCCCGCATCTCGCGCTTTATCACTCGGCCGCCACAGCGATGTATCAACTCCCGGCGGCAACACCTCAATCTTTGTCGCATCAACAGCGTAATCTTGAATGAGCGAATCGGCCGTCCAAGATGACCATGGCAACAGTCGCGCCGCGTGTTGAAACATGCGTTTATTGATTCGCTGTTTGATGCCTGTCAAAAATGGGAGCCGGTCTGGGGGGTGATTGTAATGCGCCCCCATTTTGTCGTATTGAATTGGCGTGATGTCTGTGCAGAGAATATAAGCACGTTTGCGGAGAAGGGGGAGGGCGAGGGCAGCAGGAACTTGCGTGTTGAAAACGGCAATGTCGCAAGGGGTTTGCAATCCGTTAACGACTTGCTGTCGCCCCGTTAGTGTGCCGCGTAGCCCGTTGGGTAGCGGCAGTCGATTGAGCAATCCCTTGTCCTCAAAATAGGTGATGGGAACCCAGCTCGCCGTCACCGAATTAACTGGATCAACAAACCGCCGTAGATTCGCATAATACGAATAGTGTCCAATATGTTGTTCCATCAAAAATGTCGCTCGTAGCATGTAAAGCTCATCCCCAACGTCTGGCGCAAACCATGACGCTACTGCTCTGGTAAAACCAAATGATGTATTGCATAGGGGGGTAGTGTGACCTGTACCTCATCGCCGTGTGTGGTCAATGGTTGAGAGCCGATACCCATCTGCATTGCATCATAAAAGAAAAGGCTTGCATCCTGTCTTGCACTAAAGTTTTGCAAATCAACCGCGACATTTTGGGATTGAATAGGATTTTTGTTGATGAGGATGATGTGGAGATCGCCCGTGTCGGGGTTGACAGCGGCATGAGCGGTCACGGTTGTGTCATTAGATGACTCGGCCGACACCGACAGTGACCCAAACCGACTGCCTTGACCATCGTAGTTGGTGTACATCTTAAACGCATGATAGCTAGGTGTGTCTGGTTCGGGATATTGCCAATAGTAAGCGTAGTAGAGATCATGGCGGCCGAAAATCCCCAGCGTATCAGCCAAGGCCAACGCACCGTTGATCGTGTCATCTGCGCCAAAGTTCCACTCGCTGATGCCAAACTTTGTGCCGGGATAATGTTCTGCAATTAGCTCCAACATGCGCGGTAAGAGATAGATCGGTTCATCGATCCACGTCTCATCAACGTAGGTCGGATCCCAGAGCGAACGGGTTGAGCGCATCCGCCAAGCCTGTCTTTCGGCCGATTCTTCACCCTCATCCACCTCTCGATATAAATCTTCAGGATAGTAATGGATGTCCAAAACATCGAGCAGGCGTTGTCCCGTTTGCTCCTCGTGCAGGCGCATCTGGTCGAGGAACCAAGGGATAAAGTCTTGGTTGCCGTGCAGTGCTTTGTCTTCGTGTCCGGCGGCCGATTGCCAATAAAAATGCCAGCAACAGGTGACAGGGCCGGCGGTCTCTACCTCTGGCAAGACCTCTTTGACAACCGACGCATAGCTCAGATACTGGTCGCGGATTTCAGCGTATGTCGTACAGTTGGGATGCACGTCATAATGGCTGTGTCCCCATAGCTCAGGCTCGTTGTCCATTGCGGCAAAACGGAAGGGCAAATCGTTGTCGCGGATATGCTGCATCCAGTCGCGGATGTCCTGCGGCGTGCTGGGGATACTCGTCTCATAGGGATCAGCGGGGATGAGCGGATTGTTGCAGTTGACTTGTGGGGCAGGGTTGTAACACTCGCCGTTCTCATCGCGGAAGGAGCAGCTCCACGCATCTTTAGCAACCCAGCCAAGCGTTGGCAGCGTGAGGCGCACGGCGAGATCATGCTCGGCCGATTCGCGCAAAAACTCATCTGCGACCATTCCCTCTTGACCATACGTCCCGTTGATAAAAAGATAGTCGTGGGCAGCATTCCACAAATTGCCCGCCCGCCAGTTGTAACGACTGCTGTTATTGCCACCCCAGCTTTGCCCAGTCGGGTTCAAATCAGCAACCATCCATTCTGGCGCACGCGACACGCCATAAATCAGCGGGCTGATAGGGTGGCGGTTTTGTTGGGTATCGACTTGGATGGTGATGTCGGCCGAAAACACCTGTGTCGGCAGCGGCGTGACCGTTGGCGTGGGTGTCAATGTCACCCATTCCGCCACGATGACTGTTGGCTCGGCCGTTGACACAGCTTTCGGCGTAATAATTTCTGGCTCAACGGTTGGTGGTAGCTGCACGGGTGACACAGCGGCGACACGAGTTGGGAGACGCGAGCCATTTTGATTGGCTATGTATGGCTCACGGGTCGGTTCAAGTGGCTCTAGGGGCGGATTTGCATAAGTCACCAAAAAGGTGGGCAAATAGTTGACAGCGAGAAATGCTGCTAAGATGAGGCCAGCTGCCCCTATCAGGATGACGATCCAATTTTTTCGATACCACATGGCTCACTCCACAAACTCAATCCAATCGCTCTTACTACTAACTCTCGTTATGCACGCTGTTGTGTGGGCTAGGCAAATGGTGTCGAACGTCAATCAATCAAACTGTTAATATCATTTGTCTCGCCCTGCTTAACGAATCGCGCCAAATGGGTGGGATAAATGGCATTGAAGCCTAAATTGGTTGATACTATACGCCGTTTACCCAACCCCTACATCAACACTGCACGATGACTGTCGGCCGTTTTTTAAGGTGTAATGGCTACTAACTCGGCCGATTGCCAAACCTGCTCATCCGCTAAAAATGTAATCTCCACCGCATCAACCAAAATGGTCTGCGTGAACCCAACGTTGTTCTCGATATAGATGCCCGTTAGATAGGCAAACGTCTCGTCAACCACCAGCTCTTGCGGAGAGTAGCGCAACTGTACCCATGTATCCGGTTGAATTGCCTCTTCAAGCCCAAACAGTGTCAGTTCAAGCTCCATCACGTTGACAATCGCGCTATCGCTAGGAAACGGTTCCGTACTCAGAACAACTCCCAAACTTATATCACGCACACCTAACGAGCCATTGCCAGAGTAAATCCAAAGCGAGACCGTATCGATTTCGTCCACGGGAAAGCTGCGTGTCGCTTCGGACAACAGGTTCATCTGTAATAGCGGCACAAACCCATTTTCAACATTCAAATCTCGCTCCACCTCCAGCGCATACACACCACGAAAAGTCTCATCTTCATGCGTTACATCATAATTGACGGTGCTATCATCTAAGCTCCAATCGGCATGTAGCTGATCATCATAAATGATAAAAGACGATATGTTTGGTCTCGTTGCTATCTCGGCCGTTTCCGAAGTAGTCAGTGTTGGCGTTTGCGTCACGGCCGTCACAAGCTCCAATGTTGGAAACGGTGTGGGCGTATGTTGAGGCGTGCTAGTTGGTTGAACACCAAACAGCTCACTAATTGTCGAAACGGGGCGCGGTGTTCTCGTGACAACCACCTCTTCCGAACCACAACCGATTAGCCCTATCAATAAAATGCTGTAACAAATTTTCCGAATAATTGATAACTTCTGACTGTCATCTGTCACCTTTTCTCCTTAACACCTGCAAAAAACAATTGTCTGCCGCCTAGCTCGTCTGCGACCCCCTGATAGTGGCGTAAATTAAAGATACCGCTGTACGCCATGCGTGGGAGTGATTGGTTCTTGATGAAGTGTCCCGCATTTGCAGTTTGACGCAGTAAATAAATCGTGAACTGACTTAATTTTTCACGGTCAAGACACGCCTTTGCTAAGTTTCGGATGATTGGATGTCGGCCGTGAAACTCCGTCCAGATGGTCGGCAAGAGCCAAGACTGCCCTTTGCGCTGCGTGAAGATGACATCATTGCGACCATAAGCATACGGAATCGCCGCCCATGAGCGAAAGCTGCGGTCGGCAAAATGATAGCCAACAGCCTCATAGTTGAAGACAAATTTCAGCCCCATGTCTTCGAGCCGATAGGCCAGTTCGACATCCTCTGCACGTCGGAAAGCAGGGTCAAACCCGCCAGATGCGATCAGGTGTTTTCGGCCGAGACTCGTGTTCCCCGTATAAAATTGGCGGGCGGTCGGCTCCCATTTGCCATCGAGCATGTCCTGATATTGCTTCATCAACATCGCTTGCTCCCACGCCACCCACGGCTTCATCGCATAATCGGGCGGTGTCAGCATGGGGCCAAGCACGACGATGTTATCGGCCGAGTGACAGTTCAAATGCTGCTCGATTAACTGCGGTGTGGGAACCACATCATCGTCGATGAAGAGGATAATTTCCCCTTGCGCCGTTTGAATGCCATTGTTGCGTGCGGTGGCAACGCCCGCATTCTCTTGCAGCACAGGAGTCAGCTTAAACGGGGTTGTAATGGCACTAAGGTACTCATTTGTACCGTCACTGCTGCCATCGGAGACGACGACGACCTCGAAGGAATCGGCCGAGATTGTCTGCTTATGCAAACCAGCCAAAACTTGCTGAAGTTGCCCAAGACGATTGTAGGTGGGGAGTACGATACTTAAACGCATAACGAATGGCATTGCACAGGCTTTAGCCTGTTACTGTGGATAAATGAGCGGAAGCCTCTCTAACTTGGAGAGCATCCAATAATTTTTCGGCAAAGGTTGGGTGAGATACGTTGCCAACGCGCACCCTTGCATCATCTAAAAAGTCGATCTGGCTGGCAGGAAGGAAGACAACCTGTACACGCTCATCGCGCTGCAAAAAATCAATTTCGCCAGCCTGTGTGAGTTGCGGCACGGCAATGACCGGGTTTGGCAATGACCATGCCTTTAGAAACTTTGCGCCTCCGATCAATACAATCGGATATTTCAAGTTGTGAAATGCCAGTGTGTAGTTGTTGAGAAAGGCAGTGAAGCCCAGTTGATTGAGCTGTCCAACGAGCGCAATGTCTGTTTCTTTTGACTTGCGGCCGACCCAGCTTCGTGCTTTTTCGGTAAATACCAGCACGACTTCAGAATTTGTCATGTGCTTGCCTCAAAATATGTAGGATATTCGCTATAAAGTACTCTCGAATGATTGTGCAAGCGCGTTACGATTCACATTACCGTTGGAATTCGGCCGATTTAATTCACGAATTTTTTTAGCGGGAATGCCACCCACAATGGTATGAGCCGCCACATTTTTAGAGACAACCGCCCCCGCTGCCACAATCGCGCCAGCCCCAATCGTCACGCCCGGCAAAATAATGGCGCGTGCGCCCAACCATGCGCCATCTTCGATAAAAACGGGAGATGTGATAATGTCGCCCCCGCGTTTGCTAGGGAAACGACTGTCATGGGTGGCGGTCAAGAGCATGACCTCATGCCCAATGGCAACGTCGTCGCCAATGGTGATAAAGTCGCGGGCATCAAACGTACAGCCGGCGTTGATGTAGCAACCTCGGCCGATACGCAACCGCTTAATCATGTCCTTCTCACCCGTAATCACGGGCAGCGCAGAGAATAAGGTTCCCTCGCCAATATCAAACCCCGCCGCACGCATCAGGCGCGGCGAAAGCCACGTCCCCACGTTGCGCGGAAATGGCTTCATCAACATCTGTACTAGCAACCAGCGCGGCCGCAACTCATTCCAGTCAACCTTCATCGCATTTGTAAAACTACTCATAATAAAAATAAAGGGCGCAGCACGCTGCCCCCTACAGTTGTTTAATCACTCGCGCTGGCGTGCCGACGGCAAGCGAGCGCGGTGGAACATCTCTCGTCACGATGCTGCCCGCGCCGACAACACTGCCTGCGCCAATCTTCACGCCCGGCATGACCATGACACGCCCAGCCAGCCAAACGTTGTCACCGATGATAATTGGCTGGGAAGGGGGTGTCTCAAGTCGCCGTTCAGGTTCGAGACGGTGAAAATTGTTGTCGATAATCATGACGTAGGTTCCGATATTGCAGTTGCGGCCGATTTCCACCCGCTCCATTGCCGTAATCGAAACCCCATAATTGATAAATGTATTCTCGCCAATCGTCATCGTTCCTTCTGACCCGACCATCAAATCTATTGGCGTGATAAATGAGATGAAGCGACAACGCGCCCCAATCATTAGCGTGCCATAGTTGCGAATCAGCGGTTTGCCCGTCGAGCGCACTTTGGCTCCAATCCGCGTCGCGTCGCGTAGATGCCAGCGACCGCGCAACACGCCCAACACGTTTGGCAAAACGTCTGTCGGTTTTAGGCTATTTGGTTTCCAAGCCTGCAAAGTAGAAATTGCACCCATACCGCATCCTCAATGTTGAGTAGGCTTCGGCCTGCTCATATCACATTTCATTTGTATAAAGATAGGCATAACACAGCAAAGCGGACATCACGCTCAAAAAGAGATACCGCCACCATGCTGGCTTATTGCGTAAAATAATGCCGCCGCCCCAACTGCTCATGAGAAAAATTAGGAAAAGAGTCATGTGAGTGTGCGTGGTAAGTAATACATTATCACTTGCCATTAATCCTGCGGAATAAACCGCAATAACAGTTCTGGTGTGTGGTATTCGATGTGGTTTAGCACTGTGCCGAGAATGGGCAGATGTTGAATTTCATCGAGTGCCAGACGCACGCTTTCAGACGGCGTTTCACCCTGTCGCACCACGAAGACGACCCCATTTGCCAGCGATGCCAGCGGCACCGAGTCATTGGTGGCACGGACGGCCGGGATGTCGAGAACGAGATAGTCAAAGTGCTGGTTGAGAACGTCGAGTGCCGATTTAAGGACATTGGAACGTGCCATAATCGGCCGATCCCCCCGCTCTAGCCGCCCAGCCGGAATCAGGGTTAAATTGGGCAACGCCGTGCGAACAAACACCTCATCGAGCCGCTTTTCGCCAGTGACGACAGAGACAAGCCCGTTGTTGCGACCTGATGCAACCGGCGGCTGCGCGGGCGACCACCAGTTGAGGTCAACAAGCGCGATACGTGCCGCTAAGTCATGCGCCATGACGGTGGCGAGGGCGCGGGTGATGTAGGTCGTTCCCTCACCGGGCAACGCGGAAACAAGCGCGAGCCGGCTGGGAACCTCGCCCGTTTGTGAGGAGAGGCGGGTCATCATTTGACGCACATTGTCGACAACTTCGGCCGAAAAACGCATCAATAAATGCCCATCATCATCCCACAGATCGAGCGGTTGGTTGACATCTGACATCTGGTCATTAAGCAAAACGCGCTGCCGCTGCTGTTTACGCCAGCGCACCTCTGCCTTTTTGTTGCGCTTCACCGACCCATGAATCGTCTGCCCGCTATGCTCATATCCTTTTTCGTCAGCAAACGCATCACCATAGGGCTTACGTGCCGCTGGGCGCTCAGGTGTTTTGACCCGCGCTTGTGGCTCGTAACCATTCTCTGTGTAGCTCCGCGCCGCTTTCTTTTTTGACTGCTTCTTTTTTCGATTAAACATCTCAGATTGCTCCACATACTCGTTGGCGGCAAAGACAGGTTGACCCTGTGCCGACGACGGCACTATGCTCGGTTCACGCGGTTCGCGCAGGCGGTCATCAAGACCAACGCGCAAGCGTGCCGGAATCAAATAGTAAAAGAGGCGCAAATCCTCTTTTGGAAATAGGTGAAAAATAAAGGCAAATCCGCCATAGGTCAGGCCACCGATCAAAATCGGAATCAGCAAAAATTGATCGCGCACAATCCAGACGGCTCCTGCCATCAAAAGTCCTGCTATCACCGCACGCAGCGTGAGCCACAGATTTGACCAGCCAAAGGTTCCTTTTGGCATGAGGACAAGCCCCGCAATGACCATGCCGCTTTCTGTCACGACATAGGCAAGTGCGCCTCCCATCGCGCCATTGCCAAACAAGCGGTCGCATAGCGGAATGAAGATCAAGTCGAGGCCAAAGGTAGCAAACGTGGCGATGACCATGATGGCTGTCCATGCGTTTTGCCGATCGGCCGAAATCAACGACTTCCCCAACAAAATGGTCAAATACATCAACAGAACGACGATGCCCAGTACGCTCAAGATCGGGCCGCTCTCTCGAAACTCCTCGCCAAAAATCAGCAAGACGAGCGGTTGCGCGATGACGGCTAACCCGAAGCCAACCGGCACGCCGAGTACCATCATCATGTTAAAGCTGCGCCGCATAATCTTGGGCAGCGAGTTGGGGTCATCGGTGTAGCGACGCGAAAGGACGGGAAAGACCGCACCCATGAAGGCGGTTGGTACAAAGAGCATCGTGCCAAACAGCGAATCGGCCGCGCTGTACCATCCTACCGCTTTCTCATCGAGCAGCCGCTCCATGATGATCGCGTCTGCTTGCAAATAGGCGGCTAAGAACAACGCTGAGAGCATGTATGGCATTCCCGAGCGCAGCATCCGACGGGCAAATGCCCAGTTGATGCGCCAGTTGAGCCGCGCAAATTTTCGCAGGTTGATCCATTGAATCAGTGCGTGAATCAGTGCCACGCCGACAATGACGATTGCAATTGCCACCACGCCAAACCCCAAAAATAGTAAGGTTAGCGCGACGACGGTGTTAAAGAGCTTGCTAAAAATCTCCGCGTAGGAGATGTATTTTGCTTGTTCAAGTCCTTCTAGCGTGGCGCGAAAGGCAAAGGCGCATTGCCAGAAAAAGTGTGAGATGCCGATGATGACGACGAGGAGGGTGAGATCGGCCGAATAGCCCGACACCCACGACCACAGTGCCACCCCGCCAAATCCCAAGACATAAAATGGCAGCCGTAAAAAGAGGCTTGTGCTGAGTGATTGCCCACTAGAATTTGGAGCGCGTGCTATCTCCTTCGTCAGGAGTATATCCATTCCGAATGTCACGAATACCGTTGCGATGCCCCAGATTGACAGGGCGACGTGCAGTTGACCCGTTGCCGTTGGCCCTAGCAGCCGTTTCTGGAATACCATGAGTGCGAGCGTCAACACCCACGTGACGATTTGGGACACCATGAATATCGTTGCGTTCTTGGCGACGCGCTCCGTACTGCTGGTCATATTCATTCCTTTCTTGCTTGATGCGCTCAAGCTCATCTTTTTCGCCCGGCAAAATAATTAACGTCGGCGGTTCAACGTTTGGCACAAGACGTGCGCGATACTGCGGTGGTTCTGGAATTTCGGATTCTTCTTGTTCAAGCTGAATCAAATGGGGTGAGACAAAGCGTTCGCCCGGTGGAATCGCGGCGAGAACGGGTAGCTCCAACCCCGACCGCACGTCAATAGGATAGCGAAATGTGCGGTCGAGCAATGCTCGGCCGACGATCCAAACGAGCGCGATTACGCCACCCCCAATCCCAAACATGATGAGGGTTGTCGCTTTCTGTGTCAAGGAATCTTCCGATTCCTCTGGCAATTGTGGGGCATCGACCAGCGTATATTGGACGCGCACAGCACTTTCTGTCTGTGCTACTTGCAATTTTGCTCGTTCTTCCGCATCTCGCGCATTGGTGTAACGTTTTGCCGCATCATCTGCCAATCCTTGCAGTCGATTGATTTCTAGCTGCTCAATCGCAGGTCGTTGACCGCGATCTGGCTCTGGATGGGCGCGTAAAAATTCGCGCAGTTCACTTTGACGTTGGTCAAACTCCGCCAGATAATCATTGACCTGTTGAGCATAGAAATCAACGGCGACGTTGCTATCTTTAAGTTCCGTATTGATATTCCATTGCAAAAAACTTTCAATGGAAGCCTCAACGAGTTGCGTCGCAATTTCTGGGTCGGTCGAGCGACCTACCACGCCAAATTGATCTTCGCCAATTGGAGCCGCCCATAAATCTTCACGTACCAAGTCAAAGAATTCATTTTCCGTGCCGTCGAAAGTTAGCAGCTCTTCTTCGAGCTTCGTCTGGCTAATTACAGCGCGAATAAATGCATCAGTAGCAGTTAAGTTATCAAATTGGTCAACTGTTTGTTGGGCGAGCGTCTTCCATGAAAAACCACCATCACTAATACCCCCAATATCTCGGACAGTGATTTGGTCTTCAACGCGTAGTTTGCCGTTTGAGATAAAGATCGGCTCCTGATTCGTCAACAAGAAAACACCTAGCACACTGAAAAGCAGGATGGGGAGTAGCGTGAGAATCGGCCGACGGAAATAACTTTCTAGTAAACGGAGGAGGACTAACCTTGCCATGCTTTTGCCTCGTTTCGCCGCTCATTTTGAGCAGAGAATACGCTGATTAACTTTAGGTAGCGTGGTTAATGGAGTGATTGTCTCCCCATCGCCACGATTAAGTTAACGATAGGGCGCGATCCTTACAGGCGCGGTTGCATGGGGAATAGGGGGCGTGAAGGTTGCGAAAAAAGAGAGTTTTACAGCGACTATTGTAACACTTTGCGAGCCACGCGCATCCCGCTCAGAGTCACGCCAGCCGTCGATTGACCTGGGAAAACGCTGTCCCCGACGAGCCAAGCGTTGTCTAAACCCGTCCACGGACTGCGGGCTTGCAGGATCGACTTTTGGGCAAAACCGCCGACCATGCCCATCGGCCGATCTGTCCAATGCTCATAGGTCACGGGGGTCGCCGGCAAGACCTCGACCACGGCTTGACGAAAGCCGGGCAGTCGCATTTCGGCCGCCGTCAACATCGCCTCGACATACTGCTCTCGCATCTCGTCATACTCTGCTTTTCGCGCCGGGTCATCGCGCATCCGCCACCACTGCCCGACCTCCGTATGGGTCGAAATGTTGGCGGCCTGCATTCCTTCCGGCGCACGGGTTGGGTCATCCCCATTGCTGATCGAGAGAAAGATAGAGTTCGTTTCGCCGAGCGGCTGCGTGTGGTCTTGCACAATCTGATGATGGGATGCGCTCATTGGCGGCAGCTTTGATTTGTCGAGACCGAGATAGAGCATAAACGCACCCCACGTCGGCCGACGGCAGCGCGTCTCGCGCTGAAGCGTGGCTGGCACAGAGCCATTTAACAGGTCGCGCAACGCCCACGGCGTGACATTGGCAAGCAGATTGTCACAGGAAAATGTGCGCCGGCTCTTCTTATTGCGCTTGTGCCGGTTGGTTTGAACGGCAACGACCTTGCCGCCACACACGTCTATCTTGTCTACTTGTTGCTTAAAGAGAACCTCGCCGCCATTTTCTCGAATCCATTTAACGAGCGTCTCCGCGATGCCACCCACGCCGCCATCGACATGATTTACGCCGCGACGAGGCAGATCGAGCGCGGCCGAGCCGTAGAGCGCGTTGGCTTCATCGGCCGTCGTCTGCGCCGAAATCAGCAAGTTGGCATCGACAAACGTCCGCAGCATCGGGTCATCGTCGGGCATGATCGCACCCATTGTGCGGAGAATATAGGGGAGTGAGCGCATCGTTTTCGGCCGCAACGCCCGCGCCAAATCGACAAAATCGCGCCCATCCTGTGGCGGCCACGGAAAGTGGCGACTGCTGACATCCCACGAGATGTCGGCGAGCAGCTCTTGGGTTTTCCAGAAGGTGGCGGCCGATGGGAATGCCTGCTGATGTTCTGCACGCCACCGCGCCAACTCAGTCCACTGCGGCACAGCACGACCATCCGGCAGATGAACCGTCCACGCAATTGGGCTGACGGGATGTATCGGCCACGTAATGCCTAACTGCTGCCCAACCTGATGGTGCGGCCCTCCCTCCGCAAATCCACCTGCCAGCGTCGCCCCCGCATCCCAGCGATAGCCGCGATGGAAAAATGTCCCCGCACAGCCACCCGCATAGGTCTGTGCCTCCAAAACGGTCACCTGATGGCCTGCCTGCAAAAGCAGAGCCGCGGCTGTCAACCCGCCGATTCCTGCGCCGATTACAACTGTTTTTGTCATGGGCTGGATTATGGAAGAAAGGCGGCCGAAGATGGGAAGTTTGTTGCCGAGCAGAGAAGATGTTTATTTCCTAGAGATCAAAGTAAAATAAGTTTATGCAGCAACTACCTAACTGGCTTAACTCAATCTATCACAGTGGGGCTTCCCCTTATGTCTCCATACTTTACCCAAAATTGGGCGAGAGCATCACAATTCGCGTGCGTGTCGCGGCCGATGCGCCGATCAAGCGGCTATTTTTGCGAACGTTTCCCGATGGAGAGCAACATTTTGCGTTGATGCGTCGCAATGGGATGGGTTGGTATGAAACGACGTTGAACATTGCGGAACCTGTGGTGCATTATCGGTTTGTGGTGGAATCGGCCGATGGGCTTTTCTGGCTGACCGCCAAAGGCGCACAACTGCATGAACCGCTCGACAGCTTTGACTTTCGTATCATCGCCGACTACACAGCCCCCACTTGGCTTCACGAGACAGTCTTCTATCAGATTTTCCCCGACCGTTTTGCGAATGGCGATCCGTCAAGCGACATTCAACCGCATGATTTTGAATATCGCGGTCAACGTCCACGCACCTTTGCGTGGGAGCAACCGCCCGACCCCGCAACAATTTTCCCACTCGTCTTTTATGGCGGTGATCTCATCGGTGTGCGCCAGCGATTGAACCATATCGAACAACTTGGGATCAACGCGATCTATTTCAATCCGCTGTTTACCAGCAAGAGCAATCACAAATACGACGGCTCCGATTATGATCATGTCGATCCGAGCTTGGGCGGTGACGCGGCTTTAGAGTCGCTACGCGAAGAGTTGACGCGGCGCGGAATGCGCTATATGTTGGACATTGTGCCAAATCACTGCGGCTACGCACATCCTTGGTTTCAGGCAGCGCAAGCCGATGCAGATGCACCCGAAGCAGAATTTTTCACTTTTAGCAAGCACCCCGATGAATATGCAACGTGGTTGGGCGTGTGGTCATTGCCAAAGTTGAACTACAACAGCGCGGAGTTGCGGCGCAGGATGTACGGGAATTCAGATGCGGTTTTGCGAAAGTGGCTAACGGGGGGATTCTCGGCCGATGGCTGGCGCGTCGATGTGGCGAATATGCTCGGCCGACAGGGAGAAACCCAAATCGGCGACGAAATTAGCCAAGAAATCCGTGCGGCCGTCAAAGCGACAAATCCGAATGCCTACTTGTTGGGCGAAAACTTCTTTGATGCAACACCCCAACTGCAAGGCAACCAATACGACGGCGCAATGAATTACGCAGGGTTTACACACCCGCTTCTATATTGGCTGCTTGGGTTTCATCTCAAAGCGTGGGGATTGGGCGAAGAGCTTTGGTCAGATGTGCCGTTCTCGACACAGGCGTTGATCGATACGTGGCGTGAGCGCATGGCGGTCATCCCATGGCAAATTCAGCTACAGCAGTTTAACCTTTTGGGCAGTCACGACACGCCGCGCATTCGCTCCCTTGTCAAGGGTGATGACGCCCTCCAACGTCTCGCCGTTGCCGTGTTGCTTACGTTTCCGGGCATTCCATCAATCTACTATGGCGACGAAATCGGCATGGTTGATGATGAACATCTCGACCAACGTGGGTGCATGATTTGGGATGAAGACCGCTGGGATCACGATTTGTTGGGGTTTTATCGGGAAATGATCGCACTGCGACGGACGAGTTCGGCGTTGCAAACGGGGAGCTTTCAGGTGATTTCGGCCGATGGCGATCACTTCGCCTACATCCGCCAAAGCGACTCGGATACCATTCTCCTCATCGCCAATCGCGGCAATGCCCTCCCCAACTTCACGCTGCCCCTCAACAACACGACACTCGCAAATGGCACGATGCTAACAATGATTGATAGTCAACAGACGGTGACAGTGCAAAATCAGTCGATCACGCTTTCCACTTTAGCGAAAGGACCAACGATTTTCAGAAAAGGTGCTTAGTCGATGAAAGTCGCCTCAGTCAGCAACGCTTTGCCTAATCGCTGTTTATATTCCTCGCGGGGGATTTCGACCACACCAAAGCGGGCGAGATGTTGAGTTTGATATTGAGTGTCTAGGAGCGTGTAGCCTCGTTCGCGCATTCTTTCCACGAGGTGAACGAGGCAGATTTTGCTGGCATCGGCTGCACGACTAAACATGCTTTCGCCTGCAAACAATCCACGCAACGCAACACCATACAATCCGCCAACCAGCTCACCATCTTGCCATGCCTCGACGCTGTGCGCGTAGCCCATCTGATGTAAGGCTGTATAGGAGTTGATAATCGTATCATCGATCCACGTGCTGGGGCGGTCAGGGGCTGCTTCAGCACAGTAGCGCATGACGGTACGGAATGCGCTGCTATAGCGAATTTCGTAGAGTTGCCGATTCATTTTTTGGCGCAAACGGCGTGGGATATGGAGTCTGTCAAGCGGAAGGATGGCGCGTGGATTGGGATCATACCAGTAGATTTGACCATTTTGGTGCGCCATCGGAAAGATCCCTTGCGCGTAAGCATTTAGAAGCGCACTCGGCCGCAACATCATTTTACTCATACATTCAGAAATTGGCGCAAATTCACAAGCGTGTCATCAACGGCTTCGGCACGAGCGGCATAGCGACGACCTTCAGGCGTGTGGGCAACATAGACGAGTTGTGCAAGCCGCAGGGTGCGTAAGTGATGGATGACGGTGGGGGGGCGCAGACGCAGCTTGTGGGCAAGATCGGTAGGGGTATGTGGCTCGGCCGACAAATAACGCAAAATCTTCAACCGCGTTGGATCTGCCAAAGCCTTTAGCGAACGATAGAGCGCATCGGGAATGACCTCGCCCGGCACAAGCGACGCATCGTCGGGTCGTGCGCCAAAGAGATAAATACGGACCGTTGGCACACTAATATCTGAGACAAGAAATGGGGTTGACCAGAAACTAGGGATTAGAATTGTCTGCTCATACTTATCTAGTTCCGTCATAGGCAACTGCACACCACGCGACAGGTTTTCAAGTAGTTGCGAAAGAGACATCTGATCGGCCGATTTTCGCGTTTGCGCCAATGCTTTTTCCAAATAAGGCAGGATGCGCTTTTCTTCTTCAGCGTAGTAGTTGCGACGAAAAGCGGTCAAGGCGTTTAACAGATACTCTCCATATTTTTCAATATTTAGCCACCAGTGAAACATTATTTCGGCCGACTTTTTGCTCAATGTCTGACCATACGGTTTGTAGCCACGTTGTACGGCCTTTATGTGGCTAGCATCCCATTTGTCGGCAGTTGTGACTACATCGAGAATCTTTTTCTCAAACAGTGGGTGCATGATGTGGAAACGCTCTTGTGGTGTCGCCTGTGCAAATCCATCCAATACAGCTTGGCTATCTTTTGGCGTGGCGAGGTTGTGTATCCAATGCAGGGAGATCGACATTGCAGGGATGATTTCCTTGAGAAAATCGCGGCTTTCGGCCGAGAGCCGCGACCGCACCCCCGCTGCCCATGCACCGCGCAGCCCCCAATTATCGGGATCATGTAGCACTTTCAGGCTAATAAAAAAATCGTATGCAGTCCCTATGTCCCAATCAATTTGTGTTGTGTGCGTTTTGATAATGCTTTTCCCACTATGCGAATTTGTATCCACAATCATTATAACAGAACTATCCTAACGCAAAACAGGATGGCGATAATTCCTTCATGTCCCAAATTTATGTTGCGACATGATCTGGCAATAATTTCTCGGCATCGCGCACCGTTGGTACAAAAAATGCTGTTCCGGCCGCAGCAAAACAGACAATCCCCGCGAGTACAAACATCAACGACATGCCCGCCCCCGCCCCTGTTCCAACAAGCCAACCAAAGGTGTCTGCCCAGCGTCCCCCCTCACGCATTGCTGGCTCAAAGATGTTGTCTGCCAACGGCCCAGCCATCGCCGTCGAAACTGGGGCAACGACCTGTGCAAACAGGCGACGCACGGCAAAAACGCGCCCTTGCACATCGGGAGCGACCTTTGTTTGCCAGATTGCCTGATTAGAGCCATTCAAGATGACGATTGTGAGGCTGTTCAAAAATGCGGCCGCCGCCCAAATCGGCAATGATACTCCCAACCCCATCAAAATTGTGCCAACGATGCTATTTGCCATCATACCACCGAGAACGCCGTAAACTTTGCGGCGCGGCCCTCCCCACACGCTTAATAACACGCCACCAACGACACCACCCACTGCGCCAATCGACTGCACCGATCCAAGCACAACCTCATTGTTGTTTGTCTCGGCCAAAATCATTGGCACGATAAGCGCAAAGCCAAAGGATGCGGCAAAGTTAATGACGAGAAAGACAGATTGCAGCCCAAGAAGTGGCGGGCGGGAAAAAATGTAGGTGAAACCGTATTTGGTTTCTTGCAAGAAGGAACCCGCTTTGTTATCGGCCGATTTCGGCGGTTTCGGCACAAATATCAGAAATAGCGACCCGATCGCTGCTGTAAACGAGACAATATCGATCAACAAAACGGTCTGTAAGTTTGTCGCGGCCAGCACGGCGGCCGCGATCAGTGGCGCAAGCACATTCGAGGCAGTCTCGCCAATGGAGGTGAGGCCAGCGGCGCGAGCGTAATTCTCCTTGTCCATTAAGAGGGTGGTGGCGGCCGAAAATGCCGGCCACTGCATCGAGTTAAACGCGCCGTTGATGACGTTCAGCACATAGATATGCCAAATTGCCAAGTTGCCTGTCGCCAGCAGCACAAACATAATGATCGTGGTCAACCCGGCGACCCCATCCGTAATTCCCATCACCAGCTTGCGATCATAGCGATCCACAATTGTGCCGCCAAAAGGGCTTAAGAAGACAAGTGGGGCAAAAAAGGCAGTCGCTGCCCATGTGAGTGTCGCCGCCTCACCCGTTTGCTGATAGAGCCACACACCGACCGCAAATCCCGTCATCGCGCTGCCTGTTTGCGAAATGATCTGTCCAAGCCACAATGCAAAATAGGCTCTCATTCCCGTCAGTTGCTTCATCTGCCTAGTCTCCTGTTATCTTTGATTGTGGAAGAGTATATCACTGATTAGATGAATATCTAATTTTAGACGAGCATTACAATGCAGAAAGACGTGCAATTTCATTCTGGAACTGATATTTTTCTTTTTCGGTCACGTAGGGCTGCGTGATGAGGTCACGATAAATCTGGCTCGCTTCGTGGATTCGGCCGCACGCCTGCAAATAGCTCGCCTTATGCTGTGTCACAAAGAAACGCGCCTGTTGTTGCTCAAAACCGATCCCCTTGTCAAACCACTTTAATGCGTTGGCCTTATCTCGCTGCTTTTTATACAGCATGGCGATGTTCATGCAGATCATCGACTTATCAATATCCGAGATGTCGCTGTTGAGCAGTTGCTCGAACATCCGACGCGCTTTGGCGGTGTGGCCTTTTTCGCTCAGTTGTCCCGCTTGGTACATCTGATTGTAGTATTGCATATATTCCATCAGATCACCTCACTCATCACGATGTTCACAAAAAGTCGAATATCCATAGGGGCTGAGAAATAGTTGGATGTGATGCTGTCGCTTTATATCTGTGACTTCAAAGATAATCGGGATAACAGGCCAAACAGCCCTCATGCCAGAAAATGCAAAGTAATGGCTCGTTGCAAACGATAGCCGATACATGCCTGCGCGAAACTTAAAGCTGCGTGGAACCATGGTCTCTATACGACCGGTCTCATCTGTCGGCCCTGTGCCGAGATCAAGCCATTCGCCACTTGTTCGCAAATAAGCGAGTGAAACCTCCACGTCTGCGGCGGGAACGCCTTGTGCTGTGTCAAAAATGTGGGTTGAAATACTCATCATGCAATAGTAGTGTCATTTCTATTTCGTGCAAAGGGGAAAAGAGTCAATTTGATCTAGGGGGCGGGCGTTCTATAATTGAGGCTGTAACTTTGCCAAAGTGTCCTATTATGCCAGCAGTTACAACTGATAGGTCTGTCTCATTTTTTCAAACATGCACCGTTTTCTCCTTTTCATCTCGCTGCTCCTATTGATTGGATGTGGAGAGGCTTCCATGCCAATCGCGCCCAATACCCCAACAACAACCATCTTACCGCCTGTGATGACCATTGTTGTCCCCCAAGCGACTGCGGCCGAAGCCACCGCGACCGCAACCTTCATTCCAACCGCAACATCTAGCCCATCGCCAACACAGACAAAAACACCAACCCCTCCGCCAAGTGCAACGCCCATTCCTGACGAGATTGACGAAAACAACGAGCCGCTGCTTGCCAGCGCGTGCGCCACGCTACCCATTAGCGAGTGCCGCGCCTTGCGCCTTTTGTATGACGCAACACGTGGCGATGATTGGGCTGGCAGCTATCCCGGCGATGCTATTCGCTGGTACAACAGTGCAAATCCATGTGACTGGTATGGAATTACGTGTGCGAGTGGTCGTATTGTAGCGTTAACGCTGAATGAGGTTGGGCTGAATGGTGTCTTGCCATCTGAGATTGGCAACTTAACCGCGCTGCGTGAGATTTCAATCTATAAAAACAAACTGCGTGGCAGGCTGCCCGAGTCGATTGGTGGGTTGATTGGGCTGTCTTCGGCCGATTTCTCCAACAATGAATTTTCGGGAGAACTTCCCTTATTTTTCGGCCGAATGCCCCAACTCGAAGCCCTCAATCTCAACCATAATGCCTTTAGCGGCACACTCCCTTCTTCACTTGCGACTGCTCCCAAGCTAGGCTGGCTCGATGTCAGCCACAACTACCTTAACGGCCGAATTCCCAACGAATATGATGAGTTGGCGTATTTCAACTTCACTGGGAACAATCTTAGCGAATGATCGGGCATTTCGCTTTAGTTTTTGCTAATGGTTCAATAGAAGCATTGTCACCCTCCTGTTTCTAAATTGACACAGATTTTGTGAGTGTTATAATTCAAACTAGACTTTAATTGTAGCCGCAGTCGGTATTATTTGTTCGGTTGAAAAGAAATAATGTTTCTTTTCTGCAAAGCGAGCTTTGATGGCAGCGTAAAAAGGTTAATTGCTAATTTTGTTGAGCTTTTCGAGAAGACTCGGCGCTTGTTGCAATTTGCTAACGCGCCGAGTCTTTTTTGTGTCTACAAAGGTCAAAATCAATGATGAGGCAACGTTTATTCCAATGGTTGACGATTACAGCAATTTCGAAGAACAACTAGAAAATTTCTTAGATTTCGACACGCTCAATGAAGGCGATATGCGAACGGGAACCATCGTTTCTATTTCGTCACAGGGTGTGATTGTGGCTCTATCCAACGTTAAGCGCGATGGCATTGTGCCGCAGTCAGACATCAATCGACTGTCGAACAAAGAAAAAGATGAGATGAAGGTAGATGATGAGGTAACCGTTCGGATTGTCAAAACAGACGATCCTGACAGCCTGATTGTCTCCATTTTCCAAGCACGTATTGCAGAGGATTGGGAACAGGTAGAAGCACTTCGCAAGTCGAAAGATGTGATTGAGGTGGAAGTCACTGGCTACAACAAAGGTGGATTAATTGCGCCTTATGGTCGTCTGCGTGGTTTCATTCCGCTCTCGCAAGTCTCTGGCTTTAGCCGCAACATGGACGGCCCTGAGCGTCAGAGCCGCATGGCGAAAATGCGCGGTGAGATGATCCCTGTCAAAGTGATTGAAGTTGACAAAGAGCGTCGCCGTCTTGTCTTTTCACAACGTGAAGGCCAACGTGAAGCGGATGCTGCCAAGCGTGAAGAGTTCATGCGCTCAATCAATGTAGGCGATATCCTGAAAGGACGTGTTCGCAGCATTCGTGACTTTGGTGCATTTGTTGATCTTGGTCACGCAGATGGGTTGGTACATGTCTCTGAACTAGCATGGTATCGCGTCGATCATCCTCGTGAGATTGTTAAGGTAGGCGACGAGCTGGAAGTACAGGTGCTGCGTGTTGATCCAGCACAGGGACGCATCAGCTTAAGCCGCAAGCCGCTCATCAAAAACCCATGGGACAACATCCATGAGAGTTACCAAGAGAATACTCTAGTTGAGGGTGAAATCGTTCGCATTACCGACTATGGCGCGTTTGTCGAGCTAGAACCCGGTGTTGAAGGATTATTGCACATCACACAACTATCCCGCTCGAATGTTGAAGATGTGCGTGAAATCGTTCAAGAAGGTGAGCGTCATTTATTGCGTGTTCTCACCGTTGACGATGACCGCCAGCGTATTCGCCTAAGTTTGAAAGCTGTTTCTGCCAATGAGCAGATTGAATGGATGACTCGTCAAGGGGACGAAGAAGAAGCCGTTGTTGAAGAGGCAGCCCCAACGCATGATGAGTCAGTAAGCATTGTTGAAAGTTCCGCTGAGTTAAATGAAGAAGTTAACGTGGCAGATAAGGGTATTTGATCAGAGTTGAATGCCTCTGAGGAAATTAAGGCTTAAATGGCAAAAGAAGAAAAATTAGAGGTCGAAGGAACCGTTATAGAAGCATTACCAAACACACAGTTTATGGTGGAGCTTGAGAACGGACATAAGGTTTTGGCATATTTGTCAGGGCGGATGCGGAAACGCTATATTCGTATTTTATTGGGTGATGTCGTGCGGCTGGAAATGACACCGTATGATATGTCACGTGGTCGCATCACGTGGCGTTACCGCAAGCAGATGCAGCGTTAAACGACCTTGTGAAAACCAGCCAATCGTGGCTGGTTTTCATTTTGAGTGTTTGACAATCTGAGCTATCCAATCGCCCTGTACAATTTCAGCATGTAAGGTTCCCCCTGCGTGATGAATGGCCTGCTGAAGCTCGGCCGATTGCACCCCCAAAATTCCACTCAAAATTAAAATCCCATCTGGTGCAACATAGCTGAGAAGTTGCTTCTCTTTTAGCATCTTAATTAGAGTCGGTGCCAGAATGTTGGCGACCAACACGTCCCAACCACGCTGACGAACCACATCCAAGCTACCCTGCTTCACAACTATTTTCTCGCCCATCCCGTTGATCCGTGCATTTTCACGTGTCGCTACAACGGAATCAGCATCGATGTCAACCGCTAAGAGCGGTGACGCGCCTAGCATGGCTGCACCAATAGCGAGAATGCCCGATCCACAGCCTAAATCTAGCACGCTGTCGCCGTCTTTGACATACTGGGCGATCTGGGTAAGGCAGAGTTGTGTTGTTTCGTGCGTGCCAGTGCCGAAGGCGTTGCCAGGGTCGAGCGTGATGACGAGGTCGGTAGGATCACTTTCTATCGTTTCCCAACTCGGCCGAATCCAAAACCGCCTCCCAATTTTTATTGGGTGAAAGTTCGCCCGCCACGCCGTCGCCCACTCTGTTTCATCAACTTGGTGAAATGTCGCGTCCGGCAAACCGTGTTTGCGAAGTTTATCGACAATCGTTTGCCGAAATGCTTTGTCATCGCGCTCACTATCAATCGCTAACTTCACCATCACTTCTGACAGCATCGCATCGGCTCGCACATCGTTTTGGTCGCCTAGTTGCTCCGTTGCAACCCACTCGCCTTCTAAGGCAAAAAGCTGTAGCAGATGTGCTACAGCTTCCGCCTCGCGCTCATTTTGCGCGGTTACTTTTATTTCGACCCAGCCCATTAGCCTAAAAACGCATCTTTCAGCGATTGCCAGAATCCCTTTTCACGGTGTGCAATGACTGGATTGCTATCCATCGTTTCTTCCAGTCTTTCAAGAAGATCCCGCTGCTCGGCCGTTAACTTCAGCGGTACGGCGATGTTTATCACAACGATTTGGTCACCACGTCCACCACCGCGCAAAAATGGCACACCCTTACCGCGCAGGCGCAGCATCTTGCCCGCTTGGGTGCCGGGTGGGATTCGCATCGTGTCCTCACCCTCAACGGTCGGGACAATGATCTCGCTGCCAAGTGCCGCTTGTGGGAAGGTGATGTCGAGATCAAGGATAATGTCGTTGCCTTGACGCTGGAAGTGTTTGTGCGGCCGAATGTTGATGACAACATATAAATTGCCCGCAGGCCCACCACCGCTACCCGGTGCGCCCTCACCTGTCAGGCGAATCTGGGTGTCTGTATCAACACCGGGTGGAATTTTGACGCTCAACTGTCGCGTTTGCTGCACCATTTTGCGGCCGCTACAAGTGTGGCAAGGGTTCTCTATGATCTGCCCCGCACCCTGACAGATAGGGCAAGCTGTCAGAACAACAGAAGAGCCAAACAGCGTTTGCTGCATTTGGCGCACTTCGCCCGAACCATTACAGTGCTGACAGCGGCTCGGCTCTGTGCCGGGTTCAGCACCTGAACCATCGCATGTTTGGCACTCTTCGGGGCGTGTGATTTCGATCTCTTTTTCGATGCCAAAGATGGCCTCTTCAAATTCAATCGTCACATCATGTCGCATATCTGCGCCACGCCGAGGCCCGCGCCTGCGCTGGCGACGTGCGCCTCCGCCAGCAAAGTTGCTAAAGATGCCCTCGAAGATGTCGTTGAGATCAAACTCCATCCCACCGGCTCCAAAACCACCAAAGCCACCCGCACCGCCATCAAACGCCGCGTGACCATAGCGGTCGTACGCCGCTCGTTTTTGATCATCAGAAAGCACTTCATATGCCTCGCCGATCTCTTTGAACTTTTCCTCCGCACCGGGGTCTTTGTTCGCGTCGGGATGATATTTGCGTGCTAGTTTGCGAAATGCTTTTTTTATTTCGGCCGGCGTAGCCGTGCGTGAAACACCGAGGGCTTCGTAGTAGTCTTGTTTTGCCATGTTAGGGTATTCGGTGTTCGGTACTCAGTCACTATGGACTGAATACCGATTACTGACGACCTTTTCAATCATCTATGCTTCACTAAACTCACCATCAACAACGTCTTCACCACTGTCTGGCGCGTCATTCCCTGCGGTTGGTTGCTCACCATTTGGCTGCTGATACATCGCTGCACCTGCTTGTTGGATGACCGCTTGCAACTTTTCGACTGCGGCTTTCATCTGCTCTCCGTCACCGCCGTCCAACGTTGAGCGCACGTTGTCAATTTCGCTCTGTATTTGGGCTTTCAGACCTTCATCGACCGTCTGGCCATTATCTTGCAAGAATTTTTCTGCGCTATAGATGGAGGTGTCCGCCATGTTACGCGCTTCGACAGCCGCTTTACGGGCTTCATCGGCCGATGCGTTGCGCTCTGCCTCCTCGACCATGCGATCAATCTCGCTATCACTCAGGCCACTCGACGGGATGATTTGCATCGCCTGCTCACGGCCTGTTGCTTTATCTTTTGCGCTGACGTTCAACATGCCGTTTGCATCAATGTCAAAAGTCACTTCAATTTGTGGGACACCACGTGGAGCAGATGGAATACCATCAAGCACAAATTTGCCGAGACTTTTGTTATCCATCGCCATCGGCCGCTCACCCTGCACAATGTGAATTTCGACCTGCGTTTGCTGGTCAGAGGCGGTTGAGAAGACTTGGCTTTTGCGTGTCGGGATGGTTGTGTTGCGCTCAATCAACGGCGTAGAAACCGCACCGAGCGTTTCGATTCCCAATGTCAACGGGGTCACATCGAGGAGCAACACGTCCTTGACATCACCACCGAGAACACCAGCCTGAATCGCCGCACCAATAGCCACAACTTCATCAGGGTTCACACCTTTGTGCGGCTCCCGGCCAAAGAATTTTTTGACCGCTTCCTGAATGGCGGGCATCCGTGTCATGCCGCCAACGAGAACAACCTGTGAGATTTCCCCTTTGGAGACATCTGCATCTTTTAATGCTTTACGACATGGCTCAATCGTGCGTTGAACGAGACGCTCAACCATCTGCTCTAGTTTTGAGCGCGAGAGTGTATAGTTGAGATGCTTCGGCCCGGATGAATCGGCCGTAATAAATGGCAAATTCAGCTCCGTTTGCATCGTGGTTGAGAGTTCAATTTTGGCTTTTTCGGCCGATTCGCGCAGACGTTGCAACGCTTGGCGATCTTGCCGTAAATCAATACCATGCTCTCTTTGGAACTGATCAGCCGCCCAATCAATAATCACGCGGTCAAAGTCATCACCACCCAAAAAGGTATCACCATTGGTTGCCTTGACTTCAAAAACACCATCGCCTACCTCAAGAATTGAGATGTCAAACGTGCCACCACCCAAATCGTAGACGGCGATAATTTCATCATCTTCTTTGCCGATTCCGTAGGCGAGTGATGCAGCAGTCGGCTCGTTGATGATACGCAACACCTCCAAACCAGCAATTTTGCCTGCGTCCTTCGTCGCCTGCCGCTGATTATCGTTGAAATAGGCTGGTACAGTGATGACGGCTTGAGTGACGGGTTGCCCTAGATAGGCTTCCGCATCCTGCTTGATCTTCTGCAAGATCATCGCTGACATCTCCGGTGGTGAGTATTCGCGGTCATTCATCCGCACGCGCACGTCGCCATTAGGGGCTTTTTTGACGTGGTAGGGGACATACTCGATGGCGCGTTGCACTTCGGCCGAGTCAAATTTTTGACCCATAAACCGCTTCACCGAAAAAATAGTGTTCTCTGGATTAACAACTGCCTGACGCTTGGCGACCAGCCCAACAAGGCGTTCTTCATTCTTCGGGTTGACCGCCACAATCGACGGAAAGGTGCGTCCACCCATATCATTCGTAATGACGGTTGGTTCGCCGCCTTCCATCACCGCCGCTGCGGAGTTGGTTGTTCCTAAGTCAATACCGATAATTCTGCTCATAGTTAGTGGTTAGTGGTTAGTGGCTTCTAGTCACTAATCACTTCTTCTATTATTATGCTGCAACGACAACAACTGACGGGCGCACAACGCGCTCACCAATTTTGTAGCCAGCCTGAAATTCTTTAATAATGGTGTCCGATTTGTGATCGGCCGATTCTTCCTGCATGATCGCGTTGTGTAGATTCGGGTCAAACGGTTGTCCAACCGCTTCAATACGCTCGATTCCAATCCCTTCCAAAATCGTGTTTAGCTTACGTGGAATTAGCTCCAAACCGCCGTACCAATCGCTCGACGCAATCTCATCTGGTACGTTTTGGAACGCCAAGTCAAAATCGTCGATAACGGGCAGTAACTTGCCCGCCATCTCAACTAGCGCATTCATGCGTGAGTCAAGCCGCTGTTTGTCAAACCGCTTACGCGCATTGGCAA
Organism: uncultured Ardenticatenaceae bacterium; assembly: GCA_964389925.1. Lineage (GTDB taxonomy): Bacteria > Chloroflexota > Anaerolineae > Promineifilales > Promineifilaceae > CALECP01. The sequence continues at coordinate 58,556 of CAYMGE010000017.1, forward strand.
ATTCCGCCCGCGCCCGTTGCCAGCCTTCCAGATTCTCTTGCGCTTTCTTTTCGGCCGCTACCAACTGTTCTGCAAGCGTCGGTTCGGTCTCCTCAACTGAATCGGTCGTTGCTGCTTCTACAGCCTCTAATTGTTCTTCATTCTTAATCGTTTCGTCAGACACGTTTCGCAACCTCGTGTTTCAAAAACAGTAAACAGTTGACAGTAAAATTCACTGTCTAATGTTTCTCTGTATAGTATTCTTGTACAAATCCACTCATGATGTCGGCGACGTAGCGGACGGCCGAGATGTTGCGACCATAGGGCATTCTCATCGACCCTACAACGGCAACTTCACCCGTCAAATCATCACCTACCCCATAGCGGGACATAATCATTGTGCAGTGCTTTAGCTCTTCCCAACGACCTTCGCCGCCGATAATCACCTGCACCCCATTTGCATCCTCACCCAGCGCATCGCTGAGAACGTCCGTTAGCAAACTCTGCTCTTCCAAGACGCGCACCGCTTGGCGCGTGCCATCGTCATCTAAAATGTTGCCGATCCCATCGCGGTAAATATCGCTTATGGCGCGTGCATCGGCGCGGCGCATAATGTCCGTGACTAAGCGCACGATGTCCTGCTCTAATTCATCTAGTCCGCTAGATGTACTCTCTATCTCGTCTAAATTACGCCCCTCAAAGCGACCATTGATCGTTGAGGCAGCGACGCTCAAACGTGGTTGGGGCAAGGGGGTTGCCAATGTCAACATCTGCTGTGACACGTTTCCGCCGTATAGCACCAAGATCATCAGCACGAGTCGATCTCGCGTTGAAATCAACTCGACGTGCTTAAAGCGGCTAAACCGCGCACGCGGAGCCGTTACAAAGCTAGCACCTTGAGATGTATGCGCCAAAACGGCCGCTGCTAGCTTCATCCACTGCTCCATTTCAATGCGTGCCTGATGAAATTGGTGTCGAATCGTCTGTCGTTCCAGTGAAGGCAGCTCAAATTCGCTGACGAGCCGTTGCACAAAGTAGCGATACCCCATCTCGGTCGGAATGCGCCCGCTAGATGTATGTGGCTGGGCAACGTATCCCGCATCGGTCAGACGCGATAGTTCATTGCGAACAGTGGCAGAGCTGACCGAAAGCCGATATTGTCTGACCAACGTCTTGGAGCCAATTGGTGTACCGCCTTCAATATAGTTGCGAACGACCAGCCCTAAAATGTGTTTTTGTCTATCGGATAACCTGCTCATGACGCTCAAAAATGCCAACAGTTGCATCTTCGCAAACTCTTGGCTTCGTTAATCTCCACTTGTGCTAGCACTCATGCACAAAGAGTGCTAACCACCCTCTTCGTTTATGGTATCAAAGGGAATCAGTCACGTCAAATAAGAACCATGTAGGGGCAACCTCAACCATCGTAACCTTAACCGAATCTTCTTACTCCCGCCTGACATATTCGCCATCAAATCAGGCACCAGCTCATATTTGCTTTACAATATGGCACGGTTGCGAAATAATGGAGAGTGGCAAAGATGACCGGGATATGGTGAGTAATGAGACAACCTGATTTTATGATTATCGGCGCGATGAAAAGCGCGACGAGTACGCTACATGAGCAGTTGGCGCGGCAAGATGGCTTTTTTATGTGTACGCCGAAAGAGCCGTATTTTTTTAGCGATGACCCTGTTTATGCAAAAGGGATTGAATGGTATGTAAACTTGTTTGCAGACGCGCAGTCAAGCGATATTTGCGGTGAATCGACGACTCACTACGCGAAGCTACCGACCTACCCAAAGACGATTGCGCGAATTGCGAAGCATGTGCCAGACGCGAAGTTTGTTTACGTGATGCGTCATCCGATTGACAGGCTGGTGTCGCAATATATTCATCAGTGGACAGAGCGGGAAATTGATCGGCCGATAGACGAAGCCATTCACGCCCACCCTGAACTAATCGCCTATTCAAAGTACACGATGCAACTACAACCCTATTTTGCCCAGTTCGGACAGGCGCGTGTTCTTCCCGTCTTCTTCGACCATCTGCATACCCATCCACAAATTGCACTCGAACGCATTTGTCGCTTTTTGGGCTATGATGGAAAGCCCGTTTGGGACAATAGCGATCAGCAGCGCAACGTCAGCAGCGAGCGTATGCGCGTCAATCCGCTGCGCGATGCCATTGTCAATGCGCCCATTCTCAGCACGATTCGCACGCGATTGATTCCACCGAGCTTCCGTGAGCGCGTTAAGGCATTGTGGCGGATGGAAAAACGGCCTGAACTTTCGGCCGACTCCATCTTACAACTCGAACAAATTTTTGATGCAGATTTAGCTATCTTGGGCAACTGGCTTGGCGTAGAATTAACCTGCAAGAATTTTAGGTCTGTAACACGTGATCGTGTGTGGGAATGGGAAAAAGAACGTGAGCAGTAAGCAAACTGTTCGCTAAAGTCACTGATGAGCATAGAACAAACAGGGGTCGTTATCATCGGCCGCAACGAAGGCGAGCGTCTACGGGCGTGTATTCAATCTGTGCTGCCACAAGCGGCGCGGGTCGTGTATGTTGACTCTGGCTCGGCCGATCAAAGCGTTACGCTCGCACAATCGCTGGGGTGCGACGTTATTGAGCTGACGGCTGATCACCCGTTCACTGCGGCACGCGGCCGAAATGCCGGCTACTGTCACCTTCTCGCCAACTACAATTTACAATTTATCCAATTTATTGACGGTGATTGCACTTTAGATGAGTCGTGGATGATGCACGCATTGGCGAAAATGGCGGAGGATGAGAAAATAGCGGTCGTCTGTGGCAGAAGACGTGAACGTTTTCCCGAAGCGACTATTTATAATTTGCAGTGCGACATGGAGTGGAATACACCTATTGGACGTGCCGACGCTTGTGGCGGCGATGCGCTGATGCGGGTTGCCGCGCTACGCGAGGTCAACGGCTTTGATGAATCATTTGCGGCCGGCGAAGAGCCTGAGATGTGCTTTCGGATGCGCGGCTACGGCTGGCAAGTTTGGCGCATTGATGCAGAGATGACGCGCCACGACGCCGCAATGACGCGCTTCTCGCAGTGGTGGACGCGCAACGTGCGGGCTGGCAGTGCCTATGCCCAAAGTGCCTACACGCACGGCGATGCGAAGTACAACGTGCGCCAGTCATTCAGCATTTGGCTATGGGCTGCAATTGTGCCATTTATTGCCATCGTTGGCATTCCATTCACAGCGGGATTGAGTTTGAGTTTACTACTGCTCTACGTTGTTTTGGCATGGCGTATCTATCGCTGGCGGCGCGGTATTGGCGACCCGATGCGTCATTCTGTCATCTATGCCATTTTTACCGTGATTGGCAAATGGGCAAACCTTGTTGGACAACTGCGCTTTTGGCGCACGCGGGAAAGCAAGCTGATCGAATATAAAAATGCGGAGGTTGTGTGACTAGCTGGACAATTGAGGATACCCAAAGGATGCCAAGAACAAAGACGGCCGAAGTAACCAAGCCGACGATTGCGTATGTGACGCAATTTTTTCCCTATCTGACTGAAACGTTTGTCTATCGAGAGGTGTTGGCACTGCGAGAGCATGGCTTCAATGTCGTCACGCTGGCAAATCGCACGCCAGATGAGAAACATCTATCGGCCGAATCCCGCCCCCTGATGGCCTCCACAAGCTATGTTTTCCCGCTCAAATGGGTTCCCTTCCTCTTTGCCCACCTCTATTTCATCCTGCGCCACCCAATTCGCTATCTCAGCACGCTCTCAAAGATGATGACACGGCGTGGTGAAAGCTGGGATAATCGCAAGCGTACATTTGGGCATTTCATGGGCGGTGTTTACCTCGCACGTGAGGCACAAAAGCAGGGAGTCTCGCACATCCATGCCCATTTTTCTGTCAACGCTGCAACGATTGGACTGGCGATCTCGCGGCTGTTGGGCATTGGGTATAGCTTCACCGTTCACAACAACATTTTCACGGATCGGTTGATTTTGCGAGAGAAGTTGGAAGCTGCCGATTTCATCATCTCTATCTCCGAATACAGCCGTGACTTCCTACTCCAATTTGCGCCTGACCTCCCCAACCTGCGTGAAAAATTCCGCATCGTTCACTGTGGCATCTCGCCCAAAACGTTTGTGCCGAATCGACCTGTGACGACCGAAAAAACGCCGCACATCGTCTACCTTTCCAGTCTCGCCGAACGCAAGGGAATGCCTGTGCTGGTCGAGGCATGTCATATTTTGCGCGGGCGCGGCCGAGAGTTTCGCTGCACCATCGCTGGTGGAGGAGAACAATGGTTTCTCCTGCAAGACATGATTGCCAAATATCAGTTACAGGATGTCGTCAGCACACCCGGCCGCTATCTGCAAGAACAAATCCGCGACTATCTCAACAGTGCCGATGTGTTTGTGCTTCCCTGTGTCACAGCCAGCAATGGCGACATCGACGGCATTCCCGTCGCCCTGATGGAGGCAATGGCGATGCAGGTTCCCGTCGTGTCAACCACAGTCAGCGGTGTTCCCGAACTCATCGAGGATGGCGTGAGCGGTTTGCTCGTCTCAGAACGCGATTCTGAACAACTCGCCAATGCCATTGAGCGCATCTTGGATGACCCCGATTTTGCCACTCAGTTAGGCAAGAATGGACGCGCAAAAGTGTCACAAGCATTCAACCTCGATCTAATTTCCCATCAGCTTGTCGAGCTATTTGATTCATTTCTACGCTAGAGAGCTTCCCCCGTAAATGTTTTGGATAATTTGCACAATCTGAACGCACGTAGAATTGTTACCTAGATCATTTGCCACGCTTGATGCACCTCGTTAGAATTGGGGGCATATAAAGAAAATATCTTGAAGCCAAGACGCTTCCCGCCAACGCTTTTTTTTGTGTTGGTGTGGAAGCGTTTTTCGTTGTCAAGAGCATAACAACTCTGTGGGAAAGCTCACCCCGCAAATTAGGAGAATTATCATGAGTGGAAATCAAGCTCGTTTAGACGCAATTGGTGTCGTTTCAGACTATGAGACGATGGAGACAGACTTTCGGATGGTGAACACAGGCGACCTCTACAACGCCAATGTTTTTGATGATGCGACAATGAAAGCGCGTCTGCCAAAGGGTGTTTACAAATCGCTGAAAAATACGATTAAGACACGCGGTAAGCTCGATAGTTCGGTTGCCGACGCAGTCGCATCTGCGATGAAGGATTGGGCAATTGAGAGCGGCGCGACTCACTTTACGCATGTTTTCTATCCGTTGACGGGGATTTCGGCCGAAAAGCACGACTCTTTCTACAACCCCAACGACGGTGGCACAATTGCCGAGTTTGCTGGCGACCTGTTAATCCAAGGCGAACCCGACGGCTCTAGCTTCCCAACCGGTGGCGTGCGCCAAACACATGAGGCGCGTGGCTATACAGCATGGGACGTAACTAGCCCCGCCTACCTTATCGAAAACACCAACGGCGCAACGCTCTGCATCCCAACTGCTTTTGTCTCATGGTCAGGTGAAGCACTGGACATGAAAACGCCACTGCTGCGTGCGATGCAGGCTCTCGACGTACAGGCGCGTCGCTTGCTTGGCTTGCTCGGTGATGATGACGAAACAGTTGTCGTTTCCACAGCAGGGCCAGAACAAGAGTACTTCCTCGTGGATAAGGCGTTCTACTATGCGCGCCCTGACCTCTACGTGGCCGGACGCACGCTTGTCGGGGCGGCTCCAGCAAAGGGACAACAGTTTGATGACCACTACTTTGGGGCGATCAACGAGCGTGTGCAGTCATTCATGATGGATGTCGAGCGCGAACTGTTCAAGCTCGGTGTGCCAGTCAAAACACGTCACAACGAGGTTGCACCCGGCCAGTTTGAGTTTGCACCTGTCTATGAAGAGGGCAACGTGGCGGCCGATCACCAACAGTTGGTTATGTTGATGTTGCGTCGAGTCGCGGCACGCTACGGTATGGCAGTGCTGCTCCATGAAAAGCCGTTCGCGGGGATCAATGGCTCAGGCAAACATCTCAATTTCTCATTGGGCAACGGTAGTGTTGGTAACTTACTCGAACCAGGAGACACGCCACACGACAATTTGCGCTTCCTAATATTTTGTGGTGCAGTGATTCGGGCAACCGACAAGTATGCGCCTCTGTTGCGTGCCTCTGCTGCCTCAGCAAGCAATGATCATCGCTTGGGTGCAAACGAAGCACCACCTGCCATCATGTCGATCTTCTTGGGCGACCAGTTGTCAGACGTGTTTGAACAGTTCCTCAATGCAGGTGAGGCAACCTCCTCATTGCCAGCGGAGGTCATGCAGTTGGGTGTTGACCTATTGCCAGAGTTGCCAAAACATTCTGGCGACCGCAACCGCACTAGCCCTATCGCTTTCACAGGCAACAAATTTGAGTTCCGCGCTGTCGGTTCTTCGCAAACAATTGCATGGCCACTGACGATTTGGAACACAATTTTGACCGAGTCGCTCGACTACATCTCTGGCGAGATGGAAGCTGGGAAAGAGCCGGCCGCGATCTTGCAGGGTATTATGCAGGAGCATGGGCGTATCATCTTTAATGGTGATGGTTATTCAGATGAGTGGCACAAACATGCGGAAGAAGAGCGTGGATTGGCAAATTTGCGGACATCGGCCGACGCGCTCCCTGTCATCGCCAGCGACGAGGTCGTTGAACTGTTTAGCAAATACAACGTTCTGAGCGAAAAAGAGACACACAGCCGCTATGAGGTTTTCCTTGAGCAGTATTTGATGTCTGTTGAGGTCGAGGCAAACGTTGTGTTGCGGATGGGTCGCACGATTATTTTCCCAGCTGCTGTGCGCTATGCGGCTGAGTTAGCGGATGCGGCCGAGACAATCGGTATCGAAAGCTCTCTCTCAAATCGTATCGCTGGCTTGGCAGGCTCCTTGCAAGAAGACCTCGATACGCTTGAAACTATGACTGGTTCAATCCATGAAGCGGATTTCGCACGTGATGAGGTGCTGCCCAAAATGCTCGCTATCCGCAGCACCGTGGACGAGCTAGAAGGTCTCATTGCCGACGACATGTGGTCACTCCCTACCTATCAGGAAATGCTGTTTATTAAATAAACCGGTCTGAGCAACCCGTTTATCCACTCAAAAGACCCCGTACGTTCGTGCAACGTATGGGGTTTTTTGATGTCACGATGAGCATTTTTCTTACTGGGTATATTTTCCCACTAAAAGAGACAGTCGTTCTCGTTCTTCTTCATCAATCGCACTTGTGAGAAACGCATCTTTTAGGGCTGAGTGGGCTGGCATTTCGGCCGCCCATTCAGCCATTGATTTGACTAGTTGGCTAATGCCATTTTGAGCCACTTTTGTGTTCTGGATGACCGTTTGGATGATCATCTCAACCGTGACGGCTTCTTCGCTTTCGTGCCAGACATCATAATCGGTCACGTGCGCCATACACGCATAAGCCATCTCAGCTTCGCGGATCAAGTAGGCTTCAGGGCTTGTGGTCATCCCAATGATGCTACATCCCCACTGGCGGAAAATGTTTGATTCGCCTCGTGTGCTAAAGCGCGGCCCTTCAATCGTGATAAACGTACCGCCCTCATGCACTGTCCCACCGACTTCATGCACAGCATTTGCAACTGCCTTGCTCAATGCGGGCGAGAATGGGTCAGCAACCCCCACATGCACGACAAATCCCGTTCCAAAGAAGGATGACGAACGCAATTTTGTATTGTCATAAAGCTGGTCGGGAACGACAATGTGACCGGGAGCGTACTCTTCTTGCAACGAGCCACACGCACTGACGGCGACGACGTACTTTACGCCAAGCGACTTTAGTGCATAGGCATTTGCCTTGTATGGTACGGTCGTCGGCGAATAGATATGACCTTTGCCATGTCGTGGGAGGAAGGCAACGCGCCGACCATGTAGCGTGCCAATCGTAAGCGGGGCGGAGTGTGCGCCAAATGGCGTGTCAACTGTGCGTTCTTCAACGTCGGTCAGTCCAGCCATATTGTAGAGGCCACTGCCACCAATGATGCCAAGTTCAATTTTGTTCATTTATCGAAGAGAGTTGCCAACAAGTCTAGTTGGCAACTCGATAATGGATGCTATTTTTTCGTTAAAGATTGATTGTAAGAAAGGGGAAGCGGATCGTCAATTCAAATTCTAAACACGCTTTACGATGGTGCTCGGTCAGTTCACTTTCGGCCGAAAAACCCCCGCAACTTCTGCCCAATACCCGCAAACAAATTCTCTATGTTCATCGCTCGCTTGACCTCGCTCGCCAAATGTTCTTTCCAGTAATGTGAGGTCTTTGCGACAACGGTGATGACGTTTTTGATCTCCCCTTGCAGGGTATAGTGTTCGGCAACGGGAACGAGCAAATCAACCCCTTTGGCGCGTGCCTCAACGTTCTCTGCGACAATCTGCTCTGCTAGCCAGTTTGCCATGCCGGTCGATTCCGTTTTAATCGCTAGCCAGCCAGCTTCATCGGCCGCCCGCGCCTCCAACCCACTCACATCCTTCACCCCCCGCACCAACTCTGCAACCACGCTCTGATACTTGTGCGATGTTGGATCAACTGTGTCAGAGGCTTGTAGCAACGTCTCCCGATGGGCAGGTCCACCTGCCGTCGCCAGAACGCAATAGCTATCCCACATATCTCCCCACGCGACGCTACCATCCTCGTTGAAGCGGATCGGTGCAGAGGGCATCGGTGCGCTGAGGTCTATGTTGTGTGTTTCGTTCTCTTTCATGCTACAGTTTTTATTCTCATTGGCATGTGGTTTTTCGGCCGAATGGTCACAAGCGCATCCATACCCGGCTCTTTCTCGCCTGCATATTCAACATCAAACTTAGGCAGCAAGGTTGCTAATATAACGGCCGCTTCCATCTCCGCAAATCGCGCCCCAATGCACAAACGTGGCCCCGCCCCAAACGGGATATATTGCCACTTATGCCGCTTATTTGCCCACTCTGGCAGCCAACGCTCAGGTGTAAATCGCTCTGCGCCAAACCAGTAGCGAGGATTGTGGTGCATCGCATACGGGCTGATAATGACGGGCGATCCCGCCGGCACATAAAAGCCTGCAATCTCGTCCTCACCTAATGCCTTGCGCGAAATGACCCACGCCGGTGGATAAAGCCGCAACCCTTCCGTGTAAATCGCTTGCGTATAAGTTAATTGGCGCAAGGTCTCCATCGACAACTCGCGCCCATCCAATACTCGTGCTATTTCCCGCCGCGCCTGCTCAACGACCGCTCGGTTGTTGTTCAACAAATACCATGTCCACGTTAACCCCGTTGCCACAGTCTCATAGCCAGCCACAATCATTGTCACAATTTCATCGCGGATAATATCACGAGACAGCGGGTTGCCATCCTCATCGGTGGCATCAATCAACAGTTGTAACAAATCGCCATAGTCATGGTCACTCGTGCGCCGCGCCGTGATTAGCGCATCGACAAAGTTATCGACCTCAATCATGCTCGCCTTGTAATCGCGCACGATCTTGAGAGGGACGCTATCAATTGCATCAAACGGCATTCGCGCCCGAAACATCACGTAGTCGAGCGTTCGATTAACTGTATGAACCAACGCCTCCGACTTCGCTTTTAATTCAACCCCAAACAACGTCTCGCACAAAATTTCCAGTGAGAGCGTCATCATCTCATCTTCGATCAGCAAAACCTGTCCCGACTTTTGCGCCCACTGCTCCGCCCGTTTTGCTGTCCAGCGGATCATTGCGTCGAGCAGCAATGCAAGCTTTTTGCGATGAAAGGCCGGCTGCATAATCCGCCGCTGTCGTCGCCACAAATCGCCATCGCTGTTAAGCAATCCATCGCCCGCAACAAACTTGAATGTCTCAAACTGTGGCGTTTCTTTGCTGTAATTGCGGAAGTTGCTGACTAAAACGTGTTCTATCGCTGCTGGTTCAGCCAGCACGAACGCCTTAAAGCCGGCTACGTCGATTTCAACAATATCACCGTGTGTGTTGGTTAAATCTGTGAGGTAGTTGAGGGGGTCGCGCATGATGCGCGGCGTGTGGGCGAGAAGTTGGAATTGGTTAATCATGGGCTTGAGCGAGCAGACTAAAGTCCGATCAACGTTAGCCTTCGGTCAACTGCATATCTTTTGTGGCAAAGAAATCGGCCGCCAACATAAACAAAATCGTCGCATACAGCAACAAAATCGCAGGCGCGAGTGCCTGTGCGCGGCTAAAGAAACCATTTTGTGCTGCCTGTGAAATCGCCTCAAATGGCCAAAAGACAAACCCGACGGTCTCTTCAAAAAATGTTTTTCCATTTGTCGTCATCCAATTTGCACCGTTGCGAACAGATTGAGCAAAGCCATTGAACTGTTGGCGCGTCAAGAAGGATGCAAATCCGTTGAGGCGATCTGAAATCCAACGCAAGCCGCGTGTGTCGATACTTTGGCTAAACAGTAATGCAGCCAGCGTCGCGTAAACAGCCACTCGTGACCAGCCACGCATGACAAAATCGGTGGCATGGAGGGCAAGGACGGTAGCGAAAATATCGGCCGAAATCCACACTGGCAACACGTTCATAAATGCCAACCAACCCATTTCTGGCCCCGCTGGCTGTACCATAATCACAATTCCAAGCACGCCCTGAATTGCAAATACAAACAGCAGCACAGCTAGCAAGACCGCTGCCAAGTACTCAACGCGGCTTGGCAAACGCGGCAAAAATGGCGCACTCTCAATACTGTTTGCTTTTGTTGCAATCGAGAGTGTTGCTAGAAAGGCCAACGCAAGCCCATAAATGCCAACTAATAAAATAAAGGCATCTGGCTCCGGAACTTGGCCTGCACGCGGGTTATAGGCGATCCACCAAAATGCGGCGGCCGATAATATATATAAAAGCCCAGTGACTGAGCGTGTCAGCTCACTAAATAGATAGCGTGCCAATGTCCAAACGCGCTGATTCATCTTACTGCCTCTGCATACAGTTGCCCCAACGTCATGCGGCTGTAATCCATAGTCAAAATGTCATATCCTGCGCCGAGCAGCATTGTTAAAATGCGTCGTCTGTGCGCGACGGCCGATTCGCCAATCTCAATCGTCATGCCATCAATAGAAATCTCTTCATGTAACTGTTTTAACAAAGGGGCAATTGGAGTCAAATCTCGATCCACCTGAATGGTGACATGTGGACGTAGTGCCAGTGCTTCTTCCAAGCTATTAACATAGCGAATGCGCCCACTATTAATAATCACAATTTGACTACAAACGTTTTGGACTTCGTGCAGCTGATGGGAACTGACCAAAATGGTACACCCCTCCGCATGCAGGTCGCGGATTAGCTGCTGCATTTCTAGTTGCCCATCGGGATCAAGTCCATTTGATGGCTCGTCAAGCAACAGCAGCGAGGGGTTGCCAATCATTACCTGAGCCAAGCCAAGTCGTTGACGCATCCCCTTTGACAAGTTGCCTATTTTTTTACTGGCTGCTCCGGTCAAGTTGACGCGCTGCAAGCTCTCGTCAATTTGCACGTGATCTGTCTGTCGAGGGCTCAACTTTGCCATCATTTGCAGATATTGGCGAACGGTGAGACGATTTGGAAAAAGCAAACGATCAGGCTTGTAGGCCATCGTCGGCCAAGTACTGCCCTCTGGTTTCACTGCCCCCTTATCTGGATTGAGCAACCCCGCAATAATTTTGAACAGCGTCGATTTACCTGCCCCATTCGGCCCCAATAAAGCCGTCACTTCTCCCTTCTTAATCCGCAACGAGACATCGCGTAGAGCAGGAACGTTATGATAACTTTTGGTTACATTTTGGACTTCAATCACCGACTGTTGACCTTGCTTAAGTTTAATCTTGTGACGTTTGCATCGTCAAGGCGAGTATACCACGCGGAAACTGGCGATAACACTGTGCTTGTTAACATTTAACCTTTCAAAACTTTGCAATGACGCGCTCAAGTGCATTGAGTCCACGTTCCAACGTTTCCATATTGGGTCCAAAGCTGACACGACAGTACTGTTTGTAGCGGGCAAAGTTGCGGCGGCGTTGACCGGGATTCACGTCGAAAAAGACACCCGGCACGGTGACGACGTTTTCCTCCAGCCCTTGTTCAAAAAAGCTCATTCCGTCATTGAGCGGTGCAGGTAGGTCAGAGAGATTTGCCCAGACATAAAATGCGCCGTTGGGGGTTGCATCGGCCGTAATTCCCATCTCATGCAATCGCTCTAACACATAATCACGCTTTGCCTTGAAAACGGTCTGGATCGCCTTTGTCTCGGCAATGGTGTATTCTGGGTCGAGAAGTTCGAGCGCTTGGTTTTGGAAGGGGTGGTTTGCGCCACCGTCGAGAAAAGACCCCGCAGAGGCTATCGTTTCGATCACCGACTTCGGCCCCAACGTCCACGACACACGCCAACCTGGATACCGCCAATTTTTTGTCAATCCATCAACGATAATGATCGGATCGCGTTCAACGTCTTCGACATATTGAGCGGCCGAGACCATGTTGTATGGGTTGCTCGCGTTAGAATAAATATAGTGGCTATAAAATTCATCGAGGATGAGCGAGCAGTCTGTTTCGCGTGCCACTTCGACCCACCCGCGCAAGCGATAATCTTGCGTGACTTGCCCAGTTGGGTTGCAAGGGTTGCTGACCAAAAGAGCTGAGAGGCCACGTCCGAGAATTTCGTTGCGGAGGGTTTCGGCCGATAATTGATACCCTTGCCCCGCATCCAGCAAAATTGGCATCGGAACAAACGACTTAAAGGATGACAGCAACTCTTCATAGGCCGTGTAATCGGGTAGAAAATGCCCCATGTTCACATGGTCTAACGCGACCGCTAATCGCGCCAATGCCAATCGGCCGCCGCCTGCAATGCTAACATTCTCATACGTGTATTGCGACTTTTTTCCCTTGCGATAGAGATAGTTGTAGAGATCAGCCACCTTCTGACGCAATTCAATCTGTCCCGCAACAGGGCTATATTTGCGCGTCGGTGCAGGGGCCATCAACTCTTTAAGTCGTGGCGGTGCATCTGGCAGTTCAAGCGTCTCAGGTGACCCCTGACCCAAATTTGCCCACGCTTTATTTTCATAGTCAAAACCGCGCTGTGTGGCGCGGTGCATCACATAGATTACGCCTGTGCGGGGCACGCGACGAAAACCCGGAATGGTTGGTTGTACAAATGGTTTTGCAATATCCATAAAACGTAAAACGGGCTTCTCAGCCCGTTTGTTTTTTAACTTTCTCAAACTTTAACAAGGTTCCCTATGAAGGACAACCTATTCTTATTCACACTCAAGCAGTGGGTCTACTTTTTTTATCATGAGCGACATTCCTTGAAGAACTGCGCTCATGCGTGTTTGTTACTGATCAGCGGTTGGCGGTGTCGTGTCCACAGTGGGAACAATGCCCGGGCCTGGTAAGACGATGCTAGGCACAGTCCCTTCTGGCGTGAAAATCACCTTGTCCGTTGGGTTAAGTGCGCTGGCATTGGCCTGTGCCATCAACCATTCGACATAAGAAGGATTGTCTTCGTACAGCGTTGCGACAACCGACTCGTAGGCGACTTCTGCTTCTGCCTTTGCGCGAGCAGCATTAGCCAACTCATTATTGATTTCAACATCGAGTTGTGCGGCCAGTAGATCATTGGCCTTGCTTGCTTCGATTATTTGACGCTCGGTCTCTTTTTCAGCAAGGTCGTTATTACGGCGTGCTTCAATGAGGGATAGCTGGGCAGCCAATCGCTCTTGCTCAAGGACAGCTAACTGCGTTTGCTGGCGCGTTTCCTCTTGGATACGGCTCTGAGCGACGCGGATTTCACCTTCTTGACGGGCTTGCTCGGCCGCTGCTTCCGCCTGTGCCTTTAACTCATCTTGGGCAGCCTTCTCGGTCTGCAAGCGGCTCTGCACAATTGCGTCTAGGGCAGTTTGGACTTCGGCCGATAAAATCACCTCTGGCACAACCACGTTTTCGACCGATAAGCCAAAGCGCGAGGCTAGCTTGTTCAATTCGGTATCGACGCACTCACGCAGTTCGTCACGTGCGGAGCCAATGATATTGTTGTCAAATGTGCGCTCACCGACACACACCTTCATCGACTGACGAGTTAGGTCGTTGACTCGATTGACGGCTGTTTCATCCCCCGTGTACATGCCGCGATATTGCGCCCACAAGTTGCGAATGGTGTCCTTGTCAGTCGGCCGAAAAATATCGCCGCTCACAACCAAGCCGATTCGCTGCTTATCTTTGGTAATGATCTCTTCATCACGTGTTTGGTATGAAATCGCCTGCGTTGAAATCGTCTCCAGCTTTACAAATAGACCAAAGTCACTGTACACGCCGGGGTCAACAATTTCATGAATGCGTCCCTGTCGAAACTGGATGCCGATCTCTTGCGCCTCAACCGTTCTGAAAAAGTAGAAAAAGTTGCCCGCCATCGACATGAGCATCAAAATGACTATGCCAATGACGAGTACGACCGCCAATTGAAAAATGCGTCTAAAGTTGAACCGATTCGTTCTTTCTGTCATGTGCTTATCTCCCTAATCAGGCCTTAAATCCCGCCCATGAGAGCGATTTAGTAGTGCCTACGTTCTGAGATAATGTATCAGAAAGCAGGTGTTGAGACAATCAGGATTTTCAGTATTGGGGAGAAATAATGGGGTAACTGCGTAAAAGTGGACGAACGAAGCCCTATAAGAGCTTCGTTTTTGGTAGTGGTTAGTTTTCTGTGCGAATTAAGGGTAAATAGATAAAGAATTTGTCGTCTTCACCGTCGCCAACTTTAGTCGTAACCGTTGTTGTCACACTGTAGGGCGGGAGGTTAGGTGGTTCACCTTCGTTATCTTGACGTGTAATTAGAATCTCGGCCGAGTCACTCGCGCCATCGGCCGCATCCGCGGGAATCATTACTTTGACCGTGGTTGCGATACCTATGCCAGACGGGATGAAAACAATCGGGCTTGTGACCTGTGTTTCCCAAACTTTATTTGGAACAGTGATGATAAACTGCTGATCTCGATTGCCATCGTTTGTGATAAAAACGGTATGCGTAATCATTGCGCCAGCATCCCCGTTCTTTGTGCTATCGGTCACGGTAAGTTCGGAAAATGCTAAGTCGCCCACTGTCGCACAACGGATATTATTGAGATCGTGGGCCACCTCATCATTAAATTTCCGTTCGACAAGCATATAACAAT
The DNA here is from genome assembly GCA_964389925.1 of uncultured Ardenticatenaceae bacterium. Classification (GTDB taxonomy): domain Bacteria; phylum Chloroflexota; class Anaerolineae; order Promineifilales; family Promineifilaceae; genus CALECP01. The sequence goes on from CAYMGE010000017.1 coordinate 73,713, forward strand.
ACTGCTCACCTTCTACAACATCTTCATCAAACGCATCATAGATGAAGCCTGACCCAGCATTACCCTGCGCCGTGATAAAACGGGTTGGCGTTGTATTGTATGTGATGGTAATAGCAGCGTTGGGTGAGGGATTCGTAAAGACTGGTGCGTTTGGTAATGTGCCACGCACAAAGAAAAATTCGGCCGCACTTTCCTCTGAACCGGTCTCAAAATATAGTTCGATATGTCCATCTTGAGTTGGTTCAACAATAAATACTTCAAGGTCAACTGCTCGGTCTTGAGCGGCAACGTGCAACGTCGTTAGCAGAATAAAGCTAAAAGCCAAGATAGTCGTTAAAGTAAGCCAGCGGTTTGAAATCATGGAAATCCTTTGGTTATGGTTTTGAGGTGTGAAAGACAAGGGTTACCCTTATCTCTCACGCTATTTATCGTTTGTCAAAGTTAAGTTAGTTAGATGCCTTACGTACAACAGGCAGGAATAGTTGAAAAACCTCTGCTGATGTTGTTAAAGTGACACTGTCGGTTACGGATGAATCGGCCGAACTCGTCACGATTACAGTCATAGTATCATCTGTTGTTTCTAACAGGAGTGGGATAACATGTGAAATCTCTATCGTCTTTGTCTCACCAATCTCAAGCGATATAGAAGATGGCGCATCAACTGTCCACTGATTATCTTCGACGGTAATGCCAAATGTTGCAGCGGTGTTGCTCTTGTTCTCAATGTCAACGGCATAAGTTACAGTTGTTTGACCGGCACCCTCTTTTGAGGTGACAGTTGCGCTTGCAGCCACGCTGTAAACCGCCGTGGCGGTTGTCTCCAAAGTGGTACTGTCTGAGACGGTGTTGTTAAAACGCGAGCGTGCAGTCACTGTGATGCTATCTGTTTCATCAGCCAGTGCAGTCGGTGCAATCGTGTGAGTCACGCGCACCGTTGCGCTTTCGTTGGCAGCAAGTGAGACAGTTGTGATGTCGGCCGATGCTGCCCACGCATTCCCTGCTAGCGAAACATCAAACGTATCTTGCCCCGTTCCTTGATTTGTCACCGTCACATCATAACTGACTTGAGCGGCTGGTGCATCACTTTGGTTATTTGTCTCTGAGGTTGTTGCAACATCTGCTTCTTGCGTCGATGGCAGCAGCATTGCAGGGTCGCCATGTAAAATAAACCCATACGCCTCTGATTCATGCTGGGCTAGGTCGATGTAGCGCGTTTTGGAAAACTGTATGGCATCCCCAATTGTGCGTGCATTCCCGTTGTAGAGTGCCTCGTAAAAACCTGTGTGCATCACCGTATGCTCACTAGAATAACCCAGTCCGGAAGACCCCCAATGAGCCGCCGTCCCGCGCCCCTCAAGTCGCAAGAAGGTTTCGCTTAAGGCAGTTGTACCAATCCAGACAAAGTTGCCATCAAGACAATCCGCGCTGATGATGACCGTCGGCCGATCTATATTCAAAAAGAGATTTGAGTCCTCACGCTTGACAATCCCAGACCCCCAGTCAGTGATGCTGCCATGCCCACGATAGTTAACGATACCCGCGCTGTTGCTGGCAAGTTCATTAAAGAAATCAGAGCGCATTTGCCCCTTTGCTTGTGATGAATCCCCACCGTATTCATCTAGGCAGAAAGCCGTTTGTGCAAAGTCGGTCGGTAAGTCAGAGGCGACATGTTCATTCTCGAAGCAGAAGTTTCCGCCTGCATCGCGGTTGTCCGCCAAGAAAATGAAGCGACGAGTCCAGCTTTCTTTGACCATCGTGCTTTGATCATATTCGATGATTTTATCGACAAAGATACGCACTTCATCGGCCGTGCGCGAGGAGAGTCGGCCGACGGCAATATCAGGCTTGACATCGTTTCCTTCCAACAACGTGTAGGTATGGTCGGTTGGAATCAAGCCCAAAAAGCGATCCTCAAACCGCAAATCTGTCACAACAAATGTGTCTTCATCGAGGTAATTATTATTCCACGTTGACGTACATTCTGAGCAGGGCAGTTTGACAGGATTCTGGGTTGCATCACCTACTAACACCAAGTAGCGGATTGGCGTTGCCCAATTATCGTAAGCATTCTGAGCATAGTTTTTGATGGCTGCCGGAATTGGATACCCATAACCAAACTGATTGTACACATCCTCCACATCCACCACGTGAGTTGATATATGGCTCGTTGCGGTGCGATGGGTTGCCAGCCGCTGTGTCTCGGCTAGCATCGTGTGGTGAGCAATCGCTACCCACTCAGCCCCACCTGCTGGCTCAATATCTACAGGCGTGTAAGCAGAAATATCGGTTGGAGAAAGCAGATTAGCAGGTGTTGTGACGATGAACTTTGCGTTGTTTGGTAGATTTCGGCCGAAGTGCAGCACCCCACCATTCACATCCCCACTCCCCACCGCTACCTTTTCAGGCTTTAGCACATCGCTCAAATCCCACGCAATCACGTTGCTCGTCGATAGACCACTCACCATAAAATCAGTTCCACCCGTTCCGTCATACTCAAAAATTAGCTGGTCATCAACCGCCACAAACTCTCGCCTGTAATCTACCGTAATCCGGTTGAGGTGAAACTCATCATATCGAAGGTTACCATCAATGTCACGGGTATCACCTGTGAGCAAAATTGTATTTTCGCCATCGACCAGCGTCCCTGCTGGAATGGTGTTCACAATGTTCACATTGCGAACACCGTCCCAGACTCGATTTGTTATCGGTGAATCGCCAATCTGAACCTTCACATCGTGATTGTAAACATCCGTCGCGGCAAATGAGGTGATTTCAACCACCATCTCGCCAGCTTCGCTTGCAACAGGGTTTGGCAACTCGAACGGAATCGTTTGCGGTTGTGCGTTACGGAATTTCATCCAGTACCAAGCATCTGCCTCATTTTCAAAACTATGCCAGCGATCTGTATAGGTTGGATAGAAATAGAGCATCGGATCGACGGTAATTGAAGATGGCCAGTGGGCGGCAACTGGGTTGCCGGTGTCGTTATTGACCATCTCCATACGAGGTCCGCTGCCCTCTGCCCATAGCCAAAAGACTGAGTTCAAATAGAAGTGTTCTTCATGGCGCGAGTCGGTGAATCGGCCGCCATAGAAACGTACTTTCTCGTCGGCTTCAAATTGCGCGTCGCCGTCCCCGATAAAGTCATAGTTCACCGCCTCACCCCTGTGCATCATTGTCAGCGTCGCGGGGTCTACATTGGCGACATCCATCCCGGCCGCCGCCAATTCTGGCTGGCTGATCTCATAGATGCCCTCTTCCTCTACCACAATCTTGAATGTCTTGACATTGATTGGCAAGGTTAGTGGTTGATTTTCGGCCGATACCCCCCGTAATGTTCCCATTTGTGAGACAGAGCCTATAGTGAGTAACGTTATCAACACAAAAATGAAACTTCTGTTTAACATGATCATTGCTCTCCCAAAAGATGTATATTTTGTATAAACAAAAACGGTATTCACAACGTCTTTTTATCTACGCTATGAATACCATTTCTACATTGCATAATTGATTGTGTTCTTGCCTTCGTACATATTTGAACAGTTGTGGGATTCTATCATTTTTCACCATCAGGGCCGTAACGACAGGTAAGGCCAAGAGCGTGGAGGCACCCTTGACCTTTGTCTGTCGACCTGTATCGGTAGTCGCAAAAAGGAGATGTATGAACGCGTTTACAATTAGCAGTGTAGCATACAAAGAGGCGAACCCAATGGTTCGCCTCGCTCTATTTAGTTAAAACTCAGAAAAGGTTACAGAACGGTTATAAAGCGTTGCGGCGTTGCCAGAAAAGAAGAGTTGTGATGAGCGCAGTAATTAGCACAATCCATTGCAGGCCAGCAAGCGTGCTGTTGGCGCTTTGAGCAGATAATCCTACAGCGGTCGGGGAGCCAAGCACGACTGTTGTGGGAAGTTGCAGCTCATGCGTTGTGCTGCCGTCGGACAGCGACATAATCACAATGTCTGCTAAGATGATCTCATCTTCCTCTGCACTTGGGGGAATTGGCACGTCAAAGGTGAGTGTGGTGCTGCCACGTGGGGGAAGAGTATCGGTTGTTAACACAGTGGGCGTGCCATCTATGGTGACTGTCACGCGGTAGCTATCGCTGACCGTGCCGGGATTGATGATATTAATTGATTGTTCTACCGTTGAGCCGGGGTTGCCCTGTACGTTCTCTGAAGTTGGTAAGCCAAGTGCGCTCGTAATATCCCCCGTCTGTGGGGTGACGGTTGGATAGAGCAGCATGGCAGGGTCACCCTGCAAAACGAAAGAGTACATCTCGGCCGCGTTATACCCTTCATTGTTGTACAGCGTCTTTGAATGATTTGTTAGATCACCGATGCGGCCGATGCCTTCATCAAACATCCCACTGTAGAAGTGACGCAACAGGCGATCATGCTCAAAACCATAGCCTAGTCCCGTTGATGACCAGTGCGCGGCTGTCCCACGCCGTTCAGCCAAACGTAAGAACGTGTTGCTAAACGCGCCATCCGTCAACCATGCAAAGTGACCGTCGAGGCAATCTGCGCTGATAATCACGATAGGATTCCCACTATTTTGCCATGCGGCCTGGTCATTGACACTCATAATACCGTCACCAGACCCCCATCCATGCACGCTACCATGTCCACGATAGTTTAAAATGCCGAGACCGTTGTTGATCTTTTCGACAATATCATCATGGAAGGCAGCTTGATCCGTATTTGGATAATCGTCAAGACAGTAGTGTTCAACAGGCACGCTGTTAGGAACCTCATCTGCAATAACTGCGTCGTTGGAAAGGCAAAAATCGCCAGCCCCATCTCGATTGTCTGAAGCAAATAGCACTTCAAACGATTCGGGCGTTTGATTGACAAGATTCGCCTCATAGAGCAGAACTTTATCGACCATCGCCTTCATTTCAGCGACAGTGGCGACGGCAAATCGGCCGACTGCGACATCTGGGTTGAGGTCGGTATCATCCATCATTGAGAAAAGATGATCGCTGGCAACAATCCCCATTCTGCGATCTTCAAAGATCAAGTCTGTTGGGAGTAAATGGGTTGCCTTAAGCCAGTTTGTGCTGCATGTCGCGCAACGGAAATCGCGGGCATTGATGCTGCCAATACCCATCAAAGTGACATATTGGAGCTGTTGGCCTGTCCAATCAGCATAACCGTGACGAATATATGATTGAATGCCTTCGGGCAGCGGATAGCCATAACCATACTGGTTGATGACATCATCGCTATTGACAACGTGAGTTGTCAAACCGCTAAAGCTCTGGCGATGGGCTGCGAGGCGTTCCGTTTCGGTACGGAAAAGCGGATGGGTGATGGCAAGCCATTCGGCCGAGTTCGTTGCTGGTTCCAAATCTTGCACAAAGTATGCCTCAACCGTTGGTTCGATTACGTCTGTCGTGCTGGTGGCAAAATAGGCGGCTTGTGCGGCGGTTTGATTGACACCAACCTGAATCTGGTTGCTGCCGCCATTTGGCACAACTGCCGTGATCGGCAATTGAGTTGGCACAAGTCGATTTGTAATATCCCAAACGCGCAAATTGGCCGCATTTGCCTCGCTGAAGCCAGAGAGTGTGAAAAGATAGTCGCCGGCCGATGTTTTTTCAAAGCCAAGCGTGTCATTTGTTGCCACCAGCGCACGTGCATAGTTAACCGTGATGCCACGCAAATAGGCTAGGTCATAACCTGAACTAGGTGCAGTCTCTGCAATGTTGTCAAATGTCACTTGGAACTGATTCGCGCCATCTGCGATAGCGGACATTGGAACCGTTTGCTCAACATTGCCACTGTAAACAAAATTCCAAGTTTCGCTGACAGATGGCTGGCTGTTGATCTGTGTCTCAATCAGATGACCTAGCTCTCTGCGTTCGGTGAACATCTCAACCGCGTAGCTGGCTTGCGACCCGTCATCAACGGGATTTGGTAGCGCAACCTCATAGCTTTTTGTTTGTGGTGAGTTTGGCAGGTTTGTGATGTAAAACCGATCCAGATAGTAGGGTGTCGCCTCATTCTCAAACGTGTCCCATTTAGGGGTATAGGTCAATGTGAAGTAGGCATCCCCCTCGTGAACAACCTCGTGGCGCGTGTGGCTAATTGGCGTAGTTGCACCCGTCACTGCGGGCTGCTGTGTGATTCGTGCGCCTGCGCTATCATCTTCCCAAACCCAAAAATAGTTCTCGTCCACAAAAAGTTCGTCATGGCGAGAGCCATCAAATGCCCAGCCGTAGAACAACATCCGTTCACCTGCTTCAAAGACATTATTGCTGTTGCCATCCCATTCATAAGCAACCGTCTCACCCTTGTGCAGGAGCTTCAAGTTCGTAGGATTGACAGTTGCCACATTCATGCCTGCGGTTTCGAGCATCTCAAATGTGATCGCGTGGATACCTGTCGTATCAACTTTGATCTTATATGCGGTTTTACCAACGGGGAGTTGTGTTGTCGCAGTAGGTGCGGCTTTTGCACGTTGCCCTATTAGGGCCAGCACGCTACATATAGCGATAATTAACAAAAAACGACCCAATTTCCAATGATACATAATTGCTACCTCTTACAGCTTCACTATTTTTACTTTTACAATATAAGGTTCTTTTCTGTCAGTTCATCTAACATAGAGAGTAACCACCCAGAACCGTTAAGGTACAGACAGCTAGAGATAGCATAACATATTACTATTACCTGTTAGTTTGATAGATTATTCTACTGTCCGAAATTGATGGGAATTTAGTCCTATGCGAGAATAAGTTCGCGTTTGCGCTGGTTCGCACAGTAGACAACGGTTGTTTCGGGTTTGCCTTTGATGTAGATGTCGCGGATGGCAACAAAATCGGCCGAGACCATCTCTATCTCCTCATGAAAGCTCTCGGACACCACAATCTGACCATCTTCTGCTAAGTCCACGAGGCGATGCGCTGTGTTGACGGCTTCCCCAACCAATGCCAAATTCATGCGACGATGGGAGCCAACATTCCCGATCACAACCTCGCCTTGATCGATGCCAATGCCTAAACCGATATTAGCTCCTGAACGCGCCGCCCACTCCGCCTGTCGTTCGTTAAAACGCTCCTGCATGTCTATCGCTGTCTGCAACGCCCGCTGGGCTGCATCCGGTTGATCAAACGGGACGTTAAAACCAATACCATTCAAATAAGAGAAACAGCGTCACGAAAGGAAGAGCGAGGCTGAGG